>NZ_JBHLZU010000007.1:0-203659 GCF_042429765.1 Allokutzneria oryzae | reverse complement strand
CGCAGGGTGAGATCGCGGCTGCTGCGGTGTCGGGTGCTCTGTCGCTTGAGGACGCTGCGCTGGTGGTTGCTTTGCGGAGCAAGGCGATTCTCGCGTTGTCGGGCAAGGGCGGCATGGTGTCCGTCGCCGCCACTGACCTGGACCTTCCCGAGGGTCTTTCCGTCGCGGCGGTGAACGGTCCTCATGCGACGGTGGTTTCTGGTGATCCGGCGGCTCTGGAAGCTCTGGTGAAGCGGTGTGAGGCCGAGGGTGTCCGTGCTCGGGTGATCCCGGTGGACTACGCGTCGCATTCCGCGCATGTGGAGGAGATCGAAGAGGAGTTGGCGCGTGTTCTCGCGCCGATCAAGCCTCGCTCATCGGAGATCCCGTTCTACTCGACAGTGACGGCCGCGAAGATCGACACTTCGGAGTTGGACGCGGGGTACTGGTACCGGAACCTGCGCCAGACCGTGCGGTTCCACGAGACGGTGTCGCAGCTGACTGACAAGGGCTTCCGGTTCTTCGTCGAGACCAGCGCGCACCCGGTGCTCACCGCCGGGATCTCCGAGGACGCCGTCGCCGTCGGGTCGCTGCGCCGCGACGAAGGCGGACTGGAGCGGTTCCACACCTCGGTCGCCGAGGCGTACGCGCACGGTGCCCCCGTCACCTGGTCCCCGGCCTTCCCCGGGGCGCGGCGGATCGACCTGCCCACCTACCCGTTCCAGCGGGAGCGGTTCTGGCTCAATGCCGCCACCCGTCAGTCCGGCGCGGAGGACCCCGTGGACGCGGGGTTCTGGGCCGCCGTCGAAGGCGAGGACCTGGAAGCTCTCGCCCGCACCCTCCGGACTGAGGACCGCTCCTCGCTCGGCGCTGTGCTGCCCGTGCTGTCCACGTGGCGGCGCAACCGCCGCGAGCTGTCCACTGTGGAGTCGTGGCGCTACCGGATCGCATGGCGGTCGCTGCCCGAGCCGGCCAAGCAGCTCGACGGCACCTGGATCGTGGTCACCTCCGGGCGGCAGCCCTGGGTGGACGCGCTGAACGCCGAGGTCATCGACGTCACCGACACGACGCGGGAAGGGCTGGCGGAGCGGCTGCGCGGCCTGAGCCCGGCCGGTGTGCTGTCGCTGCTCGCGCTCGACGGATCGGTGCTTCCCACGCTCTCGCTGCTTCAGGCGCTGGGCGATGCCGGGATCGACGCGCCGCTGTGGTGCGTGACCCAGGGCGCTGTGTCCACGCGCCGCGCCGAGGCCCTGGAGAACCCCGCGCAGGCGCGCGTGTGGGGCCTGGGCATGGTCGCCGCATTGGAGCACCCGCAGCGGTGGGGCGGACTCGTGGACCTTCCGTCCACTGTGGATGACGACGCGGTCCGGCGACTCACCGCTGTGCTCGGCGGTGACGAGGACCAGGTCGCCGTGCGCGCGACCGGTGTCTTCGGCAGGCGGCTGGAGCGCGCGCAGGTCACCGAGCCGGTGCGCACCTGGCGTCCCACGGGGACCGTTCTGGTGACCGGAGGAGACGGTCCGCTGGCGGCGCGTGCCGCCGAGTGGCTCGCCGACAACGGTGCCGAGCAGGTTGTCACCGTCGCGGCCTCCGCCGACCTCGTGCCGCTCATCGCCGAACACGAGCCGACGACGATCATCCACGCGCCGACCGTGCTCGACCAGGCTCCGCTCGACGAGATGACAGGCGAGGAGTTCACCGCCGTCGTCGCGGCCAAGACCGGTGCTGTGGACCAGCTCGGCGACTTCCCCGGGCAGGTCGTGTTCTTCTCCGCTGTCGCCGGCGTATGGGGCAGCGGTCGTCAGGGGGCGTACGCGGCGGGCAACGCCTATCTCGACGCCCTCGCGCAGCACCGCCGTTCGCGCGGCCTGCCCACGACCTCGGTCGCGTGGAGCCCCTGGGACGGCGGCGACAACGACGAGTTCACCGAGTTCCTGCGCCGCCGCGGCTTGCGGCCGATGTCGCCGGACCTGGCGCTTTCCGCGCTCCAGCAGGCGATGGACCACGACGACACGCTCGTGGCGCTCGCCGACGTGGACTGGGAGCTGTTCGCCGTCGGGTTCACCGCCGCCAGACCGAGCCGGTTGATCTCCGAGCTGCCCGAGGTCGAAGCGCTTGCCGCGCAAGGGGAAGCCGAGGGGGACGGGTCGCCGTTGGCGCGCCGCCTCGGCGAGGTTCCGGAGTCCGAGCGTGAACGGACCGTGCTGGAGCTGGTTCGCGCTCAGGTCGCCGCTGTCCTCGGGCACGCGTCGCCGGAGGCCGTGGAGGCCGGGCGGGCGTTCTCCGAGCTGGGCTTCGACTCGCTGACCGCCGTGGACCTGCGCAACCGGCTGACCACGGCGACCGGGCTCAAGCTGCCCGCGACGCTGGTCTTCGACTACCCGACGGCCACCGCGCTCGCCAGGCACCTGCTCACCGAGGTGGCGGGCGCGCGGCAGGCCGAGGAGCGGACGGTGGTCGTCGGCTCCGACGAGCCGATCGCCATCGTCGGCATGGGGTGCCGGTTCCCCGGCGACGTGCGCACGCCGGAGCAGCTGTGGGAGCTGATCTCCGGGGGAGTGGACGCGATCACGCCGTTCCCGGAGGACCGGGGCTGGCGGATCGACGACCTGGTCGATCCGGAGGCGGCGGCGAGCCGCACCTCCTACGTCGGCCACGGCGGGTTCCTCGCTGACGTCGCCGGGTTCGAGCCCGCGTTCTTCGGGATCTCCCCGCGCGAGGCGCTGGCGATGGACCCGCAGCACCGCCTGCTGCTGGAGACTTCCTGGGAGGCGTTCGAACGCGCCGGGATCGACCCGGTTTCCCTGCGCGGCAAGCCAGTCGGCGTGTTCGCGGGCACCAACGGCCAGCACTACACCCCGTTGCTCCAGGGGGCGCCGGAGACGCTGGACGGCTACATGGCGACCGGCAACGGCGCGAGCGTGCTGTCGGGCCGGGTCTCCTACACCTTCGGGCTCGAAGGCCCGGCGGTCACGGTGGACACCGCGTGCTCGTCGTCGTTGGTGGCGCTGCACCTCGCGGCGCAGGCCCTGCGCAACGGTGAGTGCTCGCTGGCTCTGGCCGGTGGTGTGACGATCATGTCAACGCCGGACATGTTCCTGGAGTTCAGCCGCCAGCGCGGGCTCGCAGCCGACGGCCGGTCCAAGGCGTTCGCCGAGGCTGCCGACGGGTTCGCCCTGGCCGAGGGTGTCGGCATGCTGGTGGTGGAACGGCTCTCCGACGCACGGCGCAACGGGCACCCGGTGCTGGCGATCATCAAGGGCTCGGCGGTCAACCAGGACGGCGCGTCGAACGGGCTGACCGCGCCGAACGGCCCGTCGCAGCAGCGCGTCATCCGCGCCGCGCTCGCCTCGGCCAGGCTGTCCACTTCGGACATCGAGATGGTGGAGGCGCACGGCACCGGCACCACACTCGGCGACCCGATCGAGGCCCAAGCGCTCATCGCCACGTACGGGCAGGATCGGGAGCGCCCGCTGCTGCTGGGGTCGTTGAAGTCGAACATCGGTCACACCCAGGCCGCCGCGGGCGTCGCCGGGGTCATGAAGGCGGTCCTGGCGCTGCGGCACGGTGTGCTGCCGCGGACACTGCACATCGACGAGCCGTCCACGAAGATCGACTGGTCGGCCGGGTCGGTGTCACTGCTCACCGAGCCGCAGCCGTGGCCGCGCGGCGACCGCCCGCGCCGCGCCGGTGTGTCGTCCTTCGGCATCAGTGGCACGAACGCTCACGTGATCATCGAGGAGCCCGCCGCCGAGGAACCTGCCGAAGCCGGTACCGACGCGCGGGTGGTCCCGTGGGTGCTGTCCGGCCGGACCGTCGATGCCGTGCGCGCCCGCGCGGAGCAGCTGCTGTCCCTTGTGGACGACAGCCCGGCCGATGTGGGCTTCTCCCTGGTCACCAGCCGCACCGCCTTCGACCACCGGGCTGTGGTGGTCGGCGGCCGTGCTGAGCTGCGCGCCGGGCTCGCCGCGATCGCGGCCGGTCTGCCCGCGCCCAACGCGGTGCTGGGAACTGCCACCAGCGATCGCCCGGTGTTCGTGTTCCCGGGTCAGGGGTCGCAGTGGTCCGGCATGGCCGTGGAGCTGCTGTCGGAGCCGGTGTTCGCGGAGTCGATGGCCGCGTGTGCTTCCGCCCTTGCTCCGCACGTCGAGTGGGACTTGTTCGAGGAGTTGACCGGTCCGCTTGAGCGGGTGGACGTTGTGCAGCCCGTGCTGTGGGCGGTGATGGTCTCCCTCGCTGCTTTGTGGCGTTCTTACGGCGTCGAGCCTGCTGCGGTCGTCGGTCACTCGCAGGGTGAGATCGCCGCGGCGGCGGTCTCCGGGGCGCTGTCCCTTGAGGACGCTGCGCTGGTGGTTGCCCTGCGGAGCAAGGCGATCCTGGCTCTGTCGGGCAAGGGTGGCATGGTGTCCGTCGCCGCCACTGACCTGGACCTTCCCCAGGGGCTGTCGGTCGCGGCGGTCAACGGGCCGAACTCGACCGTGGTGTCGGGTGATCCGGCCGCGCTGGAGGTCCTCGTCAAGCAGTGCGAGGCCGACGGCATCCGCGCCAGGGTGATCCCGGTGGACTACGCGTCGCATTCCGCGCATGTGGAGGAGATCGAGGACGAGCTGGCGCGGGTTCTCGCGCCGATTCGCCCGCGTTCGTCGGAGATCCCGTTCTATTCCACGGTGACAGCCGCCAAGATCGACACTTCGGAGTTGGACGCAGGGTACTGGTATCGGAACCTGCGCCAGACCGTGCGGTTCCACGAGACGGTCTCGCAGCTCGATGGCCTGTTCGTTGAGTGCAGTGCGCATCCGGTCTTGACGATGGGGATCGACGCTCCGGCCGTGGGTTCGCTGCGCCGCGACGAGGGTGGCTTGGAGCGGTTCCTCCTGTCGGTCGGCGAGGCTTACACGCTCGGGGCCGCAGTGGACTGGACCGGCGTGTTTCCCGGCGCACGGCGTGTCGATCTGCCGACGTACCCGTTCCAGCGGGAGCGGTTCTGGCTCGAACCGCCCACCAGCACCGGCGACGTCGCGTCCGCTGGCATCGGCGCCGCCGAACACCCGCTGCTGGGCGCGGTCGTGCAGTCGCCGGAGGACGACAGCCTGGTGCTGACGGGGCGACTCGCCCTGTCCACGCAGCCGTGGCTGGCCGACCACGCCGTCATGGGCACGGTCCTGTTGCCCGGCACGGCTTTCGTCGAGCTCGCCGTCCGCGCCGGTGACCAGGCCGGATGCGACCAGGTCGAAGAGCTGACCCTGGAGGCGCCGCTCGTGCTGCCCGAGCGCGGTGGACGTCAGCTGCGGGTCACCGTGGGAGCCCCCGACGCGTCCGGTCGCCGCGCCCTGGGCGTGTACTCACGTCCGGAGGACACCGCCGCCGAAGGCATCGAGTTCAGCGGCGAATGGGACCGGCACGCCAGCGGCGTGCTCGCGCCCGCCTCGGTGCCCGCCGCCGAGATGTCGTGGCCGCCCGCCGGGGACGAGGTCGAGCTGGACGGGTTCTACGACCGGCTCGCCGACACCGGCTACGGGTACGGCCCGGCGTTCCAAGGGCTGCGAGCCGCGTGGCGCTCCGCCGACGCCGTGCACGCCGAAGTCGTTCTGCCGCAAGCATCGGAGGCCAGCCAGTACGGGGTCCACCCGGCGCTGCTCGACGCGGCGGTGCAGGCTGTGGGCCTCGGCGGGTTCCTCGCCGACTCCGAGCAGGGGCGGTTGCCGTTCCTGTGGAGCGGGATCAGCCTGCACGCGTCCGGAGCGTCGACGCTGCGGGTGCGCGTGACGCCCAACGGCGCGGACTCGGTGTCGATCACCGCGACCGACCCGCTCGGCCGCCCCGTCGTCACCATCGAGTCTCTGGTGCTGCGGCCGGTGTCCGCCGAGCAGATGCGCGCGGCCCGCACCAGCTACCGGGACTCGCTGTTCCGCGTCGAATGGGCCGAAGTGTCCACTTCGGACTCATCGAGCCGGTGGACCGTGCTCGGACCGGATGTCTTCGACCTCGGCAGCCACGACGACGCCGACACCGTTCTGGTCTGCGCGCAGTCCACAGCGAACACTCCGGAGGCGGTGCACGAAGCGGCGCGTCACGCGCTGGAGGCCATCCAGTCGCAGGCTGACAAGCGCATCGTGTTCGTCACCAGGGGAGCGGTCGGCGAGGACGTCACCGACCTGGCCAACGCGGCGGTGTGGGGCATGGTGCGCTCCGCGCAGGCTGAGCACCCGGACCGGTTCGTGCTGGTGGACATCGATTCCAGCTCCTCGCGTGAGGCGCTGGCCGCCGCGATCGCGTCCGGGGAGCCGAGCGTCATGCTGCGCGAGGGTGTCGCCTACGCGCCGAGGCTGGCCAGGGTTCCGGCCACCGAGACCACCGTGCCCGCCACCACCGGGAGCGCGTTGATCACCGGAGGCACCGGTGTGCTCGGCCGTCTCGTCGCCCGGCACCTCGTCGCCGAGCATGGCGTGCGGAGCCTGGTGCTGGTCGGACGGCGCGGCGCGGAGGCGCCCGGGATCGCCGAGCTGGCGGAGGAGCTGGGCGCTGACGTCCGGGTCGTGGCGTGTGACGTCGCGGACCGGGACGCCGTGGCCGCTCTGCTCGCGGACATCCCGGACCTCGGCGCGGTGGTGCACGCGGCCGGAGTCCTGGATGACGGCGTGATCGAGTTGATGACGCCGGAGCGCCTCGATGCCGTGCTGCGGCCGAAGGTGGACGCGGCGTGGAACCTGCACGAGCTGACCCGTGACCGCGACCTGTCGATGTTCGCGCTGTTCTCGTCGGCGGCGTCCACCTTCGGCGGTGCGGGGCAGTCGAACTACGCGGCGGCCAACGCCTTCCTGGACGCGCTCGCCCAGCACCGCCGGGCGGCAGGGCTGCCCGGCAGCTCCCTGGCGTGGGGCCTGTGGCAGGAGGCCAGCGGCATGACCGGCCACCTCGACGCCGACCGGCGCTCGCGGATGTCACGCGGGGGAATGGCCGCACTGTCCACTGTGGAGGCGCTCGCACTGTTCGACGCGGCGGTCGCAGGGGAGGACGCGCTCGTGGTCCCGGTGCGGCTCGCGCCGACCGCGCTGCGGGCTTCGGCCGGCCCCGTCCCGCCGCTGCTGCGCGGCCTGGTGCGCGGGTCAACACGGCGGGCTGTGGACGCCTCGGCCGTCCCGGACGCGAACTCGCTGCTGGAGCGGCTCGGCGGACTGTCCGAACAGGACCGGGACCGTGCGCTGCTCGACCTGGTCCGGTCGCAGGTCGCGGCCGTGCTCGGGCACGCCGACGCCGCCGTGGTCGAGGCCGGTCGCGGGTTCACCGAGCTGGGCTTCGACTCGCTGACCGCCGTCGAGCTGCGCAACCGGCTGACCACCGCCACCGGGCTGCGCCTGCCCGCGACCCTGGTGTTCGACTACCCGACGCCCGCCGTGCTCGCCGGGCACCTCGCCGAGTCCATCGCACCGGCCGCGGTGGACACCGCGGGACCGGTGCTCGGCGACCTCGCCCGGCTGGAGGCCGGACTGGCCACGCTCACCGCGGACGAGGACACGCGGCGGCGGATCAAGGACAGGCTGGCCGCGGTGCTGGCCGGTCTCGACAGCCCGGCACCCGAGTCCGCGCGGGACCTGGACTCGGCGACCGACGACGAGATGTTCGAGCTCCTCGGGAAGGAGTTCGGGATCTCATGACGCGCCCCGTGGGAAAGGAAGCTGCGATGTCCAGCGAGGACAAGCTCCGGTACTTCCTCAAGCAGGTCACCGCGGACCTCCGGCAGACCAAGCAGCAGCTCCAGGAGGTGACCGACGCCGAACGCGAGCCCATCGCGATCGTCGGCATGAGCTGCCGCTACCCCGGTGGCATCGGCTCGCCGGAACAGCTGTGGGACCTGGTCGCGCGCGGCGGCGACGCCGTGTCGCCGTTCCCGCCGGACCGGGGCTGGGACACCGAGGAGCTCTACGACCCGGATCCGGAGAGCACCGGCCGCTCCTACGTCGGCCAGGGCGGCTTCCTGCGCGACGTCGGGAACTTCGACCCGGCCTTCTTCGGGATCTCCCCGCGTGAGGCGCTGGCCATGGACCCGCAGCAGCGGCTGCTGCTGGAGGTCGCGTGGGAGGCGTTCGAGCGCGGCGGGATCGACCCGACGTCCTTGCGCGGCAGCCGGACCGGCGTGTTCGCCGGGGTCATCTACAACGACTACGCCTCGCGGCTGCACGAGATGCCGGAGGGCGTCGAGGGCTACCTCGGCACCGGCAACTCCGGCAGCGTGGCCTCCGGCCGCATCGCCTACACCCTCGGCCTGGAGGGCCCGGCGGTCACCATCGACACGGCGTGCTCGTCGTCGCTGGTGGCGATGCACCTCGCCGCCCAGTCGCTGCGCAAGGGGGAGTGCGCGCTCGCCCTCGCGGGCGGGGTGACCACGATGGCGACCCCGACGATCTTCGTGGAGTTCAGCCGCCAGCGCGGGCTGGCCACCGACGGCCGCTGCAAGGCCTTCGCCGACGCCGCCGACGGGACCGGGTGGGGCGAGGGCGCCGGGCTGGTCCTGCTGGAGCGCCTGTCGGACGCGCGCCGCAACGGTCACCAGGTGCTCGCGGTGATCAAGGGCTCGGCGGTGAACCAGGACGGCGCGTCCAGCGGACTGACCGCGCCGAACGGGCCGTCGCAGCAGCGCGTGATCAAGGCCGCGTTGGACAACGCGCGGCTGTCCGCCGACCAGGTGGACGTGGTGGAGGCGCACGGAACCGGCACGCGGCTCGGCGACCCCATCGAGGCGCAGGCGGTGATCGCCACCTACGGGCAGGATCGCGCGCGTCCGCTGCTGCTGGGGTCGGTGAAGTCGAACATCGGTCACACCCAGGCCGCCGCCGGGGTGGCCGGTGTGATCAAGATGGTGCACGCGATCCGAGCGGGTGTCGTGCCCAAGACGCTGCACATCGACCAGCCGTCGCGGCAGATCGACTGGTCCGCCGGCGCGGTGTCCCTGCTGACGGAGTCCACGGAGTGGCCGGTCACCGGGGCTCCGCGCCGCGCCGGGGTGTCGTCCTTCGGCGTGAGCGGCACCAACGCGCACGTGATCATCGAGCAGGCCCCCGATGTGGAGGACGAGCCGAGTGAGCGCCCGGTGCACCGAGTGGTGCCGTGGGTGTTGTCGGCGAAGTCGCCGGAGGCGTTGCGGGACCAGGCTTCCCGCCTGCTGTCCGTTGTGGACGGTGATCCACTCGACATCGGTTTCTCGCTGGCGAGCACCCGTGCCCGGTTCGACCACCGCGCCGTCGTGGTGGGCTCGACCTCGGAGGACTTCAGGGCCGGTCTGACCGGGCTCATCGCCGATGAGCCCGGTGTGCTCCGAGGTGTGGCCGGTGCTGTGGACCGTCCGGTGTTCGTGTTCCCGGGCCAGGGTTCGCAGTGGTCCGGCATGGCCGTGGAGCTGTTGTCGGAACCGGTGTTCGCGGAGTCGATGAAAGCATGTGCGGCTGCGTTGAAGCCGCACGTCGAGTGGGACTTGTTCGAGGAACTGTCCGGTCCGCTTGAGCGCGTCGACGTCGTTCAGCCGGTGTTGTGGGCCGTGATGGTGTCTCTGGCCGCTCTGTGGCGGTCGTATGGCGTTGAGCCTGCTGCGGTGGTTGGTCATTCGCAGGGTGAGATCGCGGCTGCTGCTGTGTCGGGTGCGTTGTCGCTTGAGGACGCTGCGCTGGTGGTTGCTTTGCGGAGCAAGGCGATCCTGGCGTTGTCGGGCCAGGGCGGCATGGTCTCGGTGACCGCCGAGGACGTGGAGCTGACCGAAGGGCTGTCCATCGCCGCCGTCAACGGCGCCAGGTCGATTGTGGTCTCCGGTACTCCCGAGGCGCTGGACGAACTGATGGTGCGGTGTGAGGCCGCTGGCGTTCGGGCACGGCGGATCCCTGTGGACTACGCGTCGCACTCCGCGCAGGTCGAAGCCCTCGAAGACGAATTGGCGCGCGTTCTCGCGCCGATCAAGCCCCGTTCGTCGGAGATCCCGTTCTACTCGACAGTGACGGCCGCGAAGATCGACACGGCGGAGTTGGACGCTGGGTACTGGTATCGGAACCTGCGGCAGACCGTGCGGTTCCACGAGACGGTGTCCCAGCTGGATGGTCTGTTCGTCGAGTGCAGCGCCCATCCCGTGCTGACGATGGGGATCGACGGTCCCGCTGTGGGGTCGTTGCGTCGCGACGAGGGTGGCCTGGACCGGTTCCTGATGTCGCTCGGCGAGGCGCACGTGCAGGGTCTCGATGTGGACTTCGCGCGAATCCTGGCCGGTGGTGAGCGGGTCGATCTGCCCACATATCCGTTCCAGCACAAGCGCTACTGGCTCGACGCGGTCTCCACCGCCACGGTCGCCGACCCGGTGGACGCGCGGTTCTGGGAGACCGTGGAGCAGCAGAACCTCGAAGCCCTGGCCGACGAGCTGCGGGTCGATGGGGACACTCCGCTGCGCGAGGTCCTGCCCGCGATGTCCGCGTGGCGCAGGAACCGCCGCGAGATGTCCACTGTGGATTCGTGGCGCTACCGCGTCACTTGGAAACCCGTGGGCGACCGCACCGCGGCTCCCTTGACCGGAACGTGGGCCGTTCTCGCGGAGGACAAGGCCTCCACGCTGGTCGCAGCGGTGGCGAAGGCCCTGGGCGGTGTGGTTGTCGACGACCTCTCGGAGGTCGCGCCCAGCGGCGTGGTTTCGCTGCTGCCGCTGGAAAAGACGCTGCGCCTCGTTCGTGAGAGCCCCGCGCCAGTGTGGTGCGTGACGCAGGGCGCGGTGTCCGTGGGTGGGCCGGACCGGATCACCGACCCCGAGCAGGCTCAGATCTGGGGTCTGGGCCGCGTCGCCGCGCTGGAGCAGCCGGAGAGGTGGGGCGGCCTCGTCGATCTGCCCGCCGAGCCGGACGACCGCGCGCTTGCTCGCCTGGCAGCGGTTGTGGCCTCGGGAACCGAGGACCAGGTCGCGATCCGGGAGTCGGGAGTGTTCGCCCGCCGCCTCGGCCGTGCCTCCAGCGCACTCGGACGGGGTTGGAAGCCGCGCGGAACCGTTCTGGTCACCGGCGGGACCGGGGCGTTGGGCGGGCACGTCGCACGATGGCTCGCCGACAACGGTGCCGAGCACGTGGTCCTGGTGAGCCGCAACGGTGGCACCTCCGACGACCCCACGGTCACTGTGGAGGCGTGCGACGTCGCCGACCGGGACGCCCTCGCCGCAGTGCTGGCCCGGCACTCCGTCACCGCTGTTGTCCACGCCGCCGGTGTGCTCGACTCTGGCGCGCTCGCGTCGCTGACCGCCGAGAGGTTGCGGGATGTGGTGCGGCCCAAGGTGGACGGTGCCCGCAACCTGCACGAGCTGACCAGTGACCTGGACGCCTTCGTGCTGTTCTCCTCCTTCGCCAGCGTTGTCGGAGCCGCCGGGCAGGGCGGTTACGCGGCGGCCAACGCCTACCTGGACGCGCTCGCCGAGCAGCGGCTCGCCGACGGGCTGCCCGCGACGTCGATCGCGTGGGGTCCGTGGGCCGGAGGCGGCATGGCGACCTCGGAGCCGGAAGCAGCCGAGCGCCTGCGTCGTGGCGGTCTGCCGCCGATGACCCCGGCGACGGCGGTCGGGGCGCTCGCGCGGGTCCGGGACGGTGTGTTCGCGGTGTCCGATGTGGACTGGTCGCGGTTCGCGCCCGCCTTCACCGCCGTGCGGCCCAGCATGGTGCTGGCCGACCTGCCCGAGGTCGCGGAGGTCCGCGCAGCTCAGGCCGAGGTGGACGAGTCCGAGCTGCACGGCCGCCTCGCTGGGCTGTCCGAGTCGGAGCAGCGCCGGGTGCTGGTGGACCTCGTGCGCGGACAGGTCGCGGCCGTGCTCGGGCACTCCGCCGACGAGGTCACCGACCCCGGCCGGGCGTTCCGAGACCTGGGCTTCGACTCGCTCACGGCCGTCGAGCTGCGCAACCGCCTGGTGGCGGCCACCGGCTTGACGTTGCCCGCGACGCTGGTCTTCGACCACCCGACGCCCGCCGTGCTCGCCGAGCACCTGCGCTCGGAAGTGGTTGGCGCACAGGCGGAAACGCCCGCCGTGGTGACGCCAACCGCGACGGCGACGGACGAGCCGATCGCGATCGTGGGCATGGCCTGCCGTTTCCCGGGAGGTGTGCGCACGCCGGAGGAGCTGTGGCGGCTCGTCGATTCCGGGGGCGACGCGATCTCCCTGGTGCCGCAGGACCGCGGCTGGGACATCGACGGCCTCTTCGGTGGCGGTGAGGGCGGTTCATACACCCGCGAGGGTGGCTTCCTCTACGACGTCGCCGAGTTCGACCCCACGTTCTTCGGGATCTCGCCGCGCGAGGCGCTGTCGATGGACCCGCAGCACCGGCTGCTCCTGGAGACGTCGTGGGAAGCGTTCGAGCGCGCCGGGATCGACCCGTTGTCGTTGCGCGGCAGCCAGACCGGCGTGTTCGCGGGCGCCAACGGACAGGACTACGCGGCGCTGCTGATGACCACGCCGGAGGCATCGGACGGCTACCTGCTGACCGGCAACGCGGGTAGCGTTGTGTCGGGGCGGATCTCCTACACCTTCGGGCTCGAAGGCCCGGCGGTCACGGTGGACACCGCGTGCTCGTCCTCCCTGGTCGCACTGCACCTCGCGGCGCAAGCCCTGCGCAACGGTGAGTGCTCCCTGGCCCTCGCCGGTGGGGTGACCGTGATGGCCACGCCGGGGATGTTCGTGGAGTTCTCCCGGCAGCGCGGCCTGGCGGCCGACGGGCGGTGCAAGTCCTTCTCGGCGGCGGCCGACGGCACCTCCTGGGCGGAGGGCGTCGGCATGGTGCTCGTCGAGAGGCTGTCCGACGCGCAGCGCAACGGGCACCCGGTGCTGGCCGTCATCAAGGGCTCGGCGGTCAACCAGGACGGCGCGTCGAACGGGCTGACCGCGCCGAACGGCCCGTCGCAGCAGCGTGTCATCCGTGCCGCGCTCGCGGCGGCCCGACTGTCCACTTCAGACGTAGATGTGGTGGAGGCCCACGGCACCGGCACGGTCCTCGGTGACCCCATCGAGGCGCAGGCGCTGCTGGCGACCTACGGGCAGAACCGGGAAACCCCCGTGCTGCTGGGGTCGCTGAAGTCCAACCTCGGACACACGCAGGCCGCTGCCGGTATCGCGGGCGTGATGAAGATGGTGCTCTCCATGCAGCACGGCATCGCGCCTCGGACGCTGCACGTGGACACGCCGACGCTGCAGGTCGATTGGTCGGCGGGCGCGGTGTCGCTGCTGACCGAGGCGCAGCGGTGGCCGGAGACGGGGAGGCCCCGTCGCGCCGCCGTCTCGGCTTTCGGCATCAGCGGCACCAACGCGCACGTGATCATCGAGCAGGCCCCGGCCGCCGTCGGGACGACTCCGGCCGAGACCACAACGGAGCTGCCGCTGCTGGTGTCGGGCAAGACCGCCGAGGCGCTGAAGGCGCAGGCCGGGCGGCTGGCAAGGGCGGAGATCGACCGGACGGAGGCGGCCTACTGGCTGGCCACCGGGCGAGCCGCGCTGGAGCACCGCGCCGTCGTCTTCGGCGACGGGCTCTCCGCGCTCGCTTCGGGCAGCTACTCCGATGACGTGATCACCGGAACGGTCACCGAGGGTCGCCTGGCCTTCTTGTTCTCCGGTCAGGGGTCGCAGCGGCTCGGCATGGGGCGTGGGCTCTACGAGGCGTTCCCGGCCTTCGCCACCGCGTTCGACGAGGTGTGCGCGGAGTTCGAGCTGCCGATCCGTGAGATGACCGAAGACCAGATCGACCAGACCGCGTTCACCCAGACCGCGTTGTTCGCGTTCGAGGTCGCTCTGTTCCGGCTCTTCGAAAGCTGGGGTGTGCGGCCTGACTACCTGCTCGGACACTCCATCGGCGAGTTGGCCGCCGCGCATGTCGCCGGTGTGTTCTCCCTCCAGGACGCGTGTCGGCTGGTGGAGGCGCGCGGTCGCCTGATGCAGGCGCTGCCGACCGGTGGCGCGATGGTCGCTGTTCAGGCGACCGAGGACTCGATCGAGCTGCCCGAGGGCGTGAGCATCGCCGCGGTCAACAGCCCCACCTCTGTCGTGCTGTCCGGTGATGAGGACGCCGTCGTCGCTTTGGCGGAGTCCTTGGACGTGAAGACCAAGCGGCTCAAGGTGAGTCACGCGTTCCACTCGCACCGCATGGACGGCATGTTGGCGGAGTTCCGGCGTGTCGCGGAGGGACTGACCTACGCGGCTCCGAAGATCCCGGTCGTCTCGAACCTCACCGGTGACGTGGTCACCGAGTACACCGCTGACTACTGGGTCCGCCACGTCCGCGAGGCGGTGCGGTTCGCCGACGGCGTGAAGACCCTCGAAGCCCGTGGTGTCCGGACGATGGTGGAACTGGGCCCCGACGCCGTGCTCACCCCGATGGCCGAGGAGTCCGTGACCGAGCGCGTCGCGGTGGCTCCGGCGTTGCGCCGCAACCGCGACGAAGCCCGCACGGCGCTGTCGGCGCTCGGCGTCGTCCACGTGCGCGGCGGCGAGGTGGACTGGCGCGCGGTGCTGCCCGCGACCCGTCACGTCGATCTGCCGACCTACGCCTTCCAACGGCAGCGGTTCTGGCCGCAGGCCGTTCCCGCCGAACCGGTGGCACCGGCGAGCTCCGTTGATGACCGGTTCTGGGCAGCCGTCGAAGAGGAGAACCTGGACGGACTCCTCGACGTCGATGGTGACGCGCCGCTGCGGTCCGTGCTGCCAGCGCTGAACTCCTGGCGGCGCAACAACGCCGAACGATCCACTGTGGACTCCTGGCGGTACCGGATCGCTTGGCGGCCGGTAACTGATCCGCTCAGCGATGTGCCGCTCGGTGACTGGCTCGTCGTCGCGCACGACGGTGACCCGGTCGCCGCCACCCTGGCGGAGCGCGGTGCCACGGTCGTGGGCCCGGACGTCGATCTGACCGGCCACGCTCCCGATGGCGTGCTCTCGTTGCTGCCGGTCACGCGGACCCTCGAACTGCTGCAAGCGCTGGGGAACACCCGGTTGTGGTGTGCCACGCGCGGAGCCGTCTCCGTCGGTGGTTCGGACCGGGTGTGCGATCTCGAACAGGCCCAGGTCTGGGGGCTTGGCCGGGTCGCGGCGCTGGAGCACCCGGACAGGTGGGGCGGGCTCGTGGACCTGCCGGAGCACCTGGACGAGCGCGCAGTCGGCCGACTCGTGGGCATCCTGCGCGGAACCGGGGAGGACCAGCTCGCGATCCGGGCCTCCGGGGTCCTCGCGCGCCGGGTCGAGCGGGCCTCGTCGCCCACCGGGACGGCTTGGCGCCCCAAGGGCACGGTGCTCGTCACGGGCGGCACCGGAGCGCTCGGTGCCCAGGTCGCGAAGTGGCTGGCCACCAACGGAGCGGAGCACATCGTGCTCACCAGCCGCCGAGGACGGGACGCCGACGGCAGCGCGGACCTCGAAGCCGACCTGCTCGCCGCCGGAGCCAAGGTCACCATCGCGGCCTGCGACGCCGCCGACCGAGCCGCACTGGCCGAGCTGCTCGGTGCGGTGCCCACGGTCAACGCGGTGATCCACGCGGCGGGAGTGCTCGACGCGGGCCTGCTGGAGACGCTGACGGCCGAGCAGATGCGGAACGTGTTGCGGCCCAAGGTCGACGGTGCCCGCAACCTGCACGAGCTGACCAGTGACCTGGACGCGTTCGTGCTGTTCTCCTCCTTCGCCAGCACCGTGGGCGCGGCGGGACAGGGCAACTACGCGGCGGCCAACGCCTACCTGGACGCCCTCGCTGAACAGCGGCGGGCGGACGGGCTAGCGGCGACCTCCATCGCGTGGGGGCCGTGGGCGGAGTCCGGGATGGCGGCCGACTTCGCGCACGAGGACCGCCTGCGGCGTGGTGGTCTGCCCGGCATGGCGGGAGACCTCGCGGTGCGCGCGCTCGCCGACGCGGCGGGCCGCAGCGAACCGGTGGTGGTCGTCGCCGACGTCGACTGGGACGCCTTCGGTGCTGGGTTCACCGCCATGCGCCCGAGCCCGCTGCTGAGCGACTTCGTCGAGCAGAAGGTCCGCGCTGCGGCGGACGTGTCCAATGTGGATGATCTGGTGCTCGAACAGGTCGCCGCGGTGCTCGGCTACGCGTCGGCGGCGGAGATCGACCCGGAGCGCGAGTTCCTGGAACTTGGCTTCGACTCCCTCACCTCCATTGACCTGCGCAACCGGCTGAACGCCGCAATCGGGGTGACGTTGCCCGCGACGGTGACCTTCGACCACCCCACGCCGAAGGCCCTCGCCGAGCACCTGGCGGCGGCCGGGGGAGGGGCGAAGGAGACCTCCGGCGGCTTCCTGGACCGGCTCTACCGGCAGGCCACCGAGAACGACACCATCCCGCAGTTCGTCACGCTGCTGGCCGACGCGGCGCGGTTCCGGCCGCGCTTCACCGCCGAGACCGTGACCGAGCTGCCCGGCCTGGTGCGCATCGCGGACGGGCCGGAGCTGCCGGAGCTGATCTGTTGCAGTGGCACGGCGGCGATCGCCGGACCGCACGAGTTCGCGCGGTTCGCCACTGAGTTCCGCGGCGTGCGCCAGGTCTCCGCGCTGACGTTGCCCGGCTACGGCAGGGACGAGCCGCTGCCCTCCACCTTCGAGGACGCCCTGGCGGTGCAGGCCGAGGCGGTCCGCAGGCACACCGAGGGACGGCCATTCGTCCTCTTCGGACACTCCGGCGGGGCGACGATGGCCAACGCGCTCGCCAGTCACCTGGAGGCGGCAGGAACCGGCCCCGCCGCCGTGGTGCTCGCCGACATCTACTCGGCAGCCGACCGCGACGTGCTCGCGGCCTGGCGCGACGAGCTGGCGCGGTGGACCTTCGCCAGAGAGTCCTCCTACGTGGCGATGGACGACTTCCGTCTCACCGCGATGGGGTTCTACGACGAGCACCTCGCGCAGCGGCAGCGCAACGCCACCCAGGCGCCGACGCTGCTGCTGCGGGCCTCGGAGCCGATGGCGCACTGGTCGGGGGAGCGGGACTGGCGGTCGTCGTGGGCGGCGGCGCACTCCACGGTCGACGTCCCCGGCAACCACTTCACGATGATGCAGGAGCACGCCGACGTCGCGGCCAAGTCCGTCCAGGACTGGCTGCGCGCGCTCGCGGCTGATCCACAGTGGACGGAGCACAACCGATGAGCACTCTCACCGACAGCGAGCTCGGCGGCATGATGCAGCTGGTTCGCGGAACCCAGTGGTACGTGGGCATGTTCGGCGACGCCTACGCCCTCGTCCTGCGTGGCCAGGCCGATGACCCGAGCCCGTTCTACGCGGCGGCGCGGGAACGGGGGATGCACCAGAACCTGCTCGGCACCTGGGTCGTCGCCGGGCACGAGCTGGGTCGGCAGATCCTCGCCGACCCGCGCTTCGGCGTGCGCAAGGCCGACGGAACACCGGCCGCGCAACAGGTTCTGCCGCTGGAGAACTCCTACCTCGGCCTCGACGCCGCCGACCGGGAGCGCCTGCTGCGGCAGGCCGCCGCGGAGTTCGGCCCCGACGCGGTCGGGCGGCACCGCGCCGTGGCCGAAGGCGTCTGCGAGCAGCTGCTCGGAGCGATCGACGGCCCGTTCGACCTGGTCGGGGACTTCGCCTTCCCCGTCGCAGTGCGGACTTTGGCGCAGCTGCTGGGGATCGAGGACGACGAGCGCTTCGCCGGGTACTGCGCGGCGGTCGGCATCGCCCAGGACGCGCTGCTCAGCCCGCAGCGGCTCGCCCCGGCCCGCGAGCTGGTGGACGCACTCGACGGACTCGGCGAGCAGCTGCGCGAGTCGGGCAAGCACGGGGACTCGCTCGCGGCGGCGGTTCTGCTTGTGGTGCACGGTGTTCCGGCGGTGACGAGCCTGGTCACCAACGCGGTCCTCGCCCTGGGGGACCAGCGCCCCGACCCGGCCCTCGCGCCGAAGGTGGTCGCGGAGACCCTGCGGTTCGACCCGCCGGAGCACGTGCGCACGGTGGTCGCCCACACGGACGTGGAGATCGGCGGGAACACCGTCGCGGCGGACAGCCAGGTCGCCGTCCTGCTCGCGGCGGCCAACCGCGACCCCGAGGTCTACGCCGACCCCGACCACTTCGACATCCACCGCCAAGGCCCCGATCCCCTTGCCCCCCAAGGCGAACTAGCCGCACCCCTAGCCCGCTTTACCGCCGAAGCGGCCCTCTCAACCCTGCTCACCACCTTCCCCACCTTCTCCGTCGAGGCCCCCGTCCTCCGACGCAGGAGGTCCCCCGTGACCCGCGGCGTCCTCCGGGCGACCGTCCGGCCATAAGCCCGCGAATGGACCCTTTCCCGACGCGGAAGAGGTCCATAAGCCCGCGAATGGCCGTACTTGACTGGTAAGGAGAGAAGCGATGCGGGTGCTGTTCACCTCGTTCGCGCACAACACGCACTTCTACAGCTCCGTCCCGCTGGCGTGGGCCTTCCGCGCCGCCGGGCACGACGTCCGCGTGGCCAGCCAGCCCGCGCTGACCGAGGCGATCACCCAGGCCGGGCTGACCGCCGTGCCGGTCGGCACCGACCACGCCGTGCACGACTTCGCCCAGCAGCAGAGCAGCACCAACAGCGACCACCCCGAGGTGAACCTGGCCGAGGACCGGCCGGAGATCGTCACCTGGGACTTCGCCCTCGGCATCCAGACCATGCTGACGCCGCTGCTCTACGCCAAGGTCAACGACGGCATGGTGGACGACCTGGTCGCCTTCGCCAGGAGCTGGCAGCCGGACCTGGTCATCTGGGAGCCGTTCACCTACGCGGGCGCGGTCGCCGCCAGGGTCACCGGGGCCGCGCACGCCCGACTGCTCTGGGGCGGGCCGGACGTCCAGTCCCGGACCAGGGGACTGTTCCTGGACCGGCTCGCCGAGCAGCCGCCGGAGCACCGCGACGACCCGCTCGCGGAGTGGCTGACCTGGACGCTGGACCGCTTCGGTGCGGAGTTCGACGAGGAGGTCGTCACCGGCCAGTGGACCATCGACCAGGCCCCGGCCAGCACCAGGCTGCCGCTGCCGCAGCGCATCGTGCCGATGCGGTACGTGCCCTACAACGGCAAGTCGGTGATCCCGGACTGGCTGCACGAGGCCCCGAAGAAGCCGCGCGTCTGCCTCACCCTGGGTGTCAGCGCCCGGGAGGCGCTCGGCGGCGACGGGGTCTCGGTCGCCGACCTGATCGAGGCCACGGCCGACCTGGACATCGAGCTGATCGCGACGCTGGACTCCTCGCAGCGCGAGCTGCTCCCGCGCGTGCCGGACAACACCCGGCTCGTCGACTTCGTGCCGATGCACGCGCTGCTGCCGACCTGCTCGGCGATCGTCTACCACGGCGGCGCGGGCACCTGGTCGTCCGCGCTGCTGGCAGGCGTCCCGCACATCATGCTCGCCGACATGTACGACTCCGTGCTCAAGGCGGAGCAGCTTGAGCGACTGGGCGCCGGCCTGTTGCAGCGACCCGCCGACCTGACCCCGAGGAGCCTGCGCGACAAGCTCGTGCGGGTGCTGGAGAACCCGTCCTTCGCCGAGGCCGCGGCCAAGCTGCGCGCCGAGGTGCTCGCCGACCCCTCACCGGCCGAGGTGGTCGGGGTGCTCGAACGGCTGACCGCCGAACACCGGTCCTGAAACCCTTACACAGCAACAAGAAGAGGAATCGACATGTTCGTCACCGACGACGCCGACATCTACGACATGGTCTACCGGGGCCGGGGCAAGGACTTCGCCCAGGAGGCCAGGGACACCCTCGGACTGGTCACCGCCCGCCGCGGCTCGGTGACCTCGCTGCTCGACGTGGCCTGCGGCACCGGTGCGCACCTGGCCACCTTCCTCGCCGAGGTCGGCGACGTCGAGGGCCTTGAGCTGTCCAACGCGATGATCAAGCACGCGCGGAAGCTGCTGCCGGACTCCGTCCCGCTGCACGAGACCGACATGCGCTCCTTCGACCTCGGCCGCAAGTTCGACGCCGTGGTCAGCCTGTTCAGCTCGGTCGGCTACCTCAAGACCGAGCAGGACCTGCGCGACGCGCTGAAGTGCATGGGCGACCACCTCGAACCCGGTGGCGTCATCGTCATCGAACCGTGGTGGTTCCCGGACACCTACACCTCGGGCTGGGTGGCCGGCGACATCATCCGCGAGGGCGAGTACACCATCGGCCGGGTCTCGCACGCGGTCCGCGACGGCGGCGTGAGCCGGATGCAGGTGCACTACACGGTGGCCACGCCGGAGGGCAGCAGGTACTTCCTCGACGAGCACGAGTGCACGCTGTTCACCCGCGAGCAGTACGACAACGCCTTCGCGGCGGCGGGTTTCGTGGACCTGGAGTTCATCCAGGGCCGCGAACCCGCTCGCCCCGTCGGCCTGTTCGTCGGCACCCGCGCGTAGGACACGCCGATGCCGCAAAGGCCTGTTCCGGGAGCCTCGGTCGACGACAGCCGGGCTCTGCTCGGCTGTCGCGACCACGGGCTCCTGAAACAGGCCCCCGGGTCACGCCGGGCTGGTCTGCCGGGTGAGCGCCGTCCTCACGGCGCTCACCACCTCGGTGACCTCGTCGTCGGACAGGTGTGGCCCCATCGGCAGGCTCAGCACCTCCCCGGCCGCGCGCTCGGCGAGCGGGAAGCTGCCCTCCGGCCGGCGCTCGTCGGCGTAGGCCCGGGACAAGTGCACCGGGACCGGGTAGTGGATCAGGCTGCCGATGCCCGCCTCGGTGAGCGCGCGCCGCAGCTCCTCGCGGCGGGGCGTGCGCACCACGAACAGGTGCCACACGTGCTCCGCCCAGGGCTCGACGTGCGGCAGCTCCAGATCCGGCAGCCCGGCGAGCTCGGTGAGGTAGCGGTCGGCGACGGCCCTGCGGCGGTCGGTCCACGCGTCCAGGTGCGGCAGCTTGACCCGCAGCGCGGCGGCCTGGACCTCGTCGAGGCGGGAGTTCGTCGCCTGGACCTCGTGCTGGTACTTGACCTTCGAGCCGTAGTTGCGCAGCAGCCGGACCCGCTCGGCCAGCTCGGGGTCGTCGGTCACCATCGCACCGCCGTCGCCGAGCGCGCCCAGGTTCTTGCCGGGGTAGAAGCTGAAGGCGGTCGCGGTGCCGGTGGAGCCGACCCGCTTGCCGCGCACCCGCGCGCCGTGCGCCTGCGCGGCGTCGCCGACGACGTGCAGCCCGTGCCGGGCGGCGATCTCGCCGATCGCGTCGGTGTCGGCGGGGTGGCCGTAGAGGTGCACCGGCATGATCGCCTTGGTGCGCGGGGTGATCGCGGCCTCGACGAGGGCCGGGTCGAGCACGTGGGTGCGCTCGTCCGGCTCCACCGGGACGGGCAGGGCGCCGACCTCGGAGACCGCGAGCCAGGTGGCGATGAAGGTGTGCGAGGGCACGATCACCTCGTCGCCGGGGCCGATGCCCAGGCCCCGCAGGGTGAGTTCGAGCGCGTCGCAGCCGCTGCCGACGGCGACGCAGTGCCGCGCCCCGCAGTACGCGGCGAACTCGGACTCGAAGCTCTCGATCTCCGGGCCGAGCAGGTACCAGCCCGAGGACAGCACCCGCAGCACCGCGGCGTCGATCTCCTCGCGCAGGTCGAGGTAGGCGGCGCGGACATCGAGGAACGGGACGTTCATGGTGGTCTCCAGAAACCAGAGGGGTATGTGATCGATTTCGCCCTGTAGTCGGCGGTCGAGCTATTCTCGCGCCGAGGATATCTATTTTTCCGACCCGGGGCGACCGGCTTCCGGATAAGTTCACACTCTTCTGTGAAAGTGATGTCGCGACCGAGGTCGCGTGATTTGTCGTGCCCTTTTTGGGGCAATTAGAATTCTTTGATAATCCGACATTCCTTCGATTTACGCCGTGTTAGCCTCGCCAAGTCGTACCTGGTCGGTACGCGGTCATCTGGGGTGATGAGCAGTTATGAAGCGTGGTGTTGACGACCTTGCTTTGTTCGGTGGGCCAGAGGCGTTCATGCAGACCCTCTATGTCGGCCGGCCGAACATCGGGGACCGGGCGCGATTTTTCGACCGGCTGGACTGGGCGCTGGACAATCAGTGGCTGACCAATGGCGGTCCGTTGGTGCGGGAATTCGAGGAACGCGTTGCCGAGGTGGCCGGGGTGCGCAACTGCATCGCCACCTGCAACGCGACGGCCGCGCTGCAGCTGCTGGTGCGCGCCGCCGACCTCAGCGGCGAGGTGATCATGCCGTCGCTGACCTTCGCGGCCACCGCGCACGCGGTCCGCTGGCTCGGGCTCGACCCGGTGTTCTGCGACATCGACCCGGCGACCGGCTGCATGGACCCGAAGCTGGTGCAGGAGCTGGTCACCCCGCGCACCACAGCGATCTTCGGCGTGCACCTGTGGGGGCGGCCCTGCGCGGTCGACGAACTGGAGAAGGTGGCCGCCGACAACGGCCTCAAGCTGTTCTTCGACGCCGCGCACGCGCTGGGCTGCACCCACGACGGCCGTCGCGTCGGCGGGTTCGGCAACGCCGAGGTGTTCAGCTTCCACGCGACCAAGGTCGTCAACGCCTTCGAGGGCGGTGCGATCGTCACCGACGACGACGGCCTGGCCCGCCGGGTCCGCGCGCTGCACAACTTCGGCTTCAGCCACGAGGGCGTCCCCGAGGAGGCGGGCACCAACGCGAAGATGAGCGAGGCCGCCGCCGCGATGGGGCTCACCTCGCTGGACGCCTTCGAGACGGCCATCGCCCGCAACCTGGAGAACTACGAGTGCTACCGCGCCGAGTTCGCCGAGCTGGCCGGGGTCACCGTGGTGGGCTTCGACAAGCGCCAGCGCAACAACTACCAGTACGTGATCGTGGAGATCGACGAGCAGGTCACCGGTATCCACCGCGACCTGCTGCTGGAGGTCCTGCGCGCGGAGAACGTCGTGGGACAACGGTACTTCTCCCCGGCGTGCCACCAGCGGCCGCCGTACCGGGACGCGGTGCGCGCCCCGTTGCCGCACACCGAGTGGCTCGCCGACCGGGTGCTGGCGCTGCCGACCGGCACCACGGTCTCCCGCGAGGACATCCGCAGGGTCTCCGACATCGTCCAGATCGCGGCGGGCAACGGCGCGCAGGTGACCAGCCGCTGGCTGCAGCGCGAGCAGCGCACGGCGTGAACACCCGGCCGAGAACAGCGCAACGAACGGAAGGCAAGCCATGAACACCGCGCTGCACCTGGAATCCACCGCGATCTCCTCCTGCGCCCACCCCACGGCCGACCCCGCTGTGGCGGCGCGGGAGCTGACCCCCGTGGTCGCCGGGCTCGCCCGCACCGGCTCCGAGGATGCCGAGCGGCTGGCGAGCGGACTCGTCGCGCTCGCGCGGATCTACGGCACCGAACCGTTCACCACCCTGGAGCAGGCGCGCGAGCAGCTCGCCGTGGGCCGGGACGACTTCGCGCGGCTGCTGGAGCTCTTCGGCGAGGTGCCGCAGCTGCGCACCGCCGTCGAGACCGGGCCCGCCGGGATGTACTGGGTCAACACGCTGCTGCCGCTGGAGCGCGACGGCGCGCTGGACGCGGCGCTGCACGGCACCTACATGTTCCCCAGGATCGTCGGGCTGTTCCCCGGGCCGACCTGCATGTTCCGTTGCAGCTTCTGCGCGCGGGCGACCGGTGCGCGCTACCAGCAGTCCTCCCTCGCCGACGGCAACGCCATGTTCGCGTCGCTGATCGACGAGATGCCGCTGGACAACCCGACCGGCATGTACGTCTCCGGCGGGCTCGAACCGCTGACCAACCCGCAGCTCGGCGAGCTCGTCGCCAGGGCGGCCGCCCGCGGGCTGCGGATGCCCATGTACAGCAACTCCTTCGCGCTGACCGAGCAGACCCTCAACCGCCAGCCGGGGCTGTGGGACCTGTCCGCGCTGCGCACCTCGCTCTACGGCCTCAACGACGAGGAGTACGAGCAGACCACCACCAAGCGCAACGCCTTCACCAGGGTCAGGAAGAACCTGACCCGGGTGCAGCAGCTGCGCCAGGAACGCGACGCGGGCATCAAGCTCGGCTTCAGCTACATCATCCTGCCGGGCCGCGCCGACCGGCTCACCGATCTCGTCGACTTCATCGCCGAGCTCAACGACGCCGCGCCGGAGCGCCCGATCGACACGCTGAGCCTGCGCGAGGACTACAGCAACAGCACGGAGAACAGCCTGCCCGTCGCCGAGCGGATCGCGCTGCAGGAGGCGTTGGCGGTCTTCGAGGAGCGGGTCCGCAGCCACACCCCGACGCTGAAGGTGGACTACGGCTACGCGCTGCACAGCCTGCGGATGGGCGCCGACGCGAAGCTGTTGCGCATCAACGACAAGGACATGCGCCCCCGGTCGCACCCGCAGACCACCGTGCAGATCGACCTGCTCGGCGACGTCTACCTCTACCGGGGCGCGGCCTTCCCGGACCTGAAGGGCTCGGACAAGTACAGCATCGGCAGGCTCGCGCCCGGCGACAGCCTCGGCGAGCTGCTGGAGCGCTTCATCACCTCCGGCGCGGGCGTGGAGTCCGAACCGGGCGACGAGTACCTGCTCGACGGCTTCGACCAGGTGATCACCGCGCGGCTGCGGCAGATGGAGGCCGACGTCGCGGCCGGGTGGGGCGAGGCGCGCGGTTTCCTGCGATGAGCACGGCCCGTGACGAGCGAGAGACAACGAGGAGCACTGAGATGACCGAGACCCAGGACGCGCCCGCGTTCCCGATGCGCAGAACGTGCCCGTTCGACCCGCCGCCCGGCTACGCCCGGATGCGCGAGGAGGGGCCGGTGGTCAGGGGGACGCTGTGGAACGGCGTGCCCACCTGGCTGGTGACCCGCTACGACGAGGCCCGAACCCTGTTGCAGGACAACAGGTTGAGCATGGAGCCGCACCGGCTGGCCACGCTCGCCGCCAGTGAGGAGGGCACCGCGGAGGGCTTCCGCACCATCGTCGGGATGGACCCGCCGGAGCACGGCGTCTACCGGCGCATGCTCACCTCGGACTTCACCGTGAAGCGGGTCCGGGAGATGCGGCCGGAGCTGGAGCAGGTCACCGAGGAGCTGGTGGAGAAGATGCTCGCCAACGGCGGGCCGGTCGACCTCAACCAGGCGCTCGCGCTGCCGCTGGCCACCCAGGTGATCTGCCAGCTGCTCGGCGTGCCCTACGCCGACCGCGAGTTCTTCCACTCCCGCTCCTCGGTCCCGGTGCAGAGCGCCACCGCCGAGGAGACCCAGACCGCCTTCATGGAGCTCTACACCTACCTCGACGAGCTGTGCGCCAAGAAGGAGGCCGACCCGGACGAGGGCCTGATCAGCAGGCTGGTGGTGGAGCAGCGGCGGACCGGCGCGCTGACCCACGAGGAGCTGGTGCACACCTCGCTGCTGCTGCTCATCGTCGGCCACGAGACCAGCGCCAACATGGTCGGGCTCGGCGCGCTGACGCTGATGGACCGCCCGGACGTGGTCGCGCGGGCGCAGGAGAACCCCGAGCTGTGGCCCAAGGTCATCGACGAGCTGCTGCGCTACCACTCCAGCGGTGACTGGCTGCGCCGCGCCGCCAAGGAGGACATCCAGGTCGGCGACACGCTGATCAAGGCGGGGGACAGCGTGATCGCCCTCGCCGCGGCGGCCAACCGGGACGAGCGCGCCTTCGAACGGCCCGACGAGTTCGACGTCGACCGCACCGAGCGGCACCACCTCGCCTTCGGCTACGGCCCGCACCAGTGCATCGGCCAGCACCTGGCCAAGGCGGAGCTGGAGATCGCGTTCCGGGCGCTGTTCGGCAAGATCCCTCAGCTGCGGCTGGCCGTGGAGCTCGACGAGCTGCCGTTCAAGCACGACGCGACGCTGTTCGGGGTCTACGAGCTCCCGGTCACCTGGTGATGCGGGTCAGCGCGCGCACCGACCGGTGCGTCAGCTCGGGGCAGTGCGTCCTCACCGCGCCCGAGGTCTTCGACCAGGACGACGACCAGGGGCTGGTCGTCGTCCTGGACCCGGAGCCCGCGCCCGGCCTGCACGAGCGGGTCCGCGAGGCCGAGGCGATGTGCCCGGTCCAGGCGGTCCTGGTGCGGGAGGACTGAGTGCCACAGCTGCTGATTCGGAGGGGAACCACCATGCCTGGACGCGGTCGGCTCGTCCCGCGTCTGGTCGGCGCGGCGCTGAGCGTCGCGCTGCTGCTCGGCAGCACCCCGGGCGCCTCGGCGCAGCCCGCGGTGCACCCACTGGTCGCCAAGATGACCCTGGACGAGAAGCTGTCCTTCGTGCACTGGACGGTCACGTTCTCGGGGCTGTTCAGCGTCGGCTACCTGCCCGGCGTTCCCCGGCTGGGCATCGCCGAGCTGCGCGCGGCGGACGGCCCGGCCGGGATCCGGCTCAACCGGCACCCGTCCACGGCGATGCCCGCGCCGATCGCGCTGGCGTCGACCTTCGACGACCAGCTCGCCCGCGCCTACGGCGAGGTGATGGGCCGCGACGGCAGGGCACTGGGCCAGGACCTGGTGTTCGGGCCGATGATGAACATCATCCGGGTGCCGCAGGCGGGGCGGAACTTCGAGACCTTCAGCGAGGACCCGCTGGTCACGGCGCGCACCGCCGCGGCGCAGATCCAGGGCGTCCAGAGCCAGGGGCTGCTGGCCACCGCCAAGCACTTCGCGGAGAACAACCAGGAGCACAACCGGGAGAACGTCAACGTCACCGTCGACGAGCAGACCCTGCGCGAGATCGAGCTGCCCGCGTTCGAGGCGTCGGCGCGCGCCGGGGTCAGCTCGGTGATGTGCGCCTACAACAAGCTCAACGGCACGCCGTCGTGCGGCAACGCGGAGCTGCTGAACACGATCCTGCGCGAGCAGTGGGGCTTCCAGGGCTGGGTGATGTCGGACTGGCTGGCCACGCACAGCACCGACTCGATCAGCAAGGGCCTTGACCAGGAGCTGGGCATCGACTGGAGCCAGTCCACCGGCGGCTCGGTGCCCGGCGGCACCTACTTCGGCGACGCGCTGCGCAAGGCCGTGTCGGACGGCACGATCCCGATGTCCACTCTGGACAGGTCGGTGAGCAGGATCGTGACCCAGATGGACAAGCACGGCCTGGTCGGCGCCAACCAGAAGCCGCGCCCGTCCCGCGACCTGCCCGGCGCGGCCCGCGTCACCCAGCAGGTGGCCGAGGCGGGCGCGGTCCTGCTGCGCAACGAGAACCAGGCGCTGCCGCTGACCGGCGGCGGGTCCATCGCGGTGATCGGGCCGACCGCCGAGGAGCCGAAGGTCACCGGCCTCGGCAGCGCGCACGTGGTCCCGGACAAGGCTTCCGCGCCGATCGACACCATCCGCGCCCGCGCCGGGGCGGGCAGCACGGTGACCTACTCGGTGGGCGAGGAGCGGGTCGGGGAGAACCCCGGAGCGGCACTGTCCCCCGCGTTCACCGAGGGCAGGCTGGAGCCCGGTGCCTCGGGCACCCTCCACGAGGGCACGCTGACCGCGCCGGTCACCGGTAACTACCGGATCGCGGTGCGGGTGGAGGGCGGCTACGCCACGCTCACGATCGACGACGGTGCCCCGATCGAGGCCGGTGAGGTCTTCGGCGCGACCACCAGCGTCGTCGTCCGGCTCACCCAGGGCACGCACAAGCTGGTGCTGACCGGGTCGGCCCCGCTGGAGTCCGCGCTCACCGCGCGGCTGAGCTGGGTCACCCCGCAAGCCGCCCAGGCCGCGATCGACCAGGCCGTCGCCGCCGCCGCGAAGGCGAGGACCGCGGTGGTCTTCGCCTTCGACGACGGCTCCGAGGGCGTCGACCGGCCCACCCTCGGCCTGCCAGGACGCCAGGACCAGCTGATCACCGAGGTGGCGAAGGCCAACCCGAACACGGTGGTGGTGCTCAACACCGGCTCGTCGGTGACGATGCCGTGGCTCGCGCGGACCGCCGCGGTGCTGGACATGTGGTACCCCGGCCAGACCGGGGCGGAGGCGACCACCGCGCTGCTGTTCGGCGACGCCAACCCCAGTGGTCGGCTGACCCAGACCTTCCCGGTCGACGAGAACAGCCACCCGGTGGCCAACGACCCGGAGCGCTATCCGGGCGTCGGCGACGAGCAGCGGTACTCGGAGGGCATCCACGTCGGCTACCGCTGGTACGACAAGAAGAAGGTCAAGCCGCTGTTCCCGTTCGGCCACGGCCTGTCCTACACCAGCTTCGCCTACAGCGACGCGCGTGCGGTCCCGGCGGCCGGAGGCGGCTTCGACGTGAGCTTCACGTTGCGCAACACCGGAAAACGCGCGGGCAAGGAGGTGGCGCAGGTCTACCTCGGCCCCAGCGGCCAAGTGAGCGCGCCGCAGGCGGAGAAGGCCCTCGTCGGCTACACCAAGGTGGAGCTGAAACCGGGGGAGAGCAAGCGCGTGACGATCCGGGTGGACGCCCAGCAGCTGAAGCACTGGAACACGACCACCCACGCCTGGGCCACGGGAGCGGGGCCACGGGTCGTGTCGATCGGGTCATCCTCGGCGAGCCTTCCGCTGTCCACCACGCTCACCGTGACCGGCTGACCACGTCACCGCGCAACGCGAGCCACCCCAGTTCCCGCCGGTCGCGGTGACCGCATGCCGTTCGCGGGCCCATGGATGACCCAGGTCGTCACGACACGTCCATGGGCCCGCGAACGGTGCGATGCGCTTCGCCGTCCCGGCCCGGGCGTCGTGCTCTCCCGCTTTCGGCGGTGTCCAATGTGGCCAGGTACGCCTGGGAGAAAGCAGTTGCGGACGGATGCCAGACTGGCGTCTGGCCACGACAGGCCTCTGTGGCGGAACCTCCTTGAGGACAACGTAAGGATCTCTCTGTGCGCGAGTCTTGGCTTGGTCGGCACCATCCGGGTACGTGGGAGCCGGTCACGGGCGGCGAGTCCGGTGCCAGCGTCTTCCGTCACGCTGACGGTTCTCGGTTCGCCAAGAGTGTGCCCGCGCAACACCAGGAGCTTCTTGAGCAGGAGCGGGACCGCGTCGAGTGGCTCAGCGCCCAGGGAGTCCCCTGTCCCAGGGTGCTCGACTGGACCGTTGATGACGACGCCGCTTGTTTGGTGACCAGCACTGTGGTCGGAGTGCCTGCTGACAGCGTGCCGATGCAGTCGCTGCACCGCGCGTGGCCGTCCATCACCGACGCCGTGCGCGGGTTGCACGGTCTGTCCACAGAGGACTGTCCATTTGAGCGCGGGCTGCGACGGATGTTCGCCACCGCCCAGGACGTCGTCGCGCGCGGCGCGGTCAACCCCGACTTTCTGCCGGAGGAGCAGCAGCGGACGCCGCCGCGGGACCTGCTCGTGAGACTGGCGGAGCAGGTCGAGGAACGCGCGGCGCAGGAGGCTGCCGACACCGTCGTCTGCCACGGCGACCTCTGTCTTCCCAACATCATGCTGAACCCGGACACGCTCGCCTTCGCCGGGTTCATCGACCTCGGGCGCCTCGGGAAGGCCGATCGTTACGCCGACATCGCGCTGCTCCTGGCCAACGCGCGGGAGACGTGGGCCGACGAGGACCGGGCGAGCGGTGCCGACCAGGCTTTCGCTGACGGCTACGACATCGTGCTCGACATCGACCGCCAGCGGTTCTACCTCCACCTGGATCCGCTCACCTGGGGATGACCGCGGCGCTGACGTCCACCGCTTCAGCGCGTTGTGGTGGGCGCCTCGCGGTGGGTTCCGAGGGCTCGGCGGAGAACGCGGTGCACGTACTCGATGTCGGCGGGAACGTTGTCGATGAGGATGGCGGTGCACAGGCCGTCGGAGGCGGCGACGATCGCGGCGATCGCGGTGGGGTCGTCGGTGAGGGTGGTGGCGAGCTCGGCGACGTTCTCCCGCCAGCGACGGGCCACCGGCGCCAGTGCCGGGCGGCGTGCGGCCAGGGTGGACAGTTCGCGTTCGGCAAGGGCGCGTTCGCGACCGGGTCCGGCGGACTCGACGATGAGCTCGGCCAACCCGCGCAGCTTGTCGCCGGGACCGTCGATGATGGCGCGGATGCGGGCGGTGTAGGCGTCGGCGACGCTGGACAGGGCCGCGACGAGGAGGTCGTCGAGGGTGGCGAAGTAGTAGGTGCTCAGGCTGGTGGTCATGCCGGCCTGTTTGGCGACGGTGCGATGGGTGACGCCGGCGGCGCCGTCACGGGTGACGACGGCGAGAGTGGCCTCGATGATCTCGGCGCGCCGCTTGCTGCCCCTGGCCCTGCGCCCGTCAACGGGTTCACTCTCGTCGTTCATGCCCCCTCCTGTGTGACCAGGGTAGTCGAGCGGGTTACCGCTGCTGGTCCTGCCCGAGGGGACGCACGTGCCGCAGAGCGATCAGGCACAGCGCCGTCGCCACGAGGATGGCCGCGCCGGCCACGGCCGAGGCCGTGTTCACTCCGGTGGTGAACGCCTCCTGCGCGGCCCGCACGACGTCGGCGGGCACCTGGTCGGCGACCGAGAGCGCGTCGGAGAGGCTGCCGGTGAGACGGTCGGCGACCTCGGGTGAGACGTCTGAGGGCGCGTCCACGCGGGCGCTGTAGAGGGCGGTGGTGAGGCTGCCGAGCAGGGCGACGCCGACGGCGATGCCGAGCTCTTGGACGGTCTCGGAGAGCGCGGCGGCCGAACCGGACTTCGAGGCAGGCGCGGCGCCGACGACGATGTCGGTGCCCAGGGCCGCGATGGCGCCGAGGCCGAGGTAGACGAACGCGAACCCGGCCACCACGCGAGCCGCCTCCCCGGTGCCCGCGGTGGCCAGCAGCGCGTAGCCGATCACCGAGAGCCCCAGGGTGACGGCCATGACCAGGCCCGGGCGCACCCGCCTGGCGACCAGGGGCGCGCCGATGGCGGCGGTGAACATCGCCAAGGCGGGTGGCCCCATCCACAAGCCCGCCGCGAACGGGGTCAGGCCTTCGACCAACTGGAGGTACTGGGTGACCAGGTACATGCTCCCGCCAACCCCGACCAGTCCGATCAGCAGCACGGCGAGTGCCGCGGAGAACGCCCGGTCGGTGAACAGGGTGACGTCCAGCAGGGGAGAGGCCAGGCGGCGCTGCCTGCGCGCGAACACCGCGCCTGCGACGCCGCCAACGGCGAGGAGGATCGCTGTGCTCGCGTCGGGACCGTGGGCGGCGGCGTGCTTGACGGCGTAGATCACCGGCAGGATCGCCGCCAGTGACAGGGCGACGCTGACCAGGTCCAGCCGGCCCGCGGTCGGATCGGCGTACTCGGGCAGCAGGGCCTTCGCGCCTGCCAGGACGACGACGGCGATGGGGACGGCGAGCAGGAACGCCGCGCCCCACCAGAACGTGTCGACCAGCGCGCCACCGACGACGGGTCCGGCGGCCATGCCGACGGCGAACATCGTGGCCCACACCCCGATCGCCACCGCGCGCTGTCGCGCGTCGGAGAACATGTTCGAGATCAACGACAGCGTCGAGGGCATCAGCGTGGCACCGGCGATCCCCAGCAGGCCCCGAGCCAGGATCAGCAGCTCGGCGCTGGGAGCGAAGGCCGCGACCACCGACACGGCGGCGAAGGCCGTCATCCCGGTCACCAGCAGGCGGCGCCTGCCGATCCGGTCGCCCAGCGTCCCCATCGTGATGAGGAACCCGGCGATGAGGAACCCGTAGGCGTCCATGATCCACAGCGTCTGCGTCGCCGAGGGGGACAGGGCGGTGGCCATGCTCGGCAGCACCAGGTACAGCACGGTGACATCGAGGCCCAGCAGCACCGTCGGCAGCGCCAACAACCCCAGACCGGCCCACTCGCGCGCTCCAGCGCGCCGCGTCGCGACCTCCGACATGACGTCCTCCCTCCAGCGAGACTATTTGAACGATAGTACAAGTAGAACCATCGTTCAAATATGACGCCGTGGCGGCTACATGTCCGGGAAGAAGGCACGCACCCCGGGGCGGCCGTTGGGGCAGGTGGGGTTGGGGACGTAGGTCAGGCTTGAGGGCTTCAGCTTGGCCTTGAAGTACCTGGTCTGGGGACAGAGGAACGTTCCGGTGATCGTGACCGCGCGGTTGTTGGTGTTGTCGCACCGCAGCCCCTGGCAGGTGACCCCTGGCGCGGGAGTGGTGTGCGGCGCGGCCACTGCGGTGCCCGCCCCTGCTGCACCGGTTCCTATCGCCAGGACGGCCGACACCAGTCCGACGACGGCCATTCGTTTCTGGTTCATGCCAGTGATTGTCCGGACGCTCCCGGGGACCAGTCCCGAAACGACCGTGGCGAGGTGACCGCTGCGCGTAGCGCGGACCCTCATGCGCGGCAAGGGAAAACCGACTCGGTCGACCAGGCCGGACGTGGAGCGCGAGCGACGTCCGGGCTCCGCAACGTCCACACTGGACAATCGGTCGCCTGGCGCCTGCCCTGCAAGTCGTCCCGACCCGCCGCCGCCCCCGCGCCTCCCCGCCCCCGCCTCCGTACCCCCTTCGCCTCCCGCCCCTCGCCCCGCCGCCCCCCGCCTCCGTACCCCAGCGCCTCCGCACCCCCGCCCCTCGCCTCCCCACCCCTTCCGCGCGCCCCACCCCCCAGCCCCCTCAGCCCCCGCCCCCTCGGCCTCCGCACCTCCGGTGCGCGCCGTGGCCGACCTCGGCGTGGTCGGGTTCTCGCGTTTTGTCACCTTGATGCGCAAAAGAGCGCTCCCATTTCGCATCAAGGTGACAAAACGCGAAACGTGGGGCACGCGGGTGAGGAGGCGCCAAGGGGCGCCGGGGGGGGGTGAGGGGGCGCCAAGGGGCGCCAGGGGGCGCCGGGGGTTCGTGGGTGAGGGGGTGGTGAGGTGGTGACGGGGTGGTGTTACCACGTGTGCAGGGCAGAACGACCTAGTTGACGGCCACCTGGCCGAGTTTGAGCTGGTTGTACGGGCTGTCGGGACGCAGGCTGACCCGCTCGCTGACCAGCAGCCTGGCCTGGTCGGTTCGGTTGGCCCTGACCGCGGCCTCCACCAGCGTCCGCTGCACGACATCGCGCTGCGCGTGGCTGCCGCCGAACTCGTGCACGCGACGGCGCAGCGGCCACAGCAGATCGACGGCTTCGGCGTAGCGCTGTCGACCGAACGCCAGGATCGCCTCGCACACCGGCAGGCCGACGCGCGCGGTCTGCGCCGCATTGGTGACGTGGGCAGGTGACTCGGTGACGTAGCGCCGACGCTCGGCGATCAACTGCTCAGCCGCCGCGTCCTCGCCTGCCCCGACGTAGCACATCACGGCGTGCATGTCGTTGAAGGCGCTGAACGGGGTCGCCATCCTTGGCGGCCAGGTTCGTGCCAGGTCGCCCCACCGGGACACGTCGTGCGCGCCGTCCAGGTACAGCCGCCACAGCAGGCTGGCGGCGTTGACCACGTCGCGGATGCTTTCGGATCCGGTCGGTGCCAACACGGTGTCGTAGATCTCCAGCGCCCGGTCCGGCTGACCGGCCTCCAACAGGAACAAGCAGTAGTGCCACCAGATGTGCACGCGCAGCAGGTTGTCGGTGTCCCAGTCCTCGCGGCGCCGGTCGAACAGCGTGATGCCCGCCGAGAACCGCGACCGCATCTCGTTGGCGTGGCCGACGGCGTGGATGCTCCACACATCGGCGGAGTCCAGCGCCATCGCGCGCAGACCGACCTGCTCGGCCTGGTCCCAATGGCCGCATTCCTCCAGGCCGAACGCGTACATGCCCAGCAGGTTGGCGTAGTGCGGGTCCGCTTCGCTCCACGCGGGCATGGCCCCGCCGACGCGGTCGCGCAGCGACACCGCGTCGCCGGTGAGGAAGTCGATCTGGTGGCCGAAGGCCAGCGCGAGGGCGTCACGCGGCTGGGCGGCGGAGGCCTCGGCGAGCAGCTGACCGGCGGCTGACAGGTCGCCCTCCAGCAGACGGGTGGCCGCCCGAAGGTGGGTCCGTTCGCCTGCCGTCAGCACGCTCGGGTCGACCACGCTGTGGAACTTCGCGAACTCGTCGGCGACGACGGGGAGGTGCTGGGGGTCGGTGCTGAGCACGGCCAGGTACACGCGCAGGGCGTTTCCCAGCGGCAACGTCGGGTCCTCGGCGACGACGCGCTCGGCGAGGTCACCGACGTCGGAGCGGAAGTGCAGCAGGGCATCGACCGCGCGGTCCAGCTCGTCGACGGCGGCGGCGGTGGCCGCGTTCAGCGGCACACCGTGTTGATCATGTCGCATCCTCGAACAATACGAGCACGAGCTACAGCCTCGGTCCACCGGTCGGGTGGTCCCCGAGCCCATGGCGCATCCAGAGATTGGTCTCCTCGTAGACCCCCCTGTCCCGCTCGCGGTCGATCTCGACCAGATCGAGCCCGCCGGGAACGACGTACCTGCCCGTCCGCGGAAACGCCATGCCGGTCCACTCCTCCCACTGCGCGACGGTCCCGGACACGACCATGGACCGCGGTGCCGGAGCCAGGATCGTGGCGCCGAGCCGCTGGTGGGTGCGAACCCAGGGATCCAGATGCAGGCCGTCATCACGGGTCCAGCGCAGGAAGTCCGGCATCGACGTCAGCGGGTAGCTCGCCTTGAGCGTCGGCCGCACCGGCACGACCACCCGCCGCAGCCCGGCATCGGCGGCACGCTCACGCAGGGCGGTGAGCACTGTCCCAGCCAGTCCGCCGCCGGTGCGGTCGGGCCGCACGGTGGCGGCCACGATGCACAGGGTGTCCGGTTCGACGCCGCTCTCGTGCTCGGTGACCGCGGCGACCAGGGCGCCGTCGTAGCCCTCGGGAAGCGTGGCCACGTCGCCGTCCCAGCGCAGGGCCACCGCGGTTGCCCTGGCCAGAACCTCGTCGCCGTCCAGGAGCAGCACGTCGAAGCGGGGGAAGTACTCCGCGACGGCACGACGGTGGGTGTTGGAGACCGGATCGTGGAGGACGAACGTCGGCCAGCCGTCGCGAAGCGGTGCAAGGGCACTGCCAGTGAGGTCGGGCCGCTCGCTGGTGGTGACGACCGTCGACTTCGGCACCCGGAGATCCTAGGCCGTGTCCTGCACGTGGTGACGCCCTCGACCCCCTCACCCCTCGCCGCTCCCGACCCCTTCACCCCTCGACCCCCTCACCCCTCGCCGCTCCCTCGACCCCCTCACCCCCGACCCCCTCGCCCCCGGCCGCCCTCAGCCCCCGGCCGCCCCAACACCCGCACCACGCCCGCCCCTCTATTCGCGTTTTGTCACCTTGATGCGATATGAGAGCGCTCTCTTGCGCATCAAGGTGACAAAACGCGAAAACACTGACCACGCCAGCCAGGGCCGCGCCCACGCCAGCCAGGGCACACGGCGGCAGGCCGCGCGCGGCGGCGCGGGGTGGGTGAGCCGCCTCGGGGTACCGGGATGAGTTGCAGGACAGATCCTAGGAACCCGCCGGAGAATCGGGAAAGCGCAGTGGCATGAGGCCGGATCTCGACGGCGGGCGACCCATCGGGCAGCCGTCCGCAACCAAGCTGATCAACGGATGCGTCCGGACGGGGCAGTCGGCTGAGCTCCGCGTTCGCGGTTGGCGTCACGGCGAAGGCGCCAGGTAGCGTCACGGCGGTGCCGCGGTCCTGGCGCGGCCGCCACGTGGTGTGCCGGGAAGCCTGGTCGGCGTTGTGCTCGCCCCCGACTTCGGAGCTGTTCTTGTCGTTCGCGTCATCGCCGGACACCCACCCCCGCTCGCGCTCCGCTGACGCGGCCCCAGCTCGCCGGTACCGGCCCGAAGTGCAGGGTCTGCGGGCGGTCGCCGTCGTCCTCGTGGTGGTCTACCACGTGTGGCTGGGCCGGGTCTCCGGCGGCGTGGACGTGTTCTTCCTGCTCACCGGGTTCCTGCTCACCGGACAGCTGGTGCGGGCGGCCACCTCCGAGTCGGGGATCAGGTTCGTGCCGCTCTGGGGACGGGTGATCACCCGGTTGTTCCCCGCCGCGTTGACGGTGCTGGCCGTGACGATGGCCGTCGCGGTGGTGGTGCTGCCGGAGAGCCGGTGGTTCCAGACGATCCGGGAGATCGTCGCCTCTGCGCTGTTCCTGGAGAACTGGCAGCTGGTCGCCGACTCGGCCGACTACTTCGCCCACCACGATGAAGCCGGTGTGACACAGCACTTCTGGTCGCTGTCGATCCAGGGCCAGTTCTACGTGCTGTGGCCGCTGCTGGTCGCGGGCGTGGTCCTGGTGGCGCGGCGAGCGGGTCGGGGAGTGCGCCGGTCGCTGCTGGTCGCGCAGGCGCTCGTCTTCGCGGCGTCACTGGCCTTCTCGGTCGTGTTCACCGCGACCCAGCAGCAGGTCGCCTACTTCCACTCCCTCACCCGGGTGTGGGAGTTCGCGCTGGGCGGGCTGCTCGCGTTGGTCGTCGACGCCGTCGTGCTCCCGCGCAGGGCGCGCGTCGTGCTGGGCTGGGTCGGGATCCTCGGTCTGGTGGCCTGTGGACTGGTGCTGTCCGTGGGCAGCGTGTTCCCCGGTTACGTCGCCCTCTGGCCCACCCTGTGCGGGGCCGCGGTCATCGCCGCGGGCACCACCGGCAGCCGCTACGGCGCCGACCGGTGGCTGGTCACTCCAGCCCTGCGGTACGTGGGAGACCTCAGCTACGCCCTGTACCTGTGGCACTGGCCGGTCCTGGTGTTCTACCTCGTCGCGCGCGACCGGACCCACGTCGGCCTCGCCGGTGGTGTGGTGATCATCGGAGTGTCCCTGGTCTTGTCCGTGCTCACCCACCACTACGTCGAGAAACCGGTGCGGGTCTCGCGCCTGGACGGGCGGACACGGTGGGGCGCGTACCGCTTCGCGGTCCTCACCCTGGTGCCGGTGTTGGTGGCCGCGGGCTGCTGGCAGACGGTCAGCCTGCGCAAAGCCGCTTCCTACGACGCACTCGTCGACGATCTCGACCACCCGGGGGCACTGGCCCGCACACCGGAGTTCGAGTACTGGGGCGCCGAGGACGCCGCGGTGATCCCACCCCTGATCACTCTCTACGGCGACTTCGCAGGTGTCGAGGGCAGCAGGTGCACCGTGTCTCCGCGCAACCCGGAACTGGAGATCTGTTCCACGTCGCCGCCGAACCCGACCAAACACGTGGTGGTGGTCGGCGACTCGCACATGCAGCAGCTGCTCGCGGCCCTGGACCCCATCGCACGGGAACGGGACTGGAAGATCACGCACATGCTGCGCGGTGCGTGTCCGTTCTCGACGTCCTCGGAAACCGCGATCGGAGACCAAGCCTGCGTCCGGTGGAACGCCGACGCCAGGGCCGAGATCATCTCCCGGCAGCCTGACCTCGTCTTCGCCAACGGCACCCGCAACGCTCGGATCGGGCTCACGGAAGCCACCCCGCCCGGGTTCGTCGCGGCGTGGCGCGCCTTGGAGTCCGCCGGTATCCCGGTCCTGGCCGTACGAGACAACCCGCGCTTCGACTACTCACCCGCGGTGTGCGCCGCCACCAACGGAGTTGAGGCGCCCCAGTGCAATCCGCCGCGTTCGCAGATTCTCGCCCCAGAGGCGCCGTACTCCTCACTGGCCAACATTCCCGCCACCGTGTCGTTTCTGGACCTCAGCGACTACTACTGCACTGAAAGCGTCTGTCCTCCGATCATCGGCAACGTCCACGTCTACTTCGATGACAACCACGTGACGGCCACGTACATGCGCTCCATGGCACCGCTGGTCAAGCAAGCCATCGACGCCGTCCTCACGCTCTGAGCGCTCCTCGATAACTGAGCAACCACTCGCCAACGCGGAGTCGGCGAGTGGTCACGGCGGTCAGCGCGCGAGCCAGTCCGCGAGGCTCGTCCGTGCGAGGTGGGCACCGGCTCCCGGCAGCAGCGAGTCGTGCCCCAAGAGGGCGCCGAAGTACCGAGCGTTCGGGTCCGAGACGATCTGGCGCGTGTCGGCGCGGGCGGTGAGCACCGCGCGGATCCACTCGTCGAGCGTCAACGCCTCCGGTCCAGCGATCTCCAGCAGGCCGTCGAGCGGGTCACCCGCCGCGGTCCGTGCCACGGCGGCGGCGACGTCGTCGGCCGCCATCGGCTGCACACCCCCGGTGGACAGCCGCACGGTGCCGTTCTCGGTGGCCGCGTCGGCGATGCTGCCCGCGAACTCGAAGAACTGGGTGGCGCGCACCAGTGAGTGGCGCAGCCCGGACTCCTCGATCAGCCGCTCCTGAGCCACCTTCGCGCGGAGGTAACCGGACTCCGGCAGCCGGTCGGCGCCCACCACCGACAGCGCGACGTAGTGGCCGACACCGGCGCTCCTCGCCGCCTCGACCAGGTTGCCCGTCGCGGTGCGGAAGAAGGCCATCACGTCGTCGTCCGCGAACGAGGGCGAGTTCGACACGTCGACCAGCACGTCCGTGCCCCGCAGCACCTCCTCCACCCCTTCGCCGGTGAGCGTGTTGACACCGCTCGCCGGGGACGCGGGCACGGCGTCGTGGCCGTGCTCACCGAGCAGGGCCACCACCTTCGTGCCGATCAACCCGGTTCCCCCGATGACGACGATCCGCATGGTCACTCCCTTCGTGGGCCCGCCGGTGGATGGGCGGGCGTTCACGAGCTAGGACAGGACAGCGGGCGGCGCTGTGACGGGACCTGGGTCACACCGCGCGGAACGCGGCGATCTTGTCGGGGTTCACCAGCCACATCACCTGGTCGATGCCCCGCTCCGACGCCGTCACGGTCACCAGGGCGTACGTGTCGCCGCCCCGGCGCAGCGCGACGGCGGCCAGCCCGTTCGCCTCGACGAACGTCGTCGCCGCGCCGCTCCAGAACTCCGGCGCCCAGGCGGTGAAGACCTTCGCCAGGGTGTGCGCGCCGACCAGTGGGATCCGCGCCGCGCGTGCCTTGCCATCACTGTCGGAGTAGCTCACCACGTCGTCGCTAAACAACCGCTCCAGGGCCGCCAGGTCACCGGCCTGCGCGGCGGCCACGAACGCGGCCAGCAACCGCCGCTGCTCTGTCGCGTCCACCGGCGCCCGCCGTTCGCCCGCCAGCCGCTTGCGCGCCCGGCTGACCAGCTGCCGCGCCGCGACCTCGGTGGTCCGCACGATCTCGGCGATCTGCTGGTACGGGTAGTCGAACGCCTCACGCAACACGTACGCCGCGCGTTCGGTCGGGGTGAGCTTCTCCAGCAGCATCAGCACGGCCAGCTCCAGCACCGCGCCCCGCTCGGCGCCGAGCTGCGGGTCTGCGGAGGTGTCCACCGGCTCCGGAAGCCACGGCCCCACGTAGGTCTCGCGGCGCGCTCGCGCCGTCTGGCTCTCGTTGATCGCCAACCGGGTGACCGCCGTCGCCAGGTACGCCTCCGGGTTGACCACGGCCGCGTGGTCGGCGGTCTGCCAGCGCACCCAGACCTCCTGCACCAGGTCCTCGGCGTCGGCGACGCTGCCAGACATCCGGTAGGCGATGCCGAACAGCCTCGGCCGCACCGTCGCGAACACAGCCTCGGCGTGGTCGAGCCGCGTCATCAGCCACTCCGTTCTCTCGCCGGCCACCGTAGCGCCGGGACGGAGCCACGGTGGCGACCGGCTACAGGAACGTGCCGCCGGAGATCTCGATCCGCTGCGCGTTGATCCATCCGGTGCCCTCGGTGAGCAGCGCGGCGATCGCCGCCCCAATGTCGTCGGGCTGCCCGGTGCGGCCCAGCGCGGTCTGCGTGGCCAGGAAGCTGTTCACCTCGGGGTTGTCCCGCACGACACCACCGCCGAAGTCGGTCTCCACCGGTCCCGGCGCGACGGTGTTCACCGCGATGCCGCGTGGGCCCAACTCCTTTGCGAGGTAACGGGTCAGCACCTCCACCGCGCCCTTCATGGTGGCGTAGGCGGAGTAACCGCTGTAAGCGAACCGGGTCAGGCCGGTGGACAGGTTGATGATCCGGCCGCCATCGGTGAGCAGCGGCAGCAGCGCCTGGGTGAGGAAGTAGACGCCCTTCACGTGGATGTTCATCAGCTCGTCGAAGGTCTCCTCGGTCACCTCACCGAAGGGCGCGTTCCGGCCGACGCCCGCGTTGTTGACGAGGAAGTCGAAGGTGTCGCGGCCCCACCGCTCGGCGAGCGCGCCACGCACCGCCTCGGTGAAGGCGGCGAAGGTGCGCGTGTCGCCGACGTCCAGGGGCAGGGCGACGGCGGTGCGGCCCAGCTCCCGCGCCTGGGCCACGACGGCTTCGGCCTCGGTGGCGCCGGTGCGGTAGGTGAGCACGAGGTCCACGCCCTGGCGGGCCAGGTGCAGCGCGGTGTTGCGGCCAAGACCCCGGCTGCCGCCGGTGATGAGTGCGATGTGTGCCATGGGTGCAACCCTCGGCCCGTCGCCGGGGGAGCGGAAGGACTCGCCGAACCAGGGATCGGCGATCCCTGGTTGTCTCCGTGGATCTGCCTACGATCGGGCACATGGACCGGGACCAGCTCGCACACTTCCTCCGCACCCGCCGGGAGGCGTTGCAGCCGGAGGACGTGGGCCTGCCCCGCAGGCCGCGCAGGCGTTCCGCCGGGTTGAGCCGGGACGAGGTCGCGGTGCTCTCGGGCATGTCCACCGACTACTACAGCCGCCTGGAACAGCGGCGCGGGCCGACCCCCTCCGAGCAGATGCTGGCCGCGATCGCCCAGGGGCTGCGGCTGAGCCTGGACGAGCGCGACCACCTGTTCCGCCTGGCCGGGCACAACGCCCCGACCAGGATCCTGCGCTCCGACCACGTCAGCCAGGGCCTGATGCGGGTGCTCGACCGGCTCACCGACACCCCGGCACTGGTGATGAGCGACCTCGGCGAGACGCTGGTGCAGAACTGGCTGGCCACCGCGCTGCTCGGCGACCAGACCGGTTTCACCGGACTGGCCCGCAGCTCGGGGTACCGCTGGTTCACCGATCCGGCCTCCCGCGCGATCTACCCGGAGGCCGACCACGACCACCACGCCCGCGTCCAGGTCGCCGCGCTGCGGGCGGCGCTGGTCCGCAACGGCCCCAGTTCTCGCGCGCGGACGATGGTGGACCGGCTGCTGGCGGTGAGCCCGGAGTTCACCGCACTGTGGGAACAGCACGAGGTGGTGGTGCGGCGCGGCGAGCACAAGCGCATCGCGCATCCGGAGCTGGGCGTGCTGGACCTGCACTGCCAGGTGCTGCACACCGACAGCCAGGACCAGATCCTGTTGGTCTACACGGCTTCTCCCGGCACGGAGGGCTACGAGAAGCTGCGCTTGTTGTCGGTGTTGGGGTCGAACACGCCCACGGCGTCGTAGGCGTGCCACGACCCGCTCGCCTTGCCCAGTGTGATCACGTTCTCGCCCACGCGCAGAGCGCTTCCGGGGATCGGAAGCTCCACAATGGACGGACGAAGTGGGCTGCCGGGCACCGTGGCGTCCCCGGTGGTCGATCCCTTGGTGGCGCCCCTCTCCAGGGCCACGTCGGCCACGGAGGTCCCGTTGCAGGACACCTCCAGGCGGCCAGGAGTCGTGGCGTGCGAGTCGATCATCCACACCGCCAGCACCAGGTTCCGGACCGAGGGCAGCGGGAACCGGAACCGGAACCGGAACGTGTGCGCCTTGCTCCCGGCCCACTTGTCCGCCGGGCCAGGATGCAGGTAGGGCCAGTCGGCACTGGGCGAGCTGACTCCGAACGCGTAGTCGGGCCCGTTGGGAAACCGCGTCGAGTACTGCTGGTACCCGTTGGGCGCGAGGGCCAGTTCCAGGCTCTTCCGGTCGAAGTCCCCGATCACCGCCACCGGACGCCCGGAAACCGTGACCGAGGTGAGTGAGGACGCGCGCAGGACCGGGCTTGGCAGGCTGCGGTCACCCGCCGCGTCAACGGTGACCACGCGGTAGTACCACGTCCGGCCGCGCGGCCCGAGGTTGTCGTGTCGCAGTCGCGTGTAGACGGTCTTGCCGATCAGCTCCCCTCGCGAGTAGGGAGAATCCGAGGCGTAGACGGCGAAGTGGTCCACCAGTGGGTGGTAGGAGTCCGCTTCCCAGGTGAGGTCGATCCACCCGATTCCCGGAGTAGCCGCGAGTTGCCTGATCACAGCGCCTCCAAACCCGGCCGCCCAGCGGTCGTGACGAAGCGGGCGGCGGTCGAGACCGGGGCACGGTCGTCTCGCCGGATGTAGTCGACGACCTTGTACTCGGAGGTCAGCCGCTCGGGGGTCATCGTGCAGAGCAGGTAGCCACGTCGGCCGTCGTAGAACTTCACGTGCGGGTTGCTGAGCCAGAGATCGGTGTAGGAGTCCCGAGGGGTGCCGTCCCCGTCGGAGCCGATGGACCCGGTCACGAGCTCGGTCCCGATGGTCGCGGACGCGGGGTCGTTGAAGTCGGCCTTCAGCTCGGCGGCGACGTGGCGGTGGATGTCGCCGGTGAGCACGACCAGGTTGGGCGTGCGGAGGGAGAGCAGCCGCTCCCGCTCGACGCGGAACCCGTCCCACTGGTCGGCGCTGAACGTCTGGCCCGGCCCCATGTCCCGGTCGATCTGCGCCATGACCACCTGCTGCGCCAGCACGTTCCAGGTCGCCGAGGACGACCGCAGCCCGTCGTGAAGCCACTTCTCCTGGCGCGAGCCCAGGATGCTCCTGTCGGGTACGCGGTACTGCCGCGTGTCCAGCACGCTGAAGTCCGCCAACCGCCCCCAGCGCAGTCGCCGGTACAGCGTCATGTCAGGACCTCGCGGCAGGGAGGTCCGCCGCAGCGGCATGTTCTCGTAGTACGCGCGGTAGGCGACCGCGCGCCGACGTTCGAAGTCCTCCAGCGTGACGCCCTGCCCCGCGTGGTCGTAGTTGTTCTGCACCTCGTGGTCGTCCCAGGTGGACACCCACGGAGCCTTGGCGTGCACGGCCTGGAGGTGCGGGTCGGACTTGAAAAGCGCGTACCGCAACCGGTACTGCTCAAGCGTGCGGACCTCGGCGTCGTGCACCTTGTCGAGCTGAACGCCTTGCCTCCACAGGTTCACGGAGTTGATGGCGTACTCGTAGATGTAGTCGCCCACGAAGAACACGAGATCGATGTCCTCTGTGGCCATGTGCCGGTACGCCGTGAAGTGCCCGTGGTACCACGCTTGGCAGGACGCGACCGCGAAGGAGAGCCGCGCGGCCTGGTCTCCTCGCGCGGGTGCGGTTCGAGTACGGCCGACCGGGCTGATCGAGCGGCCCGCGCGGAACCGGTAGAAGTACTCCCGCCCCGGGCGGAGCCCGTGCACCTCGGGGTGCACGGAATGCGCGAGCTCGGGGGAGGCGACGGCATGGCCACGACGGACCACGCGTGCGAACCCCGGGTCCTCGGCGACTTCGTAGTGCACGTCAACGGGGCGGCGCGGCATGCCTCCGTGCCCGTCCGCGGCCAGCGGCTCCGGGGCCAGTCGCGTCCACAGGACGACACTGTCCGGCTCGGGATCACCGGATGCGACACCGAGCCGGAAGGGGTCGGCGGGGACGTCGTCGCCACCGGGGGTGAACGCGTGCGCGGGGGCACCGGTGCCGAGCACGACGGCGGCGGCACTGACACCGGCCAGGCCGAGGAAGGTTCTTCTGCTGGGTGAGTCGGTCATTTGACACCACCTGAGGTCAGGCCGGAGATGATCCAACGCTGGAAGAGCAGGACCGCGATGACCAGCGGCACGGTGACGACGACACCGGCAGCCATCTGCGTCCCGAATGGACTGTCGTAGCCGGCGACACCGCCGAACTGGGAGATCCGGACGGTCGCGGTCTGCATCTCGGGCCGGTTCACCATGCTGAGCGCGATGACGAACTCGTTCCACGCCACCACGAACACGATGATCGTGGTGGTGAAGACACCGGGGACCGCGATCGGCAGGATGACCTTGCGGAAGGCCTGGCCGCGGCTGCAACCGTCCACTGTGGCCGCTTCCTCCAGCTCCACCGGCAGCTGGCGGAAGAACGTGGTCAGGTTCCAGACCGCGAGCGGCAGCGCGAAGGACATGCTCGGCACGATCATCGCCTGGTAGGTGTCGATCCACCCGATGTCGGTGAACAGCTTCAGCAGCGGCACGACGAGCGAGATCCCCGGGAACATCGAGGTCGCGATCACCAGCGCCAGCACCAGGTTCTTGAACCGGAACGCCAGCCGCGCCAGCGCGTACCCGGCGAGCGTGCCGAGGAGCACGGTGAGCACGGTCGTCACACCCGCGACGACGAGGCTGTTGAGCAGAGCGCGGCTGAACTGGTTCTGCCCGCTGAACACGGCCTGGTAGTTCTCCAGCGACCACGGCGAGGGCAGCGCGGACATGTCGAAGATGTCGTTGGTGCGCCGGAAGCTCGACACCACCATCCAGTAGAACGGCGCGAGGCAGTACACGATGATGACAGCGATCCCGAGCAACGGCGCCAGCCGACGGACGCTCATACCGACGCCTCCTTCTTCCGCCGTTCACCCAGCAGGTCCGCGCCGAGCAGCTTGACGAACACGAACGCGATGAGCACCACGTACAGGAACAAGATCACCGAGTACGCCGCCGCCGGGCCGTACCGGACCTGGTTCGCCTCGCTCCATGCCAGCATGGACAGCGTCTCCACCGAGCCCTTCTGCTGGCCAACAAGCACGAACGGGAGGTCGAACATCCGCAGCGCGTCCAGCAGCCGGAACAGCACCGCGACCAGCAGGGCCGGCTTGACCAGGGGCAGGGTCACGCGCCAGAGCCGCTGCCACGCGCTCGCCCCGTCCAGCCGCGCCGCCTCGTTCACCTCGGCCGGGATCAGCTGCAGACCGGCGAGCACGAGCAGGCCGACGAACGGCGCTGTCTTCCACGTGTCCGCGATGATCACGGCGACCTTGGCGGCCCAGCCGTCTGAGGTCCACAGCAGGTCCGTCCCCAGCACCTGGTTCGCCACCCCGTCGGACTGGAAGACCCAGCGCCACAACAACCCGGAGACGGCCGTCGGGATCGCCCACGGAACCAGGATCGACGCGCGGACCAGTCCGCGGCCCCGGATCACCTTGTGCATCACCAATGCCATGGCGGTGCCGACGACGACCTCGATCGCCACGGTGGTGAAGGTGAAGAAGGACGTGTTGCCGAACGCCGTCCAGAACCGCGAGCCGAGCGCGTCGGCGTAGTTGTCCAGACCGACGAACCGGTCACCGGACACCAGGAACCCGTCCGCGTCCAGCTCGTCACCGCTGCGGTACAACGACTCCCGGAACGCCGCCAGCAACGGGTAGCCGACCACCAGCCCGAGCACGAGCAGGGTCGGCGACAACAGCAGCGCGGCCATCCCGCCGGCTCGGGCCCGCACGGGTCAGGACCCCTGTGCGATCTCGGTCAGCTGCCGTTGCATGGTGGACAACGCCTGCTCGACCGTGGCCTTGCCACCGAGCACGGCGTACACCTGCTCCTGGATCGCCGAGGACGCGTCGCCGTAGCGGACCAGCGTGGGGCGCGGGTGGGCACTGGTGATCGCCTCCTGGAGCACCGGGAGGTACGGGTACTTGGCCTTCAGCTCGGGGTCCTGGTAGATCGCCGTCCGCGTCATCGGGTACGCCGAGCCCTTGGCGTGGGTGCGCTGAGTGTCCACACTGGTCATGTACTTGATGAACTCCCGCGCTGTTGCCTGCTTCGTGGAGAACGCGGAGACGGCCAGGTTGTTACCGCCCAAAGTGGACACTCCGGGGCCGGACTCGCCGGGAATCACCGTGACGTCGAACTTCCCCGCCACCGCCGACGATCCGTCCGTGGCGTTCATCAGCGCGTGGATGTAGGCCCAGTTGCGGTGGAAGACCACCTTGCCCTGTTGGAAAGCCCGGCGGCCTTCCTCTTCCTTGTAGGTGATCGCGTCCGGTGCGACGGTGCCGTCGCGGAACAGCGTCGCCAGGAAGTCGAGACCGGTCTTGGCCGCGGGCGTGTCCAGCTTCGGTTTGCCCTCGTCGTCGGTGACCTGCCCGCCCGCGGAGCCGACCGCCTCGGAGAAGTTGACCGTGAGGCCTTCGTACTTGTCGTGCTGCCCGGCGTAGCACGAGGCGCCCGCGGCTTCGGGCAGGGCGAGCACCTTGGTGCAGGCGGCCTTCATCTCGGCCCAGGTCTTCGGCGGGGCGACACCGGCCTTGGCCAGCAGATCGGTGCGGTAGTACAGCATTCCCGCGCCGGTGAAGTGCGGGATGCTGTACAGCTTGCCCCGGTACTCCGAGCCCTTCAACGGCGCGGCGAAGAACCCGTCCACGTCGAACTGCTCGCGCGGTAGCTCGGTGACCCACCGTCGGGCCGCGAACTCGGCGTTCCACGGCAGGTCGATGGTGATCACGTCGTAGGTGTCGGACTTGGTCTGCGCCTGCTGGACCAGCTGCTGCCGCTGGCCGTCGGCGCCCTCCGGCAGGTCGACGATCCGCACGGGCTGGTCGGGGTGCGCGGCGTTCCAGGCCTCGACCAGCTTCGGCACGGTGCCCGTGCCGTCCTTCAACGTGGCGAAGGTGATCGGGCCGCGCCCGTCCGCCCCACCGCCCGCGGGGGTCGCCGTCGCGCAGCCGGTGACCACAAGGGCCGCGATTGCCAGTGCTAACGCCCTTTTCATCGTGTTCCCTCCAGGGTGACGACCGTGCCGGTCCGACGCGCCCGTTCCGCCGCCCACACCAGCCGGTGCGACTCCAGGCTGTCCCTGCCGTTGGTCAAGATCAGGTTCGGGTCGCCGGTGCGGACGGCCTCGATGAAGGCGTCGACGAGCGCCTGGTCCCCACCGCCGTGTCCGTCGTCCGCGGTCGCCCCGCCCGTGGCCCGCGGTCGCACGACGTCCGGCCCGGTCAGGAAGTCGTGGACGGTGATGGTCTCGCCGTCGCCCTCGATCGATCCCCGGGTGCCGAATACGCGGGTCTTGCGGTGGCTGACGGGAGCGAACGCCGTCATGGTGAACGACGCCGTGACGCCACCGGTGTACTCGATGTTGACGACCTGGTGGTCGACCACGTCGTTGTCGCACGCGTAGACGCACCGGCCGTACGGCCCGTGGCGCAGTGCGTTGCGCACGCCCTCTTCCGTGCGATCCGCCGTCAGCACCGACAGCGGCCAGACGCGGTCCGGTTCGGCGAGGAACGGCAGGTAGATCCGTGGCGCGGAGTAGGGGCACTCCGGCTCCACAGCGCAGTCGAGGCACCTCTCCGCCGCGCCTTCCGGCTTGCGCTCGGGCCGGAACTCGTACAGGCCGCCGAACGAGGACACCCGGACGGCTCGGCGGCCGATGACGTGGGCCAGCCAGTCCACGTCATGGCAGGACTTGGCCATGAGCATGAACGTCGACTCGTCCTCGCGGCGCCAGTTGCCCCGCACGTAGGAGTGCGCGTGGTGCCACCAGCCAACCGGTTCGAGGTGCTCGACGCTGACGATGTCGCCGATCCGTCCACTGTCGACGATGTCCTTCAACGCCCGCGAGTACGGCGTGTAGCGCAGGACGTGGCAGACGGCGAGCAGCACACCGGCGTCCTCGGTCGCCCGCACGATCTCCTCGCAGTCCGCTTCGGTCGTGGCCATCGGCTTCTCCAGCAACAGGTGGTAGCCGCGCCGGGCGAGCTCGACGGCGGGCTCCACGTGGGACTGGTCCTGGGTGGTGATCACCGCGACGTCCGCCAGCCGCGGTTGGGCGAGCAGGTCGCGCCAGTCCTCGAAGACCCCCGCCCTCGGCACGTCGTGCGCGTCCACGAGCGCCTTCCGGGCGGCGGGCCGGGGCTCGGCGACCACGACGACACGCGCCCGCCCGGTCGTGGCGGCGTGGGCCGCGTACGCGGTGCCACGGCTGCCCGCTCCGACGATCGCGACGGTCACCACGCGGTCATCACCTCCCGCAGGGGGCTATTAATGAAATGTCCTTTAAATAATCCGCCATGGTCTACCATCTGGATCGTCGGGTGGTCAAGGGAGAGTGCGTGAGCGGTACCTCGTTGCTGCGAGTGATCAATTCGGTGGCGGTGTTGTCCGCGCTCCGCGCGTCCAGCCCGGCGACGCTGGCCGATCTGGCGGCAGGCACCGGCTTGTCCCGGCCGACCGTCGAAGCCGCCGTCGAGGACCTGATCGAGCAGGGCTGGGCCGCCGAGCTGGCGGCCGAGGCCGGCAAGCGGGTCGGGCGACCGGCCCGCCGGTACCTCTTCCGCGCGGACAGCGGGTACGTGCTGGGCTTCGACATCGGCGCACACCGGGTGCTCGGCGTGCTCGCCAACCTCAACGGCGACCAGGTCCACTCCCACGAGACCCAGGTGGACCCGCAGCTGGACGCCGACCGGCGGATCGCCGTTGTCCGTTCCGTCGCGACGAGATGCCTCACCCGAGCAGGGGTGGACCGGGCGTTGCTGATGGCCGCGGGTGTCAGCGTCCCCGGCATCGTCGCGCCGGACGGCACCGTGACCGTGTCAACCGTCCTGCCGGGCTGGGACGGCATCCCGCTCGCCCGCCGTCTGGCGAAGTCGTTCTCCTGCAAGGTCTTCGTGGACAACGACGCGAACGCGGCCGCGCTGGCGGAGCGGTGGCACGGCGTCGCGAAGGACGTCTCCGACCTGATCTACCTGTTGATCGGGCGGCGCATGGGCGCGGGGCTGGTCATCGGCGGGCGCGTGCACCGCGGTTTCGGTGGCGCCGCGGGCGAGATCGGCCTGCTGGACCCGAAGAAGTGGGAGCTGCGCCGGGAGCGGCTGCTCGGCCCCGCCACCCAGGAGTCGATCGCCGACCGGGACCACCAGGTGACCGAGCGGATCATCACCGAGGCTCGCGCGGGTTCGCCGGAAGCGGTGCGGGTCATCGACGAGTTCTGCGAGGTGCTCGCCCAGCACGCGTCCGCGATGAGCCTGACCATCGATCCGGAGATGATCGTCGTCGGTGGCGGTTTGGCGAGCGCGGCCGACCTCGTGCTTCCCCGCATCAGGCAGCACATGGACAGCGCCTGCATCCGGACGCCGGAGCTCGCGGCCTCGACCGTCGGCCACGAAGCCGTGGTCCTCGGCGCGGTCCGGCTGGCGCTGAACGCCGCGGACGAGGCACTGCGACAACAGGCCAGGAGAACCTTCCGCGAGGCCGCGAGGTGAGGTGGGTGCTCACTCCTTCGGACGGCGCTTTCTGCTTTCCAGGACCTTGAGCACGGCTTCAGCCCAGCAGATGTTCGCCTCTTCGTAGGCGCGCCCGCCCATCAGCGTGAGGTAGGGGCCGACCCGGTCCGCCTCGCGCAGGTACTCGTCCTCGTCGCGGCCGTCCAGAAGCTCCTCCCGGAGGCGTTCGTACCCGGCGAGCTTGTCGCGGGCCTGGTCCAACCGCGCGGACATGGCTCTGTGGACGGCTTCCACGTCTCCGGCGTCCACCGCTTGCAGTTTCACAACGAGGTCGTCGCGCATCGCCGTCGGCTTGGTCTGCCGCGCTGTGAAGGCGTGCAGCTCCGCGCGTCCAGCGCTGGTGAGGCTGAACACCCGCTTGTTCGGGCGCCGCTGCTGTTCGACCACGTGTCCCCGGACCAGGTCGGCCTGTTCCAGCTGGTCGAGCTCGCGGTAGAGCTGCTGGGGCGTGGCCGACCAGAAGTTGGCGACCGACACGTCGAAGCGCTTCGCCAGCTGGTAGCCGGAGGCGTCCCCCTCCAGCAGCGCGGCGAGCACGGCGTGACGCAGACCCATCTACCCGGCCTCCCCGAACAGAGCTACTGTAATCCGCACCTATTCAACTTGATGACTATGTGGGGAGCAAGCCGTGCACTCGTTCCGCGCCGCTGTCGAAGCCCAGGACATGGAGGCGGCCACCGCGCTGCTCTCCGCCGATGTCGTGTTCCACAGCCCCGTCGCATTCCAGCCCTACCGGGGCCGCGACGTCGTCGCGCCGATCCTCAAGGCGGTGGCGCGCGTGTTCGAGGACTTCCACTACGTGCGCGAGATCGGCGCGCCGGACTCGGCCGACCACGTGCTCGTCTTCCGCGCCCGCATCGGGGATCGTGAGATCGAGGGGGCTGACTTCCTGCACGTGGACGACACCGGCGCCATCGACCAGTTCACGGTGATGGTCCGCCCGCTGTCCGCCGCGCACGCGCTCGCCGCGGCGATGCAGGCCGAACTCGGGCGGCAGTGATGCCGCCCCTCGTCGACGAGCACGCGATCACCATCACCGCGGGCACCGGCACCGTGTGGCGCGCGCTGGGCGAAGCACTCGACCGGACGTTCTCGCCCATGGCGGTCTACACGCGGCTCATCGGCTGTACTGACCGCACCGCGTCCGGGCCGCGCCCACCGGTCGAGGGCTCGACTTTTCCCGGGTTCCGCGTCACCTCGGCGGTTCCGGGCACGGAGCTGGTGCTCCAGGGACGGCACCGTTTCTCGACCTATGCCCTCACCTTCCGCTTGGACCAGCTCGGCCCTGGGCGGTCGCGGCTGCGCGCCGAGAGCCGGGCCGCGTTCCCCGGCCCGCTCGGGCGCTGCTACCGATTCCTGGTCATCGGCACCGGCGGTCACGTCTTGGCAGTCCGCAGGCTGCTTTCCCGTGTCGCGGCGCGCGCCGAGCGGTGATCGCACGAAGAAGGCCCGCCTCGTGGGCGGGCCTTCTGTCGTGTGTCAGACGGTGCCGTAGTAGCCGGGGCTGCACCACGGGCTGCCGATGTACCAGGCGCCGGTGACGGCCCAGTGCCGCGGGTACGGCGAGTACTGCTGGAGATCGGTGATTCCCGGCCGGACGCAGACCTTGAAATCGCTGTCGATGATCCGGGAAACCTGGAGCATCACGGTCAGCCGTGGGTTCGACTCGCAGTGGTTGTACTTGCCGCTACCCATGTAACCGCAGCCCCGCGCTGCGGGCGCGGATTCGATGGCCTGTGCGGCCGGAGCCGCACCCCCGAGAACGGCGGCGGTCGCCACCAGCGCACCGATAGCACGCGCGATCTTCATCTTGTCTTCCTCGCATTCGAGTTGGGACCCTCAGGCCCCCTGACGGGGGCGGACGCTAACGCGACAGACCTCCGTAGGTGATCACTTCGGTGAAAGCCACCCCGATCAAGTGAATGGTGCTCGGCGAGACGACGCGCCGACACCGCGCTGGTCGTCATTACGCTGGGCGCGTGGTGGTGGAACGCGATGTGCTTTTGTACGACGGCCGGACGCTGCGGACGTACGACAACGGGAACACGGATGCGAGCGGTGGGCTGAATCTCGTCTGGCACCACGGCTCGCCGCAGACCGGCGCGCTGATCGAGCCGTTGTTGTCCGCAGCCGGTGAGCGGGGCATCCGCTTGGTGTCCTACGGCCGGCCTGGCTATGGGGGATCGACTCCGCTCCCGGGGCGGAACGTGGCGTCCGCGGCGTCCGACGTGGCTCAGCTCGCCGACGCGCTCGGCATCGACCGCTTCGCCGTGATGGGGGCTTCCGGTGGCGGGCCGCACGCCCTGGCGTGCGCGGCGGTGTTGCCCGGCAGGGTCACCGGCGTCGCGTGCTTGGCGGGAATCGCCCCGCACACCGAGGAGTTCGACTGGTTCGGCGGCATGGCCTCCGACGAAGCGCTGCGGGCGGCCCTTGAGGGACGCGCCGCGCGAGCGCGCCACGCGGAGTCGGAGGAGTTCGACCCGACGAGCTTCACCTCAGCCGACTGGGCGGCGCTGTCCGGTGCTTGGGGCTCCCTGGGGGCTGACGCCGAGCGCGCCGGTGCGGCCGGACCCGGTGGGCTGATCGACGACGATGTCGCCTTCGCCGCCCCTTGGGGGTTCGACCTGGAGGAGGTGGCCGCTCCCGTTCTTCTCGTACAGGGCGGTCAGGACCGCGTCGTGCCACCCGCGCACGCCGATTGGCAGCACCGGCACCTGCGGCAGTCGGAACTGTGGCTGCGCCCCGAAGACGGGCACATCTCGGTGCTCGACGCGATCCCGGCGGCGATGGACTGGCTCAAGGCCGCCGCGCGATGACTCATCTGGAATGACACCGTTCGGAGCACGGAGAGGCGACCCCAGCGGCGGCTGTGCCGCGCTCGGTGATCAACACAGAATGGGTGTGCGACCAGCCGGTGCTCACACGGCGCGTGGCACCGGTTCCAGAGAGCGGACGACGAGGCGAACACGCCCTGCCCGCATGCCACCGTCCACGCGAGACACCGGACTCGCCCCACGGCCGCGGCGGCCGTGGTCGGACAGGTGAGCAAGGGAAAGGCAAAGCATGAACGAAAAGGTCGGCATTGTGATCGCGACGGTCGCTCTCGCCTTCGTCGCGACGTCGACCGTGCCGGTGGTGGCGGGGGACATGAGCGCGGCTCCGGAGTCCAGCGCGCCGACCACTGACGCGTCCGGTGTCCATCTCGTCCGGAAGCACTTCGACAACGTCCCCCGGCTCCAGGAGGTGTCCCTGCCCTGTCCGGCGGGGGAGAAGGCCCTCGGCGGTGGCGCGCGCCTGGCCGGGCACGACCGGAGCTCCCTCCACCGCAGCGCTCCCGCTGACGGAGGTGGTGGCTGGGTCGCCTCCCACACGTCACCGGAGGCCGGCTCCAGCGCGACGATCATCGTCGACGTCATCTGCGCGAAGGTCACCTAGCCAGTCGCCCGCGCCTCCCCGCACCCCACTCCCGCACCCCCGCGCCTCCCCGCCTCCCCTCCCCGCACCCCTCCGCCTCCCCGCACCCCCGTGCTCCCCGCGCTCCCGCACCCCCGCGCTCCCGCACCCCCGCACCCCCGTGCGCGCAAGGGCCAGCTGGCGCGGCCAGGGTTTTCGCGTTTTGTCACCTTGATGCGAAATGGGAGCGCTCTTTCGCGCAAGAAGGTGACAAAACGCGAAATGAGGGGCACGTGGGGAGGCGCGCGTAGGTGGAGGGCGCAGGGTGGTGAGGTGGTCTCACCACGTGGAGGGCGCAGGGGGGTGAGGTGGTGTCGCCACGTGCGGGGCGCGGCCTAGGCGGTCGCCTCAGTGGTGGAGTGACCGCATCGGTGGGGTGAACGGGCTTCCGTTTCGTGCTCATGGCGGGGGTTTGGAGCGTTTCCCTGCTATGCGCACGAAACGGGGTTCGACGCCACGGAGTCGCCTGTGCTGTGTGCTTAATGAGTCATGGTGCGGCCACAGGGAGCGTTAGAGTCCCGGACGGCTCATTCGGCACACGGGGGTTGTTGTGGATGTGGAAGCAGTTGAGCGCGAGTCGGACGCCTTCCAGCGGCCGGTTTCGGTAGAGCAGATCGAGGCCATGTGCCGCCGCGCCTTCGGTGATCGCACACGGGTCGCCCGCATCGTCGAGATCGGCGTGGGCCACTACAACACCACGTACCGGATCGACATCGAGGGCCGTGATCCCGTCATCCTGCGGGTCGCTCCTGAGCGTGCGCAGCAGGCGCATTGGGACCGCGACGTGATGCGCAACGAGTACGCGGCCGCGCCGTACTTCGCGGCACTGGGCACCCTCGTGCCACAGAACCTGGCCGTGGACTTCACCCACCAGATCATCGGCCGCGACTACATGTTCCAGACACTGCTCCCCGGCGCACCCGCCTCCACGACCCTCGACGCTTATCCGCGCTCCCAGTGGCCGTCGTACTACCGCCAGCTCGGCACCATCACCCGGGCCGTCCACGAGGTCCGCGGCGATCGGTTCGGTCGCGTGGCCGGTCCTGGGTTCGACACCTGGAGCGAGGCGCTGAGCGACCAGTTCCGCGTCCTCGCCGCCGACTTCGACGACGCCGGGCTGGACTCCGGTGACGTGCACCGGGTCATCGACGCGGTCGGCACCCATCGTGCCGCGCTGGACGAGGTCACCGAGCCGCGGCTGCTCCACGGGGACCTGTGGACGTTGAACATCATGCTCGACCCTGACGCGGCCGAGCCCACCATCACCGGGGTGCTCGACTTCGACGTCGCGTGCTGGGGCGACCCGATGGCCGACTGGACCATCCACCGGGCGCGGCAACAGCCCGGCACCGAGGTGGCCGCGTTCTGGGAGACCTACGGTCGTCCGGCGACGGATGCGGCCAGTGCGGTGCGGGAGCTGTTCTACCAGGCGCGCAACCTCGTCGGCGTTCAACTGGACATCCACCGGCGAGGCATCGACATCAGCGAGGTTCCGCCCATCCACTGGGATGTCAGTGACGTGCTGGCCCGCCTCAGCGGGTGAGGCCCAGACGCGCGGCCAGGTAGGCGACGGAGTCGGTGATCAGCCCGCTCATGTCCGAGTGACCCTCGAAACCGTGCTCGGCGCCGGGCACGATCCGCAGTGTCGAGTCGGCACCGGCCTCGGTGAGCTTGGCGTGCATGCGCTGGCTCTGCGTCGCGGGCACGAGGGTGTCGGCGTCCCCGTGGACGAGCAGGCACGGGGGTGCGTCGGGGGGCACGTGCGTGATCGGGCTCGCCTGCGCGGCGCGCTCCGGCGTCGTCGAGGGCCAGCACCCGAGCCACGGCGAGTAGAAGTCCTCGTTGCCCAGGTCGGGCATCGTGGCGATGTCGGTGATCGGGTACCACGCGACGACGGCCTTGACGTGCGCGTTCGTCATCCCCGCCATCAGGGCCAGGTGCCCACCGGCGGAGTCGCCCCACGTGGCCAGCCGGTCCGGGTCGAAGCCGTACTCGTCGGCGTGGGTGCGGAGAAAGGCGATCGCCGCCGCGACATCCTCGCCCTGGGCCGGCCAGGTGGCCTCCCCGCTGAGCCGGTAGTCGATGGAGGCGCAGGCGATACCAGCCTCCGTCAGCGTGGTGAACACAGAGCCGCGGGGGAAGGTCCGGTGCAGCCAGCGGCGGTCGCCGGAGTGGAAGCTGCCGCCGTGGATCCAGACGACGAGGGGTGGGCGGTCGACTCCGTCCGGGAGGTACAGGTCCAGCAGGAGCGGCCGGAAACCGCGGATGACCGAGTACGTGACTTGATCACGGATCATCAGCGCATCGTAGGATCCGGCCGCACGTCAGGTCCCGAAGATCGCGGTTCGGCCCTGGGAGGAGTCGAACAGCGCCTCGTGGTCGTGTCCGATGCCCGGCACCACGACCATGTCGTGCCGCGCGGCCGGGGAGGACTTCCGGATGTGGGCGAAGTAGTTGCGGCCGCGCTCCAACCGGTGCCTGCCCTGAGCCTTCGCCGAACAGGAGTCGTCGATGCTGTGGTTCTGGTGGATGTCGTCCCCACCAAGGAGATAGGTCACCTCGCGGCCGGTGTACTGCTCGACGAGCCGTCCGGCGGGCAGCTCGCCCATGTAGCGGTTGAGGCGCTTGAGCCCGTACTTGTAGTCGTCGTACTTCGGGCAGGACGCCACGCCACCGCGGACCGGCCGATCGGCGGTGAAGTACAGGTACGAGGAGGGGTTCGCGGTGACGAAGTGGAATGTCGCGCCGCCCGGCTGCATGGTGACCCGGCCACCAGCGGCGTAGCGCTGGACGAACTGGCCACCGGCGGAGTGCCCGACCAGGGTCACCCGCGTCAGCTTCGGGAAGCGCGTCCTGTCCGCCAGCCTGGCCAGAACCTCGTCCATCGCGGCGAAGGAGCTGACCGCGCCGCGCGACACCGAGTCGCCGCCGTCCTTCCAGGAAGTCGCGTCGCCGTTGGTCCAGAAGGCGTCACCGCTGGCGGGCTTGTCCTCCGCGGTCTGGAACCGGGGCGCGATGATGACCGTGTCCCGCACACCGGCGTGCTCGGCGGACTTGACCACCGAGTCGAAGTACCCGCGCGCGTTGCGGCCAGTCCCGTGCACGACGACAACTGCTTGGGTCGCGTGTGCCGCGCCTTCAAGGGAATGGTTGTGGTAGTAGGGCAACCGCGCTCCCGACTTCAGCGTGAAGCGGTCGATCGTCGCGCTGGCACTCGCAGGCGACACGAGTCCGGTCGTGGCGACACCGACGATCGCGAGAACGCTCATCCAACGGCGAGTCATGCATACCCCGTTCCTCGAAAGGATTGCCGCCGCGAGGATAGGGACGCCGCCTCGGGACCGGTCCCAACCGTGTTCTCCGCCGAGCGCCGCCGTGAGCGCCCCGAGTCGCTCACGGCGGCAGGTGGCGAACCGGCAGGAGATGCCGAGTCCCGTCGCCGCGGAAGTCCACTATGGACACAGCGAAACCGTTGCTGTGTAGTGGGTCCGGGGCGCTGGTTTTCTCGGTCGCACCGGTTCCCGGGTCACTGCTCCGAGTAGAACCTCGCGACCGCGGCGGCGTGCTCGTCGGCGGTGACGTACCCGTCGCCGTCCTCGTCCAGGGACTGGAAGCTCTCAAGGGCTTCCAGCTGGTTCGATCCGAAGACCGTGTGCGAGATCATCCACTCGTTCAGCGACATCCTGCCGTCCTGGTCCGCGTCCCCGATCTCGAAGGCGAAGCGTGCCAACGGGATGGCGACGGCGTCGATGAACCCGGGGCGGTCGTGCGCGGCGACCCACTCCTCGCGGCTGACCGTCCTGTCGCCGTCGTCGTCGAGGTGTCCTATGAGGTCGTACCACAGTCTGTTCGCCCGGCTGGTGATCTCCCGCCATGCCGGCGAGCCCGGGACCACCCGGTGCGCACTGCACAGGGACTGCACTACGCCGTCGATGTCCGTCTGGTCGATCGTGCCGTCGCCGTCGACGTCGTACCGGTTGAACTCTCTGGTGAGCCGGTGCTGTTGCAGGCTTGTGGGCATCGGAATCCTCGCCTTGGCACTGTCGTCCCGCCCTGCGCGGGCCCGTTATCGGCTTACCGGCTCCGGGAACACGCCGTCACTGCGCCAAGCGGTGGCACTGCGTCCCCGGCCGCTCACTCATGGTGATCGTCCCGGTTCGGGGGTGGGAAACCCGGCGGAAGGAGTGTTCGGCCGGGCGGCTCGGGTCGCCCAGAGTGGCAGTCATCTGCCTATGCCCCAACGGGTTCCCAGATATCTGGGTACCAGGTGCCCGCGTTGTCAGCTCGTGCCGGGAACGGCGGTCGTCCAGTCCTTGTGATCCGGATCCGGTGTCGTGCCGAAGAGCGCGCACCGCGCCTTGTGGGCGGCGCGCCACCCGGCGTACCGGTGAGTGGCACTCGCGGAGTCCACGAGGTGGTAGCGGACGCGGGTGAGCACCACGCGGACCGCGAGGAGCGGACCGCCTTCGGTGTTGTCGAGCCTGCCGACCGGGAGCGACCCGGTGTCCACGTCGACCGTGAGCTGGTTCGGGGACTGGGGCGCTCCGCTGAGGTTCAGGAGCACGCCCTGGCTGATCGCGGGTGCGCACTCCGCGTGCAGCTCGTGCGAGTACTCGTCGAACCCGTAATCGAGGTCGCTGACGAACTCGTACCCGGCGCGCCCGTCGGCGAGCGGCTCGAAGTCCAGGCTGAACGACACGAAGTCGGGGAAGCAGTTGGCCACCGTGCCATAGCGCACCGAGACGCCGCGTACCGGCCGATGCGGGAACGTCTCCTCCACACCCGCGAATCGTAGGTGCTGATGGGCAGTCCCACGGCGCCGTCCTGCCGCTGCACCACTCCGCGCACCAGCAGCGGACGAGGATTCCCTTGGCGCACAACACGTCGGCCATGCCGTTCTCGTCCGCGACGTTGACGAAGACGACCCGCCCGCCGCGGATGAGCACCCGGGTCTCGCCGCCCGCCCGAGCCCGCGCCCAGGTCGTGTCCTGCACGTAACACCACCACCTCACCACCCCCCTTGGCGCCCTCCACCCCCTAGCGCCCTCCCCCCTTGGCGCCCTCCACCCCCTTGGCGCCCTCCACCCACGTGCCCCTCATTCCGCGTTTTGTCACCTTGATGCGCGAAAGAGCGCTCCCATTTCGCATCAAGGTGACAAAACGCGAAAACCTCGACCACGCCAGCCAGCCGACGCGGGCACGGGGGTACGGGGGTACCGGGGTACGGGGGCGGCGCCAGCTCGGGGGATCGGGACGGGCGCTAGCGGGTGGCCTGGTCGGTGATCACGTTCGCGGCCTGGGTCGGTGCCGCCCGCACGGCAGTCCTGGCGGCGGCCAGCGGTGACCGCGCCCACCGCCGCCGGAACCCGTCGTGATCGCCACCGGCTCGGCGCCCAGCCGCGCAGTCGTCCGGTCGATACGTCGGCAGAGTGTGATCTTGCTCGGACCGGGACCCTCCGTCGGAAGGTGGCCTGGCGCGGTGTGCGGCCTCCGATCAGGGGCAGCGTGTCGCAAGGACGCAGAACTCGTTGCCCTCCGGGTCGACGAGCACGACCCAGCTCTCTTCGCCTTGGCCGACGTCGGCGTGTCGAGCACCCAGGTCGAGCAGGCGACGGACCTCTTCGTCCTGCTCCCTGTCGGTTGGGTTGACGTCGATGTGGAGCCTGTTCTTGACGGTCTTGCCCTCGGGAACGCGCGCGAACGTCAACGTCGGTGGCACTGGGCCAGGGCGGTTCTTGCCTTCAGGCACCGCAGGGGAGCCGATCGTGACAATCTCGTCGTCCTCGTACTGCACCTCGTAGCCGAGGACGGAGCACCAGAACCGGGCGAGACCGCCGGGATCGGCGCAGTCGATCGCGAGCTCGGTGAACTTACTGGCCATGTCAGGCCCTCCCAGGCACGTAGCGAGTCCGCCAAAGGCCACACGCTAACCGCGGAACAGCGGGTCGGCGAAGTCACCCGAACATGTGTTCCGCGTGGGGGAGGGGTCAAACCGGCTGCTCGGTCAGGGACCTCTGTACGACCCGGAAGGTCACGTACTCCGCCGGGCGGATGATGGCCACCCCGACGTCGATGACCACCTTCGCGCTCTCGGCGGTGTTGTTGCTCTCGTCGCAGATGACCGAGAACGCGTCGTCCACCGTGCGCCCCTTCACCACGCCCGCGCGCCACTGGCCCGCCAGGAACGCGGTGGTGGTGTGGCGCAACGACGCCCACAGCCGGTGGTCGTTCGGCTCGAAAGCCGCCCAGCGGGTGCCGGCCCGGATCGACTCCCAGAGGTGGTTGGCGGTCCGGCGGACGTTCACGTAGCGCCAGGCGATGTCGCTCGACAGCGTGCGCGCGCCCCAGATCAGCGCGTCTCGCCCCGAGAAGCTGCGGAGGCAGTTCAGCCCGATGGCGTTGAGCGGACCCTGCTCGGCGTCGGTCAGCTTGCGCTCAAGGGAGACGACCGTGGTCAGGTTCTCGTTCGCGGGCGCCTTCTGCACGCCGCCCCGGGTGTCCGAACGCGCCCAGGCGCCTGCGACGTGACCCGTCGCGGGCGCCGCGCGTCCCGTGCCGCCGGAGGTGATCCACGGGTAGTAGAGGGTGAGGAACTGGGCCACGTGCTCGTCCAGTCCGAGCTCGGAGGGCACCTTCACGGCATCGGCGGGGGACAGTCCTCGATCGGTGTGGAGCACCGCCATGCGGTTGCCCAGGGCCGCGCAGTGCCGGGCGATCGCCCTGGCGACCACGGGAGCGTCCTCCGGTGAGCTCCACAGGTCCGGGGCGACCACGATCCGCACCTCGGGGATCACCTCCAGCTCGGCCAGCCCCGCGGTGTACCGCGCGACCCGACTGGACTCCCCGCCGACGCCGATGACGTAGGCGGACGTGCCGCCGTTGAGGAAGAACCCCCTAGCCGCGTCCGGGAGGTACGACGCACCGGTGTCGCTTGTGGACAGTGCGGCGAAGTCGTGCCAGCTGTGCAGCAACACCGGTTCGCCGAGCGGGACCTCGGCGAGGAACGCCGTCACCGACGTCGCGGCCGCCATGATCAACCGCGTACCGCCGAGCGCCTGGTGATCCCCGGTCCTCATGCGCGCTCCTCCACCAAGTCGGGATACCTGGTGATGATCTTGCTAGGCGCCGGGCGGCCCGCGCGTCGGCTGATCAGGGCCGCCGCCTCGGCCGAGGAGGTGGCCCGCCGAGCGGCTCCGGGTCACGCAAGGAGACGGCGACCGCGCCAAACGCGCCGAACGCGCGACGCGCACCGGCTTTTGCCGGGGGAGCGGGCCGGGGGATCACGGGGCGGGATCCGGCCGCCGCCGCGACGCGACCGCTCCGGCGGCCAGCACCAGCAGGCCGGCGGCGTCGATCCACGCCACCTTGGTGAGCTCCGCGTTCACCGGGGGGTTGGCCAGCGCCAGGACGAGGAAACCGCCCATGCTGACCGCGTTGGCGGTGATCGCGGCCGCGCGCGGTCCCGGGCGCAGCGCGGCGACGACCAGGGTCGTGCCCACGATGCCGAGCAGCAGCGCGCGATGGCGGAACAGGACCTCCATGTCGGGACCGGCGATCTCGACCCCGTAGGTGGAACGCGCGAACGCCACCGAGACCGCGCCGACGGCGGGAGCGGCGTTGATCAGCCCCGCCACCGCGAGAAGCGATCGCCCGACTCGTTCCAGTCGCATTCGGTGTCCTTTCCCTTCCTCGGCCTGACGTCTGCGATCATCGCCTCCGTGGACAACGGGGCGCTTCCAGAAACGTGCTGTCCCGCAGGGGAGGCGACGCTGTGGCTGTGGCCGGGGCACGCGCTCTACCTGGGCCCGTCGTTGCGGCTGGACACCCACTCCGGTTCCGTGCACTGCTTCGCACTCGGCGTCGACGCCCCGTTCGGCCTGCGCGCGGGGGAGACCGGTGAGCGCCGGGTCCGCAGCGCCCTGGTCACCGCGCGGACACCGCACCGGATCGTGGCCGAGCGCGGACGAATGCTGTTCTGCTACCTGGACCGGGCGGACGGGGTGCGGTCCAGGATGACCGAGCACCACTCGTCCATCCACTGTGGACATCGCGACGAGTCGTCGCTGATCCGGTACCTGGACCGGACACCGGTGCCGGATCCGTTGTGGCTGCTGGACTTCCTTCGCGGCGGCGCGGCCGGGCGGATCGACGAGCGGATCGTCGCGGCCATGCGTGCCATCCGCGCCGACCCCGCGGCCGAGCTCAGCGCCGCCCGGCTCGCGGCGGAGGCGAACCTGTCCACCTCGCGGTTCCTGCACCTGTTCTCGGCGAGCACCGAGACCAGCTTCCGGCGCTACCGGCTGTGGGCGCGGATGCTGCGCGTCGCCGAGTCGGTCCGCGAGGGACACAGCCTCACCAGGGCCTCCACGGACGCGGGGTTCGCCTCTCCCGGCCACTTCAGCGACACCTTCCACGCGATGTTCGGCCTCACCGCGACCGCCTTCTTCGCGGCGGGAGCCCGCATCGTCCCCCTGGACCGCCCGGCGGCGTCCTCCTGCTCGTAGATCCCCGCCCCACCACGCCGTGCCGTCCCCGGCCAGCATCGAGGAGGAACCGCGCAGCGCCACACGCGCACGTCACCTCGCGTTTTGTCACCTTGATGCGAGAAAGAGCGCTCCCATTTCGCATCAAGGTGACAAAACGCGAAAACCTTGGCCGCGCGAACGGGCTCGGGCGGTGTGCGGGAGAGCGGCTAGGCGTCGACGAGGTGGTTCAGGTCGGCCAGGCGGGAGAGACGGCGGTAGGAGTCGAGGACCCGGTCGCGGTCGAAGCCGTTGGTGGTCACCATGATCTCGTCGGCGGCCGTGCGGTGGACGAGCTTCTCCAGCGCTGACGCCACCTCCGGTGCGGTGCCGTGGATCTGGTCGCGCATGGCGCGCTCGAACAGCTCCTGCTCCCGCGCGGTCATGTCCGCGCCGAGCACGTCGTCGGGGTGCGCCAGCGGCGGGAACACGCCGTGGGTCTGCGAGTACGCCGTGGACCACGCCTCCGAGACCAGCAGCCGCCGCGCGTCCTCCGTGGTCTCCGCGACCGCGACCGTGGCGGACACCACCACGTACGGGGTGGGGGACCACGGCGACGGGCGGAACCGTTCGCGGTAGCGCTCGACCGAGCGCACGAGCTCGTCCTGGCCGCGCGCTCCCGCGATCACCAGCGGCAGCCCGAAGTCCGCCGCGGTGTCGGCGCCCGCGCCCGTGGCGAGCAGGAACGGCGGCACGCGCAGGCCCTCCGCCGGGTTGGCGTGGACACCGCCGCCGTTCTCCCCGGTGAAGTAGCCCAGGAGCTCGGCGAGGTGCTCGGGGAACCGCTCCGCGTCGGACTTGTCGCGGCCGAGGGCACGGCGGATGCCGGAGGTGAAGCCGACCGAGCGGCCCAGTCCCATGTCGACCCGGCCCGGGAACAGCGACTCCAGCACGCCGAACTGCTCCGCGACGACCAGGGGCTGGTGGTTGGGCAGCATCACGCCCCCGGTGCCGACCCGGATCCGCGAGGTCGCCGCGGCCACCGCGGAGGCGAGCACCGTCGGCGCCGACCCGGCGACGCCCGGCACGCTGTGGTGCTCGGCGACCCAGAAGCGGTGGTAGCCCAGCGCCTCCGCCTGCTTGGCGAAGCGGACGGTCGCGCGCAGCGCCTCGCCCGAGTCGCCACCCTGGCGCAGCAGCGAGCGGTCGAGCACGGAGATCCGGGAGGGAAGCGTCACCTCTGTCCCAACGCCTGGAACGCTCGGGGATTCCCGGGTTCGCCCTTGTCGAAAAACGGTGCCGTCCGCGCGCTCGTCGGGGTTGACTGTCAGACCTCGGTGTCATGATCCCGGCGGGTGTCAGCACCCGGTCCCGCACCACCCATCCCACACAGAGGAGAGCCGTGTCCGTCGCCAGCGCCACCCAACCGACAACAGCACCACAGGAGAACCCGTGGCGCAGCCTGGTGGTGATCGCGTTCGGCGTCATGATGGTGGCGCTGGACGGCACCATCGTCGCCGTCGCCAACCCGGCGATCGGCAACAGCCTCGGCGCCTCGCTCGCCGAGCTGCAGTGGGTCACCCACGGCTACCTGCTCGGCCTCGCGGTCTGCCTGATCACCGCCGGCAAGCTCGGCGACCGGTTCGGGCACCGGCGGCTCTACCTGGTCGGCGTCGCCGGGTTCACGCTCTCCTCGGTCGCCATCGGGCTGTCCGTCGGCACCGGCATGCTCATCGCCTTCCGGGTGGTGCAGGGCGCGTTCGGAGCGGCGCTGATGCCCGCCGCGCTCGGCATGCTCCGCGCGGCGTTCCCGGAGAACCTGCTCAACCGGGCGCTCGGGATGTTCTCCGGCCTGATCGGGGCGTCCGCCGCTGCCGGGCCGATCGTGGGCGGGCTGCTGGTCTCGGCGTTCAGCTGGCAGGCGGCGTTCTTCGTCAACCTGCCGGTCGGCGCGCTCGCGCTGGCCCTCGGCGTGAAGTACCTGCCCGCGAACCGGCCGACCGACTCCGCCTCCGCCTTCGACCTGCCCGGTGTCGCGCTGCTGACGCTGTCCACCTCCGGCATGGTGCTGGCGCTGGTGCTCGCCCCCGAGCACGGCTGGACCTCGTCGGCGACCCTGGTGCCAGGACTGGGCGGCCTGGTGGTCGGCGTGCTGTTCGTGCTGTGGCAGCTGCGCGCCCCGCAGCCGCTGATGCCGATGAGCATGTTCCGGTCGGTCCCGCTGTCCGTCGGCACCGTGGTGATGTTGATCATGGCGCTGGCGATGTTCGGCTCGATGTTCTTCCTGACCTTCTACGTGCAGGGCGTGCACGGCTTCACCGCGCTGGAGGCCGGGCTCCAGCTGCTGCCGCTGACCGCGCTGCTGGCCGTCGGCCCACCGCTGGCCAGCCGCCTGTTCGACCGGTTCGGCCTGCGCCTGCCGATCCTGGGCGGGCTGGTGTCCTCGGCGGTGGCGATGTTCGGCATGGCGACCCTGGGCACCGACGGCGGGACCGGGCTGCTGCCGCTGTGGCTGACGCTGCTCGGCGCCGGGCTCGGCGTCGTCATGGTCGGCGCGACCGACGCGGTCATCGGCAACGCGCCGGTGAGCCTGGCCGGGGTGGCCAGCGGCATGCAGCAGACGCTGCTCCAGTTCGGCGGCTCGCTGGGCACCGCGATCCTGGGTGCGCTGGTGTCCGGGCACGTCGGCGGGAACCTCGCCGAGGGGTTCACCGCCGAGGGCCTGCCGACGCCGACCGCCGAGCAGGTCGCGCAGTGGCAGACCGTGGTGGCCCAGGGCGGGGCGGTGGTCCCGCAGGGCACCGCGCCGCAGACGGCCGCCGCCATCACCCACGCCAGCAACGTCACCTTCGTCGGCGGCATGTCGCTGGCCTTCGTGGTGGCGGGTGTCGCGCTGACCGTGGCCGCGGCGATCTCGACGCTGCTGCGACGCGGTGCGTCGAGCGGGGAGCCGGTCGTCCATGTCTGAGCGGGCGCGCCAGCCAGAGGACCTCGGCAGGCTCTTCGTCGAGCGGGCCAACGCGGGCGACGTCGAGGGACTGGTCGCCCTCTACGAGCCGGACGCGGTGCTGGCCGTCCCCGGCGGCCAGGTCCAGGGTGCGGCGCTGATCCGCGAGTTCTACGCGAAGCTGCTCGCCGACGGGCCGCGGTTCGCCCCTGGCGAAGGACAACCCGCGCTGCGCAAGGGAAACCTCGCGCTGACCTCGACCCTGCTCCCCGGCGGCAACGCCACCGCCGAAGTGGCCCGGCGGCAGCCCGACGGCAGCTGGCGATGGGTGGTCGACCAGCCCACGGTGCTGCCGCCGGGCTGAGCGTCAGCTCGCGGTGGGGTGCGGGCGGACCGGGAGGTCGGTCCGCCTGCGCACGTCGAGCTTGCGGTAGGCGCGGGTGAGATGCTGCTCCACGGTGCTGACCGTGAGTAGAGCTTCCTGGCGATCTCCCGGTTGGTGTGCCCCATGGCCGCGATCCCCTCGCTCCGCGTCGCTGAGCGCGGTGAAGCCCTCGCCGCCGTCTTCGGTGCCCCCGGACCAGGTCAGCGCGAGCCGGGCGAGGAGCGACTCCGCCCGGCGCTCCTTGACCACGTGCCAGGCCCGCCGGACCGTCATCCTGGCGCGGTCGGAGTCGCCGATCGCGTGCGGCGCGTCTCCCAGCTCGGCCAGGGTGTGGGCGAGTTCCAGCTGGTCACCGCACCTGCTGAACGCCATCGGCAAGGGGCACGACATCGCCACCGGCCTCGGGTTCACGCTGCTGTGCGCCGTGACCACCGTGCTGGCGGCCACGGCGCGGCACCGCTGGGTCGAGGTGCCCGGCATGCGGCGGCGACCCCGAGGCAAAACACTACATAATTAGTGAAAGGTGGTAGCGTGGCGCCGCCGCCGGAACCCCGGCGGGTGGTCGGCGGTGTGGAGACGGTGTGGTGCGGCGGACGAACGGGCGGGGCCCGGCGATCCAGGCTGTGGGACTCGGCAAACGGTACCGGCGCGGCTGGGCGCTGCGTGACTGCACGGCGGAGGTGCCCGACGGCAGTGTGACCGCGCTCGTCGGGCCGAACGGTGCGGGCAAGTCCACGCTGATGAGCCTGGTCACCGGGCTGGCACGGCCGACGACCGGTGCGGTCGAGGTCTACGGCGCGCAGCCGACCGGCGCCGGGCTGGCCCCCGAGCTGGCCTTCCTCGGGCAGCACAAGCCGCTCTACCCGAGCCTCACGGTCGCGGAGACGCTGCGGCTGGGCGCGCGGATGAACCCGGGGTGGGACGCCGGCTACGCGGCCGGGCTCGTCACGGCGGCCGGGGTGCCGTTCGAGGCCAAGGTCGGCACGCTCTCCGGTGGCCAGCGCACCCGCGTCGCGCTGGCGCTCGTGCTCGGCAAACGTCCCCGCGTGCTGCTGCTCGACGAGCCGCTCGCGGACCTGGACCCGCTCGCCCGCGAGGACACCCTGGGCACGCTGCTGGCCGAGGCCAGGGGCCAGGGCATCACCGTGGTGCTGTCCTCGCACGTGCTCGCCGAGCTGGAGGGCGTCTGCGACCACCTGCTGCTGCTCGGCGGCGGGCGGGTCCTGCTCGCCGGGAACGTCGGCGACCTGGTCACCGAGCACCACGTGATCTCCGGTCCCGCCGCGGGGCCCGTGCCCGTGCCGAGCACCCCGCCGATCGCCGACCACGTCCGAGGTGACCAGCGCATCATGTTGATCAAGGGGACACCACCGCCCGCGCTGCCGGGATGGCGGCTCCAGCGACCGCGCCTGGACGTCCTGGCCCTGGCCTACATGCGCTCCTCCGACACGCGGGAGGTCGCCGCATGATCTGGGTCGCGTGGCGCCAGCAACGCGCCACCCTGGTGACGCTCGCGGTGGTCCTGCTCGGTGGCGTGGCCACCCTGGCACTGCTGAGATCCTGGTCCACGTCGCTGATCGAGCAGCATTCGCTGGCCAGCTGCGTGCTCGACACGAAGAACGCCGAGTGCGCTCGCCGGGCGAGCCTCTGGCGGGACGAGTACTACGAGCTGCTGAAGTACGCGCAGGTCGCGCTGGTGATCCTGCCCGTGCTGCTCGGGATGTTCTGCGGAGCGCCGTTGTTCGCTCGGGAGTTCGAACAGGGCACCCACGTGCTGGCGTTCACGCAGTCGGTGAGCCGCGCGCGGTGGATGGCCGTGAAGGTCGCGATGGCCATGCTCCCCGCGCTGCTGGTCGTGCTGGTCCTTCAGGCGTTCCTGAACGGATGGGCGGACTCCGCTGGCGACCTCGGACCGCGGACCGAAGGGCCGTACGCGTGGTCGCACTACGACACCACCGGCCTGATCCCGTTGGCGCACACGCTTTTCGCTTTCGGCGTCGGAGTGTTCGCCGGTATCGCCGGACGGCGGTCGCTGCTCGCCATGACGGTGACCCTCGGCATGTTCGCCGCCGTCCGGCTCGCGGTGCCGGCGATCCGGCCCATGCTGGCGGCGTCCGAGCGGCGCGTCGGGTCCTACGCCACCGGAGCGGACGTCCCGAAGCGCAGCCTCGTGGACTCCTACGGCTACATGGACAGTGCCGGACGGGTGGTGCCGGACGGCGAAGCGCTGTTCTCCCGGTGCATCCGGACCGAGCCGGACAAGGTGGCCGAGTGCATGGGGCGGTCCGGGGTCACCCAGGTCTTCACCGACTTCGTCGGCCCGGAGGCGGCGGGGACGGTCCAGCTCGTGGAGAGCGCGCTCTTCGCGGGCGTCGCCGTGGTGCTGCTCGCCGCGGGCGTGTGGTGGCTGCGCCGCCGGATCTGAGCCTTGGGATGATCACGGGCGTGGTGCGCGAGGATGTCCGGGAGGACCACCATCCCACTGTGAGGCAGCGATGACGAGCGAACCGGCCGCGCTGCGCGGCATCGGCCTGTCCAAGCGGTACCGAGGCCGGTTCGCCCTGCGGGACTGCGACTTCAGCGTGCCCGAGGGCAGGGTCGCGGCGCTCGTGGGACCGAACGGGGCGGGCAAGAGCACGTTGCTCGCCGTCGCGGCGGGACTGGTCCGGCCAACGACCGGGACCGTGTCGGTGCTGGACTCCGAGGTGCGGGGCAAGCTCCACCCGGACATGGCTTTCCTCGCCCAGCACCGGCCGCTCTACGGCAAGCTCACCGTCTCGGAGATGCTGCGCGCGGGCCGGGAGCTGAACGAGCGCTGGTCCTCCGCGCGAGCGGAGGAGGTCCTCGCGCTGCTGGCCGGCGTCGATCACGACGCGCGGATCGACACCCTCTCCGAGGGCGCCCGCACGCAGGTGGCGCTGGCCATCGCGCTGGCCCGGGGGCCGAGGGTGCTGTTGCTGGACGAACCGCTCTCCTCGCTGGACCCGCTGGCCAGGGACGAGATCCTGCGCATCCTGATGACCGAGGTCGCCGAGCGGGGCACCACCGTGGTGATGTCCTCGCACCTGCTCAACGACCTGCGGGACGTGTGCGACCACATCCTGTTGCTCGACCGGGGAAGGATCCAGCTCGCTGGCGACCTGGAGGACATCCTCGACGAACACCGGTTCCTGGTCGGCCCGGCCGCCGGGGAGGCCGAGGTCGGCGGCGACGTGGTGTGGCGCAGCAGCACCGACCGCCAGGCGACCCTGCTCGTGCGCGGTGAGCACGTGGTGCCGAGCGGCTGGGCGGCCGACCCCGTCGACATCGAGGCACTCGTGCTGGCGTACCTGCGCGCTTCCCGGGATCTCGCCCGCAGCACGGGGTAGTCCCGTGTGGTGACCATTGAGACGGCCGCGCACGGCATGACCCTCGGCGTCGAGGAGGAGTTCCTGCTCGTGGACGCCGACACCGGGCTGCCCTCCCCGGGCAGTGCCGTGGTGCTGGAGCACGCTCGGGCCCAGCCGCGCGCGGTTTCGGTGCAGACGGAGATGCTGAGCACCCAGGTCGAGTCGGCGACCGCTGTGTGCACCGGGCTCGACGAGCTGCACGGCCAGCTCAGCGAGGGCCGTGCGCTGCTCGCGGCCGCGGCGCGGGCGAACGGGATGCGGTTGCTGTCCACCGGAACCCCGGTGCTGCGGGACGGAGCGCCCCCGCCGACGGACGGCGAACGGTTCGCCTCGATCATCGGCGCCTACGCCGAGGTCGCCGCGCACTACCAGGTCAGCGGCTGTCACGTGCACGTGGGCGTTCCGGACCGCGACACCGCCATTGCGGTGATCAACCACCTGCGGCCGTGGTTGCCCACGTTGCTCGCGCTCTCCGCCAACTCGATCTTCAGCGAGGGCCGGGACTCCGGCTACGCCAGCTGGCGGGTGCTGGAGCAGAGCCGGTTCCCCGGCTGGGGGGTGACTCCGTGGTTCGCCTCGGCGCGGGACTACGACGACGAGGTCGGCAGGCTCATCGCCTGCGGGGCGGTGATGGACGAGGCGATGAGCTTCTGGCTGGCCCGGCCCTCGCCGCACCTGCCGACCGTGGAGGTCCGGGTGGCGGACGCGGTGCCGACGGCCGAGGACGCCGTGCTCCAGGCAGCGCTGACCAGGGCGCTCGTGCTGACCGCGCTGTCTGATCTCGACGGCGGCCGGGAGGCGGGACGGGTCGGTGACCAGGTCACGGCGGCGGCGGTGTGGTCGGCCGCGCGCCATGGCCTGCGTGGTGCGGCGGTGCACCCGTTCCGGATGCGCCGGGTGCCCGCGACGGTCATGGTGGCTGAGCTGTTCAAACACGTGCGGCCCGCCCTGGAGGAGACCGGTGACCTGAGGCGGGTGGAGCGGTCGCTGAAGGCCGTGGTGCGGGACGGCAGCGGAGCCGACCGGCAGCGTGCTGCCGCGGCGAAGGGGCCGCACGCCGTCATCGCGATGCTCGCGGACGAGCTGTTGCGGCAGCGGACTGATCTGGCTGATCGGGGGTAGCCAGAGCGGGTCACGCCCCCCGACGGAGCGGAGCTGCCCATGCCTGCCCCAGCCGTTGCCGAAGCCGGCACCCTGCCCAACCCGGTCGGCCCGCTCAGCGAGACGGTGCTCGCCGCGCTGGGCACTCCGCCTTCCGGCCGGTCGTGGCCGGTGTTCCCGCAGGAGGCCGCCGATCCCTACGGACTCGACCTGCACCTGGCGCTGCACGTCTGCTACGAGCTGCACTACCGCGGGTTCCACGGCGTGAACCCGGAGTGGGAGTGGAATCCCGAGCTGCTCAGGTTCCGGGGAGCGTTGGAGTACACGTTCCTCACCGCGTTGCGGACCGACGTGCCCGGCGGGAACGACGTCTCCGAGGCGGTGGGCCCCTTGCTCGTCGAGCCGGACGACGGCGACGGGCTCTCCCGCTTCCTGCGCGACAAGGGGGAGTGGTGGCAGATGCGGGAGTACTTCGCACACCGCTCGATCTACCACCTGAAGGAGGCCGATCCGCACGCCTGGGTGCTGCCGCGCCTCACCGGGAAGGCGAAAGCCGCGTTGGTCGCGGTCGAGTTCGACGAGTTCGGCGGCGGGCGCGCGGATCGCATGCACTCCAAGCTCTTCGCCGACCTGCTCGACGGCGCGGGCCTGGACTCCAGCTACCTCGGCTACCTCGACGCCGTGCCCGCGCCCGCGCTGGCTGTGGTGAACATGATGTCGATGTTCGGGCTGCACCGAGCGTTGCGTGGCGCGCTCGTCGGCCACTTCGCGGCAGCGGAGATCACCACCGCGCCTGCGGCGAAACGGATGGTGGCGGCGCTGCGGCGGTTGGCGGCCGATCCCGCGTGTGTGCGCTTCTACGCCGAGCACGTCGAAGCGGACGCGGTGCATGAGCAGGTGCTGCGCCATGACGTGCTCGACGACCTGCTTCAGCGCGAACCGCACCTCGCGGCCGATGTGGTCTTCGGCGTCCAAGCCACCGAGCTGGTGGAGAGCCGCCTCGCCGAGCACCTGATGACGAACTGGGCACAGGCGCGGACCTCACTGCTGCGCCCGCTGCCCTGACCGGGACCGCGGGCGGTGGCTTGTGTCGCACAGGGGATAGCTCCGACTGCGGCGACACAGGCACAGTGCGACCTGGAAGCGGTCGCACAGCGTGAAAGCACCGTCGGCGCCAACAAGCTCCACGGGGCCTTCGATCATCAGCGGCCCACCGGGAACCACGCGGACGCGGCGGGGGCGCTCACCGGGGTCGGTCGGCACGGATCACCACCAGTTCCTCGTCGCGTTGGCCGGGCTCGATCAGTCCCTGTCGCTCCAGCCAGTCCGAGCGACCGCGCATCACCGGGCCGAACGGGCAACGCTGCCTGGCGATCACGGCGGCTTTGAGCCCGGAGTTCCGCAGCCGACGGAGCGTCGTCTCCGTCCCGCAGAGCGCGGAGTGCACCATGAGCATCATTCCCTTGGGGGACAACAACCCCGGGGCGCGGTCGCACAAGGGGTCGATCAGCGCCCGCCCGTCATCCCCGGCATCCCACGCGCGGGCGCTGTCGTGCCGCCCGGGGGCTCCGTGTCCACAAGGGACGTACGGGGGATTGGCGAGGACCACGTCGAAGTGCCTGCCGCGCAGGGACTTCCTGAAGTCGCCACGACGAACCCGGACCGGTCGGCCGCGGAGCCGTGTGTTGACGAACGCCATCGCCACCGCCCGCCAGGACACGTCGATCGCGGTCACCTCCGCGGCCCCGGCGTCCGCGGCGGCCTGTGCCAGAGCGCCCGAGCCGGTGCCGACGTCCAGCACGTGGGCGCCTGGCGGCAGCGGCGCGCCGAGCATCGCGTCGACGAGCAACGCCGTGTCCTGCTGGGGGCGGTAGACACCCAGTGCTCCCGGAAGCCACACAACGGTTCTGTACCTCCAGCGCGGCTGGGCAAACGCCGGAGGCACAACGCCGGGTTCACCGGGACTTTCGTCTCTGGTCGGGACGTGGCGGCGAGACCAGCCTCGGTGGTGGAGGTGAGCGATATGTCGGACACGCAGTCCAAGCCCTGGACCCGCGTCCAGGACTGGGTAATCCTGGTGGCAGGCGCCTATCTGGTGCTCGCCACCCTCTGGGTCGACGCCGGGGTGCGGGGCTCGTGGAGCATAGTGGTGATCGGGCTGGCGATCGTGGTGATGGCCCTTCTCGCCCTCGCCCAGCCGGGTTCCTACATCGACGAGTGGATGATGGCGGTCGCCGGTGTGGTCGCGATCGTCGCCCCGTGGCTGTTCGCCTACACCGAGCACCCCTCGGCCGCGTGGACCTCGTGGATAGCGGGTGCCGTCGTGGTGGGGTTCGCGCTGGGTGCCCTGTCCGCGAGCCGGGAGGAGAACCGGCGGCAGCACCGGGCAGTCTGAGGCGGGGACGGGGCCGTCATGGAGGTCACCTGTCGGCGAGCTCCTGGAGCATTCGCCGAGCGGGCACGACCATGCCCGCGGACCCGGGCGGCCCCGCCTCGGTCAGTTCCGCCAGTAGCTCCTCGCAGCGCTGCCGGATCTCGTCGAACCTCAAGTCGTGGTGCTCCACCGACACCCGCAGCCGCACCATGCCGGCGAACCCGCTCAGGAGCTCGGAGAGCGTCCGACGTGAACAGCGATCCGGGTAGGAGACGGGGTCCTCGGCGCTCGCGGCTGCCTTGAGCACCTCCGCGATCTGGTGCAGATGTGGCCAGCTCACCCGCAGGCTTCCCAGCAGCCGCAGGTGGTGTTCAGCGGGACCGTGCCGGATGATGCTCTCTCGACGGGCGTTGAGCCGTCTGCTCCTGCGGCTGTGTTCCACGGCGCGTTCGGCTTTGCGGACGAGCTCCGCCGAACCCCGCGCGCGCCGCGTCCAGTCCGGTGGGTCCTCCGAGGGCGTCTCGCGCCGCAGCTCCCGCGCGATCTCGGCGAGCAGGTCGGCGAACTGGGTGGCCAGGCGTTCCGAGGACTCCCTGGCCGGTCTGGCGTAGAACGGTGGGAACACCAGCACGTTCACGATCGTGCCGACTCCCAGTCCCAGCGCGGTCTCCACCAGCCGGTCGCCGAGCATCGCCGGGTCGCTTCCCGTTCCCCACGCCAGGATCAGCAGCGCCGTGAGTCCGACCCACTGGCCGCTCTCCCCGTAGATCCGCGACCGCCCGACGAGCAGTCCTACCAGGACCGCGACCCCGATTTCGAGAGTGCGCCACGGCAGGACCAGCTCGGCGACGGCGGCGACCAGTACCGCGGAGGTCACCGAGGCGATCTGGTGCAGTGAGCTCCACAGTGTCGCGGTGACGGTGAACTCGACGGCGAACACCGCGGCGTACGGTGCGAGATGGGCTTGCGGAAGCCCCAAGAACGTGCTCGAAACCAGCCAGGCGACCATCGCGGCGAGGGCGGCTTTGACCGCCTGCACCAGTACGAGCCGTTCGTTTCCCGGTGTGCCGAAAGCGCGTTTGAGCCACCGGTACGGTGCCGCGACCCGCTGCGCCCTCATCCCGGCGAGAGCTTCCTCCAGTCCGTTGTGGACAGTTCGGAGCTCGCCTGCGGTCCCATCAGCAACATGCCGCCGTCGACGAGGTAGGAGGCCCCGGTGATGTACCCGGCCGCCGGTGTGGCGAGGAAGGCCACGACGGCGGCGACCTCGTGGGCGTGCCCGGGCCTGCCCAGGGGCACGCCCGGCCTGGACTCGGTGCGGGGGTTGACGTCCTCCTGACCGGTCATGGGCGTCGAGATCTCACCGGGCGCGACGGAGTTGACGGTGATGTCGTGCTCGGCGAGCTCCAGGGCGAGGACCTTCGTCAGCATGCCGAGCCCGGCCTTGGCCGCGCAGTACGGTGCCGCGCCGACACGCGGGGCGTGCTCGTGCACGCTGGTGATGTTGATGATCCGGCCGCCCCTGCCCGCCTCGATCATGCGTCGCGCCGCGCGCTGGGCGCACAGGAAGGCGCCGTCCAGGTCGACGGAGACCACGCCGCGCCAGGTGTCGTAGGCCATGCCGATCACTGGTTCGGACGAGCCGGTGCCCGCGCAGTTCACCAGGATGTCGATCCCGCCGAGCTCGTCGGCGAGCTCGTCGATCGCGGTGACCGAGCCGGGCAGGCCGGTGAGGTCAAGCCGCCGCACCACCGCCTTCGCCCCGCAGCCGGTCACGTCGGTCGCGGTGTTCTCCGCGCCGCCGGCGTCCCGGTGGTAGGTGATGCCGACGTCCACTCCGGCAGCGGCCAGGGTGACCGCGACGGCTCTGCCGATCCCGGAGTCCGATCCGGTCACGACGGCGGTGCGCGGCCGGTCGAGCTGTTCGTGGGGCAGCGGTGCGGAGTGGAAGGAGTCCATGCCCCCTGCGTACCCAGTTCCGCCGCCGTCATCCCGACGGCTCCGGTCAGCTCGCCCGGCCGCGGCGTTCCCGATCGCTTTCCACCCCGTCAGCTGTCCCGAGTGGACGGCGACCGTCCATAGCAGACGCCTCATCACGTTCGGTGCCACTCTTAGGCATTTCCCGCTGGGCCGCTTGGCTGGAACCCCTCTCCTTCTCCCGGGTGACGACATTGGTCGGGTTGTGACGCAGCGGAACCGTTTCGGTGTCCCGTCGGGGTGAAATGCGGTCCTAGCTGCAAAAAAAGAGGTGTACCCCATAGGGGAATGCGAAAAAGGTAGTTTCGAAATCGTTGGAACTCCGGCGGGTGCGAGCCCGCTTTTCTCTGGAGAGGGAGAATGTGGTGAAAACCGATCGTGCGGTTGGCCGTGCCGTGCTCGTGGCGGCGACGCTGGCGGTTCTGCTGCCGTTCAGCGTGGGGACCGCTCAAGCCACTCCCGCCTCCACCGCCTCCGGCAACGGTGTCGCGGTGGGGAATGTCGGCGGAAACGACAACGACGTCGAGGTCGGTAACCACCGTGCCGTGGGAAACCGCGTCGGTGTGCGCAACGACGATGCGAACCGCAACCGGACGGGCGTTCGCAACAAGAACGCCAACCACAACGACACCGTGGTCGGCAACGTCGGCTCCGACGACAACGACACCGGTGTCGGCAACGTCAACGCCAGCGGCAACCGCACCGTGGTGCGGAACAAGAACGCGCACGGCAACCGCACCACGATCGTCAACCACGGCTCCGGAGACTCCGAGGGCGACCTGGACGAGGCCACGGGTGAGAGGGGGGCCGCCCGCGGCGCCGCGGCGCGGAGCTCGGACAACAACGACGTCATCGCCGTCAACCGCGGCGCCAACCGCAACGACGCTCTGGTGCTCAACCGGCTCGCCAACCTGAACAAGGTGGCGATCGGCAACATCCACGCCGACGACAACCGGTCCCGGGTGGTCAACGCCGGGTCCGACCGCAACCGCACCGCCGTGGGCAACAACGACGCCAACGGCAACGACACCGACGTGGTCAACCTGCGCTCGCACCGCAACACCACCGTCGTCAGCAACAACGGCAGCGACCGGAACCAGTCGGCGGTCCGAAACGGCTCGTCGCACCGCAACACCACGGTCATCAGCAACAACGGCAGCCACGGCAACAGCGCGATCGTGGACAATTCCCACGCCAACGGCAACACCACGGTGATCAGTAACAACGGCGGGAGCCGGAACACCGTTCGCATTGGCAACAGCGGTACCAGTGTGGAGATCGACAGGGGCTGAGTGACGACACTTTTCCGACCGGCCCGTGCGCGAGTCCCAGTACTCGCGCACGGGCTTTCCCTCATGGGTGAATAGTCGTGATCGAGATGACTGTTGTTAACCTCTTGGTCGCGAAAAGGACACCTTTTTGCGCAGTCAAACACAATCGACGGGTGGAGTGAACGAGTTGTCTGTCAAGTCGCGCGTTACGGCCGTTCTGGCGGCGGCCACGGGTCTCATGGCGGTCGGTGCGCCCGCGAACGCGATCGGTGTCGGAGTGGATACCCGCCCCACCGCGATCGAGGTTCTCAACAACGTCAGCGTGCTGCCCGTGCAGACGTGCGGCCTCGCGCTCCCGCTGGGCGCGCCCGGTGGGAGGCCGCAGTGCGCGAATGCCCCCGTGGGTGACGACGTCGAGGAGCTGATCACCAACAGCCACGTCGGTCCCTGACCGCCGCGGCCACCGCGAGACGGGGAGGGTGTCTGGAGTTCCTCGGCGCCCTCCCCACGAGTTCTCCCGGCCACCCCATCGTGTGCGTGGCGTTCCCGTCTCCGGCGCCCGAAAACGGCTAAGACGTAAGGGGAACTGCGGTGGACGGGGGAGGCGCGTGCGGGACAGGGTTTCGATCCGGGTGTCGAACAAGCTCGACATCACCAACCTCACCTGGGACGACGAACCCGTTCGGCGGCCTGGGAAATCGCCGCTCAAGCTGCTCGCGCTGTGCGTGCTCGCCGGGGTGCTGGTGGCGGCGGTGCTCTTCCCCTTCGTCGGAGGGGCCGGGCTGGTGGCGGTGCGGGCGAGCGACACTGTGGACACCACGGCGGCGGAGCTGGTGCGGAAGGACCCGCCGCTGCTGACCACGATGCTCGACACCAACGGCAAGCCGCTCGCGCACGTCTACGACCAGTACCGCGTGCTGGTCCCCGCCGACCGGATCGCCGTCACCATCAAGGCCGCGATCGTGGCGATCGAGGACCACCGCTTCTACGAGCACGAGGGCGTCGACCTGGTCGCCATCGGCCGCGCGCTGATCACCAACAGCCTGCAGGGCAAGGTCTCCCAGGGCGGCTCGACGCTCACCCAGCAGTACGTCAAGAACTACCTCACGCACATCGCCGCCGAGACGAAGCTGGAGCAGACCAAGGCGCGCGAGCAGTCCGCCGCCCGCAAGCTGCGCGAGCTGCGCACGGCGTTGCAGCTGGAACGCCTGCTGAGCAAGGACGAGATCCTGGCGCGCTACCTCAACACCGTCCCCTTCGGACAGAACTCCTACGGGATCGCCGCCGCCGCGCAGACCTACTTCGGTGTCGCCCAGGAGACGCTGACGGTCGCCCAGGCCGCCCTGCTCGCCGGGATCGTCAACGAGCCCAGCGGCCTGAACCCCTACCGCTTCCCGGAGCGGGCGCTGGCGCGGCGCAACGTGGTGATCGACGAGATGGCCAAACAGCACCGCATCCCGCCCGAGATGGCCGAGGTGGAGAAGCGGGCGCCGCTCGGGCTGGCCCCGGAGACGGCCCGCCCGCCCAACGGCTGCATCGGCACCGGCGACGCCGGCTACTTCTGCGACTACGTGCTCAAGTACCTCGGCAGCGCCGGACTGTCCCGCGAGGAGCTGCGCAGGGGCGGCTACACGATCAAGACCACATTGGACCGTGACGCGCTGACCAAGGCCAAGACGGCGGTGGACGCCCAGGTCCCCCCGGACACCGAGCACGCGGCCAACGCGATGGCGATCGTCAAGCCGGGCAAGGACAAACACCGCGTCGTCGCGCTCGCCGCGAACCGGGTCTACGGCCTGGACCGGGACAGGCACGAGACCACGCTCGGGCTGCCCTACGCGATGCAGAACCTGGGCGCGGGGTCGATCTACAAGATCTTCACGGCGGCCGCGGCACTGGAGAAGGGCGGCGGCATCAACGACTCCCTGCCGGTGCCCGGCTCCTACACCTCCACCGTCTTCCTCGGCGGCTCGGCGAGCTGCCCGATGGGCGCGGAGGGGCTGCGGAAGTACTGCGTGCAGAACGCGGGGGAGTACCCGGAGCGGCTGTCCCTGCAGGACGCGCTGGCGACCTCGCCCAACACCACCTTCGTGCACCTGCTGGAACGGGTGGGCGTGTCCTCCGCGGTGGACATGGCGCAGCGGCTGGGGCTGCGGTCGCTGGCCACGGTCCGCGCGGGAGAGGACCCGAAGAAGCGGCCGATCGGGAAGTTCTTCTCCGAGCAGAACTACGGCTCCTTCACCCTCGGCCCGACGCCGACCAGCACCCTGGAGCTGGCCAACGTCGGCGCGACCCTGGCCAGCGCGGGCACGTGGTGCCCGCCGAGCCCGGTCGAGGAGGTGCTCGACCGGCACGGCAGGCGGGTCCCGGTGCGCGAGCAGCAGTGCGCGCAGGTCGTGGAACCCGGGCTGGCCAACGCGATGACAGTCGGGCTGAGCAAGGACTCGGTGTCCGGCACGGCGGCGGTGGCGGCGAAGGCCTACGGCTGGGACCGGCCGATGGCGGGCAAGACCGGCACCACCCAGGAGCACAAGTCCTCCGGTTTCCTCGGTTACACGCCGCAGCTGTCGGCCGCGGTGTTCACCTTCGACGACTCGCCGGCGCCGACGACGCTGTGCGACCCCGGCGGGTCGCTGCCGCCGCGCCCGTGCTCCGGTGGGCGCTACATCTACGGCGGCAAGTACCCGGCGCGCACCTGGTTCCACGCGATGAACGGCGCCGACGGCCAGCCGGGGATCATGACCGCGATGGAGCCCGCCGAGCTGCCTGCGCTGGAGGACCGCTACGCCGATGGCGAGGAGCGGGACACCGGTGCCAGGGTCGAGCAGGACCGCGCTCCCGGTGTGACCGGCCTCGGGGTCACCGACGCGCGGGAGCGGCTGGAGAAGGCGGGCTACACGGTCCGGATCGTCACCAGGGCCAGCCAGAAGGCCAAGGGCACGGTGATCGGCCAGAGCGGCGGCGCCGCCGCGGGCGCCGTGGTCACGCTGCAGGTCAGCAGCGGGGTGACGGTGGCGGCGCCCGGTACCGGGACGCCCGCCGCACCGGGGACGCCGTCCCCGACGAGCAAGCCGAGGCCCAGGCCCTCCGCCGCCACCCAGCCGCCCACCACGACCGGACCGAAGCCCACCCGCACCTCGGGTTAGGGGCGCACCACGCTGTTGGTGATCAGCTCGGAGAGGTGGTCACCGACCGGCGCGTTCTCGCACGAGGCCGACCCGCCGCACAGCTGCACCGGAAGGACGCTGACGTTGTTCAACGCGCGCAGGCCCAGCGGCTCGTCGTTGAGGACGACGGCGGCGTTCGCGGGCGAAGCACCGGCGAGGACTCCGGCCACGGCCACGACGACGCCCGCGACGCGAGTGGAAAAAGACATGGGTGAGCACTCCAGTCAACAGGGGACTGCGCCGGAATCCGTTGCCGGCGCGGGGAAAAGTCAGGCTAGCAACGAAACCTCCCGCGCATTCGGGGGGTCTTGCGCCATTCCGCTGCCCCGGGGCGAGAAGATGATCTCCGAGAGAGTTGGTGTCCCGGAGAGCGCGACGAAGGTGGCGGCGGTGCCTCAGCACGTGGTGGCGGTTGCGCGCGCGACCGTGCAACAGGCGGCGGGCCTGGTCGCCGCGATCTTCCTCCTCCTCGGCATCTGCGGACTGGTCCCCGGGCTGACCACCGAGTACGGGCTGCTGAAAATGGCAGGTCCGCGCTCCGCCGCGCAGCTGTTCGGCGTCATCGACGTCTCCGTGCTGCACAACGTGATCCACCTGGTCTTCGGGGCCGTCGGCCTCACCCTCGGCAACACCCGGCAGGGCGCGCGGCGCTTCCTGGCGGTGGGCGCCGCCGCGTCACTGGCGCTCGGTGTCTACGGGCTCGTGGTGCCGCGCGCCAGCCCGGCGAACGTGGTCCCGTTCGACGCGGCGGGGAGCTGGCTCCACGTCGGGCTCGCGGCGATCATGGCGGCGCTGCTCCTGTGCTGGCGCGCGCCAGAGAAGATCGCCCACACAGGTGAACCGCTGCGGCGAAAGGAAGACGTCTCGTCCTTCGGCTGACGGTATGTCCGCCGTGGTGAAACTCGCTACGCTCGTCGGCAATCAAGATCCGCACGCGTACAACCGGGGAATGTCCAGTGAAGGCCAGCAGCGACAAGCTCTACGGAACGCCGTACGAATCCGCGCCGTCGCTGCGGGTCGGCGCCACACGGTCCGGTTCCGCCACGGTGGTCACGGTGGCCGGAGAGATCGACATGTACTCCGCGCGCGAGCTGGAGCTCGCGCTGACCGGGCACGTGAGCTCGGGGGCCGGGGTCGTTGTCGTCGACCTCGACGGGGTGTCGTTCCTGGGCTCGGTCGGGCTGGCCGTGCTGCACCAGGCGGCGGTGGGCGCGGCCGACCAGGGCGTCGCGCTGCACCTGGCGGTGACCACCAAGGTGGTGACGCGGGCGCTGGACGTCTCCGGCCTGACCCAGGAGTTCTCGCTGCACCGCAGCGTCCAGGAGGCGGTCGCCCACGGAGACCGCGGCCGCGCCCCGCTGCCGGTCAGCGAACGTCGCAGCTGAGCTCCGCCCACACCGTCTTGCTGTGCGCGCGGGTGATCACGCCCCAGTGCCGGGCGAGCCGGTCGATCAGGATGAGCCCGCGGCCCCGGTTCCCGCCGAGCCGGGAGCCCCCGGGATGCGGCACGCCCACGGTGTCGCCGTCGTCGACCTCGATCCGGACCAGCCGCTGCTCGGTGAACCGGCGCAACGAGAACCGCCGTGGCGGGCCGCCGTGGTCGTAGGCGTTGCTGACCAGCTCGGTGGCCAGCAGCTCGGCGGCGTGCAGGCACGCGTCGCTCTCCCCGGCCAGTGCCGCGCGCACCCGCTGGCGCAGTGCCCGCAACGGTGGCACCGCGTGTCCGCTGAGGTCGAGGCTGAACCTGCCCGGCAGCGTGGGATCGGTCATCGCTCCTCCGCTGTCGCCCGTCCGCCCGTGGATTGTGTACTACTCGGTCGCCAGGCTGTTCGGGCCCCCGTGGGACCGAGCTGACCTCCAGGCCGTCGCCGTGCGGATTCCCGTTGTGGCGCAACGGAATTGCGCTGGACGGGAGAACCGTGCTCAGCCCAGGTGCCGCGCATGCCAGTGCCGTCCTCGGCTGGGACGCCAGTGCCGGCCGCGCCGGGGGAGGACCGGAGGGTGGGACGCGGAGAGGTCCGGGTTGCGCGCGGCGAACTCGTCGGCGGTGATGCCCATCAGCACCAGGTAGTTGATCCTGCCGCGCAGGACCTCGGTGTCGCGCACCCGGTCCTCCTCGCGGAAGCCGAGCACGCCGTGCAGCGACAGCGAGGCGAGGTTGCCGCCGTGGATGCTGACCTCGCACTTGCGGTAGCGGCGCTGGCCGAACATGTGCGCGAGCAGGACGGTGATCGCGTCCGCGGCGTACCCGCAGCGCCGGTGCCGCGGCCCGATCCCGATGCCGTAGCTGAACCGGTCGGACCTCGGGTCGGCCTGGATGCTCCACATTGACCCGACCAGCATCCGGCCGTGCAGCGCCTCGATCGCGAACTGCGCGGTGTCACCGGAGTCGGCCACCCCCGCCCGGTGCGCGGCCCAGTGCCGGTACCCGCCGACCTGCGGGGGGTGGTCGCGGGCCGAGTCCCGGTCGAACCCGGCGAGCGTGCGGCGGTCCGCGGCCTCGACCGCGCGAAGCCGGACCTTCCGTCCCAGCCAGCTCGCCGGAGGGGCCGAGTCCGGACCGCCGCGGCTCGCCGATCCGGGGCCGGTCGGGTGGATGATCATCGGCGCCGACCATACCGGGCTTCGCGGCGTCCGCGCAGGGGCGGTTCGGGGGTTCGCAACCGGTCCGGACCCCGCCCGCGTCGACCGGTCAAGTCTTGCCACAGGCACGAAACCAGTCAGGCGAGGCTGAGCTGCCCGGCGGGCACGGCGCGCGGACCGAGGTCGCCGCTGCGGTAGTGCCGCCGGCACAACACCTGGTAGCGCACGGTGCTCTCCTCGCCGGTGGCCTCGTGATCCTCGGCGGGCTCGTTGTCAGTGTTGTCCGTGTTGTCGGCGGTATCGGCGGTGTCGGCGACCAGCACGGTGTCGCCCTCGCGCAGGACGCGGTTGTCCTGGGTGCGGGCGTTGAACCGGCCGGGCAGCCCGCACCAGCACAGCACCTCGACCTGGACCGGGTGCAGCTCGTCGGCCAGCTCCACCAGCCGCTGGGCGCCGGGGAAGAGGTGGCTGCGGAAGTCGATGGCCAGCCCGAAGCAGTAGACGTCCACCTGCGCGTGGTCGGCGAGCTCGGCCAGCTGCTCGACCTGGCAGGGCGACAGGAACTGCGCCTCGTCGACGATGAGGTAGTCCACCCGCTGGTTGCCCGCCCACTGCGCGCGGACCAGCTCCTGGATGTTCATCTCCTCATGGACCTCCACCGCGGCCCTGGTGATCCCGATCCGGCTGGAGATCGTCGGCGTCCCCGAGCGGTCGTGCCGCACCAGCAGCAGGCCGCGGCGGCCCTGCCGCGCGTGGTTGTGGTCGATCTGCAGCGCCAGGGTGGACTTGCCGCAGGCCATCGGCCCGAAGTAGTACCGGATCCTGCCGGGCACGGGGTGCTCGCCGCGCGCGGCGGCGGAGGGCACCGACGAGAGGGCGTGCGTCGCGTCCACGGCAGGGGGGTGTCCGGTCTGAGTCACGGGCGCCGACCCTAACGGGTGGTGGGCAGCGGGCGTCCCCCGGCACGCGGTTCCCCTGACCCTCGTCCCGGCTCGCTCGCGGCGACGACACCCGGTCGAGCCGGAGGGTGACGCCGCATCGCTTGTGCGGCAACGACTCTGAGGTATGGGTGTGCGGTATGGGCACCGGGGCGGGTGGCGTGGTCGACGTGCCGCGGCCAACCCGCCCCGGTTCCTCATCCCGTGACGGTCACCACGTCACGGGGAGGTCGATCGGACCGCGGATGAGGGCGTTGGTGTGCCAGCGCACCTGCGCGGCCGGGATCGCCAGACGCAGGTCGGGAAGTCGGGTGAGCAACGTGCCGACCAGGACCTCCAGCTCCATCCGGGCCAGGGCCGGGCCCATGCAGTAGTGCGGGCCGTGGCCGAAGGCCAGGTGCGGGACCTCCTCGCGTTCCAGGTCGATGCGGTCGGGGTCGGGGTAGACCTCCGGGTCGCGGTTGGCGGCGACGTAGGAGACGTAGACGACCTCTCCCTCGCGGACCAGCACCCCGCCCACCTCGACGTCCTCGGTGGCCACGCGCGGCATCCCGATGCCGTTCTTGTGCGGGATGAACCGCAGCAGCTCCTCCACCGCCCGCGGCACCAGTCCGGGCTCGCCGCGCAGCCGGGCCCACAGCTGGGGCCGGGTGAGCAGGAGGTAGATCATGTTCGAGCCGTTGTTGCGGACCGCGTGCCAGCCGTTGAACTGCAGCAGCAGCGACAGCCCGACCAGCTCCTCCTCGTCGAGCACGCCATCGGCCTGGGCGGCCACGAGCTTGCTGACCAGGTCGTCCTCCGGCCGGGCGCGGCGCTGGGCCGCCAGTGCGCGGAAGTACTCCCCGGACTCCTGCTTTGCTCTGTTCGCCCGGTCCGCCGCGGCCTGGTCATGGGCGACGGACAGGACCGTCTGCGCCCACTCGGTCATCCTCGGCCAGTCCACCGCGGGGACGCCGAGCAGCTCACCGATCACCCGCACGGGGAACGGCGAGGTCACCTGGCGCACCAGCTCGCCGGCCCGGCCGGCCCCGGTCATCGCGTCCACCAGCTCGTTGACGACCTGCTCCGCGTGCGGACGCAGCTTCTCGGCACTGGCATCGGTGAACGCCTTGGCGACCACCCGGCGCACGCGGGCGTGCTCGGGCGGGTCGGAGTAGCTCACCGCCCGCTCCAGCGGGATGTGGTGGCGGGTCATCTTCGTGACCGGCCTGCCCAGCGTCGCGGCGCGGCTGAAGCGGGGGTCCGATGCGACGAACTTGACGTCGGCGTAGCGGGTCATCAGCCAGGCGTCGCCCTCGCCGTAGGGCAGCCTGATCCTGGCGACCGGCTCGTCCCGGAGCAGCTCGGCGAGCACCGGGTCGAACTCCAGCCCCGGCAGGTCGCCGACCTCGTAGAGCCGTGCGGGACAGTTGGCGGTCATCGGCGTCGTACCTCCCGGTCACGCGGTGGCGAAGGACAGGTTCGTAGTGGGGGCGTCCAGCGTGCTCTGCTGCCAGGTGCCGACCGCCATCTCGGCGGTGATCCCGGGACCGAAGCCCGCGATGACCCCGCGGGCGTTGTCGGTGAGGCAGTCCTCGGCGAAGAGCCGGTCCAGGGCGTCCAGGACCACGGCGCTGGCGATGTTGCCGTACTCGGTGAGAGTGGCCCTGCTGTGCCGGAACATCTTCGACGGCACCGACAGGAACGTGGCCAGGTCGTTGAGGATGCGGGGCCCGCCCGCGTGCACGATGTAGAAGTCCAGCTCGGAGGCGTTCCAGCGGTGGCTGGCCACCAGCTCCCGCATCGCGGGAGCGAGCGGGCGCATCGTCCCGGGAACCCGTTTGTCCAGCTGGAAGTGGAAACCGGTTGCCTTGACCGCGTAGGAGATCCAGTCCTCGGTGCCCGCCACCAGGTGCGAGGCGTTGCGCTCCAGCCGGACGCCGGTGCCGCCGGAGCCGCGCACGACCGCCGCCGCGACCGCGTCGCCGAACAGGCCGTTGGACAGCAGCATGCCGACGCTGTCGTCGGTGGGCTGGTAGCACAGCGAGCAGAACTCGCAGGCGACGATGAGCGCGTTCGCCTCCGGGTAGGCCCGGCAGAAGTCGTGGGCCCGGTTGATCGCCGCCCCGCCCGCGGCACACCCCAGCTGGGCGATCGGCAGCTGGCGGGTCCCGGGGCGGAAGCCCATCGAGTTGATCAGCCACGCCGTCATCGACGGCATGGTGAACCCGGTGCACGAGACGTAGACGATCAGGTCGATGTCCCCGGCGTCGAGCTCGGCGTTCTCCAGCGCCCTGCGGATCACCGGGGGGATCCGCCGCTTCGCGTGCTCGGTGTAGATCCGGGTCCTGGCCTCGAACCCCGGGTGCTCCAGGGTCTTGGTGATCGGCTGGATGATGTGGCGCTTGCGCACCCCGGTGTTCTCGATCAGGCGCAGGACGAGTGGCAGGTTCGGGTGGTCGGCGTGCAGTCGGCGGGCTAATGCGAGAGTTTCCTCCATGGTGATGATGTGGCCTGGAACAGCCACCGCGGGTCGGCAAAGGACCACCATCAATTTCTCCTTCCTTCAGCTTGTCCCCAGGGGGACGGGGCACGGTCGTGCGGATTCACGGCCATGAGCGTTCGAGCACGGTGAAGTTGCTTGCGGAGACATCGGAGACCCGTTGTTGTCGGGAAATCGCGGGTCGCGCGGCCTGTGCCGGGGTTCCGGCCCGTGCTGCGGGACGCGTTGCGGACTTGTCGGCCGTCTCACCAGGACACGTGCGGAGACGAGGTGCTCACGCATGCCTCGGAACGCCTCGCCGGAGGCGCGTGCGTTTCGCCTTCCGCGAAGCGTTCCGTGTGTTCTGTGCTTGGCGCCGAAATCGCTGCGTTCTCTGTACCAATTCCCATTGGCGTCCATGGCGGAGAAAGCTCTCGCACAGCTTTACGTCAAGGAGGCCGTGGGGCATGAGCGAGTGCCACGCGAGGTCTCGCGCGGGGGCTCATATGGCGAACGCAGACAGCCAGGTGTTGGGGGAGAGCTGTGCCAGGTGCGGCCCCCGGTGCGAGGCGCTGGGGTGCCGACCCTGTGAAGCTGACAATCACCGGGCGTAGCCGAGTATCACTTTCGGGCTCCGCGCCCGGCGGTACCAGGGTCCGATGGCGGCCATGATCGGGACTTCCGGCCCTGGCGAGGTCCGCTCGGCGTCGCTGGCGGCCACTATGCGTGATCATCCAGTTTTGGCGAACGGTTCATCAACAAATGCTTGGTGGACGTGAACGGTCCGGTTTCGTTTACTGGCCGCGTGACGACCTCCCCCTCGGCCCGCGGTGGTGCCGCCATGGCGCTCGGCGCCATGCTCTGCGTCCAGCTGGGTCTCGCGCTGTCGGTGAGCCTGTTCGACCGGATCGGGCCGGACGGCGCGGCGTGGCTGCGGCTCGCCTGGGCGGGTGTGCTGCTGCTCGTGCTCGTCCGGCCCCGGCCGTCCTCGTTCAGCGGGGCGACGCTGCTGGCCGGTGTCGCGCTCGGGGCCGCGACGGCGGGGATGACCATGCTGTTCATGGCGTCCGTCGCGCGGTTGCCGCTGGGCACGGCCAGCGCGCTGGAGTTCCTGGGACCGCTCGGCGTCGCGGTGGCCCGTGGGCGGGGCGGGCGCAAGCTGTGGCCGGTGCTCGCCGCGGTGGGAGTGGTGCTGCTGACCGAGCCCTGGCGCGGCGGCGCCGATCCGGTCGGCGTCGCGTTCGCCCTCGGAGCGGCGGGGTGCTGGGCGGCCTACATCCTGCTGACCCAGCGGGTGGGGGACGAGGCATCGGGTGTCCGGGGCCTGGCGATCTCGATGCCGACCGCGGCCGTCATCGCGACGGCCTGGGAATGGCCGTCGGTGTCCGGCTACCTCACCTGGGAGCTGCTGCTCACCGGGCTCGGGCTGGCGCTGCTGCTGCCCGTCGTCCCGTTCAGCCTGGAGATGCTCGCCCTGCGCAGGCTCACCACGGCGGCCTTCGGGACCCTGATGAGCGTTGAACCCGTCATCGCGCTGGTGACCGGGTTCGTGGTCCTGGGCCAGGCTCCGTCCGCCACCGCCCTGGCCGGGGTCGGGTTCGTCGTCGTCGCCTGTGTCGGCGCGGAACGCAGTGGTGGCCGTGAGGCCGTTACCGCGCCGAAGTCCTGCGCGGACGCTGTGTCCTCAGTGGACTCCGTGGCGTCTGGGCCCGCTGATGGCAGGATGGTGGGGTGACCACGCCGTCATCGCTCGCGGATGTCCGTACCCGCATCGACGCGCTCGACGCCGACCTCGTGCGGCTGCTGGCCGAGCGGCAGGCCCTGGTCCGGGCGGCCGCCGCGTTCAAGGCCGACGAGCAGGCCGTCCGCGCGCCCGACCGGGTGGAGCGGGTGATCGCGGCGGTGCGCGGCAGAGCCGTCGAGGCCGGGCTGTCCCCGGAGGTCGCCGAGTCCGTGTGGCGGGCGATGATCGCGGCGTTCGTCGAGCTGGAGCTCGCCGAGCACCGCGCGGACCGGTGAGGCGCGGCCTCGGCCTCAGTGGCCGGTGGCCCGGCGGTGGCGCGCGCCGTCGAGGATGAGCGCGAGCCCGTCGGCGAACTCGGTGTCGAAGTCGCGGTCCGAGGGCTCGGCCGCGCCGATCCGCTCCATCTGGGCTCGGGTCTGCTGCTCCATCGTCAGGCCGATCACCAGCTGGCACACGGCCGTCCGGGTGGCGTTGGCGTCCCGGTCGGACAGCCCGCCGTGCCGGGCCGCGTCGGTCAGGTAGTCGCCGACCGTCGTGGTGGACAGGCCGCTGGCCTGGCCCGCCGACACCAGCTCGGCGCCGTCGGTCACCCGCAGCAGTGCGGCGCGCATGTCCGTGGCAACCCGCTCGATCCGGTGGTCCCAGCGCATCCGCGCCGATCCGGGGCCGACCCGGCCGAGCACCTCGTCGGCCATCGCGGTGAGCAGGGACTGCTTGTTGGGGAAGTGCCAGTACAGGGCACTGGGCCGGACGCCGAGCTCGGCCGCGAGGCGCCGCATCGACAGGTCGGCGAGGCCGTAGCGGTGCAGGATCTCCAGCGCCGTCCTGAGGACGTCGTCCCGGCTGTTGCCCATCGCCCCAGCCTAGGTCGTGTCCTGCAAGGGGTAACACCACATCACCACCCCCTGGCGCCCTCACCCGCGTGCCCCTCTTCTCGCGTTTTGTCACCTTGATGCGATTTGGGAGCGCTCTTTTGCGCATCAAGGTGACAAAACGCGAAAACACCGACCACGCCAGCCAGCCAGTCGGCCAGTCGGCGCGCGCGGGGGCACGGGGTACCCTGAACGGTGTTCAGGTGAACACCGTTCAGGAGGGATGGGCCCGTGCAGTTCGCTGACCTGGGATTACGTGCGAGTCGTGGTGAGTCGATCAGCCCTGAGGAGGCGCTGGCGATCCTCGCGACCGCGGACGATCAGATCCTCGACGTGGTCACCGCGGCGAGCAAGCCGCGCTTCGCGTTCTTCGGCAACCGGGTCCGGGTCAACTTCCTGGTGAACCTCAAGAGCGGCCGCTGCCCGGAGGACTGCTTCTACTGCTCGCAGCGGCTCGGTTCCTCGGCGGGCATCCTGAAGTACTCCTGGCTCTCGACGGAGGACGCCGTCGCCGTCGCCAGGACCGGCATCGCCGCGGGCGCGCAGCGGGTCTGCCTGGTGGCCAGCGGCACCGGTCCGAGCAACCGCGAGGTCGGCAAGATCGCGGAGGTCTCCCGGGCGATCAAGGCCGAGCACCCCGGCGTGGAGATCTGCGCCTGCGCGGGCTTCCTCAAGGACGGCCAGGGCGAGGTCCTGGTGGACTCCGGCGTCGACGCCTACAACCACAACCTCAACGCGGCCAGCTCGCACTACCCGCAGATCTGCACCACGCACTCCTACGCCGACCGGGTGGACACCGTGGAGCGGGCGAAGGACTCGGGGCTGTCCCCGTGCTCCGGGTTCATCGCGGGCATGGGGGAGTCGCACGAGCAGCTGGTCGAGCTCGCGTTCGCGCTGCGCGAGCTGGGCGCGGACTCGATCCCGGTGAACTTCCTGCTCCCGTTCGACGGCACGCCGATGAAGGGGACCAACCACCTCACCGCGCACGACTGCCTGCGCGTCCTGGCGATGGTGCGCCTGGTCAACCCGCGCAGCGAGATCCGGATCGCGGCGGGGCGGGAACTGCACCTGCGCAGCATGCAGGTGCTCGGCCTGCACATCGCGAACTCGATCTTCCTCGGCGACTACCTCACCAGCGAGGGTCAGCCGGGGCAGGCGGACATCGACATGATCGCCGACGCGGGCATGGTCATCGAGGGCGCCGAGCACGCCCCGCGCGCCACGCCGGACAAGACCGACGAGGTCGCGCTCCGCCGCCGGGGAGCCGGGACGCAGGTTCAGGCAAACGCCTGACCGTGGAAGGGGGTCGCCCGCGACGGGCGCCCTGGGGCGTCCGGTGGAGGTGAGGACCCGGCGCGGCGTTGAGCCGCGCCGGGAAGCCTTGTGCGTCAAGCGGATCTTGCGTCGCACGAGGACATCGGACCTGTCCCGCCCCGACAACCGTGCTCGGAGGATTCCCGCCCAGGGCGACCACTGAGTCGCTTGCCCCGTCGCGCGCGGTCCACAATGGACCAGGGGCGCGATCGGCGTGGACGTGGGAGGACAGCGGGTGATGTGGCGGGCGAGCAGGAACTTCGTGGTCACCGTCGACGGGGTCGAGGAGTGCCTGGGCGACGGGACCGTGGTGGGGACGTGGCCGGGCCCCGCGTTCTTCGACGAGCTCGTGTACGCGGGTTATCCCCTCTCGTACACGTTGATGGGCCCGGAGGGCTGTGCCCCGGCCAAGGAGTGGTTCGAGTTCACCATCCACCCCGAGAGCGGGGAGGTGGACATGTGCGGTCGGCGGGAAGGCTCCACGGTCTACGACCTGAGCTACGAGTGGCCCCTGGTTCTCGACTGGTACCGCGAGCACGCCGCCCACTGAGCCGGGCCGGTGCGCCAGAACACCGGAGTCCGTGCGATCCCGGCGATGTGCGCCGCCAGTCGTTCCTCGGCGGCCGTGCTCGGTACCGCCGAGCAACCGTTCCGGGCTGACTCCCCAGGGCCACACCGCCGCATGGGTGTCGATCACGGGGGCGCGAACGGCTCTGCGACCACACCCCCTGACCTGCTCCACGACGTCCCGCCGTTGACAGTCTCTCGGCCATTCGCGGGCTTATGGACGTTGACGCGCGCCTGCGAACGTCCATAAGCCCGCGAATGGCCGTCCTGGGGTGGTGGCGGAGCAAGAGCAGGCGCCCGGTCGGGTGGCGAACCACCGGCGCGCCGTGGGCACCGTGATCCCGAACGGCGGCGGCAGCCGCTGGCCACCGCCCACGCAGCTCATGGGGCACCCGTCCACGACCGACAAGCATGCCCAAGCGCCACCCTTGAAGAGAGCTAGACGGCGGGGGAGTCCAGGTCGCGTTCCCGGGTCTCCGGTGCCGCGCGGGCCATCCACAGGACCGCGAGCAGCACGGCCGCGCCGATCACCGCGAAGGTCAGCGGCAGCCCGAGGTGCGGCCACAGCACCGAGCCGAAGATCACCGGCACGAAGCCCGCGCCGACGCGGCTGACCGTGGACGCCCAGCCGAACCCGCTCGCGCGCAGCTCCGTCGGGTACAGCTCGGAGACGTAGGCGTAGAGGGCGGGGATGGTGACCTGGATCAGGAACCCGTACGCGGCGATCCACAGCTTCGCGGCGGAGGCGATCTCCAGTTGCGCGGCGAACAGGACAAGGGCGAGCGCCGCGAGCGGGGCGCTGAGGCCGATGACCCACTTGCGGCCCACCACGTCCACCAGCCAGGCCGAGACGACGACGCCGAGGATGCCCACCGCCGTCATCAGGGTGGCGACCATGAAGGCCGCGTAGTCGCCGTAGCCCTCGGCTTTGAGGATGCTCGGCAACCAGGTCAGCGCGCCGTAGTAGAGCACGAACACGGTCAGGAACAGGCCCCACGCCGCCGAGGTGATCCGCGGGTTGTGCCGCCACAGCGCGGCGACCTGGGCCGCGACCGCGCGCGGGGTGAGCCTCGGGGTCGGTCGCGGTTCGGGCAACCGCCACGGGTCGACCTTCGCGCCGGTCCTGGCGACCAGGTCGTCGATGACCGCACGGGCCTCCACGCCGCGGCCGCGGCGCACCAGGTACATCGGTGACTCCGGCACCGAGCGGCGCACCCAGAACACCAGCAGCGCGGGCAGCACCATCACCAGCATCAGCAGCCGCCAGCCACCGAGCCCGAGCAACGCCGCCGAGGTGAGGCCGCACAGGGTCGCGCCGACCGGCCACCAGATGTCCATCGCGGTGAGCACCCGGCCGCGGACCCTGGCCGGGGTGAACTCGCCGACCAGCGCGTAGTCGACCGGGATGCAGCCGCCGAGGCCGACGCCGGCCAGGAACCGGAACACGCAGAAGGTGACGAAGTCCGGCGAGGCGGCTCCGGCGACCGTGAACAGGGAGAACATCAGCAGCGTCCAGCGGAACGCGCGCTGCCGCCCGACCAGGTCGGCGACGCCGCCCCAGGCGAAGGCGCCCACGGCCATGCCGATCAGGTTGGCCGTGCCGACCCAGCCGCGCTCGGCCGCCGACAGCCCCCACTCCTCGCCGACAAGCGGGATCAGGAACCCGTTGAGGGCCACGTCCCACGCGTCGAACATGAAGCCGAGCCCGCCCACGACGAAGATCGACCCCTGGACGCGCCACCGCCAGGGCAGCTCCTGGACGACCTGGTCCCCGGTCTTCACGCTCGGCCTCCTCGACGTGGTCTGCGAGCATCCTAAGGCGTCGTTTGACTCTGTGGTTTCAGTGTTGAATGAAATTAACCTCACTAGCGCAATGAAAACCACAAGAAGCCAGGACTCCGATCAGGCTCGGCGTGCCTCGATGAGCCAGGCCGCCGAGCCGTAGAACACGCCTCGTTCGGTCGCGTGCTCGGCAAGGCTGGTCCGCAGCTCGTCGAGAGCGCGGTCGCGGGAGTCGACGTCGAGCTCGCGCAGCATCCAGCCGAACTGACCGAGCACGAACTCGCGCGCGTCCTCGACGTCGCGGCCGAAGTACATGGGCTCGCTGACTCCGCGCAGCCGGACGTCGGAGAACCCCGCCGCGCCAAGCAGATCGCGCACCAGGTCGGGATCGTTGAGGGCGCCGGGCCTCGGCACGGGCGTCGGCAGTTCACGGCCGGCGGCGAACGTGGACCGGAATGTTCTGATCCATTCGTTGTGCCGCATCGGTTGCCAGGTCAGCAGGACCAGGCGTCCGCCAGGCCGCAAAGCGCGCGCGATGTTGGCGAACGCGGCAGGCGGGTCGCCGAAGAACATCGCCCCGTGCCTGCTGACGGCGACGTCGAAGCTCTCTGCGGGGAAGGGGTGGATCTGGGCGTCGGCCTGGAGGAACGTCGCGTTCGCGACCCGCTCCTCGGCGGCGAGGCTGCGCGCGAGCTCGATCAGGGGCGAGGACAGGTCCACGCCGAGCGCCGATCCGGCGGTGGCCCGCCGGGCCGCCTCCCTGGTCGTCTGCCCACTGCCGCAGCCGATGTCGAGCACGGTGTCGGTCGCCTCGATCGCGGCCGTGTCGAAGAAGTGGCCGTGGTACGCGGCGACGCCTTCGTTGAAGCGGTCCGCGCGCTCCGTCCAGAACGCGCCCTGGTCGCCGTTCCAGTCGCTGAGCTGCTCGGCGTTCGACGGATCCACCTGCGCCGTGGTGCTCTCGGTCATCGCATGCCCCCCTTGGCCCTGTGGGCGCGAGGTTACCGCCGAGTGGCCGTGGCGCCGGCGGGTGATTAATGTTCAGCACGCTGAGTAAACGAGCTGGGGAGGCGGGATGGCCACGGACGACGGGCGCCGGACGTGCTGCGTGGTCGGGGGCGGGCCGGGCGGCCTGGTGCTCGCCCACCTGCTGGCGCGGGCCGGGGTCGAGGTGACGCTGCTGGAGTCGCAGCCCGACTTCGACCGGGACTTCCGCGGCGACTCGCTGCACCCGGCGACCCTGGAGCTGATGGACCAGCTCGGCCTCGCCGACCGGCTGCTGGAGCTGGATCACTTCCGGGCCACCACGTTCAAGCTGCACACGCCGAGCGGGACCCTCACGACCGCCGACTACGGCCGCATCGGCGGCAGGTTCCCGTACGTGGCGCTGATGCCGCAGGCCCGCTTCCTGGACTTCCTCGCGGGGGAGACCGCCGCCTACCCGGCGTTCCGGCTGCGGACGAACGCCAAGGTCACCGGGCTGATCGAGGAGGACGGGCGGGTCGCGGGCGTCCGGTACCGCGCGCCGGACGGGGAGCACCACCTGCGGACCGGGCTGGTGATCGCCGCTGACGGCCGGTTCTCCCGGATGCGGCGGCTGGCCGACCTGCCCGTGACCTCGCTCGGCGGGGGCGGCGACATCCTGTGGTTCCGGCTGCCCCGGCGCGCCGACGACCCGCCGGAGGCGGACGTGGACATCTACTTCGGCGCGGGGCACTACGTCGGGTTGCTCGGCGGGCCGGACTCGTGGCAGGTCGGCTACACCATCGCCAAGGGCGGGTTCCAGGACGCCCGCCGGGCCGGGGTGGAGCCGATCCGCGAGTTCCTCCGGCGCAACGTCGGCTGGCTCGCCGACCGCGCCGGCCTGCTGACCGGCTTCGACCAGATCACGTTGCTGTCGGTGGACGTGGCACGGGCGAAGCGGTGGCACCGCCCTGGGCTGCTGATGATCGGCGACGCCGCGCACGTGATCTCCCCGGTGGGCGGCAACGGCATCCTGATGGCCATTCAGGACGCGGTGGTGGCGGCGAACGTGCTGATCCCGCCGTTGCGCGACACCGGCAGCGTCGGGGAGGACGCGCTGGCCGAGGTGCAACGACTGCGCGAGCCCGCGATCGAGAAGGTGCAGGCGCAGCAGGTGCGCATCGAGCGGCGCACGGCCAAGGCTCTGGCCACCGGCAAGCCGTACAAGCCCGCACTCGTGTTCCGGTTGCTCACCTCGTTGCCCGCGTTCCGGGTGGTGGCGGCCAGAGCCAACGCCTACGGCCCCGATCGGCCGACGCTCGACCCCGCTGTGCTCGGTCCCGCCGCGGTGGGGAGCCAGTCGTGATCGTCACCGTTCTGGGAGCCACCGGTCGCACCGGGGTGCTGGTCGTCCGCCTGCTGCTGGAACAGGGGCACACCGTGCGCGGCGCGGTTCGCGACGAGGAGAAAGCGTTGCGGCTCAAGGAACTCGGTGCCGACCCGGTGCGGGTCGACGTGGCGACCGGGGACGGTCTCGCCGAGGCGTTCGCCGGAGCGGATGCGGTGATCAACGCGGCCGGGAACGCCGAGCGCGCGCGGGAGGTGGACAACGCGGGCGCGATCGCGGCGTTCCAGATGGCCGAGCGGGCCGGGGTCGGCCGCTACGTGCAGATCTCGTCGATGTACGCGGACCGCCCGAGCTCGGGGCCGCCGTTCCTGCTGGACGTGTTGCGCGCCAAGCAGATCTCCGATGACGCCCTGGCCACCTCCGGAATGCGCTGGACGGTGCTGCGGCCGGGCGGGCTCGACGACACGGCACCGGCCGGCGCGGTGACGGTGGGGGAGCGGCTGCCCGGTGGGGTGGTGTCGCGGGCCGACGTCGCGGCGGTCGCGGTCGCGTGCCTGACCGCCGATGAGACGGAGTGTCGTGCCTTCGACCTGGTCGCGGGCGCCTCGCCGATCCAGGAGGCGCTCGCCCTGGACATGTAACCCCAGTGGGGGTACAACGGGGTCATATGCGAGATGACCCCAGGGGAGGGCGCCGCCATGCCGAAGATCAACGTGTACCTGCCGGACGAGCTGGCCGAGGCGGTCAAGGAGGCGGGAGTGCCCGTCTCCGCGATCTGCCAGCGCGCGCTGGAGCAGTCGGTGCGCCGGGTGACCGCGATCAGGGAGACCGCGCTCGGTGACCTGGAGACCGAGGACCCGACGGCACGGCTGACGCACTTCACCGAGCGCGCGTGCGCCGCGGTCAAGCTCGGCATCGAGCGCGCACGCGCCGAGGGGGCCGCCAGCGTCGGCTCCGAGCACCTGCTCGGCGGGATGCTGGCCGAAGGCGGCAACCTCGCGCTCCACGTGCTGCGCGCGGTGGACATCGACCCGCGACAGCTGCTGCGCGACCTGGAGAAGGAACGAGGCTCCGGGGGCGGGGAGGGGCGGCAGTTCAGCAGCTCCGCGGCGAACGTGCTGGAGCTGGCCGTCACCGAGGCGACGGCGCTCGGCCACAACTACATCGGCTGCGAACACCTGTTGCTGGGCCTGGTCTCCGAGCCGGAGGGGGCAGGCGGCCAGCTGCTGCGCGCACGCGGCGCGGAGCTGCGGCTGACCCGGCGAGCGGTCACCGCCGCGCTCGCGGGCTACGTCCACCTCCGGGCGCAGGCCTCGGACAAGACGGAGAGCTCGGCGGCGGCGCTGTTGCAACCGATCATGCAGCGGCTGGACCGGATCGAGAAGCACGTGGGCCTGTGATGCGGATTCTGCTGCTCGCCACTGGCGACACGATCGCGCAGTCGGCGGGTCACGTCGCGGCGGGTGCGGAACTGGTGCCGGACACCGTCCACGAGGTGGTGGTCGAGGACGTGATGTCCGAGCCGAGCTGGGACATCACACCGTCGACGATGCTGGCGCTCGCGCGGCGGGTGCGGACCGCCCTCGTGGCCGACGGGTTCGACGGAGTCGTTGTCTCGCACGGCTTCGACACCGTCGAGCACACGCCGTTCCTCACCGAGCTGATGGTCGGCGGTGCGGGGGCGATGGGCGGGATCGTGTTCACCGGAGCGGTCCGGCGTCGTGACGAGGAGTCCGGCGACGGTGCGCGGAACCTGGCCTCTTCCGTTGCGGCCGCTGCGGATCCGGCGTTGCGGGGTGCCGGTGTGGTGGTGTGCGCCGGGGACTCGTTGCACGCCGCCCGGTGGGTCCGGCAGGTCGACGCCACGTCGCCGTCCGGGCTGTCCTCCGGGGTGAACCCGTTGGTGGGCAAGGTGATTGACGGACGAGTGGTCCTCATGGGCGCAGCTCCGGGGAAGGTGCCGGAGCCGGTCGGAGAGCCCGAGACGGACGTGGCGGTCATCGCGACCTATCCGGGTGTGGGAGCCGCTCAGTTCTCGGCAGTCGTGGACGCCGGGGCGCGGGGAGTCGTGTTGGACGGCACGGGGCTGGGCAACGTGCCGGTGGAGTTGTTCGCCGCGGTCGGGGAGGCTGTCGAATGGGACATTCCCGTGGTGGTGGCCTCACGCGCACAGCCGTACGCCGTGGGGCTGGAGGAGATGCCGCTGGGCAGCGGGCTCGCCGGCAAGCTCGGCGCCATCGGGGCGCGCGGGCTCGGTGTCGGGCAGGCGCGGAGCGCGTTGATGGTCGCGCTCGGCGGGGGAGGGGTCGCCGAGGTGCGCTCGTACTTCGCTGCGCTGCGACCCGCTTCGCGGTGACCGCCGCGACCGTCCTGCTGGTCATCGCGCTGGTCGGCGTGTGACTCCCGTCCACCCCGCCGCCTGAGCACCCGCCGGGTGGCTGATCCCGCGTTTTGTAGGCTTAATGCGGATGGGAGCGCTCTCTTTTCACGTTATGCCTACAAAACGCGATCACAGGGAGTGCCACGGCACCGCGTGTGGTGACAGGGAGTGCCACGGCACCGGGTGGGGTGACTCAGTCGGCCGGGGGCCAGGCGTCGCCCCACGAGACGTCGCGGGCGGAGCGGTAGAGCTCGCCCTGCCGCTTCGTCACCTTCGTCTCGGCGAGCACGCCCTCGTCGGTGCACACCTGGAGCGACACCAGACCCTTGCGCTTCAAGGGATGCCGCAGGACCCGGCTCGCCGCTCGGGACACCGGGGCCGCCGAGGCCGCGATGTAGGTGAACTTCTCGTCCTCGAAGTTCAGGGTGCCTTCCTTGATCAGCCGGTGGGCACCGAGGCGGGGCAGGCGCGTGGAGAAGTGGCACCAGTCCTCGCCGCGCGGGATCGGGCACGTCCGCTCGTGCGGGCAGGGCGCCACCAGCGAGCGGCCCATGCCGAGCAGCCAGTCCCGCGCGGCGGCGATCCGCTCGTACCCGGCGGGCGTGCCCGGCTCGATCAGCACCACCATCGCGGCGGTCTCCGCGAGCCACCGCACGGTCCGCTCCCTCGCCGCCTCCGGCAGCTCACCGAGGACGTAGGACAGGGTGACCAGGTCGGCGGCGGGCAGCGGGGTCCTGGTGTCGATCACCCCGCGCCGCCAGGTGGCCGAGCGCACCGCGGCGGAGTCGGCGCCCGCCGCGAGCTTCCTGCCCAGGGTGAGCGCCTGCTCGACCTGTTCGACGACGGTCAGCTCGGTCAGCGAGGACCACGTGTCCGCCGCCGCCCACACCGCGGCCCCGGTCCCGCCGCCCACGTCGATCATGGACGCGGGCGAGAACTCCGGCGCGAACACGGCGACCTCGCCCAGCACCGCGCGCACCGCCGCGTAGGTCGCAGGCATCCGGTAGCCCGCGTAGGCGGCGACGTCGACGTCGGAGCCGAGGATCGGCGTCGAGGCCGCCCGTCCCTCCCGGTACCGGGTGCTCAGCCGGTCCACCGAGCGCGCGAGCGCCTGCTGGGGCAGGCCGCCGATCGCGGTGTCCAAAGCGGACTGGAGGTCGGCGGGAAGGGTGGTGGCCACGGGGCGTCATTCTGCCCTGTCCACCTCACGCCGCGACCGGCTGGGCGAACTGCGCGGCGTGCAGCCGGGCGTAGTGCCCGCCCGCGGCCAGCAGCGACCGGTGGTCGCCCTGCTCGACGATCCGGCCGGAGTCCATCACCAGGATCACGTCGGCGTCGCGGATCGTGGACAGCCGGTGGGCGATCACGAAGCTCGTCCGGCCCCGGCGCAGCGAGGACATCGCCTGCTGGAGCAGTGCCTCGGTCCGGGTGTCCACCGAGCTGGTCGCCTCGTCGAGCACCAGCATCGCCGGGTCGGCGAGGAACGCCCGCGCGATGGTGATCAGCTGCTTCTCCCCGGCGCTGACGTTGGAGCCCTCCTCGTCGATCACCGTCTCGTAGCCGTCGGGCAGCGTGCGCACGAACCGGTCGACGTGCGTGGCCTTCGCGGCCTCGACGATCCGCTCGCGCGGGACGTCGCCGACCCCGTAGGCGATGTTCTCCGCGATCGTCCCGCCGAACAGCCAGGTGTCCTGGAGCACCATGCCGATGTTGCCGCGCACCTGCGCCCGCGAGGCCGCCGCGATGTCCACGCCGTCCAGGGTGATCCGGCCGCCGGAGACCTCGTAGAACCGCATCAGCAGGTTGACCAGCGTGGACTTGCCCGCACCCGTCGGGCCGACGATGGCGACCGTCTGGCCTGGCTCCACGGACACCGACAGGTTCTCGATCAGCGGCTTGTCGGGGGAGTACCGGAAGGACACGTCCTCGAAGGCCACGCGCCCCCGCACCTCGGCGAGCCGGGCGGGCACCACCGGGTCGGGCCGCTGCTCCTCGGCGTCGAGCAGCCGGAACACCCGCTCCGCCGACGCCAGGCCGGACTGCACGATGGTGGTCATCGCGGCGAGCTGGGTGATCGGGTGGTTGAACTCGTGGACGTACTGGATGAACGCCTGCACGTCGCCGAGCGACATCGTCCCGGTCGCCACCCGGATCCCGCCGACCACGGCCACCATGACGTAGGTCAGGTTGCCGACGAAGGACATGGCGGGCTGGGTGAGGCTGGAGACGAACTGCGCGCGGAAGGCGGCCGCGTACAGATTGTCGTTGTGCTCGGCGAAGGTGGCCATGGCCTCGCGCTGCCTGCCGAAGACCTTGACCAGCGCGTGACCGGTGTACATCTCCTCGATGTGCCCGTTGAGCTTGCCCGTGGTGGCCCACTGCTCGGCGAAGTGCGGTTGCGCCCGCCGCGCGATGGCCCTGGTGACCACGAGCGCGACCGGGATGCTGACCAAGGCGAGCGAGGCCATCAACGGCGAGAGCCAGAACATCATCACCACCACGCCGAGCAGGGTGAGCAGCGAGGTGACGATGCGGCTCAGAACCTGTTGCAGCCCTTCAGAGACGTTGTCGATGTCGTTGGTGACCCTGGACAGCACCTCACCGCGCGGACGCTGGTCGAAGTAGCCGAGCGGCAGCCGGTTGAGCTTGTCCGCGGACTGCTCGCGCAGCCGGAACGCCAGTCGCTGTGCGACAACGGCGGTCAACCGGCCCTGCACCCACGCGAAGCCCGAGGAGCCCGCGATCGCCGCAACGGCCCACGCCAAGGTGATCCCGACGGAGCCGAGGTCGATGCCGCCCGCTCCGGTGACTCCCGCGTAGACGAGGTCGGTGACGTGCCCGAACAGCAGTGGGACCGTCACCCACAGTGCCACGTACCCGAGACCCGCCACGACCACGCCGCCCAGCAGCAGCCGCTCCGGGCCCAGCATCCGCACCAGCCTGCTCAGCGAGCCCGCGAAGTCGCTGGGCCTGCGCACGGGCTCGTCCTGGCCGTTCATGCCACCTCCTGCTCGGCGCCCTGGGAGAGCACGATCTCCCGGTAGGTCTCGTTGGTGTCCATCAGTTCGGTGTGCGTCCCCGCGCCCACGACCCGGCCGCTGTCGAGCACGACGATCCGGTCGGCGTCACGGATGGTGGAGATCCGCTGCGCGACGATCACCACCGTGGCGTCGCCGAGCTCCTTGGCCAGCGCGGCTCGCAACGCGGCGTCGGTGTTGTTGTCCAGCGCGGAGAACGAGTCGTCGAAGAGGTAGATGTCCGGCCGCGCGACGAGCGCCCGCGCGATCGCCAGCCGCTGCCGCTGTCCACCCGAGACGTTGCCGCCGCCCTGGCCGATGGGCGCGTCGAGCTTCTCCGGCAGCGCCTCGACGAAGTCCTTGGCCTGCGCGATCTCCAACGCTCGCCACAGGTCCGCATCGGTCGCGTCGGGGTTGCCGTAGCGCAGGTTCGACGCGATGGTTCCGGAGAACAGGTAGGGCTTCTGCGGCACCAGCCCGATCGAGCCGGACAGCGTCGGCGGTGCGAGTTCGCGCACGTCCACGCCACCGACTCGCACGGAGCCGCCGGTCGCGTCGAAGAGCCGGGGCACCAGGTTCAGCAGCGTGGTCTTCCCACTGCCGGTCGAGCCCACGATGGCGGTGGTCCGGCCGGGCCGGGCGATGAGATCGACGTCGTGCAGCACGGGCTGCTCCGCACCGGGGTAGCGGAAGCGAACGCCGCGCAGATCGACGTGACCGTTGCGCGACAACGTGGTCACGGCGTTCTCGGACACGGTCACGCTCGTGGTCGTGTCCAGGACCTCCTCGATGCGGCCCGCGGAGACGCGGGCGCGGGGGAGCTGGAGCAGCATGAAGGTCGCCATCAGCGTCGACATCAGGATCTGCATCAGGTAGTGCAGGAACGCGAACAACGCGCCGATCGGCATGGCCCCGTCGTCAACCCGCTGCCCGCCGAACCACATCACGGCCGCGTTGGACAGCTCCATCACCAGCATGATCGCGGGCAGCATCAGCGCCATGAGCTTGCCGACTCCGAGCGCGACGCCCATCAGCTCGCCGTTGGCCTCGGAGAACCTCGCGCGCTCGTGCTCCTCGCGGACGAACGCGCGCACCACGCGGATGCCGGTGATCTGCTCGCGCAGCAGGCGGTTCACCCGGTCGATGCGGTGTTGCACGAAACCCGCGAGCGGCCCCATCCCGCGCAGGATCAGCCGCATCGTGACCGCCAGCACCGGCACCACGACCAGGAGCAGCGTGGAGAGCGGGACGTCCTGCCCCAGAGCCATGACCACGCCGCCCACACCCATGATCGGCGCGGTCACCATCGACGCCAGCGCGAGCATGGTCACCATCTGCACCTGCTGGACGTCGTTGGTGGTGCGCGTGATCAGCGAAGGCGCCCCGAGCTCCCCGAGCTCCCGGACGGAGAAGGTCTGCACCCGCGCGAAGACAGCGGCGCGCACGTCCCGACCGACCGCCATGGCGGTGCGCGCGGCGAAGTAGACGGCGGCAGCGGCGGTGACCACCTGCACGAGCGTGACGACGAGCATCACGCCGCCGGTGCCCAGGATGCGCGCGGTGTCGCCGCGCACCACGCCGTTGTTGATGATCTCGGCGTTGAGCGCGGGCAGCAGCAGCGAGGCGAAGGTCTGCACGAGCTGGAGCAGCACGACGATCGCGATCGAGCCCAGGTACGGCCGGAGGTGGGCGCGGAGCAGGCGGAGGAGCGCCCCTCGACGCTCTGGTTGGTCGGTCACCCGGCCACGCTAAAAACTCAATCAAAGTTGAGGTCAAGCGTCCTCGGGAACCAGCAGGGGAGTGGAGCCGACCACCTGCACAGGCGAGCCAAGGGAGGCACACGTGCAACGCAGGGACTTCTTCCGCATGTCGGCGGCGGGCGTGGCGGCGGGGGCACTGCCGCGATCAGGACCGCTGAAGGTGCACATCCTGCTCTTCGACGGCGCGGAGGAACAGGACTTCGTCGGCCCTCTGGAGGTCTTCGGCCTGGCGCGGGTGGAGACCACCCTCGTCCGGCACGGCGGCCCCGGCCGCATCGTCGCCACCCATGGCACGCGCATCGACGTCCAGCACGGCTGGGACCCGAAAGCCGCGGACATCCTGATCGTTCCCGGCGGGGGCTACGGACGCCGGGACGGACCGGGGGTCCACCAGGTGGTCAAGGACAAGTCGCTGCTGAGCGCCCTGGTCACAGCGCACAGGTCCGGTGTCGTGCTCGCGGCTGTGTGCACGGGGACGATGGTGCTCTCCGCCGCGGGACTGACCAGGGGGCGCCCGTGCACGACGCACGCCAGGGCGAAGGCCGACCTCGTCGTCCAGGGCGGCACCGTGATCGCGGCCCGCGTGGTGGACGACGGCGACCTGGTCACGGCGGGCGGGATCACCTCCGGCCTGGACCTGGGCCTGTGGCTGGTCACGCGGGAGCTGGGCGCCGACCGCGCGGTGACGGTGGAGGCGATCATGGAGTACGAGAGCCGGGGGACGGTCTGGCGATCACGGGCATGAGCGCCTCGAAAGGTTCTTCCGTGAACTCGTGCAACCTCCTGCCGCTCCGGCCGCATGGATAGGGGCGAGGAGGTCGCCGGCAGGGGCGGCGTCCCGGGATCCGAGGAGTCATGAATGCGAAAGCGAATGATGGTGGCGGCCGGAGCGCTCGTGCTCGGCGGCGTCGGCATCGCCCTGCCCGCGTTCGCCGGAGCGCCCGGCCCCACCCCGGCGGGTCCGACCGAGCCCGCGCCCGCCGCGCCCGCTGTGCCCGCCCCGGTCGCGCTCGGACCCGCCGTGCCCGAGCTGGTACAGCCCGCGCCGGACGCTCCCGCCCCGATCGTCCTCCCCGCGCCCGCCCCCGCGCCGGTACAGCCCGCGCCGCTGCCGTTCGCGCCGGGCGCTCCCGCCCCGGTGAAGCCCGGACAAGGCCTGGCGACCCACCCCGCGCCGGGCGCTCCCGCCCCGGCACCCGGCAGGCCGACGGCCCCGGCGCCGTTCCACCCCGCTCAGCCCGGACAGGGCAGCCCCGCGTCCCCGGCACCCGCACCGGGCAAGTGACCTGATCTGAGCGACGACGCGGGAGACCACCACGCGTGACCGACCTGAGCTGGAACGCCGAGTTCACCGAGTGCTTCGACCGGTGCGCCACCACCATGCGCTTCACCGCGTACCTGATGTGCGGCGACTGGCACGAGGCCGAGGACGTGATGCAGGCGGCGTTCCTCAAGCTGTACCTGGCGGGCCCGAAGCTCGCCCGCAGGGACGGCTTGGAGCCCTACCTGCGCCAGATCGTGGTCCGGACCTTCCTCGCCGAGCGGCGGCGGGTCCGCTGGCGCAGGGAACGGGTGACCGACACACCGCCGGAGCTCCCGGAGCCGGCGGGCATGCCGGAGGACAAGGTCGTGCTCTGGCAGGCGCTGGCCACTGTCCCGCCCCGGCAGCGCGCGGTCCTGGTGCTGCGCTACTGGAACGACCTGAGCGTCGAGGAGACCGCCGCGGCGCTGCGATGCTCGGCGGGAAACGTGAAGAGCCAGGGCAGCCGGGGCCTCGCGGTGCTGCGCCGCACCCTGGGTCCGGACTTCGGCGACCTGCCGGTGGAGGTGTGACATGGTGCGTGAGGACGACATGAGGGCGACCTTCGATGCCCTCAGCGTGCGGGAGTCCCCGCCACTGGCCTTCACTGCGGCGGACGTGATCGCGAACGGCGGCCAGGTCCGCAAGCGCCGCACCAGGAATCTCGCTGTCGCGGGCACGACCATCGCTGTCGCCGCCGTGGTGGCTGGTGTCTTCGTCCTGTCGACCGACCGCGTCGACACGCCGCCGGAGAACCTGACCCCGGCGAACACCCCGGCCACCACGTCGCAGCTGGGGCCGCGTCCGGCGTCCCCCGCCCCGATGCATCCCACCCCCTTCGCACCGCCGGCGCCGGGAGCACCGATCCATCCCTGATCGCACTACGATCGTGATGGTGGAACCTCTGGCGCCCCGCTACGGGGCAGGTGCGCTGGCCGATCTCGTCCCGTCCCTGCTCTCGGGCATGAACGTCCCGGGGATGGTGAACGTCCTCGGACTCCCCACGGCGAACCGGGTCTGCCTGCTCCTCGTAGACGGGCTCGGTTGGGAGCTGCTTCGCCGGCACGCGGCGGACGCCCCGTTCCTGACCGAGCTCGCCCGGACGTCGACACCGATCACCGCCGGGTTCCCCGCGACGACCGCGACCAGCCTCGCGGCGATCGGCACCGGTCTTCCCACGGGACAGCACGGACTGGTCGGCTATTCCTTCGCCGTCGACGACGACACGGTCCTCAACGCCCTGCGCTGGCGCCAGCGCGAGGAGGACCTCCGGGAGCGGGTCGTCCCCGAGGTTTTCCAACCCGCTCCGACCGCCTTCGAACGAGCTGCCGAAGCGGGGGTCCACGTCAGTCTCGTCGCACCACGCGACCAGAACGGCAGCGGCCTGACCCGCGCGGTGCTCCGAGGCGGGCAGTTCCGCGGCGTCCACGCCCTCGGCGACCTCACCGCGCGGACCATTGGCGCGCTCCAGGCCGAACGGAGCTTCTGCTACGCCTACCACGCCGACCTCGACGCGCTCGGCCACCTGTACGGACCGGGTAGTGACCCCTGGCGCAGCCAGCTGATCCACGTGGACCGGCTGGCTCAGGCGATCGCGGAGCGGCTGCCCGACGGCGCCGTGCTCGTCGTCACCGCCGACCACGGCATGGTGGCCGCGACCGACCGCGTCGACTTCGACGCGGAGCCCTTGCTGCGCAACGGAGTCCGGGTGCTCGGTGGTGAAGCGCGTGTCCGGCACGTCTACGCCGAGCCCGGAGCCGTGGACGACGTTCGTCAAGCGTGGCAAGGGTTCCTCGGTGACCGGGCGTGGTTGGCGCACCGCGACGAGGCCATCGCCGCCGGGTGGTTCGGACCGGTCGCCGACCACGTGCGCCCCCGCATCGGAGACCTCGTCGTCGCGGCGAAGGGCGGGCTCGCGATCACCCAGTCGGCGGAAGGGGTGTTGAGCGGCTTCATCGGGCACCACGGCTCGCTCACCGCGGAGGAGCAGCTCATCCCGCTGCTGGTGCATCAGCGAGGGGTGGCGTAGCGCATCTTCACCACCCCGCTGCCGAACTGCCGGAGCCCGGTGAGCGTGAAGGCGCCCGGGTGGAACCCGCCCGCGAACAAGGGCGTGCCCGATCCGCAGATCACCGGGTTCACCTTGAGGACCAGCTCGTCGATCTCCTCGCGCAGCTGCGCCGCCAGGTTCCCTCCGCCGCACAGCCAGATGCCGAGTCCGTCCTCCTGCTTGAGCTCGCGGATCTTCGCGACGGGATCGCCCGCCACCACCTCGACGTCGTTGCGGGGCGCGAGGCTGCGGGAGAACACCACCTGTCGAAGGTGCGGGTACGGGCTGGTGACGCCGACGGTGAGGGCGGGATCGTAGGTTCCGCGCCCCATCACCACCGTGTCGAAGGTGCGGTTCGGGGTGTCGGCGGCCATGCCGAGGTGCGGGCGGAGATGGCCGGGGATCGTCTCCGGGAACTCCTCGACGATCGCCTGGATGTGGTCGCCCTCCATCGGGAAGAAGTCGATGGAGCCGTCCGGTCCGCTGATGAAACCGTCCAGCGTCGTTGCGATGTAGTAGGTCAGCTTTCGCATGGGTTCTCCCGATTCAGCTCGATCGCGGTTCGTCCCGCGCGCCACGCCGAAGTGCACGCGTTTAGGTGACAGGAAGCCCGTTTCCGGGCATTCCGGAATGCTGTTGTCGGTGGTCGCGGTGATGATGCAGCGGTAATCCCCGCCCCTGACCGGGCGCGGGGTTTTCTTGCAGGAAGGACGGCAGCAGTGCCTCTCCCCACGATGACCCCCGAGCAGCAGGCCCAGGCCCTCGCCAAGGCGCAGCAGGCCCGTGCGGCGCGCAGCGCGTTGACCAAGGAGCTCAAGGAGGGTTCGCTGACGCTGCAGCAGGTTCTCGACCGCGCGGACTCCGATGAGGTCGTCAAGAAGACCAAGGTGCTCGCGCTGGTGAAGGCCCTGCCGGGGATCGGCGCCGTGCGCGCGGCCCGCGCACTGGAGACCGCGGGCATCCCGGAGAACCGCCGCGTCGGCGGACTCGGGGACCGGCAGCGCGCCTCGCTGCTCGCCGAACTGGCGGAGTAAGCGGAGCAAGGCGGGTGGGCCGGGCTGGTCGCTGTCAGATCATGGTGATCAGCCTGGCACAGCCCGGGTCCGATCGGAAGCGCGTTTCTCAGCTCGCCGGGTAGCCGATCTCCGCGATGTCCTTGCCGAGACCGGAAGGGCTCGCGTCGGGGTTGATCGCGGCGACCACCCCCGCGGTCAGCGGGCGCAGCGCGAAGACGTGGCGCACCGCGTCGAGGTCGATGCGCGTTTCGAAGTTGGTCTCGGCGAAGCGGTGGTAGCTCTCGGGTCGCCCGTCGACGAGCAGCTCCAACAACCAGGACGCGCCGTCGTCGGCGCCCGGCGGGATCTCCGCCTTCCCGGTCCGCCACTGCGGGTCGGAGTGCTCGCGCCACAGGCAGAACGTGGTGCTCCTGGTCCCGTCCAGCTCGCGGAAGGCGATGTCGTCCACACAGGACTGAAACGCCGCGGGGACGCCGTCGAACATCCCCGGCCACGGGTCGCGGGTGCGCCGCACCCACGGGCTCAGCGGTGACTCGTGGTCGAACCCGTTGACATAGGCGCCCGCGGGGGAGAAGACGATCGAGTAGCTGTCCCCGCCACCGCTGCGGAAGGACGCCAGCTCCTCGGTGGGGGACCAGGCGGAGTTGTAGGAGTAGTAACGGAAATCCCATTCGGGGCTCAGCGCGGCGTCGAGCATCGCCATGGCCCGCGACCGGGCGCGGACGACGTCGATGTCGGGCAGTGCGCGGATCACGTCGTGGACGGACATGGCTCCATTGAACCGCTTGCCCGGACGGGGAACGGCAGTCTCAGGATCACTCGATCCGGCAACTCAAGTCTCCGAGCGCGCCGTCCCGGACCGGCGCGAAGCGCGGGCGGAGGCGGTGCTGCTCGGTGGGTCGGTCAGCGGAGCAGTCGGCGAGGACTGGCAGCCCACGCGGGCGCACCCGCCCGACGGGGCGGAGGAACACGCCCACGCGACCGCGTGGTGATCGGCGAGCGGGTCAGCGCCGACGGGGCCGGGGCAGCTGGCCCTCGACGTCCGCCAGCTTCTGCCGGACGTGGCTGACCCAGTACAGCGCCTCGTGGTGGTGGTCGGTGTCCACCTCGGCGACCTGGGCGTAGACCGCCGCGGTCTGCTGGTGGTAGGCATGCCAGACGGCGGGCCGAGCCTCGGGGGCCGGACGCATCCGGCGCACGTACTCGTGCGCCTCCCGCAACGTCCGTGACCGCATAGCCACCGCCCACCCGTCCGTTCTCCGCACGCCGATGCCCCTTCTTGGTCGTCTGAGCCAGGGAGGCTTTCGGCGAGAATCCGGGACGCGCGCACCGCATAGCGGGACATCTCAGGACGTCCTTGCTAGGTTGCGCGCGTCCCAGTCGTCGGATGGGGAGACAGCGTGGCCAACGAGCGCCTGCGAGAAGCGTTGTTACGCAACGGTTTTGACCTCGAACACGCGGCGAGGGCGACCGGGGTGGACCCGAAGACCGTGGAGCGGTGGATCACCCAGGGACGCGTCCCGTACCCGCGGCACCGGCGCACGATCGCCGCACTGGTCCGTGAGGCCGAGGACTACCTCTGGCCGGACGCGGTCGCCCCGGAGCGCAAGGCGGAGATCGCGGAGTCCGAGGTGGTCAAGGTCTACCCGCGCCGCAGCGACATCCCGGCAGACCTGTGGGAGCGGCTGCTCGGGACGCCAGTCGCACGCGTGGAAGCCCTCTCCTTGGCGGCGTTGTTCCTGGTGGAGCGCCCGGACTTCGCCAGGCAACTGCGGAAGCGGGCTGAGGAGGGCACCCGCGTGCGGCTGCTCTTCGGCGATCCCGCCGCGCGGGAGGCGGCCAAGCGCAGCGAGGAGGAGCAGCTCGGGAAGGGCACCGTGGCCGCCAGGATCCGCAACGCGCTCGCCTTCGTCCGGCCCCTCCTGGGCGTCGAGGGCATCGAGATCCGGTTGCACAGGTGCACGCTCTACAACTCGGTGTTCCGCTTCGACGACGAGATGGTCGTCAACACCCACGTCTACGGCGTCCCCGGCGGGCACGCGCCCGCGATGCACCTGCGCAGGCTCTCCGACAGCGGCATGTTCGAGACGTACACGACGAGTTTTGAGACCGTGTGGGCGGGAGCTAGTCACGCGACGTTCTGAGGAGGCAGCCATGGGACGCACCGACTACTTCAACGATCCGGGCGCGCCGAAGCCGAACAGCCTCAAACCGGCGGTGAGCGCCGTCGTCCGCGACACCGAGGGCCGGCTGCTGATGATCAGGCGGACGGACAACGACAGGTACGCGATCCCCGGTGGCGCCCAGGAGTGCGGCGAGACGGTCGCCCAGGCGGTGGTCCGCGAGGTGGACGAGGAGACCGGCATCCGGGTGGACGTGACGAGCCTGGTCGGTGTGTTCTCCAACCCGGCGCACGTGGTGGCCTTCTCCGACGGAGAGGTACGCCAGGAGTTCTCGCTGTGCTTCCGGGCCACGCCGACCGGCGGTGACTTACGCGCCAGCAGCGAATCGAAGGAGGTCCTGTGGGTGGCGCCGCACGACTTGGCGTGCTTGGACATCCACCCCTCGATCCGGCTCCGCATCGACCACGGGCTCCGTGATCGGGCGGAGCCGTTCTTCACGTGACGTGCGACAGGATGTTCACCACGTTGCCGTCGGGGTCCCGGACGAAGAACCGCCGAACACCCCAGGGCTCATCGGTGAGCTCGTGCACGATCTCCGCACCGGCGGCGACCGCGGCCCGGTAGCTCGCGTCCACGTCGTCGACCTGGATCGACGCGACCGGTACCACCGCGGCGGTCGCGTCGTGGGTCATCAGGCTGAGCTGCACCTCGGGCCGTCCCGGATCGGCGAGCGTGACGATCCACCCGTGGTCCATCACCACCCGCATCCCCAGCACGTCTCCGTAGAACGCGACCGCCTCCTCCATGGAGGTGGTCTCCAGGTCCGCGACCACGCGGGTGACCTTCATCCTCGTTCTCCTCCGGCACCGGCGGGCTGGGCGACCGACGCGAGCTGCCGGTCGTGGACTCGGCTGAACAGTAGCTGCGCGACCGATGCCCCGATGAGGGCCATGGTCATGTCCCACTGGGTGTCCCACTGGTCGCCCTGGGTGCCCAGGTAGTCGGCGGCGTTCCCGCCGCCGAGCATGCCGACGAAGCCCTCGAACATCTCGAACCCGCCGCTGATGCCCAGGCACACGAAGGTGATGATCGTGACCAGCCACCGCCCGGGGACCAGGGGAGTGCGGCGCAGCAGGAGCTCCCGGACCACGATCGCCGGGACGAGACCCTGCGCGAAGTGGCCGATCCGGTCGTAGTGGTTGCGGTCGAACCCGAACCAGTCCTCCATCCAGAACCCCAGCGGCACCTCGGCGTAGGTGTACTGGGCGCCCAGCGTGAGGATCAGCGCGTGCAGGGCGATCAGCCGGTAGGCCAGCGGTGTCAACGGGAAGCGCCGGTAGGTCGCCACCAGCAGGGGAGCGGCCAGGGCGATCGGCAGCACCTCAAGGGCCCAGGTGCCGTAGGCGCGGGGGTTGATCGCGGAGGCGGCGACGGCCAGCAGCACGACGCCGAGCAGGACGAGGGGTTCACGCTTCACGCGGGCTTTCCTACCCGTTAGCCCGTATGGACCACACCGGTATCGGCGCAGAAGATCGTATCTTTAAAATATTGCGCGAACAATGACTTCAGTGACGAGTGAAATCAATCCTCCGGAACCACAGACCACAAAGCCGCCAGGACGGGAGAGCGGAATGCGCGCGCCGGGAGTGGGGTTGGCATGGACATGGCCGACTCCACGTTCCCGTTGTCCGTGCTCGACCTCGCCACGGTCGCGGAGGGCTCCTCCGACGCCGCCGCGCTGCGGCGCAGCGTCGAGCTCGCTCAGCACGTCGAATCACTTGGCTACCAACGGTTCTGGACGGCCGAGCACCACAGCATGCCTACCATCGCGAGCTCGTCTCCCGACCTGCTCGCGCTCCAGGTGGGCAACGCGACCAGCACGATCCGGGTCGGCTCCGGGGGAGTGATGCTGCCCAACCACTCGCCACTGGTCGTGGCGGAGCGGTTCGCGTTCCTGGAGGCTTTCCACCCCGGCCGGGTCGATCTCGGCATCGGGCGGGCGCCCGGCACCGACCAGCGCACCGCGGCGGCGGTGCGCAGGCACATCGGCCACGGAGTGGAGGACTTCACCGACCAGCTGACCGAGCTGGAGGGCTACCTTGACGGTGCGCTGCCGGAGGGGCACGCGTTCACCGGAGTGCACGCGGTGCCGACCAACCCGACGCGCCCGCCGGTGTGGCTGCTCGGGTCCAGCGGGTACAGCGCGGCGCTCGCGGCGCAGCGGGGGAGGCCCTTCGCCTTCGCCTACCACTTCGCGCCGGACAACGCCGCCGCCGCGCTGCGGCACTACCGCGAGGCGTTCCGGCCGAGTCCGGAGCTGGCGGAGCCGTACGCGATCCTCACCGTCGGTGTGATCGCCGCTGACACGGCGGCGGAGGCGGAGCGGTTGGCGATGCCAACGGCGCTGTCGATGGCGCGGCTGCGGGCGGGCCGGCCGACTCGGCTGCCGTCACCGGAGACCGTCGAGCGGCACGAGTGGACGCCGGGGGAGAGCGCGGCTGCGCGGAACTTCCTCTCGACCTACCTGATCGGCGAGCCGGACGACGTCGCGGCGCGGCTGCGGCGGCTGGTCGGTTCGATGGGGGCGGATGAGGCCATGATCACGTCGATCATCCACTCCGCGAAGGACCAGCAGCACAGTTACACGTTGCTGGCGGAGGCGATGCGTTGAGGACGGTTCCGGGGGTGCGGGGTGGGCGGGGGCGTCCGCACCCCCGGAACCACTTGGGCGGCCAGAGAGCTCATGAGGACGCGAGGAAGTCGCCGAGCACGGTGTTGAACCGTTCGGGCTCCTCGGCGAAGGGGGCGTGGCCGCTGTTGTCGAAGCGCGCGACCTCGGCGTTGGGCAGCTGCTCGGCCAGCCAGCCGCCGAGGTCGCCTGGGAAGACCTTGCTGTGCTCGCCGTAGACCAGCAGTGCGGGCACGGAGACTTCGTGGAGCATCGGGCGGAAGTCGGCGTAGGCCATGTCGAACCAGATGTCCAGCGCGCTGCGGGTGTGCGTCTTGGTGGTCTCGGCGTAGATCGCGTCGGTGGTGGCCTGGTCGGGTTCCTCCGCGAAGCAGGAGGCGATGAAGGGCTTGATCACAGTGGGGCGGGAGTGCCGGACGGTCTGGGCGAACACCGCGAGGTCGGTGATGGAGTAGCTGCCCATCAGCGGGAAGTCCCACTCGGCGGCGTCGAGGAAGCGCGGCGACTGGTCGACGAAGGACACCGAGCGCAGCTTCTCGGTGCCGTACTCGCGGATGTAGCTGAGGATGACGGCGGTACCCATCGACCAGCCGACGAGGCAGACGTCGTCGAGGTCGAGGTGGTCGATCAGCGCGCGCACGTCGTGGGCGTACTGGTGGAGCGAGTGGCCCGCGTCGGTCTTGCCGGAGTTGCCGTGGCCGCGGAAGTCCACGGTGACGACGCGGTTGGCCTGCGCGAGCGGGCCGGTGTTGGCCTGGAAGAAGGTGCTGTTCATCGTCCAGCCGTGCAACAGGATGACCGCGGGGCCGGTGCCGGTGTCCTCGTAGTACAGCGGGACGCCGTCGGGCAGTTCGAGGTAGGCCATGGCGGAAACCCTCTCGTCGTCAGCGCGGTCGGCCCGGATCATCGTCCGGGTGTTGATCAGCGGAGAAGGGGTTGCAACCGGGTTGCACGAGGGTTGCATCCGCCGCGCGGGCGGCCCTACGTTCTCGGCGGAGGCGACCATGGACGCTGAGGGCAGGCGGCTGGCCCGTGCGCGGGACCAAGCGTTGAGTGGGGTGGAGTCGCGCCGGGTCCGTGCGGCGGTGCGCGCGTCGTGGGATCGGGCGCGGAGCAACGGGGTGCATCCGGATCGGCATCTGCCGCCGGTGCCGTTGGCCGAGGACGACGTGCGTGAGGTGCGGCGTGACCATCCGCTGGCGCGGGTGTGGCCGTTGGTGGAGAAGACGATGCAGCCCGTGCTGAGTGAGCCGGGGCGCATTCTGTTCCTCAGTGATGCGGCGGGGCACCTGTTGTGGACCAGCGGTGAGCGGCCGACGTTGCGGGAGGCGGAGCGGGTGCACCTGGTGCCGGGTGCGCGGTGGAGTGAGGACACGGCGGGTACGAGTGGTGTGGGCACCACGTTGGTGCTGGGGCACGCGTTTCAGGTGCGTGGCGCGGAGCACTACCTGTCGGCGGCGACGGAGTACACGTGTTCGGCGGCGCCGATCCATGATCCGGTCACCGGTGCGGCGTTGGGGGCGTTGAACCTGACGACGGGGTCGTTGGGTGGTGCTGACCGGCTGGCGTTGTCGTTGGTGATGTCGACGGCGCGGTTGGCGGAGGCGCAGCTGCGGGACTTGGCGCATCGGCAGCACGCGGAGTTGCAGGGCCGCTACGTGCGGAGGCTGGCGAGCCGGGTGGGCAGTCACAGTGCGGTGGTGGCGCCGGATGGCCGGGTGGTGCACGCCGATCCGGCTGGGTGGTTGCCGGAGCGGTGGTTCCTGCCGTTGTGTGAAGGTCCCGCGGTGTTGCCGGACGGGCGGTCCGTGGTGATCGAGCGGTTGACGGTGAACGGGCCGTTCTTCGTTATGGCGCAAGAGGTTGAGGTTGACGGCGCGGTTGTCTTCGGCGGTCTCGGGCTCGATCGCGGTTGGTTGCGGGTGGACGGTGTTGCGCATGAGTTGACGATGCGGCACAGCGAGTTCCTCGCGGTGTTGTGCGCGTGGCCGGGTGGGCTCACCGCTGAGGGTGTGGCGCGTGAGGTTTACGGGGCGTCGGGCAAGACGGTGACGGTGCGGGCGGAGATGACTCGCTTGCGTCGTGTTCTTGGCTACCGGCTGGCGTCGGAGCCGTATCGCCTTGTGGGTCCGGTGCGGGCGGATTTCCTTGACCTGGAACAGGATCTGTCGTCGGGTTCGCTGGGTGGGCTGCTCGATCGGTACCGGGGTCCGTTGTTGCCCAGGTCCTCGGCTCCCGGGGTGGTGGAGCTGCGCGCCCGTCTGCACGAACGCCTCCGTGGGCGTGTGATGGCGGAGGGCGACACCGACGCTGTCATCCGCTGGCTGGCGGCCCCGCACGGCCGCTCCGACCGCACCACCCCCTGAGCACCACCCCCTCCGGCCATTCGCGGGCTTATGGACCTTCGCGAGCGCGCTCAGAGGTCCATAAGCCCGCGAATGGCGATCAGTGGGGGCGGGCGTGTGAGAGCAGTTCGTCGACCGACCACTGGTCGTAGGCGTGCTCGCCGTACTTGGCGGCGAGCACTCGGCCGGTGGGGTCGAGCAGGAAGTCGGCGGGCAATCCGAGTCGTCCTCCCTCCTGTCTGGCCGCGGGCGGGCGGTACTTGCCCAGCAGTGTCATGGCCGCTCCGCGCAGGATCGCGCCCCAGGTCCTCGGGTGCAGCAGCGCGCGAGGACTCGATTCGACACCGAACTCCCGGTAGTAGTGCTTGTCCGGATCGGCGATGACCGCGAAGGGCAGGTCGTGGTCGCGCAGCTCGCTTGCCGGCGAGTGGAAGAACACCACCTCGCGGATCCGCGCGTCGACGATCTCGTCGTGGCGCTGCGCGATCGAGCGCAGGTGGAGGTTGCAGACGGGGCATCCGGCGAACCGGCGGAACTGCAGGTGGACCAAGCGATCCGGGTCGGGAACGCGGAGTCGTTCTCCGGTGACGGTGGTCAGCTCGCGCTCGGTGACCTGGCGCATGGGAACCCCTCTTTTTAGGCGTGTGGTGTACGCCTACGAACGTATGCGCGTATGGTGTACGCTGTCAAACGCCATGCCACGACCCCGATCCCTCACACCCACCCAGATCGCGACCGCCGCGCTGGCCGTGCTCGACCGCGACGGGCTGGACAGCCTGTCGATGCGCACGGTCGCGCAGGAACTGGGCATGGGCACCATGTCGCTGTACCGCTACGTCACCGACCGCGGTCAGGTCGAGGAGCTCGTGGTCGACCTCGTCCTGCGGACGGTCGACCTGGACATCCCCCGTGGCGCTGCGGGCAGGCGCCTGAGCGTGCTGGCCGACCGAGTGCGGGCCGCGGTGTCCGACCATCCGGCGGCCGTGCCGCTGCTGCTGATGTACCGGCACCGCTCGCCCAGTTCGCAGCGCTGGGGCGAGACGATGCTGTCGGTGCTCACCGAAGCGGGCCTGACCGGCAGGGAACGGGTGATCGCGTTCCGCGCCATCCTCGGATACGTGTTCGGCGCTCTGCAGGTCCACTACTTCAGCGCGTTGTCCGGCCCGGGAACCGCCGCGCTGGCGGCGCTACCGCCCGATGAGTTCCCGATCCTGTCCGAGACCGCCGCGCAGGCCCAGGCCCTCTCTCCGGAGGAGGAGTTCCGGCGCGGCTTCGACATCCTGTTGCGCGGCCTCGGTCTCTGACAGTCCGACCATCAGCCTCTGAATGAGCGGGTCCCGGGGCTCGGTTAGCGTGGGCGCAGGAGGTGTGCTCGGACGGCGACGTCGTGCTGGTCGTCGCGGGTGGCCAGTTCGGCGGCGATGCGTTCGCGGACGTCGTCGGTCTTGTTGCCTCCGTACTTGAACTTGGCGCGGGCGGCGGTGACGGTGAGCTCGATACCTCGGATGCCGGGGAGGAGTCGCCGGTCGGGGTCCTCGGTGTGACTGACGGGGCAGCGGGCGCTACCGGGTTCGAAGTGGTCGAGCTGGCGGGTGAGCAGCTCAGCCTTGTCGTGCGGGTCGTCGAGGATGCGGGCGTCGCACTCCAGTTGGACGGTGGCGTAGTAGAAGGTGGGGACGCCGCGTTCGGGGTCGCCGTTCCAGTGCGAGCGGATGTAGGTGTAGTCGCCGACCACGGTGAGCAGGGCTCGGGGGTTCTCGGTGAGTGCCGTCCACACCGGGTTGGGGCGGGCGAGGTGCAGCAGTACCAGGTCCTGGCCGTTCTCGTGGCGGTAGGTGAAGTGGGTGGGGACGACGACGGGGAGTTCGCGGCCCGTGCCGGGGGCGATGAGCTGGCCGAAGTCGTGGTCGTGGCGGAGCCACTCGCGCCACTGGTCGTCGGAGGTGGGGGCGTCCCACGGGTGGATCAGCACGGTCCGATCCTGTGGCCTGGGAGGTTGTCGTCCCATGGCCACTGTTGGGGGAGTTCCGAAGGCCAATCAGGTGGCGGTGTCGGCGACCTCGGCGAGTGTGGCGTAGGTGCGGTTGGAGCCCGCGGCCATGCGTTGTTCGCGTGCGGTGGCGTCGATGTAGTTCTGGCTGGCGGTGATGGAGGCGTGGCCGAGGAGCTTGGCGATCTCGATGACGGAGGCGCCGTCCTCGGCGAGCCGGGTGGCGAAGGTGTGTCGGAAGGCGTGCACGAGGGCGCCGCGCTGGACCCGGTCGCCGACACCCGCGGCGCGCAGTGAGGTGCGGACGAGGTACTGGAGGCCGCCGCGCTGGAGTGCTTCGTCGCGGTGGTCGACGAACAGGGGGGCGGTGCCGGGGACGCGGAGTCCGAAGCGGAGCCTGCGGCTGTGCAGGTAGGCGGAGATGATCTCGTCGAGCGGGCGTTCGATGGGGACGGAGCGCCGGTTGCCGCCCTTGCCGCTGACCTGGATGCGGCGTTCCCCCGGTCGTCCGACGAGGGAGGCGACGGTGAGGCCGAGCAGTTCGGCGGAGCGCACGCCGGTGCACAGCAGGGTGGCGAGTACGGCGAGGTCGCGTTCGGGCCAGGGGTTTCTGGCGTTGCGGGCGCCTTCGGCGACCTGGCGGAGCAGGCGTTCGGGGGTGTCCTCGCCCTGGAGCGGTTTGGGGGCGCGCATGGGGGTGCGGGGTTTGGGCACGACCTGCATGGGGTTGCCGACGGCGGCGCCCTCGATGACGAGGAACCCGAAGAACCCGTTCCAGGTGGACCAGGCGCGGGTGACGGTGGCGGCGGAGCGGGGCCCGGCGAAGCGGGCGAAGGCGGAGCGCAGTGGTGCGGTGGTGACCTCGTCGACGGTGAGGTCGTGGGGTTCGCGGTCGAGGACGGCGGCGAGGTCGACGGCGACGGACTCGAGGTCGCGCCGGTAGGCGCGCAGCGAGTTCGCGGCGAGTTTCCTGGCCTGCATGTGCTCCAGGTAGGCGTCGATCCAGTCCGGCAACGTCACGTCCGCATTCTCCCGCACACCCCCGACAAGATCATCATCCTGACGTGGGACAGCGCCATTCGCGGGCTTATGGACCTGTTCGCGGGTCGCGAAGCGTCCATAAGCCCGCGAATGGCCGGGGGGTTACCTCGGTGGGGTGGTGGTGAGTTTGTGGGGGGTGAGGAGGGGAGAGGTGGTGGGGGTGAAGGTGGGCGGGGTTGTGGGGGCGGGGTAGGAGGGTGGGGCGGTGCCCCAGGGGGTGGGGGTGGTGGTGAGGGTGAGGTCGAGGCGGGCGCCGTTGAGGAAGCTCTCCGGGAGCCAGGTCGCCGTCGTGGTGCGGCCGTTGAGCTTCGCGGCGGCGATGTAGGCGGTGGTCGTCGTGGCACCGGGGGCGTTGATGGTGATGCGGCTGCCGTTGGCGCGGTCGATGGTGATCTTCGGGAAGAGCGGGGCGGAGAGCAGGAGCTCGCCCCTGCCGGGGTACTGCGGGTAGAGGCCCATGGCGGCGAAGGCGTACCAGGCGGACATGGCGCCGAGGTCGTCCTGGCCGGGGATGCCGTCGGGGGCGTTGCGCCACAAGGTGTTCAGGACCTCGCGGATGGTCTGCTGGGCCTTGGCGGGCGCTCCGACGTAGTTGTAGACCCAGGGGGCGCCGATGGAGGGTTCGTTGTCCATCTCGGAGTGCGCGCCGCCGGACTTGGTCAGTGCCCAGGAGCCGTCCGGCTTGCGGAAGAACTTGTCCAGCCTGGCGATCGTGGCCGCGTCGCCACCCATGGCGTCGGCGAGTCCGCGCACGTCGAAGGGGATCATCCAGGTGTACTGGGCGCTGCTGCCTTCGGCGAAGCCCTGGTCGCCCGCCGGGTCGAAGGGGGTGCTCCAGGTCCCGTCGGACTTGCGGTCCTGGATGTACCCGGTCGCGGGGTTGAAGACGTTGCGCCAGTAGCCGGAGCGGGCCAGGTACTCGTCGTGGGAGCGGGTGTCGCCGAGGCGTTGGGCGAGTTGGGCGATGCCGAAGTCGGCCGCGACGTCTTCGAGGGTCTCGCCCGCGCCGCCCCAGGCGTTGCCGTCGGCGGGCACGTAGTGCTGGGAGAGGTACTTGTCCAGTGAGGGGCGTTGGCCGACGACCATGACGTTCCAGCCGTCGCGGCTGAGGTCCTCCGGCTTGACCGTGCGGGCCGAGGTGGTCATCGACCTCAGTGCGCCGTGCGTGTCGAACTTCGTGCCACCGAAGGCGTGGATGCTGGCCACTGACACCGGGCCGGGGTCGCCGGTCATGACGTGGGTGCCGCCCGCGCCGTGGGTCCAGCGGTCCCAGATGCCGTTGTTCTGCTGGGCTTGGTTGTACAGGGACTGGGCGATGTCGGAGCCGACTCCGGGTTCGAGCAGGGTCAGCAGCTGCAACTGTCCTCTGTAGACGTCCCAGCCGGAGAAGTTGGCGTACTGGGCGCGCTGCCGTCCGGTGACGCGGTGCACCTTCTGGTCCATGCCGATGTAGCTGCCGTCCACGTCGTTGAAGACGTTGGGGTGCAACAGGGAGTGGTAGATCGCGGTGTAGAACGTGGCGAGCTGGTCGGGGGTTCCGCCCGTGACCTTGACCCGGGACAGCTGGCGCTTCCACGCGTCGTAGGCGTTGGCGCGCACGCGGTCGAAAGTGGTGCCGGTTGGGTTCTCGGCGCGGAGGTTGGCCTTGGCGCCGTCGGCGCTGACGAAGGAGATGCCGACGCGGACGTTCACCGGTTGGCCGCCGGTGTCGAAGGTGACGTAGCCGCCGGAGCCCTTGCCGGGCACGGGCCACCCGGCGTTGGGGAAGGACCCGGTGGTCCAGCCGGTGCCGCCGCGCGCGGTGGTGGAGCCGGGGGTGACCTTGTCGTCCTGCCAGGTTCCGGTGCTGGTGAAGGGTTTGTCGAACTCGGCGGTGAAGTGCAGCGTGTAGTAGCTGCGGCGGCCGACCTCGTTGATGTAGCCGCAGAAGTTGCCGCCGGTGACCGAGCCGCTGACGGTGCGCGTGGCGGGGTCGATGCGCACGGAGGCGTCGCTGGAGCCGACCTCGGAGCTGGAGGTGCGGAACAGCATCGTCGCGGGCTTGCCGTCGGGGTAGGTGAAGCGACCGGAGCCGGTGCGGGTGGTCGCGGTCAGCTCGGCGCGGGCGCCGGAGTCCAGTTTCACGCTGTAGTAGCCGGGTTTCGCGGTCTCGTTGGCGTGGCTGAAGGTGCTGGCGTAGACGGAGTCGGTGAGGTCGGCGGTGGGTGAGGTGGTGACCTCGCCGGGGTGGGGCAGGAAGGGGATGTCGCCGAAGGCTCCCGCGCAGCCGGTGCCGGAAAGGTGGGTGAGGCTGAAGCCGCGGATCTTGGTGTGGTCGTAGCCGTAGCCGCCGGGGCGGACGGTGCGGTTCTGGTTGCCCTTGGTGTTCTCCGGGCTCCACTGGAGCATGCCGAAGGGGGTGTCCGCGCCGGGCCAGGTCTCGCCGCCCTTGGTGCCGATGAGCGGGTTGACGTGGGCTGCCGGGTCGGCTGCCGCGTCGTGGGCCGGTGTGGCCGTCGCGACGTGGGGGAGCAGGGCGGCGGTGAGTGCGCCGAGGGTGACCAGCGGGATCGTCCGCCGTCTGCGGGAGCTGCGGAACACCATGCGGGTGTGCCTTCCGTGGGTGCCGTGGCGGCGGCTGGGGTCCAGTCCAGTGCACGGTCGCGTGGCTGGTCAAGGTCGCTGCTGGGGGAACTGACAACGTTGTCCGGCAACTTGTCCAATCCAGAAGAAGTCTTCCGGAATTTTTCTTCTGGATGTACTGTCGCCGCATGGACGACCAACGGAGGATCACCGACCCGGACGTGCTCAAGGGCATGGCCCAGCCGTTGCGGCGGACGCTGTACCGGCTGTTGTGCCAGCTCGGCCCGGCCACGGCGGGGGTGCTGGCCAAGCGCGTCGACGCCGATCCGGGCCTGGTCAGCTACCACCTGCGCGAACTCGGCCGCACCGGCTACATCGAGGAGGCGCCCGAGCTGGCCAGGGACCGCAGGCAGCGGTGGTGGCGGGCGGTTCCGGGCTCCACCAGCTGGTTGCACCTGGACTTCTCCTCCCCGGAGGACCGCGCCGTCGCCGACACGGTGAAGTCGCAGATGGTCGCCGAGCAGTTCGAGCGGTTGCGGGACTACGAGCGGGGCCGGGACTCCTGGCCGGACGAGTGGGTGGACGTGGCGACCTCCGCCGAGGGCAACCTGCGGCTGACACCTGAGGAGACGCGTGCGATGAACGCCGAGCTCCAAGAGGTGATGGTGCGCTGGTCCCGCGTCGGCAAGGGCGGCGGCGACGACGGCCGCGAGCACGTTTTCCTGTTCCTGCACGCCTTTCCGGAGAGACCATGACCACCGCCGTTGTCGTCCCCGCCTACCGGGTCGCCCAGTACCGCCGCTACGTCGCGGGCGAGGCCGTCTCGGTCCTGGGGGACCAGGTCTGGTACGTGGCGTTGTCGTGGGCGACGGTGCAGCTGGCCTCGCCCGGTGTCGCCGGAGTGGTGCTCGCGCTCTCGGCGGTGCCGCGACTGCTGCTGATGGTGCTCGGCGGGCCGCTCGCCGACCGCTTCGACGCCCGCGCGCTGATGGTCGGCAGCGACGCCCTGCGCGCGGTGGTGATGGTCGCGGCGGCCGGAATCGCTTTGGTGGCAACGGATCTGTGGTTGCTGGTCGCCGTGGCGTTGATCTTCGGGACGGTGGACGCGGTGTTCATGCCCGCGGCGGGGTCGCTGCGCCCGCGGTTGCTGGAGACCGAGCAGCTCTCCGATGGCGCGGCCCTGCGGGAGCTGGGCATCCGCGCCGCGCTCACCCTTGGTGCGCCGCTCGGCGGTGCGCTGGTCACGGTGGGCGGGCTGGCGCTGGCCTGCGCGGTCAACGCGGTGACCTTCGTGCTGTCCCTGCTGGCGATCCGCACGCTCCGCCCCCGCCCGCTGGAGCGCGTGGAGCGGCGTGAGCCCTACGGTGCGGCCCTGCGCGCCGGGCTCCGGTACCTGTTGTCGCACCGCATGTTGCGGCCGCTGTTGCTGGTGACGCTGTTGTTCAACATCGGGTTCGTCGGCCCGATGAACATCGGGCTGGCGTTGCTGTCGGAGGACCGTGGCTGGGGCGCGCCCGGGATCGGGTTCCTGCTCGCGGGCTTCGGTGTCGGCGCGGCGGTGGGTGCGCTGGTGATGCTCAGGGTCCGCGTCCGCCGCCACATCGGGATCGGGATCGCCCTCGGCGCGGTCGGGGAGGCGGTCGGGATCGCCGGAGCCACCCTCGCCCCGAACCTGGGGCTCGCGGTGGCCTCGACCGTGGTGGTCGGGCTGCTCGGCGGGCCGATGGGCATCATGTGCGCCTCGTTGACCCAGGCCAACACCGACGACGCGTTCCGTGGCCGGGTCAGCAGCGTCCAGGCTCTGCTCAGCCTCGGCGTCACACCGCTGGTGATGGGGCTGGTCGGGGTGCTCGCGGGACAGTTCGGGACCACGGCGGCGATGCTGGGCAGTGCGGTGGTGGAAGCCTCCGCCGCGCTCCCGTGCCTGCTGCTGGCGCGGCTGCGGCGAGCGTCGATCAGCTGAGTTGTTTCGCATTTCATCGCAGACCGAAATGTCGCGAGGCCGGACGGCGCGTTTTGGGTGATTTCGTTAGTCTGAATTCGACTGTTCTCCCAAGTGAATAGTCTTCGTCAAGTTTGTTGGAGCGCATTCTTCATGTCGAGGTCATCTTCGCGTTTCGCAGCGGTGACGCTGGTGGGCGCCACCGTCGTCTCGCTCGGTCTTCTCGTTCCTTCCGCCCAGGCCGCACCGGCCGCGGCGCAGGACTGCGCGGCGACCCACACGGTGCACGGGAAGGTCAAGGCGAGCCACACCGCGGTCATCAGGCCGAAGCCGGTCAAGAGCGAGGCGAACGGTCTCGGCCAGATCAACAAGGGCGACACGGTCACCCTCGTGAATGGCAACTGGGATGAGCCGACGAAGAAGTGCACGTACTTCGTCAGGAATGGCGAGAAGAACGAGGTCTGCAGCCCGGGTGACCCGACCACCTGGTACCACACCGTGTGGGTTGAGCGGTACAAGCGGATCGGATACGTGCCCGCCGCCTGCCACCGCGGCTGACCCACGAGGCTGATCAGCCGCCGCGGTCAGGACGGCCGCGGTGGCCATGCGGTCGTGGCCAGCAGGCCGAGGGTGTAGGCACGGGCCACGAGCGCGGTGCGGTTGGGGACCTCGAAGCGCTTCGTCAGGCGGGTGACGTGGTAGGTCACCCCTTCCGCGGTCAATCCCAGTGATCGCGCGATCGTCGCCGTGCTGTCCCCGGCCGCGAGCCGCGTCAGCACGTCGGTCTCCCGGTCCGACAACGCCGGTGGCTCCGGAGCCGGCTCCGGAGCCACGGCCAGCGTCGCCAGCAGAACGAGCCCGTCGTCGTCCGGCACCGCCTGCACCGTCAACGCACCGGTGTGCTCACCCCAGCGCACCGCGAGCACGCGCCGCGCCAGCCGTCCCGTGCTCAGCTCGTGCATCAGGCGCCTGTGGGTGGCGGTGTCGGCCGTGGTGAACAGCACCTCCAGCTCCGCGTCGACGAGGTCGCGCGGGCGTCGGCCGAGCGCCGCGGCCATGGCGGGGTTCGCGATGGTGATCCGGCCGTGCTTGGTCGCGACGCAGGTCGGGACGGGGGAGCGGTCCAGCAGCGCGAGGAACCTGTTGCGCCACATGGCCGCCCTGCGCCGGTCCGCCTCCTGCTCGGTGACGTCGAGCAGGATCGAGCCGACGTGGGTCCCGCCGTCCGGCTGGGGCAGCGGGAAGCGGTGGCCGGACCACTCGACCCCGTCGGCGCTGAGCCGGACCTGGCGCGAGCGGCCCGAGCCCAGCACCGCCGCGTTCTGCTCCAGCACCTGCGCGGCCACCTCCGGCGGCAGGACCTCCGCCACCGTGCGGCCGAGCACCTCCGGCAGCGCCAGCCCGAACAGCCGCTGCCCGGTCTCGCCCAGCCACACGTAGCGGTCGTCGGCGTCGGTGATCGTGGCCAGCACCGGCGCGTGCGCCAGGAACCGGCCGAGGCGGGTGCGGGCGGCGGTGAGGTCCCGCCGGTCGGCCAGCCACGCGCTGGTGTCCACCGCGATCATGGCCAGCAGCGGGCCGCCGACCAGGGCCTTGCGCCCGGCCAGCCACACCCGGTCGCCGCCGGGCCTGGTGAAACAGCCCGGGTCCTCCGGCGACCAGCGCACCGCGCGGCCACTGGACCAGATCGCCTCGTCCTCGGCGCGCACCCGCTCGGCGGTGGCCGCGTCGGCCCAGTCGGCGACGCGGGAGCCGGTCACGTCCGCGCCCGCCATCCGGTGGTAGGCGGGGGAGGCCCACACGAAGCGGCCGTCGCGGTCGCGGAAGGCCGCGATCACGTCGGTGGAGACCAGCAGGTCCAGCAGGCCGTCGATGTCAAGCCCGGATCGGTCGGAAGGCACTACAGGATTCTGTAGCACGATCGGCGTCCCCGTGGCCCCCGCGCTGCGAGTGTTGATCACAGACACAGGCACGGACACACCAAGGGGACGATCGCGATGCCGAAGCTCGAACCCGCCAGCGGTTCTTCGATGGACGTCAGCCGGCTCCCGCACCCGCCGCACCGGCTCCCGCTGCTGGGCGACCTGCTCGGCGGCAACGTGCGGCAGCGGCCGTTGCAGACCGCGATGGCCAACGCCCGCGAGCTGGGCCCGATCTTCACCCGCCGCTTCCTCGACCGCGACGTGGTCTTCGTCTGCGGCGCCGACCTGGTCGCCGAGGTCTCCGACGAGTCCCGCTTCGCCAAGCACGTCGCGCCGGGGCTGGCCATGATCCGGGGCATCGCGGGGGACGGGCTGTTCACCGCCTACAACCACGAGCCGAACTGGCAGAAGGCCCACGACATCCTGCTGCCCGCGTTCGCGATGAGCTCGATGCGCACCTACCACCCGACGATGCTCAAGGTCGCCAGGACGCTGATCGCGCACTGGGACGCCCACGTCGGCGGCGAGCCCGTCGGGGTGGCCGAGGACATGACGAAGCTGACCATGGACACCATTGGCATGGCCGGGTTCGGCTACGACTTCGGCTCCTTCGACCGCGACTCCGAGCACCCGTTCATCAGCGCGCTCTCCCGCAGCCTGGCCTACGTGCAGGCCAAGACCCGCGAGCTGCCGTGGACCGCGCCGCTGCACCGCCGCGACGACGAGCGTTTCGCCGCCGACGCCGCGCTGATGAACGGGATCGTCGACGAGGTGATCGCCGCGCGGAAGGCCAGCGGCGAGCACGGCACCTCCGACCTGCTGGGGCTGATGCTGGAGGCCACCCACCCCGACGACGGCACCACGCTGGACGAGGTCAACATCCGCAACCAGGTGATCACCTTCCTGATCGCCGGGCACGAGACGACCTCCGGCGCGCTGTCCTTCGCGCTGCACTACCTGGTGAAGAACCCCGCGGTGCTGGCCCGCGCGCAGGCCGAGGTCGACGCGATGTGGGGCGACGTCGCCGACCCCGACCCGAGCTTCGAGGACGTCGGCAAGCTCCGCTACGTCCGGCAGATCCTCAACGAGACCCTGCGGTTGTGGCCGACCGCGGCCGCGTTCGCCCGCGAGGCCACCGTGGACACGGTGATCGGCGGCGGGTACCCGGTCCGGAAGGGGCAGTGGCTGCTGGTGCTCGCGCCCGCGCTGCACCGCGACCCGGTGTGGGGGGACAACGTCGAGGCCTTCGACCCCGACCGGTTCACCCCCGAACGCGAGAAGGCGCGCCCGGTGCACGCGTTCAAGCCCTTCGGCACCGGTGAGCGCGCCTGCATCGGGCGGCAGTTCGCGCTGCACGAGGCCACCCTGCTGCTGGGGCTGCTCATCCACCGCTACCGGCTGCTCGACCACGCCGACTACCAGCTGAAGATCAAGGAGACGCTGACCGTCAAGCCCACCGGCTTCACCCTGAAGCTGGCCCGCCGCACCACCGAGGACCGCCACCAGGCCACCGTCGTCGCCATGCGGACGGAGGAGGGTGGGGTCGCCGGGCGGGCGAGGACCGGGACGACGCTGCGCGTGCTGCACGGCTCCAACCTGGGCACCTGCCGCGAGTTCGCCCGCCGCATCGCCGAGGACGGCAAGGGCTACGGGTTCGAGACCACCGTCGCCCCGCTGGACGCCTACGCCGGTGGCCTGCCCACCGACGGGCCGGTGGTGGTCGTCGCCGCCTCCTACAACGGCCGCCCCACCGACGACGCCGCCGAGTTCACCGCCGCGCTGCCCGACGTGGACGCCACCGGGGTGAGCTACGCGGTGCTCGGCGTCGGCGACCGCAACTGGGCCGCGACCTACCAGCGGATGCCCACCCTGATCGACGAGGGTCTCGCCGCCGCGGGGGCGAGGCGGCTGCTCGACCGTGGCGAGGCCGACGCCTCCGGGGACCTCGACGGCGACGTGTCGAGCTGGAGCGCGCGGATGTGGCGGGCGCTGCTGGAGTCCTACGGTGACCCCGACGCGGTTGCTCCGTCCACTCAGGACAGTCCTTCGTGGACGGTCACGCGGCTGGCGGGAGGTGTGACCTCGGCGCTGGAAGCGCGGCACGAGCTGCGGCCGATGACCGTGCTGTCCAACGAGGAGCTGGTGGACGTCGACCACCCGCTCGGCCGGTCCAAGCGGCACCTGCGGATCGCGCTGCCCGAGGGCGTCACCTACCGCACCGCCGACCACCTCACCGTGCTGCCGGACAACCGGCCCGAGCTGGTCGAGCGCGCCGCCCGGCTGCTGCGCCTGGACCTCGACGAGCTGATCGCCTTCTCCGGCCGCACCCCGCTGCCGGTGGACCGGCCGGTGACCGTGCGCCAGCTGCTGACCCACTTCGTCGAGCTCCAGGACCCCGCGACCCGCGACCAGGTGCGGGTGCTCGCCGAGCACAACCCGTGCCCGCCGGAGCGCGCCGCGCTGCTGGCCATGGCCGAGCGCGAGGACTTCGGGGGGCCGAGCCTGCTGGAGATCATGGCCACCCAGTCCGCTGGCACGCTGCCGCTGGAGGTCTTCCTGGAGTGCGTCCCGGCGATGCGGCCCCGGCACTACTCGATCTCCTCGTCGCCGCTGACCGCGCGGGGCGAGGTCGACCTGATGGTCGCGCCGCTGGCCGCGCCGCACCGGCACGGCGACGGCACCTTCGTCGGGGTCGGCTCGCACCACGTCACCGGCCTGCGTCCCGGTGACACCGTCCGCGCCAGGGTCTCGCCGTGCCGGGAGGCGTTCCGGCTGCCCGCCGACACCGGCGTCCCGGTGATCCTGGTGAGCGCGGGCACCGGCCTCGCCCCGTTCCGCGGCGCGGTCGCCGACCGCGTCGCCAAGGGCGTGACCAGCCCGGCGCTGTGCTACTTCGGCTGCGACCACCCCGACGTGGACTACCTGCACCGCGCGGAGTTCGAGGCCGCCGAGGCCGCGGGCGCGGTCCGGATGCGGCCGACCTTCTGGAAGGCGCCGGAGAACGGCTGGGAGTTCGTCCAGCACCGCATCGCCGCCGAAGGCGAGGAGGTGTGGTCGTTGCTGGAGGCGGGCGCCCACGTCTATGTCTGCGGCGACGGCCGAAGGATGAGCCCGGCGGTGCGGCAGAGTTTTCTATCGCTCTACCGCAATCGGACGGGTGCGGACGAGGCCAAGGCCGCTCTCTGGCTGGACTCCCTCATTGCAACGGACCGCTACGTCGAGGACGTCTACGCGGGCTGACCTGCCGCCATTCGCGGGCTTATGGACCTGTTCGCGCGTCGCGAAGCGTCCATAAGCCCGCGAATGGCCTAGTCCGTTCGGGGGTGGTGACACTAAAGGGTGAACGGGATCATGGGCGCCCCTGAGTGCTCCATATGGCGGAAGGCATGTGAATGACCCTTCGTTCCCGCTCTGCCGCGCTGGTTCTCGGCGCCCTGCTCGCCACCGCGCTCGCCCCCGGCCTCGCGCAGGCCGATCCCGGCGGCGAGGCGCAGCAGATCCTCGACCTCACCAACGGCCACCGCGCCGCGGCCGGCTGCCCGGCGCTGACGGCCAACCCGCGGCTGACCGCGTCGGCGCAGGGCCACAGCGACGACATGGCCGCGCAGAACTACTTCAGCCACACCGGCAAGGACGGCAGCGGCCCGGGTGACCGCATCGCCCGCGCCGGGTACCAGAGCCGCATGTGGGCGGAGAACATCGCCGCCGGCTACCGCGGTCCCGAGGAGGTCGTGCGCGGCTGGATGAACAGCCCCGGGCACCGCCGCAACATCCTCAACTGCGAGCTGCGGGAGCTGGGCGTCGGCTACACGTCCAAGACCGGCACCCGGTACACGACGTACTGGACGCAGAACTTCGGCACCAGCAGGTGAGCCGTTCGCCGCGCCGGAGTGCGCCGAATGGGCGCGCACCGGCGCGGCGATGTGTCGTCCCGGGGCTCGTGTAAAGCTGGCGCGGCACAACCGGACCACGCCAGTCATTCCCGGGAGGCACCATGAGCTTCGACCTGTCCCGCCGTGACCTGTTGCGCAGCAGCGGGGTCGTGGCGGCAGCGGCGGCGCTGTCGAGCACCACCGCTGCGGCGGCCTCCGCGGCCCCCGCTGAGGTGGACAGCGCCGAGGGCCACGGCGCGCCGCGGGTCGAGCTCACCGAGGGAACCAACATCAGCGCATCGGCCTCCGCCGACGGCAAGCTGATCGCCTTCGACCTGGTCACCGCGATCTGGACGGTCTCCTCCGGTGGTGGCGCGGCGCGGCGGCTGACCGATGACCTCGGCGACGCGAGCCTGCCGCACGTCGCCCCGGACGGCTCGCGCGTGGTGTTCCAGTCCTATCGGGACGGTAACTACCACTTGTGGACAGTCCGGCCGGACGGCTCCGGGCTGACCCAGTTGACCAAGGGCCCCAACGACCACCGCGAACCCCGGTTCTCCCCGGACGGCCGGTCGATCGTGTTCACCTCCGACCGGGGGAACACCGGCAGCTACGGCGTTTTCCTGTTCGACGTGGCCAGCTCCAAGATCACCCAGCTCACCGACACCGCAGCCGAGGAAGCCGCGCCCGCGTGGTCCCCGGACGGCGCCCGCGTGGCGTACACAGTGGACGATGCCGCGATCGACGTGCTGGACGTCGCCTCCGGCAAGGTCACCAGAGCGGTCACCGCCACCGGCGGCGCGAAGCTCTACGGCCCGGCGTTCGCGCCGGACGGCAAGACCCTGTCGTACACGCGGCTCACCGGAGCGGTCGCCGAACTGGTGGTGGGGGACAAGGCGATCACCTCCGGCGAGGACGTCTTCGGGTTCGCCGCCACCTGGCTCTCCGCCAAGGAGTTGCTCTACACCGCCGACGGTCACCTGCGCCGCCGCACGATCGGTGGGGCGGCGGCCGACATCGCCTTCACGGCGGCCGTCCCGGTGACCGCGCGCCGCAACTACCGCCAGACGGTCCGCGACCTGACCGACCGCCGCACCCACGCCGTGCAGGGAATCGCCTCGCCCGTCGTCTCCGCGGACGGCAAGCAGGTCGCCTTCCGCGCGCTGAACGCGTTGTGGCTGCTGACCATCGGCGACAAGCGGCCGAAGCGGCTGGTGGCCGACGGCTACTTCAACTCCGACCCCGACTTCGCCCCCGACGGCAAGTCCCTGGTCTACGTCTCCGACCGTGCCGGTGACGCCGACCTGTGGGTCCGCGACCTCGACTCCGGCAAGGAGCGCCGCCTCACCGGCCTGTCCGGTGCGCAGCTCACGCCGCGCTTCTCCCCGGACGGCAAGCGCATCGCCTACCAGGACCACGACGGTGCCGCGTGGATCGTCGACACGGCCGGAGGCACCCCGAAGCAGGTCACGCCGACGCTGTTCATGCCCGGCCGGATCACCTGGTCCCCGGACGGCAACACGATCGCGCTCGCCGCGGTGAAGCCGTTCTCCAAGCGCTTCCGCGAGGGCACCAGCCAGATCCTCACAGTCGATCTCGCCAGCGGCTCGCTGACCTACACCGAGCCGATGCCCTTCGCCTCCATCGCCGCGCGCGGCGACGACGGACCGGTGTGGTCCCCGGACGGCAAGCACCTGGCGTTCGTCGTGGAGTCCACCGCGTGGGTCGTCCCGGTTGACGCGCGCGGCAAGTTCACCGGAAAACCACGCCAGGTCACCCGCGAGGTCACCGACTCGCTGGCGTGGATCGGCTCGGACACCTTGCTGTACCTGAACAACGGCCGCCTGCGCAGCCAGTCGATCAACGGCGGCCGGGCGTTGACGATCCCGGTCGACCTGTCGTGGAAGCGCTACGAGGTCAACGAGAAGGCGGTCATCCGCGCGGGCGCCCTGTGGGACGGCCGGGCCCGGCAGCTGCGCCGCAACGTCGACATCGTCGTGGACGGCAACCGCATCGAGGGCGTCCAGCCCGCGCGCCCCGGACGGGCCACAGTGGACGCGTCGAAGCTGACCGTCATGCCCGGACTGATCGACTCGCACAACCACTGGCACCTGCGCGGGCGGCAATGGGGCGACCGGCAGGGGCGGACGTGGCTGGCCTACGGCATCACCAGCACCCGCTCGCCGGGCGACCCCGTCTACCAGATGGCCGAGACCCGCGAGGCACTCGACGCGGGCGCCCAGGTCGGGCCGAGGTTCTTCGCCACCGGCGAGGCCATCGACGGCTCCCGCGTCTACTACAACTTCATGCGGCCGACGCGGTCGCTCGCGCAGCTGGACCTGGAGCTGGAGCGCGCGCGGGAGCTGCACTACGATATGATCAAGACCTACGTGCGCCTGCCGGTGGAGTACCAGAAGCGGGTCATCGACGCCGCGCACCGAGCCGGGATGCCGCTGTCCTCGCACTACCTCTATCCGGCCGAGCACATCGGCATGGACGGCATGGAGCACACCGGGGCGACCAACCGCCTCGGCTACTCGCACACCGTCTCCCGCCTCGGGCGTGCCTACGCCGACGCGGTCACCCTGTTCATCCGCTCCGGCATGTCGATCACGCCGACGCTGTTCAACTCCGCGGCGCTCTACGGCGAGGACCGGTCACTGGTGGAGGACCGGCGCACCAAGGCGCTCTACCCGTCATGGGAGTACGAGCGGCTGGTGAAGAAGGCCGACGACGCCAAGCTCCCGGCCGCCGAGGCGATGATGGCGATCCTGAAGTCCAATGTGGACATGGTGCTGCGCATCCACCGCGGCGGCGGACTGGTCATCGCGGGCACCGACGCGCCACTGGACAACCCGGCGATCTCCTTGCACACCAACCTCCGCGCGATGGTGAAGTACGGCTTCACCCCGCACGAGGCGCTGACCACCGCGACGGCCAACACCGCCCGCTGGCTGGGCCACGCCGACAAGCTCGGCGTCGTCGCCAGGGGCGCCATGGCCGACCTGTCCTTTGTGGACGGCGACCCGCTCGCCGACATCAAGGCGGCCGCGGCGGTCCGGCAGGTCATGGTCGGGGGAGTCCTGCGCACGGTGGAGGAGCTGATGAAGCCCTTCACCCCGGCGGCCTCCCGCATGGCCCCCGCCGCCACAGTCCGCCTGGCCCCCACCACGCACGCACACTCCACCCAGTGGTGGCACACCCCCGAATGGGCCCAGCAAGTCTGCTGCGGCCACCCCTAGCCCACGCCTCCTAGGCAGACGCCAAAGGCCATTCGCGGGCTTATGGACGCTTCGCAGCGCGCGAAGAGGTCCATAAGCCCGCGAATGGCCGAAAAAGCGCGACGGCGCCCCGGCTGCCGGAGGCAGCCGGGGCGCCGGGGGCGTGCGGGTGTTACTGGCCGCTGGCGGCCTGGCTGGAGACGACCGCGGCCACGACCGTGGCCGTGACCGCCGCGTTGATCGCCGCGAGGGCCTGGGAGACGCCCTTGGCCGCGATGTCCTCGGAGGCCAGCTCCTTGAGGCGGGCGCGGGCGCCGGAGCCCTCGCCGCCCGGGTAGAGGCGACGGCTCAGGCCGCAGGCGTGCACCAGCGCGCCCAGCGCCGCCGTGCGGTCGTCGCCGTCGGCGCCGCCGAGGACGACCTTGTCCAGGCGCGCCTTGACCTCCGACTTCGCGGCCGCGTCCTTGATGGGGAAGCGGTGCACCGGGATGAGGCCGAGCACCTTCTTGCTCGCCTCCTCGATCACACCGGCGTTGGCGAGGCGGTCCGCGTAGGTGTCGCGGGTGTGCTTCTTGGCCTTGTTCAGCCACGAGGAGGGCTTGACGGGCTCGCCCTTCTCCACCAGGCCGGCCAGGGCCGAGTCCAGCGCCGCGTCGCCGACGGGCTTGGCGTCGGTGACCACGATCTTCTTGTCTTCAAAGGCAATGCGGTCCGCGAGGGCCAGCTCGGTGAGCTCGGCGCCGCCCAGTCCGAGCACGACTGCGTCTCCCGAGTGCAGCTTGCCGTCCTCGTCGTCGACGGCGAGCAGGAACAGTTCCTCGGGGAGGGTCCTGGAGGTCATGACGCGCATTGAACCACGGCTCACGTTTGCGCCAGCGACGGTATGTCCATCGGAAGATGGACCATGTGGCCCAGTGTCATCCGGTGTTCGCCACCCGTTCCGAAGGCGAGCTGGTCGATCTTGGCCCGCTTGAGCGCGAGGTGCGCGGGGTGCTCCCAGGTCATGCCGATCCCGCCGTGCAGCTGGATCGCCTCCTCCGCCGCGCGCACCGCCAGCTCCGCGCATTCCGACTGGGCCAGCGCGACCGCCACGTCGGCGTCCGGTGACCCGCAGGCCAGCGCGTCGGCGGCGTAGCGAGCGGTCGCCCGCGCGCACACCAGCTCCAGCCACAGGTCGGCCAGCCGGTGCTTGACCGCCTGGAACGAGCCGACCGGGCGGCCGAACTGGTGGCGCTCCTTGACGTAGCGGACCGTCTCCTCCAGGCACCACTCCGCGATGCCGACCTGCTCGGACGCCAGCAGCCCCGCGCCCACCCGCACCGCCTCGCGCACGGCGGCCTCGGCGCGATCACCCGAAGCGAGCAGAACACCTGGGGTGGATGCCAAAGACACGTCGGCGATGCGGCGCGTCATGTCCAGGGAGACCACCTCAGCCACCGTGACGCCCGGCGCGTCCGCGCGCACCGCGTACAACGCCGGACCGGTGGCAGGAACCACGAAGAACTCCGCGGCCCGCGCGTCGACAACCGAGGTCACGCGCCCGCTGAGCAGGCCGTCCTCGCCGACGGAGACCGTTGTGGGACAAGCGGAACCGGGCGCGGTGGTCAACGGGATCGCGAGCGCCGCTGTTGTGGTACCCGCCGCCAGGTCGCCGACCAGGTCGGAGTCGCAGGCCAGCAACGCGGTGGTCGCCAGCACCGTGCTGCCCAGGAACGGCACCGGTGCCACGGACCGGCCCAGCTCCTCCAGCACCACAGCCGTCTCCCGCACCGACGCGCCGTGGCCGCCCCGGTCCTCGGGCACGTGCAGGCCCGCAACGCCCAGCTCGGCGGCCAGCGTCCGCCACACGCCCAGGTCGCAGGGCTCGTCGGACTCCAGGCGGGCCAGCACCGCCGAGGGCGGGCAGTGGTCGGTCAGCACCGCGCGGACGCTGGCGCGCAGGTCCTGTTCCACCTCGGAGTAGAGCAGGTCGGGGTTGCTCATCGGGGCAGGTCCTTCCATGCGCGCTCGGAGTCGGTCCTCGGCTCGGTCGGCAGCCCGAGCACGCGTTCGGCGATGATGTTGCGCAGGATCTCCGAGGTGCCGCCCTCGATCGAGTTGCCCTTCGCGCGCAGGTACCGGTACCCGGCGCCACGGCCGTTGAAGTCCACCTTCTCCGGGCGGCGCAACGTCCAGTCGTCGTAGCGCAGCCCCTCCTCGCGCAGCAGCTCCACCTCGAAGCCGCTGAGGTCCTGGGCGAGCCTGGCGAAGGCCAGCTTCATCCCCGAACCCTCCGGACCCGGGTCGCCCGCCGCGAGCTGCTGCCGCAGCCGGACCCCGGCCAGCCGCAGCGCCTCGGCCCGCGCCCACAGCTTCACCAGCCGCGAGTGCAGCTCCGGGGTGCGCAGCTCGGGGCGCTCGCGCCAGGTGTCGGCGACGATGCCGATCATGCCGCCCTCACGCGGGACGGAGGTGCCGCCGATCGCCACCCGCTCGTTCATCAGCGTGGTCCGCGCGACCTGCCAGCCCGCGCCGACCGGGCCGAGCCGGTGCGCGTCCGGGATGCGGACCTCGGTCAGGAACACCTCGTTGAACTCCGCCTCACCGGTGATCTGGCGCAGCGGCCGCACCTCGACCCCGGGCGCGGTCATGTCGCAGACGAAGTAGGTGATGCCCTTGTGCTTGGGCACGTCCGGGTCGGTGCGGGCGATCAGGATGGCCCAGCGGGCGGTGTGCGCGCTGGAGGTCCACACCTTCTGGCCGGTCACCACCCAGTCGTCGCCGTCGCGCACCGCGCGCGTGCCCAGCGCGGCCAGGTCCGAGCCCGCTCCCGGCTCGCTGAAGAGCTGGCACCACACCTCCTCACCAGTCCACAAAGGACGGAGGAAGCGCCGCTTCTGCTCGTCGGTGCCGTAGGCCAGCACGGTCGGCGCGGCCATGCCAAGGCCGATGCCGATGCGCCTCGGGTCGTTGTCCGGCGCCCCGGCCGCGGCCAGCTCCGCGTCGACGACCGGCTGGAGCGACCTCGGCGCGTCCAGCCCGCCGAGCCCTGCCGGGAAGTGCACCCACGCCAGGCCCGCGTCGAAGCGGGCGCGCAGGAACGCCACGCGCTCCGTGTCCAGCGGATCGTGCGCGGCGAGCAGGTCCCGGACCCGGCCGCGCACCTCCTCCGCGTCCAGAACCGAACTCACACGCCACCCGCCTTCTCGTCGATGAGCCGATCTCACCGTAGTCACGCCAGACGGGTGATCTCCACATCCACCTCCAGCGCCGACGCCGCACCACCCGAGAAAATGCCCTTCACCGGCGCGACGTCGGAGTAGTCCCGGCCGAGCGCCACCCAGATGTGGCGCTGTCCCACCGGGATCGCGTTGGTCGGGTCGTAGCCCCACCAGCCCCCGGTCCACGCCTCGATCCACGCGTGGCTCTCGCCCTTGACCGTCTCGCGGACCTCGCCGTCGGGGTTGGTGTGCAGGTACCCGGAGACGTAGCGCGCCGGAATCCCCATCGAGCGCAGCAGCAACAGGCTCAGGTGCGCGTAGTCCTGGCACACGCCCTCCTTCGCCTGCCAGGCGTCCACCGCGGAGCTGTGCACACTGGTGCGCCCCTGCTGGTAGGTCAGGTGCTCGTGCACCCAGTTCGCCACGCCGAGCACCGCCTCGGCCGGGCCCACCCGGCGCTTGAGCTCCCGCCCGACCGCCGCGAGCTCACGGTTCCTCGGCACCGTTCGGGTCGGCTCCAGGAACTCGGTGTAGCGGTCCACCACGTCCTCGGCGCGCAGCCGGCCCCACGTCGCGGTGGTGACCGGCTCGCTCGCCGACGCCGTCTCCACCACCGAGGAGCCGATGATCTTCAGCTCCGTGTGCGGGGCGTGCAGGTCGAAGGAGGTCACCGCGTTGCGCCAGTAGTCGGTGTAGCGGTAGGCGCGCGTCGCCGGAGTGGTCTCCACGCGGTTGACCACCACCTCCTGCCGCCGGTCACCGCGCGGGGTCATCCGCACCTCGTTGAAGGACTGCACCACTGGCGAGGAGTAGCGGTAGCCGGTGCTGTGCACGATCCTGACCCGCCAGCTCACGACCCCACCTCCAGGTCGGTCTCGGTGTTGTTCCACGCCACCCACGGCGCGGAGTGGAAGTACTGCAACGACACCGCCTCGCCGACCTCGTGGATCATGTCCTGCAACGCGCCCAACCGGCTCGGCAGGTCCTCCAGCAGGTCGGTCGGCCGCAGGAACTCCAGGTCGCTGCGCGCCCGCCCGAGCAGCCGCAGCGCCTCGGCCTTCGCCCCGATCCGCACGCTCGGCCGCTGGTCCAGCTGTTCGAGGCACGCCTCGGCCTGCCGCAACGCGTGGAACACCGACCGCGGGAAGAGCCGGTCCAGCAGCAGGAACTGCACCACCCGGCCCGCGTCGATCGCGCCTCGGTAGGTCCGCAGGTACGTGTCCTGCGCCCCGGCAGAGCGCAACACCGTCACCCACCCCGGCGAGGACAGCTTGTCGCCGACCCGAGACAGCAACAGCCGCACCACCATGTCCACCCGCTCGACCGAGCGCCCCAGGACCAGGAACCGCCAGCCGTCGTCGCGGCTCATCGTGGAGTCGGCCAGCCCCGCGAACATCGCCGCCCGCTCCTCGATGAAGGAGAAGAACGCGTGCGGCCCGACCCGCCGCGAGTAGCGCTGACGCTCGCCGATCGCGTTCCAGGTTGCGTTGAGGCACTCCCACATCTCGGTGGAGACCACCTCGCGCGCGCCCCGGGTGTTCTCCCGCGCGCTGGTCAGCGACGCGGTGATCGACCCGATCTGCTCGGGGGAGTAGGCGACGAGCTCGGTCAGCGACCACGCGTCCAGCGCCAGGTTCTCCGGCGGGGTGATGCCCAGGACGCCGAGCAGCTGCCTGCTCGTCGCGTCCGGGTCGACGGTGGCGTCCTCCAGCAACTGGTGCACCGAGACGTCGAGGATGCGGGCGGTGTCATCGGCGCGTTCGACGTAGCGGCCGATCCAGTACAGCGATTCCGCGTTGCGGGCCAGCACGGCGTCCTCCTCTCCCCATCACTGTTGCTGCTGTTGTTGTTGCGAGACGGTCAGTTCCGGGCCCTGTTCGGCGGCGCGCCCGTCCACCGCCGCCGAGCTGACCAGGCCGGGGTCACCCAGCTCGCGCTCGGCGGTCGAGGACCGCGACGCCAGCACCCAGGTGTCCTTCGAGCCGCCGCCCTGCGAGGAGTTCACGACGAGGCTGCCCTCGGGCAGCGCCACCCGCGTGAGACCGCCGGGCAGCACGAAGACGCTCTCGCCGTCGTTGACCGCGAACGGCCGCAGGTCCACGTGCCGCGGCGCGAGGCGCTCGCCGACCTTGGTGGGCACAGTGGACAGTTGCACCACGGGTTGGGCGATCCAGCCGCGCGGGTTCTCGCGGATGCGCCTGCGCATCGCGGCCAGCTCGGAGCGGGAAGCGTTGGGGCCGAAGACGATCCCGTAGCCGCCGGAACCCTCGACCGGTTTGGTCACCAGCTCGTCGAGGTGGTCGAGCACGTGCGCGCGTTCGTCGGCCAGCCAGCACCTGTAGGTGTCGACGTTGGGCAGCAACGGTTTCTCGTTGAGGTAGTACTGCACGATCTCCGGCACGTAGGTGTAGACGAGCTTGTCGTCCGCGACGCCGTTGCCCACCGCGTTGGCGATCACCACGTTGCCCGAGCGCGCGGCGTTGATCAGCCCGGCGACGCCGAGCACGGAGTCAGGCCGGAAGTGCACCGGGTCGAGGAAGTCGTCGTCCAACCGCCGGTAGATCACGTCGATCTGCCGCTCGCCCTCGGTGGTGCGCAGGTAGACGACGTTGTCGCGGCAGAACAGGTCCCGCCCCTCGACGAGCTCGACGCCCATCTGCCTGGCCAGGAGCGAGTGCTCGAAGTACGCGGAGTTGTGCACCCCCGGCGTGAGCACCACGACGGTCGGATCGGCCGCGTTGGGAGCCGCCGACGCGCGCAGGGCTCTCAGCAGGTGCACCGCGTAGTCCGAGACGGGGCGAACCCGGTGGCGCGCGAAGAGGTCCGGGAACACCCGCGCCATCGTGCGCCGGTTCTCCATCACGTACGACACCCCCGACGGGCAGCGAACGTTGTCCTCCAGCACCCGGAACGTGCCCTGCTCGTCGCGGACGAGGTCGATGCCCGAGACGTGCAGCCGCACCCCGTTCGGCGGGGAGATCCCGAACGCCTCGCGGTGGAAGTGCTCGCACGAGGCGATCAACCGGCGCGGCAGCACCCCGTCCCGCAGGATCTGCGCGTCGCCGTAGATGTCGGCGAGGAACGCCTCCAGCGCACGAACCCGTTGCACGATGCCGCGTTCGAGCTTCGACCACTCCGAAGCGGTGATCACGCGGGGGATCAGGTCCAGCGGGAACGGCCGCTCCTGACCGGACAGGGAGAACGTGATGCCCTGGTCCACGAACGCCCGCCCCAGCGCGTCGGACCGCGCGCCGAGATCTGCGATCTCCGTCGGCGCGATCGACTCGTAGAGCGTGCGGTACGCGGGACGGATGCCGAAGTCGGCGGCGAACATCTCGTCGTAGGCACCCGCGTGCGGCCGCGTCGGATTGAGGTAGCCGTCGAACAGCGCGCTCGTGGTGACAGGGGAACGCACAGCTCGGTTCATGGTCCACATCCTGTCTGAGCTGGGCGGCGCCGCGAGTTAGCTGATTGTTAATGCCAGGTTTCCGCCCCGACACCCCCGAACGGTTGATCGTCATCCCGCTGAGCTGGCGCTACCGGCCCGGAGAGCGGCCAGACCTGAGCGGCAGGGGAGCGACCGGCGTGTTCGCGCTGGCATTCGTCACCTGGGAAGACACCTTGTCGGGGGCAAGTGGAGCGTTCGTTGTTCGAGTGCCCCGACCGGACACTCCCGCTCGGCATTCGCACAATGGACAATGAAGGGACGACCTCGGCGACTGCCGTCCTCAATCGGTGAGGACGCAGACAGCCTCGCCGCCTGGACGGCGTCCGCACATCGGTCACCGCCACCGATGTGCCGATCTGGGCGGCCGGGTGCGCAGTACGTACCACCGAAGGCCGCCCAGGTGTTCCCTGCCGGAGCGTGGCGGACCATTACGACGGCGAGCAGCTCGTTTTCGTCGCCCCTACACTGACGGTCCTGTCAATGAGTGAGAATGCGATGCCGTATCGTCCAGTCGGGGCGGAGATGAGAACTCATGAACAATGATGAGCGCGAGGGTGCTTCCCAGCTTCGTTCGGTCTACAAGGCCCTGATTGATGCGCTCGAAGCAGCCGAGTCTGATCAAGCGTCACTTCGAGCTGTCAGATCCTATGCCGGGGAGCTAGTCAAGCACTGCTTCCTCGGTAATGAACTGGCGAAGCTCATCGCCGCCAAAGAAGAGGGCATACCCGCGGAAGATTGCGTTGTCCGGCACGGTGACGACGAGGAAGTTGTCACGCGGGCGATCGAAGTGCTGCATGAGTGCCAGCACCATCTCGTGCGTGCTGCGAGCAAAGCGCAAGAGTTTCACTCAATCGTGTCTGCGCGAAGTAAACGGCGGGATGAGCGCACCGACGCGTCGTAGCGTCGCCGGTGACTGGTTCGGGGGGAATTTCCGATCGCGCGGCGGTGAACCCTACTCGTCGCAAGTCATGAGGGGGAAGTATGTTCAAAGTCAAAAGTATGCTCACCACGTCACTCTTGGCGTTGGTCGCTGCCCTGGCCTCGCCTGCGGTCAACGCCGCTCCGCGGCCACTGATCTCGGCGATGACGCCACCGGCGCAGGAGCCGCCGGCTGACTGCGGCGAGCGCATCCAGGCGTATGCGAAAACAGGGCAGCCCGTGAACGCGTGGCTCGTCCGAGTCGTCGGAGTTGACTTCGGGGGCGCGCGGGGCGTGCTTTCGTGGCATTCGACGACGATGATGAGACCGAAGACAAAGATATCCGCTTCGACCGGGATCATCCGCTCAACACGTCGGCCACCGTGAACGGTCTGCGCATCGCCATCTACGTCAGCATCACGGATCTCGAAAACACGTCCACGTTCTGTACAAAGACGATCTACTTCGCTCATCCTGGCTAGGATCTTCGATCGCGTCATCACCCGAGATCCACCGACACTCGCGGGTCTGCCGGTAGTCGACCGGCAGACCCGCGGTCCGTCGTCGAGGCTGCGCGGCCGACGGCTTCGGCTCGTGACTCACTGGAGATCACCTGAACCGGGGCAGTCCAAGACCGCGAACGTGCTGTTCGCCGTGGAGGCCACCCGCCGCTGGGCCAACGACGGGATCGCCGCCAGCTCCCCCCAGGCCCGGCGCGATCACGACCAGCCTTGCAACGCCACGCCGGTGGCCGGCACTTCGTCGACCGTGCCACCGGCGACCTCGGCGGGGTGGCCGACTAAGCCGTGGACCCTGTCAACGCCGACCGGCTCTCGACGTACTCCGAAGCCCTGGTCGCTGAGGAGACTCGCTAGCCGACTCTTACAGCTTTAACGCGACATTTCCTCGCGGACCTCGGCTTTTCGGGTGAAAGCTCACCCGGTTTCTTGGTTCTTTCGGAGCGCGGAGGATGCGCTGCTACCCTTCGGCCCGGTCCGGTTCGCTTTGTGATTGCCGCAAGGTACGGATCTTCCTCGTCATATGACCGGTTTGTCGCGGCCCATCGCGCTTTTCTTTCCGGCATAAGCCTGTACCTGTGGAGGGGTGATCCGTGGTGGATATCGGACGCTGGCACGTCGCGGCGTTTCACGTGCCTCCAGGCCGAGAGGGCGACCCGGCTTTGCTCGACGCGATGCGCGAGTTACGGGCGCGGATTCTTTTCGACCACGGTCGCCGACCGGGTTTCGCGCGACCGGACGGCACTTACGGCGACGACGATGACCAGGGCCTCGATCTCGGCGCGTGGCACTTCATCGCGCGCCGGGAACCGGATGGGCCGCCGCTGGGATACGTCCGGCTCTGCACGCCGGAGAGCACCGATCTGTTCCATTCCCGCGTCTACCTGGGTTCGGAGCGGTTCGAGCAGGTGCTGCGGTCAGCGGGCATCGCGGTCGCGGACGCGTTCGAGCACAGCAGGCTCGTCGTCGAACACCGGGCCCGCAAGCTGGGGTTGGGCCTGTACCTGAACGCGCTGGCGGTCGCGGCGGCCCACCACCTCGGTGCGAAGGCGATGATCGGGGTGTCGGGCACCAAGGACGGCCAGGACCACTTCCACGAGCGGTTCGGGTTCCGCGCTGTTCCCGACACTCGCGGGTACGTGGAGCAGTACACCGAGGACGTGGTGGTCATGGTCCAGCGTGTCGCCGACGGTGCGGGGGAATGCACCGACCTGGTCGCGCGGATTCGAGAGGAGTTCCCGGCCATCGCGGCCGCGGGCCCTTCGCGACTGCTGCCCAGGACGTCGTCGGGTCTGCCCGCGCCGGTGGGGCTCAACGACCGGGGCGCCGATCGGGACGTGTGGCGGCCGGTGCTGTTCGATCCCGGCCACGCCTCCGATGTGGGCGCGTTGAGCGCCCTGCTGGCCTCCGGCGAGGTGCGCGAGGTCCACGACACCATCGACGACCAGCTCACCGAGCTGGTCCGCAGCCGTGATCCGTCCTGTGTGGACCCTGACGAGATCCAGCGCGGGAAACAGGAGCAGTTGGCCGGTCTCGCCGCGTGGGAGTACGGCACCTGGGCGTGGTACCCGTGGTCGCAGCGGCTGGTCCACGTGTTGCCGCGCGAGGAGTTCCGCCTGGTGCGCACCGACCGCAACCGCGGCAAGATCGAGCGCCCGGAGCAGCGCCGGCTGCTGGGCAAGCGCATCGGGATCATCGGCTTGTCCGTGGGCAACAGCGCCGCCGTCACGTTCGCGCTGGAGGGCATCGGCGGCGCGTACAAGCTCGCCGACTTCGACGACTTCAGCCTGTCGAACCTCAACCGGCTGCGCGCCGGCGTGCACCACCTCGGAGTGAACAAGGCGGTGATCTCCGCTCGCCAGATGTTCGAGATCGACCCGTACCTGGACATCGAGATCTACCGGGAGGGCCTGACAGAGCACGAGATCGTGGAGTTCTTCACCGGTGGCAACGGGCCGATCGACCTCCTGGTCGAGGAGTGCGACACGCCGTGGGCCAAGATCGCGGCGCGGGAGCGCGCGCGGGAACTGGGCGTTCCGGTGGTGATGGACTGCAACGACCGGGGCATGCTCGACATCGAGCGGTTCGACCACGAACCGGACCGGCCGCTGCTGCACGGTCGGCTCGGCGACGTGAAGTCGGTTGACCTGCTCGACCTGAGCTACGAGGAGAAGGTCGCCCTGCTCCTGGCCATGGTCGACGAGACCCGGATCAGCCAGGAGCTCGCCGCGTCCTTCGCCGAGATCGGCCGCACGTTGAGCAGCTGGCCGCAGCTGGCGTCGGGAGTGGCCCTGGGCGGTGCGCTCACCGGCGAGGCGGCACGGCGCATCCTGCTCGGCGAGCCCTGCGCGTCGGGTCGCTTCTACACGGACTTGGACCTGCAACTCCGGCCCGAGCGCAACACCGCCGGGAGCGCGGTGTGACCCCGCTGCCCGTCGTGGTGGCCGATCCCGAAGAACTCACCCCCGCGTCCTCCACACGGTCGAGCGAACCGGGCTGGTCGGCTCGGTGGGGACGAGGCGATGCGCCGCCTCGTCCCCACCGGTGTGCGTTCGTCAGGCGACTCGGGTCACCCCGTGCACTCCCGCTGCGCGGTCTTCGCCAGCTCCAGGTGCTTCGTGGCCGTGGGCAGGGCCGCCCGCGCGAGGTCCTGCACCTCGCGCGTCCCGCTCTGGAGCGCCTGGTTGATGAGTGCCAGCTCCTTCTCGTGGAAAGCGATCTGCGCGGGAATCCAGACGCGGTCGAAGTGGACCCCCGACCTGGCCGACAGGAGCCTGAGCGTCCGCTGTTCCGGCGTGTCCGGACGGTCGGGCAGCTCCACCCGCTCCCGCGACGCGACCGGGAGCAGCTTCGAGTCCAGCAGCTTGTGCTCGGTCTCCAGGCGCGCGCCGAGGAGCCGCACGGTGGGGCAACTTCCCTTGGAAGTCGCCATGCCGCCGCTGGAGACCTCGAAGAGGTTGCCCTGGTGCGACCTCCCCAGGAAGAGCCGGTCGACCGGTGAGGCGGCCAGGAGCTGGGCCACGGTCGAGGTGATGGGGTCGGCCTTGGGTGCGGTCGCCGCATGGGCGGCGGTCCCGCCCAGTGCGAGAGCGCCGGCAAGACCGGCCGTCACCAGAAGGCGCAATGACTTCATGATTTTCCTTGTCCTGGTTGGCTTGTGCCCCTGCGGGGCACCGGTGAGCAGCCGAGCGCCACGGTCCCGGTCGCTCGGCGTCGGAAGGGATACGCGCCACTCCGGTGAGTTCTGTCGGGTTCGCGCGCAAGATCCCGCGAATGGATCATCGAGGTGCCGCCCGAGCTGTCCGAACGCGGTTCACCGACGTTGGTCCTCCTGGGCTCATCCGATGTGCGGCACCGGCAGGACCACCTCAGATTGGTTGATGAGCCGGTCTTGCCGCCCTCGCGCGCTCCGGGCAAGATCGCCCGCTTCGGACGGTGGAGGGGAAGCGCGGTGGACGACCGGAACGCCGGGTGGTCAGGAGTGGGCTGGGCCTCGTGGAAGGACTTCGACCTCGTGCGCGCCAGGCTCGACGCGGGCGCGGACCCGAACTCCGGACAGGTGGTGTACGAACACCCGCTCCACGCGGCGGCCGCGTGCGGTTCGCCCGAGGTCGTCGCCGAACTGGCGCGGCGGGTCGATGACGTCGACGCCATGTCCGAGGGCCGCACCGCGCTCTGGCGCGCTGTCCACACCAACAACCACGACAACGCCCGAGCCCTGGTCGACGCGGGTGCGGACCCGTGGCTGCCGATGATGTCCAGCTGGTCTCCGGGACGGCTCAGCCTGGCCGGGCCGGAACCGTCGTTGTTCGGCACGCCGCCGGAGGGCGTCGGACTGTCACCGGAGGAGGCCGCCGACGCGGCGGAGGCACCACGGCTGACCGAGGCTCTCGGCCAGCTCTGGACCGAGGGCACGGGCCTGGCGTGCGTCGTCGGGATCGACGCGGCCGAGGCCGCGAGGCGGCTGGAGGCCCTGCCACTGGAGGACGCCTCGCTGGTGGACGCCGCCGCGGACTTCGCCATGGACCTCGACGAGAGCCTGATGATCATCGGTGCGACCACGGTGCCCGGCGGCTGCGTCGTGACCCAGCCCTGGGGCTTCGCCCCGGCCGCAACCGGTGTCGTCGAACGCCTGTCGAAGGGCACCGTGTGCTTCGGGCTCTACGAGAACCCCAAGAGCGGCAGCCAGGGCAGCCTCACCCGCGACGGCGTCGCCGAGAGATGGGGACTGTCCCCAGCGGGCGAGGCGTGGGAGGACGACTCGGCCAAGGAGGTCCTGTTCTCCTACCTCTACCCAGAGGACGCCGTCGCCTACAGCTGCGCCTACGTGGGCCTGAAGCTCACCGACCCGCGCGCGGTCACCGGCCCGGCCGATCTCTGGCTCCGCCTGCCTCACCGCGACTACGTGTACTGACCGTCAGGAACGCGGGAGCTCCAAGGTGACCAGCGCACCGCCGCCGTTGTCGTCCTCCGGGGCGTTGGCGAAGCGCAGCTCCCCACCGAGCACCCGCGCCTGCGCCACCGCGATCGTCAAGCCGAGACCGTGACCGCCACCGCGGTCGCTGGAGCCCGTCCGGAACCGGCTCGGTCCCTCGCGCAGCAGCTCCGCCGAGAAGCCCGGACCGTGGTCGCGCACCCGCAGCACCGCTCCGTCGACCTCCACCAGCACCGGCGGTTCACCGTGCTTGCGGGCGTTGAGCAGCAGGTTCACCAGCACCCGCTCCAACCTGCGCGGGTCGGTGCGCACCGGCTCCTGGCCGGCCACCCGCACCTCGGCCTCCGGCAGGATCGCCGCGACCCGGCGGCGGACGAACTCGCCCAGCACCAGCTCGGTCAGCTCCGCCCGCTCGGTCGCGGTGTCCAGCCGAGCCACTTCGAGGATGTCCTCGACCAGGCCGCGCAGCACCCGCACCCGGTCCCGCACCAGCTCCGCCGGACGGCTCGGCGGCAGCAGCTCCGCCGCCGTGACCAGGCCCGTCACCGGGGTCCGCAGCTCGTGGGCGATGTCGGCGGTCACCCGCCGCTCGGCGACGAGCCGCTCCTGCAACGCGTCGGCCATCGCGTCCACCGCGCGGGCCAGGTCGCTGGTCTCGTCCTTCGGCCGGTCGCCGATCGCGTCGTGCACCCGGGTGCCCGGATCACCGTCGGCCACGTGCCGGGCGGCGACCGCCGCCAGCCGCAGCCTGCGGGACAGCCGCGCGCCGAGCACCACTCCCAGCAGCGTGCCCACGCCCACCACCGCTGCCGAACTGATCAGCAGGACCTCGTCCAGGTCCGCCAGCGCCGCGTCCCGGTCCTGGTAGGAGCTGCGCAGCGAGAGCACCTTGCCGTCGATCTCCGCCGCCGCCCAGATCACCGCTCCGTGCGGAGTGCGCTCCAGGTAGGTGGCGCGGTGACCGCCGCGCACCGCCCGCAGCAGCTCCGCGGGCACGTCGGGGGAGTCGAGGGTGCTGCCCAGCACCGCCTGCCCGGTCCTGGCGTAGTCGCGCAGCACCAGCTGGATCCGCTCGTCCTGCAACCCGCGCGCGTCCTCCAGCTGCATGCTGAGGAACTCCGTGCGCACCAGCACGCTCAGCGCGATCGCGACCAGGGCGCTGACCACGGCGATCACCGCGCTCAACCGCCAGCGCAGGGTGGTGGGGAACAGCCTCACGGGGTGCTCTTGAGCTTGTAGCCGAAGCCCCTGACCGTCTCGATCCGGTCCTGGCCGATCTTCGCCCGCAGCCGCTGCACGTGCACGTCGACCACCCGGGAGTCGCCACCCCACTGGTAGTCCCACACCTGTTCCAGCAGGATCTCCCTGGTCAGCACGTTGCCGGGGGACTCGGCGAAGCACAGCAGCAGCCGCAGCTCGGTCGGGGTCAGCTCCAGCCGCCGCCCGCCGCGCCGGACCTCAAGGCCGTCCTTCTCGATCTCCAGGTCACCGAAGGACAGCGGCCTCGCCGAGGGCTGCGCGACCCGGCCCATGCGGCGCACCACCGCCCTGATCCTGGCGACCAGGACCGTGCTGTCGAAGGGCTTGGTCACGTAGTCGTCGGCGCCCGCCTCCAGGCCGAGCACCACGTCCACCGGGTCGGCGCGCGCGGAGAGCATGATCACCGGAGTCGGGCCCTCGTCGCGGATCTGCCTGCACAAGCTCACCCCGTTGATGCCGGGCAGCATGATGTCCAGCAGCGCCACGTCCGGTCGCTCGGTGCGGAAGGCCGCGAGGCCCGCGATCCCGTCGGCGGCCACGGTCACCCGGAACCCGTCGCGCTCCAGGGTCAGCTGGGTCGTCTCGCGGATCACGTCGTCGTCCTCGACCAGCAGCACGTGCACGGCGTTCATGGCGCCTCCGCGGTGAAGAGCACGTCGGCGCTGGTCGATGGCGCCTCCGCGGTGAAGAGCACGTCGGCGCTGATCGATGGCGCCTCCGCGGAGAAAAGCACGTCGGCGCTGGTCATCTGCCCGCCTTCGCGAAACCCGTCCCGGTCCACGCGTACACGGTCGTCTCCTCACCACTCGGGCAGCACGAGCGGTCACCCGCGCGGTAGCGGCTGCGCACCAGGACCACGCCGGAACCGGGGTCGGGCTGCACCAGCACCCCGGACTCCTCGATCCCGAAGATCTGCGCGGGCGGCTGGCCCGGCCGCAGCTCGTAGACGTAGCCCGCGCGGTTGTACCCGTAGCCGGCGTAGGCGACGCCGCGGCAGTCCGCGACGTTGACCACGACCTCGGCGGCGCCGTCACCGGTCACGTCGACGTAGCGGGTGTCCACCGGGTACCGGCCGTTCTCACACGTCGTCAGCATGAGTTTGATCTTCTCGCCGACCTTGGCGTCCCCGCGCAGCAGGGCGACCGCGTCCACGGTGACCGGCTGGCCGCTGACCGTGGTCGTCACCGGCCGCTCCGCCTCGCTGGCCTTGCCCTCCACCCGCACCCCGCCCTGGGTGGCGCAGCCCACCGCGGCCAGGGCAAGCGCCGCGCAGCCGAGCGCTCTCATCGCGGTCCGCACCCCGCCATTCTGACCCCTCCGGAGTGGTCCGCCTCACCACAACGCGCCTCGGAGCTGCGCTGTTACCCAGCCGAGGGGTAGGCGCGGGGTGACTGTTACACGACCGACGGAAGGCGGTGGCAAAACGTCCATACCGTCGAAGGCGAGTCAGGTCCGCTGCCCGCCGTTGTGCGGCTCGACACCGATCCGAGGGGACGACGATGGAGCAGGGACACGGGAAGCGGCGTCGCGTGCTGTCCGGGATGGGCAAGGCGGGCGTCGCCCTGGTGTCGGCGGCGGCACTCGGGGTGAGCGCCCTGGGCTGGACCGCGTACCGCAGCGTCACCGTAGCGGTGACCACGGACGACGTGATCGCCGCCCCCGCCACCACGCAGAGCACCGGCAAGGCGCCCGCGACCGCGACCACGTTCCTGCTGGTCGGAGTGGACAGCCGCACCGACGCGCAGGGACGGCCGCTGCCGAGGGAGGTGCTCGACGAGCTCCAGGCGGGTGAGGCCGACGGGCAGCAGAACACCGACACGATGATGCTGGTGCACGTGCCCGCCGACCCGACGAAGAAGGCCTTCGCCGTATCACTGCCCAGGGACTCCTACGTCGACATCGCGGGCGGCTACGGCAAGCACAAGCTCAACTCGGCATACGCCAGGGCGAAGAACGCCCAGGGCAGCGCGACGGCGGGCCGCAGGAACCTGATCGAGACCGTGTCCAACCTGACCGGCCTGCGCGTCGACCACTACGCCGAGATCAACATGTACGCCTTCAGCCAGATCACCAAGGCCGTCGGCGGTGTCCCGGTCTGCCTGAACAAGGCGGTCAAGGACAGCTACTCCGGCGCGGACTTCCCCCAGGGCGAGCAGGTGCTCCAGGGCGCGGACGCGTTGAAGTTCGTGCGCCAGCGGCACGGCCTGCCCAAGGGCGACCTGGACCGGGTGCGCAGGCAGCAGGCTTTCCTGGCGGGGCTCGCCGGGCGGGTGCTGTCCGCGGGTACGCTGACCGACCCCGGCAAGGTCGCCGGGTTGCTCGACGCGGTCAAGACCTCCGTGGTGCTCGACCAGAACTGGGACCTGCTCAGCCTCGCCGAGCAGGTGCAGGGCCTCACCGGTGGCCGCATCGAGTTCCACACCATCCCGACCATCCGCCCGGACCTGGCCACCCCGGCCGACGGCACCGCGGTCGAGGTCAACCCGAAGCAGGTCAAGGCGTTCATCAACGACCTGCTCAGCGCCACCCCGCCGCCGCCGGTCCAGATGCGCCAGGGCCTCGGGGCGGCCGAACCACCGCAGCAGCCGATCACCGCGAACGGAGTCCACTGTGTCAACTGAGCGTCCCCGCCGGGGCCTGCCGTGGTGGGCGGTCGCGCTGGCCGGAGTCGCGGTCGCCGCGGCGGGCCTCGCCCTCGGCGACACCTACTTCCCGTTCGCCCTCGCGGGAGGCTGCGTGGTCGCGGTCCTGATCGCCGACCGCACCGCCCTGTTCACCGCGGCGGTCCAGCCACCGCTGGTGGCGGTCGCCGTGCTGGGCGGGGCGGCGTTGTCCGGCGGCTCCTTCCTGCGCTCGGCGTCGGTGTTCGCGTCGGTCTTCCCGATCCTGGGCGCCACCACCGCGCTGGTGATCGTGATCGCGCTGGTCCGGGCGGCCCTGCACCGCAGGACGACCGTGGCCCGGACCGGCTCAGACGCGTAGCAGGCGGGTGGTCCGCCACCCCAGCGCCAGCGCGGCGAGGGCCACCAGCGGCAGCCCGTACGGCAGGACCAGCCCGGCGCCGGTGTTCGCGCCGATCCCGCCCGCGGTGAGGACGCGGCAGAAGAAGCCGAGCACCGCGCCGAGCGCGAGCGCGCCGAGGAACTGGCCCAGCCAGCGGCCTCGGGCCGGGGTCGTCGCGGTGACGAGCAGCGTCGCCGAGGCCAGGGCCAGCGCCACGCTGCCGAGCAGCACGTCGATCGCCGGGCTCATCGACACGATCGGCAGCGGCTGCACCGGGTGGTCCAGCCGGGTGCCAGGCGGCGTCGCGGAGCTGAGGTCGCCCACCAGCCACCAGGCCGCGAAAGCGCCGGAGACCGACAACCGCAGCTGCGACCACAGCGGCGCCCGCGCGGGATGGCGGTCGACGCCCGCCTCGGGGACGCGGGCCAGCCGCCAGGTCCGCCACGCCAGCACCGCCGACACGACCACGATCACCGGCAGCTCGACGAAGACCGCGAAGATCGCGCCGATGTTCACCCCGGTCCCGCCCGTGGTGAGGACGCGTGCGGCGTGGCCGAGGTAGCCGCCGATCGCCAGCGCGACGAACAGCACCGCGTACCAGCGCCGGTCCAGCTCCCGCGTGCGCACCACCTCGAACAGCACCGCCGAGATGAACAGCACAGCACCGAAGCCCAACACCGCGTCGACGACCGGATTGCTGGTCAGAGGCATTACCGTGTAATCCATTCGCGTTCCCCGAGGGAACGCCGAGGACATTTCCCCGGTCAACGCCCAACCCGCGATCACCCCTGCGACCAGCAAGAACAGCTGGACTCGCGCGGGCGCCCCGAGCACCCCCACGAAACGGCTGTCGTCGTTCTTCATGCGCATATCGTTGGGGTTGTGTGACCCGGTTGCAAAGAAGAGTTTCGAAGAATCGGTGGCACTACCTACCGTCGGACGTAATTTCGCGTTCCAGCGGTGTGCGGAAACGCGGAACGAAGCGGACATCCCCGATCCACGCGCGCAGCAGCTCCGCCTTCGCGTCGACCGCCCGCACCACCGCGCGCGGCTGCTTCCCGAACAGCCGGACGCCGATCGTGCCGTCCTTGAGCTGCGCCCAGCCGCCGATCACCTCGCCGTCGCGCCACACGGTCGGCCCCACGTTGCCGGAGGTGTCGAACAGCGCGGCCCGGTACGCGTCAGGCAAATACCAGTCGCGGTGCTTCCACCCCATTGGCGTCGGGTCCAATGCGGGCAGCAACGCCACCCAGGCCTCGGTTTCCTCGGGCTCCGAGCAGTCGGGCAGGGCGTAGCCCTCGCCCTCATCGAGCGCGACGACCTCCGCGCCGGTCGCCGCCAGCGCTGTGCGCGTGTCCCGGAGCCCCCAACCGGTCCACCAGGTGATGTCTTCCACCGTGCCGGGGCCGAACCGCTCCAGCCATCGGCGCACCAGCTCCGCCTTGGCCTCGGCGGCGGGCGGCTCCTGGACGGGCGTCGCCAGCGCCCAGCCGAACTGGTTGCTGGTCCACGACCCGCGCGGCGCGGTCCGCCGGATCAGCCCGTCGACCGACAAGCCGCGCAGCACCCGCGAGCACACGGTTTGTGTTGACTCATAAGGCTTTCCGGCCGCGACGACCACCTTCTCGCGGAGTTGCGGGACCTCCGAGGACAGCTCCGCCGCCGTCGCCTCGCCCCGCTCGCGGAGCACGGCCAAGGCGGCTTCGTGCGCCTGCGCCAACCACTTCTCGTCCCAGCCGCCGCCCTCGTCGAGGTACTTCAGCAGCAGGGCGTGCTGCTTCGCCGCGATCGTCCTCGCCGTCGACGACCACACGGCGGGCGCGACCGCCGAGGAGACGACGAACATGGTGCGGCGCATGCACAACAGCCGCTCCATGCGCTCATCGAACAGCTCCTCGGTCATCGCGCCGAGATCCGCGGAGCTCATCCGGGCCCACGCGGAGAGGAACACCGTCGCCGGGTCGGTCGCGTGCAGTGCCACCACGGAGTCGGCCGCCTCGCTGACGGTGCCGGCCCGCCGCGACGGGGCGAGGAGGTGCCGGGCGCCGATCCGCGCGCGACGCTGCTGGGCGGTGATCTTTCTCGTCACGGGTCAATCTTCGGCGCCACGCCAGCTCAGCGCTTGCACAAACGCGTCACTCAGCCGGCCCGAAGAGGGTGTCCACGTGGTACTCGGCGATCCGCGCCGCGGCCTCCTGGGTGAGCGAACCGAGCACCACCGCCGCGCGCAGCCCGTCCGCCACCGCGAGGAAGGTGCCCGCCTCCAGCGCCGGGTCGCGGTCGGCGGCGAAGCCACCCATCTCCTGGATGCCCTGGAACTGCTCGGTCAGCGACTCCAGCGCCTCGGTGTAGATCCGCTGGGTGATCTCGGCCAGCCGGGGGGAGACGTGCGAGCGGGAGTCGAAGGCGATGATGATCCGCGCCTCCTCGATGCTCTCCGGGTCCATCGGCAGCCCGGCCACCATGATCGCCCGGAACAGCCCCCGGATCGAGCTCGGCGGCAGCAACGGCTCCAGCCTGGCCCGGATGCGCTCGCGCGCGCTCTCCACGACCCGCTCCAGCGCGAAGACGAGCATGTCGTCCTTGGTCTTGAAGTAGTGCTGGACCGAGCCCATGGACACCCCGGCCTCGCGCGCCACATCGCGCAGGCTGACCGCCTCCAGGCCGTCCCTGCTGGTGATCCGCAGCACGGCCTCGGCGATGTGCCGCCGACGCTGCTCGTGATCAACCTGCTTGGGCACGTCTGCCACCATGCTTCCGGGCCGGGGTTCCGTCGGCGATGATAATAATGCAGTCGCATGGTCACGGTTTCGCGACACGCGCCCGCAACATGACCAGGTGGATCATTCCGGGCAGCCGGTTCGGCGTTTCGCCCGGCATCCACGGTCACGGCTAGCGAGATCCGGGGGAGAGCGGCTCTGCCGAGGACGTCACCGTGTACCCCGTCCCAGGGTCGAACGGTGCTTCAACCGGCTCAAGCAGTTCCGAGACCTCGCGACCCGCTACGCCGAGCGCGCCGCCCACTGCCAGGCCGGGCTCACCATCGCCGCGATCGTGCTATGGCTGCGATGACTTACAGGACACGGCTTAGCCGCTTCCCCGGGCCCTCTGGCGCCGCCGTCGCCCGTGGCGGGAGGACGCCCCGGTACTCCAGCGGTAATGGGGGAGGTGCCGCGAACACCGGGGCGTCCTATTTCAGGTGGCTGTCACGCGTCGTGGTTGCAGACGGCCGAACCGACGTCCTTGTTCCAGCAGCTCGCGGGCCCCGCCTCGCCGCTGGGGGCGCCGAGGCGCTGCCTGCCGGGGCCAGGGCCGTTCCGGTCGCCAGCAGCACGGAGGCGATTGCCTATGTCCTTCGCTCGCATGCGCCGTCAACCACCGATCGGTTTTTCGGGCGTTGCGGGAAGGGTTGTGCAGAACCGGCCTTGCACGGTTCCGCACCTCGACGAGGATCAGGAACGCGGCCTTCCGGTCATGTCACTGCCGTCACCCGACGGGACGCGGCGAGGCATGCGCGGCAGGGCGGTCCGGACGGTTCCGCCATCGGCAGCGGTTCGACGACGTGCCCGCACAGCGCGGTGTAGTTGCCGCTCGCCTGCCCCTTGTGGAACGCGGTGTCGCTGACCTGGTGCTCGCAGCGGTCCCTGCCGCAGGTGATCGGGTTGGCGTACACGACGGGCGACGCGTCACGGCGGGGCGGCGGCACCTGGCGGGGTGCGCGGCCGCCTCCGCTCCGGTCGACCACAGCTCCCGTTCCTGCGGCGGTCGCGACAGCGATCAGCGGGAGAATCGTCCACACAGCGGCGTCCTGCATCGTCGTGCTCCGTTCGGTGTGGCCGCCCCGGCGGCGTCGAGTCTGGGGGAATCGACGCCGTCGGGGTGACCGGATACCCCGTGCGCGGTCCGGGGTTGGTCGGTGGTGCCCGCTACGGCACGGCGGCGTTGATGCCGGGGCCGGGCGTGAGGATGCGGGCGGGGTCGTAGAGCTTCTTGGCGCGCACGACGTCGTCCCAGGTGTCGCCGTAGTGCTCGCGCCACTCGTCCGGGCCGTACCGCTGGCCACCGATGGGGTAGGTCTTGCCGCCCAGGCTGCGCACCTTCTCCATCCAGACCTTGTTGCGCTCCAGCATCTTCTCGACGAAGTCGGGGGCGGGGTCGATCGGCGAGGCGTTGAGCACGTCGAACAGCCACACCAGGCCGTCCGGCTCCTGCGCGGGCATCCGCAGGCGCGGCCTGCGGAAGGACCCTGCCCGGTGCGGGAACACCAGCACGAAGCCCCTCCCGTGCGGTAGCGACCAGTCGTCCTCGGTCATCAGGCCGAACGTCTCGGCGGCGAAGTCCTCGATGTGCTCGTCAGCGAGGAAGACGTCGAACCACGGCTTGTGCCGCTCGTCCCAGTCCTCGGTGCGCCACTGGTCCATGACCGCCGAGTACTTCGAGACCTGGGCGACGTAGTCCAGCCGCTCCTCCTGCACCGGCCCCTGCGGGTCGAGGCCGTCGAGCAGGCCCTCCGGCACGCCGGTCCCGTGGTCGTAGTGTGCGAGGTGCACCAGGAACGTCGGGACCGGGGCGACCGCGCCGGGGGGCGCGATGATGCAGTAGATCTCGTCCACCTGGCCTCGGGCGACCACCTCCCGCATGGCGCGGAACGCCGCGGCGGGCTCGACGTAGGGGAGCACCCAGGAGCGCACGGAGGTGGGCAACGGCGCGACGTTCAGCTCGGCCCTGGTGATCACGCCGACCTGGCCGATCCCGCCGAGCACCGCGTCGAAGAGGTCGGGGAGCTCGGTCTCGGAGGCCCACTCGATGTCGCCGCGGCCGGTGACGACCTGGACGCGGGAGACGGAGTCGACCTGCGCGCCGTAGCGGTAGCCGGGGCCGATGCCGCCCGCGCTGAGGGTCCCGCCGACCGTGATGGGGAGGTAGCCGGTCAGCCCGCCCGTGAAGCGCGTCCCGTTCCCGGCCAGCGCGGAGACCAGGTCCGACCAGAGCACTCCGCCGTCGACCTCGGCCTTGGTCGGGCCGAGCTCGTGCACGGCGTTCAGCACGGTCACGTCGATGGCGATCCCGCCTTCGACCAGCCGCTGGCCCTGCGTCATGTGACCGGTGCCCTGGGGAGCGACCGGGATCTGGTGGTCGTGGCAGAACCTGATGACCTTCGCGACGTCCTCGGCGTTGCGGGGCCGCAGCACCGCGGCGGGGCGGCGGGTGACGATCCGGCCGAGATCGCGCGAAGCCTCTGTCAGGGCATCGCCGTCGAATTGGTACTCCCCGTCGACCTTGGGCAGCGCGACTGTGGCGCTCCCGGACTCGGTCGTCCAGTCGCGGGAAGTGGGGTCCCAGAACAGGGGCTGCTGCGTCATTGGATCTCCGGATGTCGCCTCGGCTTCGAGGTGAACGATGCCGTGAACACGCTGCGTGCACATCCGTGTACGCCACATGCTCGGCCCCGGCCGCACGTACGTGTTCGGTCCTTCGTGCGAGGAGCACACGTACGTGCGGTCCGACCCGGCTGGCCTGACGTGCCCGTGCGGGTGGAGACTGCGGGCATCGACGGCATGACGGGGCGGACGTGGAACTAGCTGGGGTGGGGCTGACCAGTCTGGTCGGCAGGGACGAGCTGCTGGGCTCGCTGGCGGCTTCGGTGCGCGCGGGCGCGAGGTTGACGAGCCTGTCAGGAGCGGGCGGGGTCGGCAAGACCAGGCTCGCGCTGGCGCTGCTCAGGAAGGTGGCGGGCGACTTCGACCTGGCCGCGGTCGTGCACCTTGCCGACCTCGGCCCGAGCGAGGACGCGGTCACCGCCGTCGGGCAGTCGATCGTGGCCGCGCTGGGCGTCACCGACCACCAGTCGCAGCGCCACCCGGTGGAGGTGCTGCTGGAACACCTCCGGGGTCTGCGGGTGCTGCTGGTGCTGGACAACGCCGAGCACCTCCTGGACCCGGTCGCCGACGTGGTGATCGCCCTGCTGACCGAGGCGCCGGGGCTGAGCGTGGTCACGACGACCCGGCACCGGCTCGACCTGCCGCCGGAGCGCGTGGTCGCCGTGCCGCCGGTGACGATCCCCGAAGCGGGCGCCTCACCGGAGGAGGCTCGCAGCAGCCAGGCGCTGTCGCTGCTGCTGGAGCGCGCCGGTGACGCCGGTTTCCCCGCGGTCCCCGAGGGCACCGCCGCGTGGGAGGCCGTCGTCGAGCTGGCGCGGTGGTCCGGCGGGCTGCCGCTGGTGATCGAGCTGATCGCGGCGCAGATGGGCGTGCTCGGGCCGGAGAAGACGCTGCAACGGCTGGACGGTGGGCGGCTGCTGACCACGACCGCGCGGCGCGCGCAGCCGCACCACCGCGCCCTCACCAAGGCACTCGACATCTCCTGGGACCTGTGCACTCCCGAGCAGCGCCTGCTGTGGGCACGGCTGGCGGTGTTCTCCGGCGGCTTCGACCTGGAAGCCGCCGAGGAGGTCTGCGGAGGCGGAGGAGGCAGCGGTGACGTGCTCTCGCTGCTGGCTGACCTGGTCAGGCACTCCGTCGTCGTGGTCACCGGGGACGGCCGCTACCACCAGCTCCAGCCGCTGCGCGAGTACGGGCTGCGCCACCTCGACGCCTTCGGCGAGACCGACGAGCTGCGCGAGCGGCACTGCCACTGGGTGCGAGGGCTGGTCGCGACCGCCGCCGACGAGTGGTTCGGGCCGGACGAGCTGGTGTGGCTGGCGCGCATCCACCGCGAGGTGCCCAACATCCGCTCCGCCGTCGGCTGGTGCGCCGCCACGAGGACCGCGGCGGCGGTGGAGGCCGGTCTGGCGATCGTGACCGACGTGCTGCGGACCCGGGTGCAGTTCTTCACCGCGTTGCAGAACACCACCTCCGCGTGGCTCGGCGACCTGCTCGCGCTGCCCTTGGCCGGGGACGAGCCGCCCGAGCCGACGCCGACCCGGATGGCCGCGCACGCCGCGCTCGGCTTCACCCTGATCGCGATCGGCGACAAGGACCGGGCCACGCCCCATCTCGACCTGTGCCGGGCGCTCGCCGTGGAACTCGGCGCGGAGTCCGCTCCGCCGCTGCTGTTCGTGGAGGGCAGTCACCTCGTGATGAGCCTCGGCGACACCGCCGGGCTGCCCCTGCTGCGCCAGGCCCGCGACGGCTTCCGGGCGCTCGGCGCGCGTGGTGACGGCCAGATGGCCGCGCTGCTCCTCGCCGTTGGCGCCGGTCTGCTCGGGCCCGCCGACGTCGCCGACGAGACCTCGGCGGACTGCTTCGAGGACGCCGAGCGCAGTGGCGCGCCCTGGGCCCGCACGTGGGCGCTGTGGACCCAGGGCCTACCCGCGCTCACCGCGCCGAACTACGTGCTGCAAGAGTGCCTTCCCGCCCAGATCGCGATGGGCGACCGGTGGGGCACCACGTGGACGGTCGAGGCGGGCGCGTGGTGGCGGTCCCGGATCGGCCAGCCCGAGGACGCGGCGCGGCTGCTCGGCGCCTGCGTGGGCCTCCAGGAGCGGCACGGCGTCGGGCTCGGCGGTCTCGTGCCCTTCCAGCGGCAGCGCGAGCTGGCGGAGCGGCGGATCGTCGCGGCGATCGGCGAGGCGGCCTTCCGCGCCGCGTACACCGACGGAACGGAGCTGACCACCGAGGAGGTCTACGAGCTGGCACTGCGGCCCGTCAGCGCCCGCGCGGCGACCGCACCGCCGACCACCGCGTCGGAGCTGACGACGGCGGAGCGCAAGGTGGCGGCGCTGGTCGCCAACGGGCTCAGCAACGGGCAGATCGCGGAGGAGCTGCACGTGTCGAAGCGGACCGTGGAGACCCACGTCGGCCGGATCTTCGGCAAGCTCCACCTCGTCAACCGCGCGCAGCTCACCGCGTGGTACCTCGGCCGCTCCGGAGACGAGCCGTCCACATAGGACTCGCCGCGACCACGACCACCGGCCCGCCGTGGGCTGGCTGGCGTGGTCGGGGTTCTCGCGTTTTGTAGGCTTAATGCGCGAAAGAGCGCTCTCATTTCGCATTAAGCCTACAAAACGCGGGATGAGGAGGAGGGCGGGTCAGGTGTGGGGCAGGAGCGAGTTCGCCGCGGTCGTCGACCATTCGACGAGCATGAGCGTGGCGTCGTCCTGAAGCCGGCCCTTCTGGTGGTCGAGGACGGCGTGGGTGATGCGGCGCAGGGTTTCCGGGGCGGACAGCCCGGCGGCTTCGTGGCGTTCGGTGAGATCGACGAGCCGGTCGATGCCGAACTCCTTCCCCTCGGGGTCACGGGCCTCGGTGACACCGTCGGTGTGCAGCAGCAACCGGTCGCCGGGTTCGAGGTACTCCACCCCCAGGCCGCGGTCGCCGATGCTCGGACGCAGGTGGCGCAGGCCCAGCGGCAGTCGTGGGGCGACGCCGAGCGTCTTGACCACGCTGCCGCCGCGCAGCAGCACGGGTGGCGGGTGCCCGGCGAGGAGGTAGCGCAAGGTCCCGGTGCTCAGGTCGAGAGTGGCCAGCACCGCCGTCGCGAAGCCTTCGGTGGGATGGTCCCGGCTCAGCACGGTGTCCGCCGCCTCGGCGATCGCGGGCAGGTCGGCGCCGCTGCGGCGAGCGTTGCGCGTGGCGGCCAGGACGGAGGTGGTGATGAGCCCGGCACACAGGTCGTGTCCGGTGGAGTCGAACACCGCCAGGTAGGCGTCCGTGTCGTCAACGGCGTAGTCGAAGCCGTCACCGCCGACCTGGTTGAAGGGCTCCATGGTGGCGCAGATGACCAGGTCCCGGCAGGCGAAGGTCTGCGGCGGCAGCAGTTGCCAGAGCAGTTCGCTCGCCACTGTCAGCGGTTCCGTGCGGCGGACCCGGTGGAACAGGTCGCTGTACGGGAGCTTCGCCACGACCAGGTGCCCGACCAGCCCGGCAAGCGTCCAGCACCGCTCGCGCAGCCGCGAGTCGTCCAGGTCCGCGTCGGTGGGGAGTCCGATGGCGACCACGCCGAGTCGTTCGGTGCCGTCGAGGACCGGTACCCACAGCAGCGGGGCACCGTGGGCATCGTGCCCGGTGAGGATCTCGGTCAGCCGGAACGCCCGTCCGGCAACGGTGGCGTCCACGTCCAGCACCTCATCGTGCGTCACATCCACGGAGTGCAGTGCGCGCTGTGCGATGTCGGCCAGGTAGAGGCGAGGGCGGATGTCTACCCGCGCGCACGTCGAGCCCAGGATGCTGACGAGTTCGTCCGCGGTGGCCAGGTGCGAGGCATCGATGATCTCACTGAGGACCGAGTACCAGTCGGCATCCTGGTTCATGGCAAGACAGGGTAGGCCGTAGTCAATGTCCTGACATCGGTCAACGACTCCTCCTGGCCCGCGGAACCTCGGGGCGTCCAACGGAAAGACGCGACTCCCGTGGCCGGTGCCAGATCGGGAGGCCCTACATCGGCACCGTGTCCACAAAGGACTGTCCAGAATTCCGTTGCGCGACAACGCGATCCCGGACCTGGGTGGGGGACAGCCGCTCGTCGTCGGCGTAGTAGACCCAGTCCACGTCCATCTCGTAGCCGCGCGTGGTGGAGCCGCCGACCAGGCCGCCCCCGATGAACCACTGACTGAAGTTGATCATCTGTGGGGTCTCGGGGTAGAGTCGCCCGCCGTGCTCGACGACGAGCCGGTCGTCCACGAAGTACCGCATGGTGCCGTTCATGACCTGCAACGTCAGCACGTGCCAGCCGTCGAGGCCGGTCGCCTCGTGCTCGGACTCGCTGTCCACCCACCACGGGTCGGCCTGATAGGTCTCGTAGCTGGTGCAGAACATGTTCGGCCCGGTGGTGCCCCACCCGCCGTTGGGCAGGTACTCGAAGTCCTGCTCGCTGTAGTCGGGGTCGCGCGGGAAGGCCAGCGGCGTGATGGTGAAGAAGGTCTGCACGAGCTGGTCGCCGTCGGGGCCCGAGGTCGGCCGGTCGCTGAACCGGACGCGCGCCGAGTAGGTGCCCTCGAAGAACTTGCGCTGGTGCGAGATCTCCGCCTGCCGGGTGCCCGCGGCGCTGCCGTCGGTCACGCCGCTCAGGCGCATCACCTTCTCCGCGCCGGAGCCGGGGAAGGTGATCTGGCCCGGCGACCACACCGCGCCTGGCACGCCGGGGCCGCCCTGGTAGTCGCGGACGCGCCAGCCGCGCTGGAGGACCAGGGGGTCGGTGGAGCTGGAGTAGCTGAAGTCGTCGAAGAGGACCTGGCCGGGGGCGGCGACCGCCGGGGCGGTGGTCACGGTGGCGGTGAGCAGCAGCGCGGCCGGGAGCAGGGCGAGGCGGCGAGGCGGGAACGCCATCGGTGCGTGCCTTTCGTCGGTGGCGGCGACGAATTCGGCGGCGTACAAGGAAAGTTCCCATACTTGAACCGGGTGGGGCAAGGAGCCGGGCCGGACAGGATCAGACAGGTTCCGGTGTCGGCCGGGTGGTGGGGAGCGTCGGGATCTCGCGGTCGAAGCCCCGGTGGACCAGAATCGCTTCGCGGTGGGAGTCCTCGACGTGCTGCGGCAGCCCGCGAACACCTCGCCGGTGCGTTCGTCCTCGGTACGGGCATGGCCCAGCTCAGCAGCGGGTCGTCGTGGTGGGCCGCCGCCAGCACGTCGGTGATCCCGGGTGGCCGGTGTGCGTGATCAGCAACGGCCGCCCTCAGGTGCTTACCCGCCTGGCCTACCGGCCGGTAATGTCGCGGGAATGGCGGTCGAGGACACTGTGCGCGCGCTCGTTGTCGACTACGGCGGGGTGCTGACCACCCCGCTCGGCCCGTCCTTCGCGACCTGGCTCGCCGCCGACGGCATCGAGCCCGTCGGCTACGCCGAGGTGCTGCGGGACTGGCTCGGCCGGTCCGCGCCGCCCGACTCGCCGGTGCACCTGCTGGAGCGAGGAGAGCTGGACGTCGCGGAGTTCAACCGGCTGCTCGCCGACCGGCTGACCACTGTGGACGGTCGAGAGATCGTGGTGGAGGGCCTGCTGGACCGGGCCTTCGGCACCGTCCGGCCGGAGCCCACCATGCTCGACCTGGTGCGCGCCGCCCGCGCCGCCGGGATGCGCACCGCGCTGCTGTCCAACAGCTGGGGGAACAGCTACCCGATGGACGTGCTCGCCCCGCTCTGCGACGTCGTGGTGATCAGCGGCGAGGTCGGCATGCGCAAGCCGGAGGAGCGCATCTACCGGCTCACCGCCGACCGCCTGGGGCTGCCCCCGGAGCAGTGCCTGTTCCTCGACGACGCGCAGCCCAACGTGGACGGGGCGGTCAACGCGGGGATGCGCGCGCTACTGCACACCGATCCCGCCGCCACCGTGCCCGCCGTCGCCGACCTCGTCCCGGCACTGATCACCTACCTGCGAGAGGGAGCCCCTTGAGCACCGCCGACGTACCTTCCCCAGCGGAGGCGCCATGAGCACCGACCTGCCAGGGCTCGACCTGGCCGCGGCCGAGTCCCACCTCCGGCGCGAACGACCGGGGCTGATCACCGCTCCGCTGACGGCCGAGCTGATCGCGGGCGGCCGGTCGAACCTGACCTACCTGGTCACCGACGCGGCCGGGACCGAGTGGGTGCTGCGCCGTCCGCCGCTGGGCCACGTCCTGGCCACCGCGCACGACATGGCCAGGGAGTTCCGGGTGATCTCCGCGCTCGGCGCGACGCCGGTGCCGGTGCCGCACGCGGAGCTGCTGTGCACCGACCCGGACGTGCTCGGCGCGCCGTTCTACCTGATGGAGCGCGCGGCGGGCACCGTGATCCGGCGGCGCGAGCACGCGGCAGGACTGGGCGAGAACGGTGCGCGGGAGCTGTCGAACCAGCTCATCGACGTGCTGGCCGACCTGCACGCGGTCGATCCGGAGTCGGTGGGCCTCGGCGACTTCGGCCGCCCGGAGGGCTTCATGGCCCGCCAGCTCTCCCGCTGGCGCAAGCAGCTCGACGCCTCTCGCAGCCGGCCCGTCCCGGAGCTGGACGCGCTCAGCGAGCGCCTGGGCGCCGACGTGCCCGACAGCGGACGGCCCGCGATCGTGCACGGGGACTACCGGCTGGACAACGTCCTGGTGGCGACCGACCCGCTCCGGATCGGCGCGGTGCTCGACTGGGAGATGGCCACCCTCGGCGACCCGCTGGCCGACCTCGGCCTGCTGGTCGTCTACTGGGAGCGCCTCGCCGGGATCGGCGACGCCATCGCCGACGACGTCAGCGGCATGCCCGGGTTCCGCTCCGCGGCCGAGCTGGTCGCCCGCTACGCCGAGCGCAGCGACGTGGACCTGGGCAGGCTGTCCTGGTACGTCGCCTTCGGGCACTTCAAGCTCGGCGTGATCATCGAGGGCATCCACTACCGGCACACCCAGGGCAAGACCGTCGGCGCCGGGTTCGAGCTGCTGGGACGGATGGTCGGACCGCTGGCCAAGGGCGGCATCGCCGCACTGGAGGGGGAACTGTAGATGGACTTCGCCACCGACGAGCTCACCCGGTCCTACCAGGCCCGGCTCACCGAGTTCATGGACGCCCACGTCTACCCGGCCGAGGCCGTGCACCACGAGCAGCTGGAGGCCGCGCCCGGCAGCTGGCAGGCCCCGCCCGTGCTGGCCGGGCTCAAGGCAGAGGCGCGCAAGGCCGGGCTGTGGAACCTGTTCCTGCCCGACTCCCGCTACGGCGCGGGCCTGACCAACCTCCAGTACGCGCCGCTGGCCGAGATCACCGGCCGCAGCCCCGCCATCGCCCCCGAGGCGCTCAACTGCGCGGCCCCGGACACCGGCAACATGGAGCTGCTCGCCGAGTTCGGCACCGAGGAGCAGCGGGACCGCTGGCTCAAGCCTCTGCTGGAGGGCGAGATCCGCTCGGCGTTCTGCATGACCGAGCCGGACGTCGCCTCCTCCGACGCCAGCAACATCGCCACCCGCATCGAGCGCGACGGCGACCACTACGTGATCAACGGCCGCAAGTGGTGGTCCTCGGGCGCGATGAACCCGAACTGCGCGATCTTCATCGTGATGGGGCAGACCGACCCAGACGCCGACCGGCACCAGCGGCAGAGCATGGTGCTCGTGCCGCGCGACACCCCCGGCGTGCACGTCAAGCGCGGCATGACCGTCTTCGGCTACACCGACTCCGCGCACGGCGGTCACGCGGAGATCGAGTTCCGCGACGTGCGGGTGCCGGTGGAGAACGTGGTCGGGGGAGAGGGCAAGGGCTTCGCCATCGCCCAGGCCCGGCTCGGTCCGGGGCGCATCCATCACTGCATGCGGCTGATCGGCATGGCCGAGCGGGCGCTGGAGCTGCTGTGCCGCCGCGCCGTGCGCCGGGTGGCCTTCGGCAAGCCGCTCGCCGACCAGGGCGTGGTCCACGAGTGGATCGCCGAGTCCAGGGTGCGCATCGAGCAGGCCCGGCTGCTGGTGCTCAAGACCGCGTGGCTGATGGACACCGTCGGCAACCGGGGCGCGCACACCGAGATCCAGGCGATCAAGATCGGTACGCCGCTGATGGCGGAGTGGGTGATCGACAAGGCGATCCAGGCGCACGGCGGCGGCGGGATCAGCCAGGACTTCCCGCTGGCGCAGCTGTGGGTGCAGGCCCGGCTGCTGCGCTTCGCCGACGGCCCGGACGAGGTGCACCGGATGTCGCTGGCCCGGCGGGAGCTCAAGCCCTACCGCGAGGAGCTCGCCGCCGAGGGGTGAGGCGGGCCGGAAACGGAAACGGCCCCCCGGTTCCAGTGGAGCCGGGGGGCCGTTCGGTGAAGCTCGATGCCTCGTTCGGATCGAACCGCTTACAGCGGGCGAACCTGCTGGGCCTGCGGGCCCTTCTGGCCCTGGCCGATCTCGAACTCGACCCGCTGGTTCTCCTCCAGGCTGCGGTAGCCGCTGGTCTGGATCTCCGAGTAGTGGACGAAGACGTCAGCGCCGCCGTTGTCCGGGGTGATGAAGCCGAAGCCCTTCTCGGAGTTGAACCACTTCACGGTGCCCTGCGTTGCCATTTACTGATCTCCTCGACAGGTGCCGGGGTAGGGGGTCGCGGTCGCGATCCCCTGGTCGGTACTGCACGCGACTTCTCCGGCATAACCTGGAGAAAACAACGCCCGCATGTTCCGTTCCGCGAGCTTGAACCACACGAAACTGACGACCGCGCAGAGTCAATCACGAAGTCGGCTCATGAGCCACCGCTTCCTGACGGAAACCCGGAGAGCATTGTTACGCCGGTTCCGTTCCCACCGTCCGAAAAGGCCGGTGAGCTGGGCCATTCGCCTGTCCCGCAGGCGATAACCGCCCCCAGCGCCAGTAACGATCATCACCCGGACGGCCGCATCCAGGACGTGGGACGCCTGTCGGAACAGTGTGACCCCACTTGGCGGTTCCCGCCCGTCGTGATGCTCTTGTGATGAAAAAGTCACGCCGCTCGTGCTCTCAGGATGATGCGGCCATCGGCAGGTCCGGATCGGTGCCGACGGCGTCGGCCCGGCGCAGCAGGGCGTCCAGCGACAGGCCCAGCGCCTCGGCGAGCGCCGCGACGGTGAAGAAGGCCGGGGTGGGGATCCGGCCGGTCTCGATCTTGCGCAGGGTCTCGGTGGAGATCCCGGCGCGCAGCGCGATCTCGACCATGCTGCGCCCGGCCCGGGCCTCCCTCAGCGCCCGGCCCAGCCGCGCCCCGCGCTCCCGTTCGGACTCGCTCAACGGCACTCGCACCATGCTGTGATAGTAATACCGGTATAGTTATCCCGGTAGAACGAGGTGAACCGTGATCGAGCTGAAGACCCCCACCGAGATCGAGGCGATGCGCGAGGCGGGCAGGGTGGTCGCCAACACCCTCGCCGCGGTCCGCGCGGCCGCCCGCCCCGGTGTCTCCCTGCTGGAGCTGGACGAGGTGGCGGCGGCGGTCATCGCCGACGCGGGCGCCAAACCGGCGTTCCTGCACTACCACCCGAGCTTCGCGCCGAGCCCGTTCCCCGGCACGATCTGCACGAGCGTGAACGACGCGATCGTGCACGGCGTGCCCAACGACTACCGCGTGGCCGACGGCGACCTGGTCAGCATCGACTCGGCGGCGGTGCTCGACGGCTGGTCCGGAGACGCGGCGGTCAGCTTCGTCGTGGGCGCGGCCGACCCAGCGGACCTGGAACTGATCGACACCACGACCCGGGCGTTGCGGGCGGGCATCGCGGCCGCGCAACCGGGCAACCGGCTCGGCGACATCGCCAACGCCATCGGAGTGGTCGCCCGCGAGGCGAGGTACGGGATCATGGAAGGCTACGGCGGCCACGGCATCGGCCGCACGATGCACGAGGACCCCCACGTCGCCAACGAGGGGCGCGCGGGCCGCGGGATGCGCCTCCGGCCCGGCCTGACCCTGGCGATCGAGCCGATGCTCACCCGTGGCGGCAAGGACTCCTACATCACGGACGCCGACGGCTGGACGCTGCGCACTGTGGACGGCACGCGAGCGGCCCACGTTGAACACACGGTGGCCGTCACCGAGGACGGCCCCGTCGTCCTCACCCTCCCGTAGCCCACCGCTCGGTGGGGGCGCGTCACGCCAGGGCGGGCTCGGCGAGCCTCAGCACCCCGGTGTCGGCGTCGAGCTCCGCCACGACGCCGAGCGGCACGCTGAACTGGGCGGCGCAGTGACCGAAGCCGAGCTCCCACGCCACCGGGACGCCGAGGTCGGACAGCCGGTCCTCCAGCAGCGCCCGCACCGCGGCGGACTCGCCGCAGTCCGTCCACGACCCGAGCGCGACACCCGCGACGCCCTCGAACCACCCCGAACGCAGGAGCTGGGTGACGAGCCGGTCGATCCGGTAGACGTCCTCGGTCACGTCCTCCAGCAACGCGATCGCGCCCTTCGCGGGCGGCGGCGACTCCGGAGCGCCGAGCGCCGAGACGATCAGGCTCAGGTTGCCCCCGGTCAGCACGCCGCGCGCGGTCCCGCCGACGATCGGGTCACCGAGACCGGAGCCGATGACGGTGGTCTTCTCAGGCTCGAAAAGCGTGTCGCGCAACAACTCCGCGGCTCGCACGTCCTCGGTGAACGCGACGCTGCCGATCATCGGCGTGAACAACGTGGACTGGTCGACGTAGGTGGCGAAGGCGTCGTGCAACGCGGTCACGTCACTGGAGCCGGCGAAGACCTTCGGCGCCGCCGCGGCGATCGCGGACCAGTCCAGCAGGTCCAGCACCCGGAGGCAGCCGTAGCCGCCACGTGCGCAGAGCACGGCGGCGATCTCCGGGTCGCACCAAGCCTCCTGGAAGTCCGCCGCCCGGTCGGCGTCGGTGCCCGCGAGGTAGTCGAACCGAGGGTGCCGATCGAGCACGTGCTCGCCGACGACGACGTCCAGCCCCCACGACCGCAGCAGGCCCACACCGTCGTCGAGGACCTTCTCGGGAACGGGCCCCGCGGGCGCCACCACCGCGACGCGGTCCCCGGGCCGCAGCCGCCGCGCGCGCTGCCGGGCCCTCATCGGCTCAGCTCCAGCGTCGGGACACCTTCCGGGGCGAACCCGAGAACCTGGCCGTAGAAGGACAGTTCCGCCTCAAGCGAGGCCGCGACGGTCTCCGCCTTGCGGAACCCGTGCTGCTCGCCCTCGAAGGGCAGGTAGCCGTGCTGGATGCCCGAGCCCGCCAGCTGGGCGACGAACCGCTCGCACTGCACCGGTGGGCAGATCTCGTCCTCAAGGCCCTGGAGCAACAGGATCGGTCCGGCCAGCTTGTCCACGCGGGTGCTGGGGGAGCGGTCCAGATAGCGCTGCTCGGTCTCCGGCAGCCTGCCCACGATGCTGTCCAGGTACTGCGACTCGAAGTCGTGGGTCTCGCCGCTCGCCCAGCCCATCAGGTCCAGGATCGGGTAGTACGCGGCGCCGCAGCGGTAGACCTGGACCGAGGTCAGCGACGCCGCGGTGGTCCAGCCACCCGCGCTGCCGCCCCGGATGGCCAGCCGCCGCGGATCGGCCGTGCCCTCCTCGGCCAGCGCGGAGGCGACGGCGGCGCAGTCCTCGACGTCCACGACGCCCCACTGCCCGCGCAGCCGCTCGCGGAACTCCCGGCCGTAGCCGGTGGAGCCGCCGTAGTTGACCGCGACGACGCCGATGCCCCTGCTGGTGAAGTAGGTGAACTCGTTGTCCAGCGTGCCGGAGATCCGCCCGGTCGGCCCGCCGTGCACGTGCACCACGTACGGCGGCAGCTCGCCCTCCGGCGCGGCGAAGTCGGGGTTGGTGGGCGGGTAGACGTAGGCGGGTACCCGCTGGCCGTCCGGGCCGGTGAACACGCGTGCTTCCGGCACCGGCAGCCACGCCGGATCGTCCAGCCCCGGCGGCGGTGAGGTCACCTGCGCGCACTCCCCGGTGGCCAGGTCGAGGCGGAGCACCGCACCGTGGCTGGTGGGGCCCGACGCCACGCCCGCGATCACCGTGCCGGAGGCGGCCAGCGGCGACATCCACACCGGCAGCGGCACGTCGAGGTCGGTGATCGTCCCGGCGTTCTCGTCGAGCAGCGCGAGCGTCCCGGCGCGCAGCACCGCGAGTCTTCCGTCGCCGAGCGGGGCGAACCACCGCGCGCCGAGCTTCCACAGCGGTCCGCCGAGCTCGTCCTCGATCGGCGCCAGGTTGCGCCTCGTGCCGTCCAGCCCGATGCGGAACAGGTTCCACCAGCCATCGGGGTCGGTGATCGCGTAGACGGAGTCGTTGTCGGCCCACTCGACCTGGCAGACGGCCTCGTTCGGCCCGCCCGCGAGCACGCGGCGCGAGCCGACCGCGCCGTCCTGGTAGACGGTGGCCACGCACAGCTCGGTCCCGTCCCACGGCATGGCCGGATGGTCCCAGCCGATCCATGCGATGTGCTTGCCGTCCGGGCTGCACTGGGGTGCGGTGAGGAACCGGTGGCTGGCGACGAGCTCGCGCACGGTCGCCGGCCCGTCACCGGCGTCCAAGGGGATGGCGACCAGCGAGCGCCGCACGTCCGTGGGCGCGGGGCCGGTGACCTCCTCGCGCACGCACCACACCTCGGTCCCGCCGGGCGGGGCGACGAGGTCGCCGTAGCGCAGCCCGTGCCGCGCGGAGGGCTCCGGCGTGAGCGGCACCGGCTCGGCGTCGGGGCCGGAGAGGTCCAGCAGGTAGACGCGCTGGTCGTCCCAGTTGGTGAAGACCACGCGCGGACCGTCGAGCACCACGTAGGGGCGCCCGCCGTACTCGTGCACGCGGTTGCGGACGTTCCACGGCGAGCCCAGCACCCGCCGCGGGGGCTCACCGGTCCGGCCGCGGAACAGCGCGACCCGGCCCCCCTCCGCGGGCTGGCCCTCGGCCCACCACAGCTCGTCGGAGTGCAGGCCGACCCACTGCGGTCCGGAGGCGACGGCGGCGGCCTCTGCCGAGGTGATCGGCGAGGCCCAGGTCCCGTAAGGCGCGATCTTCACCACAGCTGGAGGGTAACCACTCACGCACTGTCTACTGTGGACGAATATGGCGCTGGCCGAAAAGCAGTGGTCCGGACCACCTGTTCGCGGTGAGCGAAACCGCTCGGTCGGGTGTCGCGGGCCCCGGCACCGGCGACAAAGCCCGCAAATGCGACGTTGTGCCGTCCCAGGGCTCAACCGGGCCGCGAGGCGTCCCGCCGGACGCGGCTCGGTGATCGACAAGTTCGGACCTGGAATGTGCCTAGACGCCCCTCGTGTCCTAGGGTCGTCAGTGCCATGGCCAGGATCATTCATCTTTTTCGCGAGCCGGACCGTTTCGTCGCTGGAACGGTCGGGCAGCCCGGTGACCGCGTCTTCTACCTCCAGGCCTCCGAGGAGGGCCGGACGGTGAGCGTCTCACTGGAGAAACAGCAGGTCGCCGTGCTGGCCGAGAGGCTGGGCGCGTTGCTGGAGGAGGTGCAGCGGCGCTTCGGCGCCGAGGTGCCACCCGCGACGCCGGGCGACGTAGTCGACAACCAGCCGCTGGAAGTGCCGCTGGACGAGGAGTTCCGCGTGGGCACCATGGGCCTCGGCTGGGACGCGGAGTCCCACGCCGTGGTCATCGAGCTGCTCGCGGTCACCGAGGAGGAGGTCGACGAGTCGGTCGTGCTCGACGACACCGAGGAGGGGCCGGACGCCGTCCGCGTCTTCCTCACCCCGGTGCTGGCGCGCGCCTTCGCCCAGCGGGCCGAGCGGGTCGTCGCGGCGGGGCGCAAGCCGTGCCCGCTGTGCAACGGCCCCCTGGACGCCGAGGGCCACATCTGCCCGCGCCAGAACGGCTACCGCCGCGGCGTCGGCGCCGACGAGTCCGACGAGTAGGGCCCCGGGCATGCGGCCAGACGACCCAGCGGCGCTGGAGCTGGTGCGGCACGGCCGCATCGAGGTGCAGGGACGGCTGGTCGACGCGTCCAACGCCACCCTGTTCGGCTCGATCACCCACGAGGGCGTGAGCGCGGAGGCGGTCTACAAGCCGATCCGCGGCGAACGCCCGCTGTGGGACTTCCCCGACGGCACGCTGGCCGGTCGCGAGGTCGCCACCTACCTGGTCTCCGAGGCGACCGGCTGGGGACTGATCCCGCCGACCGTGCTGCGCGAGGGCCCGTTCGGCCCCGGCATGGTGCAGCTGTGGGTGGACGTCGATCCCGAGGCCGACCTGGTCGACGTCGTCGCGCCGGACGCGGTGCGGCCGGGCTGGCGGCGGGTGCTGGAGGCACACGACCGCTTCGGCGACCCCGCCGTGCTGGCGCACGCCGACCACCCGGGCATGCGGCTGCTCGCGCTGCTGGACGTGGTGGTCAACAACGCCGACCGCAAGGGCGGCCACGTGCTGCACGCCAAGGGCGGCAAGGTCTACGGCGTGGACCACGGCATCTGCCTGCACCACGAGGACAAGCTGCGCACGGTGCTGTGGGGCTGGGTCGGCGCGGGCCTGCCGGAGGAGGCGCCGGAGGTGCTGACCGTGCTGCGCGAGCGGCTGGAGGGCGACCTCGGCGCCGCGCTCGCCGAACACCTGACCCGCAAGGAGATCCGGGCCACCGAGGACCGCGTCGCCCGGCTGCTGGAGATCGGGGTGTTCCCGGAGCCCTCCGGTGAGTGGCCCGCGATCCCCTGGCCCGCCTTCTGACCCGAGCCGGGCCCCGTCGCCGAGAGAGGGAGACCGATGATCGTCATCGCGCACATCAGCGACACCCACTTCGACGGCGGGGAGCGCAGCACCGAACGCGCGGCGCGGGTGATGAGCTACCTCGCGGGCCTGTCCACTCCGGTGGCCGCGATCGTGGTCAGCGGTGACATCACCGACCACGGCACCGAGGCGGAGTACGAGCAGGCTCGCGCGACCCTGGCCGCCGACGTGCCGGTGCTGTTCCTGCCCGGCAACCACGACGCGCGCAGCGCCTTCCGGAAGGTGTTGCTGCGCAAGGACTCCTACGACCCGTCCGATGTGGAGGACCCGACCGGGACCGACTCGCCGGTCAACCGCGTCCACGAGGCCGGTGGCGTGGTCTTCCTCCTGTGCGACTCACTGATCCCCGGCCGCGACGAGGGACTGCTCGACGACGAGACGATAGCCTGGCTGGACGAGCGGCTGGGCTCGGTGTCCCCGGACGCCCCCGCGCTGGTCTGCGTGCACCACCCGCCGGTCGAGCTGCACATCCCGTTCATCGACGCGATCGGACAGCGCGGCGCGGACCGGCTCGCCGCGGTGGTCGAGCGCCACCCCCGCGTCGCCGGTGTCCTGTGCGGACACGCGCACACGGCCGCCGCGACGACCTTCGCCGGCCGCCCGCTGCTGGTGGCACCCGGCGTGGCGTCCACCACCCTGCTGCCGTGGGAGGGCGGCGGGGTGAGCACGGAGCTGCCGCCCGGACTCGCCTTCCACGTCCTCGGCGAGGACAACCGGATCACCACCCACTACCGCGTGGTCCTCCACAGTGGAGAGTCGACCGGGCGGACGTCGTAGAGAGCGGGATCGGCGGGAACGCAGTCCGGTGGCGTGGTTCCGCTGGCCACGCGTGAGAGGTGCCGCAGGTAGTCGAACCGCTGCACGCCGGGCGTGATCGCGATGAGCAGGTCGGCGTGGGAGTCCGGTGTCGCGCCGAACGCGTGCGGGAGGTGCGGTGGCACGACGACGAGACCACCCTTGCCGACGGTTTCCACCTTGTCGTCGAGCATGATCTCCAGCTCGCCGTCGAGCACGTAGAACACCTCGGTGGAGCGGGCGTGGTAGTGCGGCTTGCCGCCTTCGACGCCGACGTCCAGGCGAAGGCGGCCCGCGCTGAGGCTCTCGCCGGTCGCGGCGCTGTCGGCCAGCAGCCAGCCGGTCGTGGTGGGGGAGTAGTGGAGGACCTCGGCGTCCTCTTCGCGGAAGACCAGTGTCATGCGCCCAGTACATCCGCTGGGGAACAACCCTCCCAGCCCCAGCTGTTCCCCACAGTGATCACCGATCGTGATGAATGGGGTGGACGTGGAGCTGCGGCAGCTGCGGTACTTCGTCGAGGTCGCCGACGCGGGAGGGTTCGGCAGGGCCGCCGAGCGGTTGCACATCGTCCAGCCCGCGGTGAGCCAGCAGGTGCGGCGCCTGGAACGCGAGCTGGGTGTGCGGTTGTTCGACCGCTCCACCAGGCACGTGAGCCTCACCAGCGCGGGTGAGCTGCTGCTGCCGGACGCCCGAGCCGCCCTCGCCGCCGCCGACAAGGTCCGCACGAGGGCGGAGGACATCAGCTCCGGCCAGGACACCGTGCTGCGCCTCGGCGCGAGCCGGGCTCCGGGGCCACGGGTGCAGCGAGCGCTGGACGAACTCAGCGACACCGTCCGGGTCCGGCTCACCAAGGCCCCCGTGCCGGAGCTGCTCACGGCCGTGCGCACGGGTGAGCTGGACGCCGCGTTCGTCCGCGCGCTGACCTCCGCGCCAGGGCTGACCGTTGTTCCACTGTGGACGGACAGGTTGGTCGTCGCCCTGCCCGCCGACCACGACCTCGCTGAGAAAACCTTGCTGCACCTGGAGGATCTCGCGGACCTTCCGGTCCGGCTCGCACCACGCTCGGCCAACCCGGCGTTCCACGACTTGATCACCAAGGCGTTCGACGACCAGGGAGTCGGCCCACCACGCGGCCCGGAGTTCACCAACCTCATGGACACCCTCGCCGACATGAGCGCGACCGAGGCATCGTGGACGCCCTTCTACCCGGTCGGTGATCTGCCCACCTTGCGCCGCATCGCTTTCGTGCCCCTCGCCACGCCCACCCTCACCACGTCGCTGGTCGTCTCCTCGCCGGACTCGCCGGCCCATGCACTACTTTGGCCGCTCGGCGAAGTCGGCAGGGGAGGCCCGGAATGAAGGTGGGAGTCGCACTGGCCAACGGCGGCGCGCGGGTGGACGGTGGGGACCTGGTGCGGTTGGCGGTCAGGGCAGAGGAGGCCGGGCTCGACTCCGTGTGGGTGATGGACCGCTGGTTGCGACCGCACGCGGCCGTGGACATGCCCGGTGTGCCGGTGCCCGTCGTCATGCCCGCCGAGTCCTACGCCACCGTGTTCGACCCGATCGAGCTGCTGACCTTCATCGCCGCCCGCACGTCCCGGATTCTGTTGGGCACCAGTGCGATCAACGTGCTCTACCACCCGCCGGTGCTGCTCGCGCGGCGGCTGGCGACGCTGGACCAGCTCTCCGGTGGGCGGGTGATCGCGGGCGTGACATCGGGGTGGATGGCCGAGGAGTTCGCCGTGGCCGGTGTCCCGCGCGAGCACAGGGGCGGCGGCCTCGACGACCACCTCGCGGCGATGCGCGCGGTGTGGGGGCCGAACCCGGTTCGCCATGAAGGCAGTCACTACTCGATCGCGACCTCGGACATCGGCCCGAAACCGTTCCAGGACAGGAGGATTCCGCTCTTCGTCGGGTTCACCACGGAAGCGGGCGCCCGGCGTGCGGCCCGGATCGGCGATGGAATCCACCCTTACCGCAACGACGTCGACGGGCTCGCCGCTGACCTCGCGAAGGTGCGGGACAGCGGCAAGCCCGTCGTGTTGCGCACCGACGTGGGGGCCGGGATCTTCAGCGCCGACCCGGCCTCGTGGGGCGAGGACCTCCTGCGGCTCGCGGGACTCGGCGTTGACCACGTGTTCGTGCAGCTGGATGCCGACGCGGACGCCAGGCTCGACCTGCTCGGCGAGGCGCTACGGGCCTTCCGGCCCGTTGACCAGTGAGGTGTCCGTGGTCAGCCGCACCCCGTCGGCGACCTGGTAGCGGTCCGACCGGCGCGACCAGTCCAGGTTGCCGCGCATCCACGACTCCATGCCCTCCACGAAGGACGTGACCGCGGCCCGCTCTTGTGCGTCGAGCCCGAGCCAGCGGCTGGAGAGCAGGGCCAGCTCGTCGCGGGCGTGCGTGAACTCCTCCACGTAGTCGGCCACCTTGCGGTAGACGGCGTCGATGGCGTCCTGGAGCCCGTTGCCGCGCTCTTGGGCGAGCACCAGGACCCCGTTGGTCGTCTCACCCGCGACGAGCTCCTTGCGCAGCGAGACGATGTCGTTCACCCACACCACGACATCGGCCGCCCAGTTGTACATCGTGCGCAGCTGGTCGGTCTCGTGCAGCAACGACGGATTTCGATTGAAACCGGCACTTCGAGCCCCCTCGGCCGGATGTCACAAAACCGTGCCCTTCTTCCGTCTTCCTCCTGTGACGCACAGTGAGAAGAAGACGACCGTCGTGGTGCTCGGCGCCGGCTACGCCGGGCTGGTCGCGGCGAAGCGGCTGGCGCGGCAGTCCCGGGCGGCGGTGCGCCTGGTCAACGCCGAGCCGGACTTCGTGGAGCGGATCCGGCTGCACCAGGCCGCGGCCGGGCAGTCCCTGGCCGAGCTGCCGCTCGCCGACCTGCTCGGAGACAGCGGCGTGGACCTGGTCGTGGGCACGGTGACCGAGATCGATCTCGCCGCCCGCCTGGTGCGCGTGGGCGCGGACCGGGTCCTGCGGTACGACATCCTGGTCTACGCGCTGGGCAGCGTGAGCGAGGCCGACGCCGTTCCAGGTCTGGCCGAGCACGCGGTGACGCTGTCCGACCGCGCCGACGCGGCGCGGCTGGCCGAGCGGACCGCCCGGTGCCGGACGATCACGGTCTGCGGAGGCGGACCGACCGGGGTCGAAGTGGCGACGGAACTTGCCGAGTCCCATCCGGGACTGTCGGTCCGCATGATCACCAAGGGGCGGGTGGGCGGCTGGTTGTCCGCACGCGCGAGCCGCTATCTCGACCGGCAGCTCGATCGCTTCGGCATCGAGGTGATCGGGGACGCCGAGGTGGTGCGGGTCGAGCGGGGCGCGGTGGTGCTCGCCGACGGTACGCGCGTGGGTTCCGACGTCACGGTGTGGTGCGGCGGCTTCACCGTGCCCGTGCTGGCGCGCGAAGCCGGACTCGCGGTCAACGAGCGGGGTCGCGTGGTCGTTGACGAAACCCTGCGGTCGGTGTCGCACCCGGAGGTCTACGCGGTCGGCGACGCGGTGGCGGTGGCCGGCCCCTGGGGCGCCGAACTGTCCTACGGCTGTCGCTCAGGCGGGTTCACCGGCCCGTACGCCGCCGACACGATCGCGGCGCGGCTGGCCGGACGCGCGCCGAAGCCGTTCCGGTTCCGCTACGTCCACCAGTGCATCAGCCTTGGCAGGCGGCGCGGGCTGGTCCAGTTCGTCCGAGGCGCCGACGAGAGTCCACTGTGGATGTTCCTGCGAGGCAGGATCGCCACGTGGTACAAGGAGATCGTGTCCTCCTCCGCGATCTGGTTGTTCCGGCATCCCGGGCCCTACCTCAGCAGGAGGCGGTCATGAGCGCCGAGGAGTTCGAGCGGCACCGCGGCCTGTTGTTCGGCGTCGCCTACCGGATGCTCGGCAGCGTCAGTGAGGCCGAGGACGTCGTGCAGGAGGCGTGGCTCCGGTGGGACCGGGCTGAGCCGTCCGAGGTGCGCGAACCACGGTCCTACCTGATGCGGATCACGACGAGGGTGGCTGTCGACCACCTCCGCAAGGCCGCGACGCGGCGCGAGGACTACGTCGGACCTTGGTTGCCGGAGCCCCTTGTGCTCGGTCCGGACCCGGCCGAGGACGCGGTGCTCGCCGACTCGGTGTCAGTGGCGATGCTGGTGGTGCTGGAGACTCTGTCCCCGTTGGAGCGCGCGGTCTTCGTGCTCCGCGAGGCGTTCGGGTTCGCCTTCGCCGACATCGCCGCCGCACTCGGCCGGTCGGAAGCGTCCGTGCGGCAGCTCGCCCACCGCGCCCGCGAGCACGTGCAGGCGCGGCGCCCGCGCTTCGAGACGGACCGTTCCGTCCGCGCGGCCGCCACCGAACGGTTCCTCACCGCCGCGATGGGCGGCGACCTCGCGGAGCTGCTGGCGGTGCTGTCACCCGACGTGCGGTTCGTCGGCGACAGCGGCGGCAAGACCCGCGCACCACGCCATGTCCTGCACGGCTCGGGCAAGGTGGCGCGCCTGTTCGCCGCTGTCCACACGGACTTCCCAGCGGAGACGCGGATCGACTACCGCGACGTCAACGGCGCTCCCGCCGCGGTGCTGTCAGCGGGCGGAGTGCCCTACGCGGTGATTGTCGTCGACGTTGACCCCGACACGGGACTGGTGGCGGCACTGCACGTGATGGGCAACCCGGACAAGCTCACCGCGTTGGCTGCGCGAGCCACTCCGTGATCTCCCGGTGCATCCGGGCCTTGAGCGCGTCGGGTGCGAAGGAGGCGTCCACCCCGGCGCGGGCGAACTCGGCGAGCACGGTGTCGTCGTAGCCGAACGCGTCGCGCACGCGGGCGTACTCGTCGCTGAGCGAGATCCCCATCATGTTGGGGATGTCGGTGTTCACCGTGACGATGAGCCCGGCCTCGCGCAGCTTCGGCAGCGGGTGCGCCGCCAGCGACTCCGCCACGCCGAGGATCACGTTGGAGGATGGGCAGACCTCAAGCGGAACACGGCGGTCACGGACCTCGGCGACGAGCTCGGGGTCGTCGAGCACCCGCACGCCGTGGCCGAGGCGTTCGGAGTGTCCGATGTGGATCGCCTCGCGGATGCTGTCCGCGCCACAGCACTCCCCGGCGTGGTGCAGCAGGCGCAGACCAGCCTCCTTGGCTGCGTCGACGACCTCCGCGAACGGCGCCAGGGGATAGGTCTCCTCGCCCGCCATGCCGATCCCGATGACCTCCTCGTGCGCGGTGGCGAGCTTCAGCGTGCTCCACGCGCGTTCCACCGACCGACGACGGGAGTGGTCGAGGATGACCCGGCACACGATGCCGTACCGGCGCTGTCCCTCCTCCAGTCCACTGAGGACGGCCGCCAGCGGCATCCCGAGGTCACCCAGCCGTTCGCCGTGCGCCGCCGCGGTGAAGGTGACCTCGGCGTAGCGGGTGCCTTGCGCGGCCTCGTCCTCGCAGAACTCCAGCGCGATCCTGGTGAAGTCCTCGGGGCGGAGCAGGCAACCACGGATGACCGCGTTGGCGTCGGCGAACTGCCGGAAGCCGGAGAACACGGTCGAACCGTCGCTGAGGTGCGACGGCACCTCGACCCCGTTAGCCGCGCCGATCTCGTGCAGCGTCTGCCAGCGAACGGTGCTCTCCAGGTGCACGTGCAGGTGGGCCTTGGCCAGTCGAGTCACGTCCCGCATGGCGCTGACCCTAGGACGGAGGCGCTCGCGGAGCACGGGATTTAGCCGGTGCCCGGGTCGCGCAGGGTCTCCGCCCGCGCTCGCGCCACGAAGTTGCCGAGGGCGTGATCCCGCAGTGCGACGTTGCCCGAGAGCTCTCCAGCCGCCGCGACCTGCAAGGACAGCGTCGCGCGGTGGGTCATCGCCCGGTCGAGGGTCGCCGGGTCGGTGATCTCGGCGACCCTGGCCGCGCCGTAGATCCCCACCAGCGGAGCGAGGTCGATCGCGGGATCGCCGACGCAGAGGTGGTCCCAGTCGAACACCCCGCTGATCCGCCCGTCCCGCCACAGCAGGTTGTGCGGGCCGAAGTCGCCGTGCACCAGCCCTGCCGGAGCCCGGAACTCGGCGACGATCACCGCCGCGACCACCTCGGCGGCGGTGTCGCGCAGATCCTTCGGCAGGCGCGGCACGAGGTCGTCCATCACGATCGAGGGCCACCGCTGCCCGCCGCACCACGTCCGCGGTTCCGGCAGCCCGGCAGGAGGGTCCGCCTCGGACAACGCGGACAGCGCCGCGGCGAGCTCGGTCGCGGCGTCCGCCCACGCGATGTCCGGGCGGAGCTCGCCGTCCAGCCGGGACACCAGCACGCCGGTCCGGCCGCCGTGCGAGCGCGGCCCGGAAAGCGTTTTCGGCACCGCGAAGGGGAAATCGACGCGGCGGAGCAGCTCGCTGGTGCGGTGTTCGCGCTCTACCCGCGCGACATCGGTTGTGATCCTCGCCACAACCTCGGGTAGGACCAGGACGTCGTGGAACGCTCCGTGCCGGTACCGCGCGGCCGGCCAGTCGTGCTCCGGCCAGCACGCCGACGCATGGTCCACAGTGGACTCGACGAGCTTGTTCCCGGCCGCCGCCATGCGAAGAACTTACCTATTTTTCGAGCTTGAGCAGCTCCGACACGGTGACGAAGCGGTATCCCCGCTCGTGCAGTCCGGCGACGATTCCGGGGATCGCGGCGCGCGAGGCGGCCCGGCTGCCGAACATGACGTGCATCAGGATGATGGAACCAGGACGAGTCTGTTCCAGAGCTATCCGCACCATTGCCTCGGCGTCGTAGGTGGTTCCCGAGTCCGGCTCGACGTCCCACATCACCGTTGTCCGGTTGTGCTCGGCGAGGTAGCTCGGCAGTGTCCACAGCTTCTTCCCGTAGGGCGGCCGGAAGGTGATCTCGCCGCTCTGCCCGCTTGCCCGCAGCGCGCGGTCGGTGTCCTCGATCTCGCGACGCACGAACTCCGGTCCGACGAAGGCCATCCGCTGGTGCGAGAAGCCGTGGTTGCCCAGCTCGTGACCTGCCTCGCGGATCTGCCCGCCCAGGTGCGGCCGGGCGAGGAGGTCGCTGCCGTTGAGGTAGAACGTCGCGGGCACGCCGAGTTCGCCGAGCGTGCGCACCACCTCCGGCGTGAAGTCCGTCGGACCGTCGTCGAGGGTGAGCGCGACGACCTTCTCCTGTGTCTCCACCCGGTTCACCAACTCGCCGAAGAGCTGGTAGGAGCGGGAGTTCGTCAGTTCGTGGAGCCCGAACGTGCCGAGCCCGAGTGTGAGGGCCACCACGGCGGTGATCGTCAGAGCCTTGCGCACGGCGGTCAGTCGACCACACGGTCGGGGTCGATCCGCAGGCGCATGTCGTACTGGTCGATGCCCTCGGCGAACCCGTCCGGCGTGATCTTCTCGGTGATGAACCCGTGGCGCTCGAAGAACCCCGCGCTGTGCTGGCTCGTCGCCAGCACCACGGTCGCGGGCCCGTGCGAGGCGATGTCGTCGAGCCGAGCCGTCAGCAGCCGGGCGCCGAGACCGCGCCGGTGGTGTTCCGAGTGGACCATTCCCCAGCACAACGTCCAGGTGTCCGGTCGGCTCCGGTGGGGAGCGTGGCCACCGCAGGCGATGACCTGGCCGTTCTCCCGGCCGACGAGGTAGTGCTCGGCGAAGCCGTCGAGGAACTCCGCGAACTCCGCCCGTTCGGCGGTGTCGAAGTACCTCGGCACGTTGCTGTCGAACACCGCGAGGACTTCGGGCAGGTCAACGGCGCGGTACGGGGAGATGAACATCCATCAACATTCTCAAACCGTGGCTTGCTGACCAAGTTACGACGGTTGGCCGAAAGGAAGAACCCACCGATAGGGCCTAGCTCATCACAGGGTGCCGCGCCGACCGTAGGTGGCCGCAACTCATCCGTTTGGGGTCCCTGCCCCCAACCCGAGGAGTACCGCCATGCACCACACCAGCGACACCGGAACATTCGCGCGCCGAACCCTGCTCGGCAGCGGTCTCACGCTCACCGCGCTCGGCGTGCTCGGCACGAGCTCGTCCGTGACGGCGACCGCGACGGCGGAGGTCCGGGAAGCCGCCGCCGCACCGGCGATCTCGGGCACCGCCGACTGGAAAGCCCGTGCCCCCAAGGGCCCGATCTCGGTGCTCAACAAGCGCACGTCGAAGATCGTCGTCCACCACACCGCGAGCCCGAACGTCACCGATTTCAGCCAGGCGGCGGCGTTCGCGCTCTCCCGCTCGATCCAGAAGCACCACATGGACTCCAACGGCTGGGTCGACTCGGGCCAGCACTTCACCAACAGCCGCGGCGGCTACATCACCGAAGGCAGGCACCGCAGCCTCGAAGCCCTCAACAGCGGCACCAAGCACGTGCTGGGCGCGCACACCACAGGCCAGAACAACGTGGCGTTCGGCATCGAGAACGAAGGCACCTACACCAGCGCGATCCCGACCGACGCACAGTGGAACAGCCTTGTCCGGCTGTGCGCCTACATGTGCCAGAAGCACGGCATCGCCACGTCCGCGATCTTCGGGCACCGCGACTTCAACAACACGGCCTGCCCCGGGAACCTGCTCTACGGCCGCCTGTCGGAGCTGCGCCGCGCGGTCGCCGCGACGCTCGGCGCCGCCCCCGAGGCGGACCCGATCACCTGGCGGCTGGTCCAGCCCGGCGACACCGGCGAGCGGGTGCTGGTCGCCCAGTACCTCTTCCGCGCCATGGGCGAGGCCAAGGTCCAGGCCACCGGCGTCTACGACGAGGAGCTGGACGCGGCGGTCCGCCGCCTTGAGGCCAAGCACGGCATCCCGTCCAGCGGTCTGGTCGGCGCGGAGACCTGGCCGCTGATCGTGGCGCCGGTGAAGCTGGGGCACAACGGCGAAGCGGTGCGCGCGTTGCAGCTCCTGCTGACCGCACACGGCGTGGCCAACCGCTCCGACGGCGTGCTCGACGGCCGGGTGGACTCCGCCATCCGCGGCTTCCAGGCGAGCAACGGCCTCCGCGTCACCGGCGAAGCCACCGCGGACACCTGGCGCCACCTCCTGTTCTGACCGTTCTGACCGTCAGGTGTGGAGGGGGGCCTGCCCCCTCCACACCACCGCGTGTTCACCGCCCGGTCAGGTTCGAGGGAGCGATTTCCTTGGTGTTGCAGCGCAATGCCGCCAGAACTCAGGTAACCGGGCACGATCGGTTGTGACCGGGCCTGGAGGTGCGATGCACGCCGAGGACCGGCAGCGGTGGATCGTCGCCACAGTGCGCGCCGAGGGGCGGCTCGACGTCAGCCGGATCGCCGACGAGCTCGACGTCTCGCCGGAGACCGCACGCCGCGACCTCGGCTCGCTGGAGAGGCTGGGCCTGGTCCGGCGCGTGCACGGCGGGGCCTATCCGGTCGAGCGCGCGCGGTTCGAGATCACCCTCGCCACCCGCGTGCACAGCCACCTCGCCGAGAAGCGCCGCATCGGCACCGCCGCCCTCGCGTTGCTCGGTGACGCGGAGTCGGTGTTCGTCGACGAGGGCTCGACGTGCCAGGTGCTCGCGGAGGGCTTTCCCGCGTCGAACAGGTTGACTGTGATCACCTCCGCGTTGGCGACGGCCTCGATGATCGACGCGAACACCGGCGCGACCGTGGTGGTGCTCGGCGGACGCCTGCGCGGGAAGACACAGGCGACCGTGGACCACTGGGCCGCGCGGATGCTGCGGGACATGGTGGTCGACGTCGCGTTGATCGGGGCCAACGGCGTCAGCCTCCGGCACGGGCTGACGACGCCGGACCCAGCGGTCGCCGCCGTCAAGACGCAGGCCGTGGAGTCGGCGCGGCGCAGGATCCTGGTGGCCGACCACACGAAGTTCGGCGCGGACAGCTTCTGCCGCTTCGCCGACGTGCGGGACGTCGACGTGATCGTCACCGACACGGGACTGTCCGCCGCCACGGCCACCCGCTACCAGCTGCTAGGCCCCGAGGTAGTGCGCGCGTGATCCCCCCCCCCGAAATCCTGAGTTCTCGCCATTCGCGGGCTTATGGACCTTTGGGAGCGCTCACATCGGTCCATAAGCCCGCGAATGGCGTGGAAAGGGGGGTTCCGTGGCCGAAACAGACGGTTCTGGGGTTGAGCCCCACCATGTGGTCGAAGGACCGCGCCGCTTGGTCCCGGTCCAGGTTGAACACGCCGAGTGCGACCTCGCCCACGTTGGAGATCGTGTCGCCGGTGAACAGGACCCCGTGCTCCGGCAGGTGGATCGCGATGCTTCCGTCGGTGTGCCCGGGGAGGTGGAGGATGTGCGCTCCTCCGCCGAACGGGAGGACCTCGCCGCCGTGGAGCACCACGTCCACCCGAGCGGGAGGGGCCGGGGGCAGGTTCGGGGTGATCTGGTCGTACAGCTCGCGCTCCCAGTCGGCGGTGAGCACCGGAGGCGGCCCCTCGACGGCTCCGGTGATCATGGGGACGTCCGCGTGGTGCGCGTGCACCCGGGCGTTCGGCCAGGAGTTGATCTCCGCCGCTGCGCCGGCGTGGTCGTTGTGGAAGTGGGTGAGGACCACGTGCTCGACCGAAGCGGTGTCCCGGCCGAGTGCGCGCACCGCTTCGGCCAGCGCGGCGCCGGAACCGGCTATCCCGGTGTCGATGAGCGTGACCGACTCCTCGTCCAGCCACACGTAGGACTGCCCGAACTCCAGGTGCGCCATGTGCAGCCCCGGCACCACTTCGATGAGCTCCATGGCGGCGAGCGTAGGTGCGCCGGTCGCCGTGGAGCCGCCGATTCCACCAGGGGCTGAACTACGTCCGCCGCTCGCCTTCGCGATCGTCTCGATGGCCTGCAGGGACTCGCACAGCGCCTTGCCCTCGGGGCTGGCCGCGCTCGGCGGAGGCTCGCGGGGTTCGTCGCGGAAGGGGCCTAAGACCCGTCCACAAGCGTCTTCGGCGTCTGGTGGCCCGGCGGAGCGGGACCGAGAGTGAGGTCGGATACCGCCGTCGACGAAGGAGGATCGGGCACGATGAAGGCGAAGGTCGGGGACTGGCTGGTGATCGAGCGGGCCCGGCTCGGTCAGCCGCGCAAGGCGGGCAAGGTGGTCGCGGTGCCGAAGGCGGACGGTTCGCCGCCGTACCGCGTGCGCTGGTCGAACACGGACCGCGTCACCGTGGTGTACCCCGGGCCCGACGCCCGGATCGAGGAGGGGGCCGCCCGGGGGGAATGACCGATGTCGCGGGACCGCCTCAGCCGCCTGCCGCGGCCCGGCCGTCGACGCCCACCACGGCCACCGGGCACGGGCAGTGGTAGAGCAGGGCGTGGCTGACCGAGCCGAGCAGCGCCCGGCCGAGCCGCCCGCGTCCGTGCGCGCCGACCACGACCAGCGCCGCCGAGTTCGCCTCGTCCAGCAGCACGTGCGCCGGGCGTTCGACGCTGATCACCTTGTGCACCGGCACGTCGGGGTACCGCTCGCCCCAGCCCGCGAGCGAGGCCGACAGCACCGCCGCGGCGGCGACGCGCACCAGCTCCCAGTCGAACTCCCAGGACCGTACGGGGGAGAGCGCGTCGACCGGGAGGTCGGTCCACGCGTGCACCGCGACGAGCTTTCTGCCGTGCCTGGCGGCGTAGTCGAAGGCGAACCCCAGCGCGTGGGTGCTGTTCGCCGAACCGTCCACACCGACGACGACGGTGCCCTCGTGCGGGCCGAGCAGCCTGCTGCCGCGCACGACGACCACCGGCCGTGAGCACCGGCCCGCCAGTGCGCCCACGGTCGATCCGAGCACCGCCCTGGCCGCCATGCCGGTGCCGGACGCGCCGAGCACGATGAGCGCGGCGTTCTCCGCGGCCTTGGCGAGCACCTTGACGGGTGGCCCGTCGGCCAGCTCGGTGCGCACCTCGATGCCGGGGACGGACCTGCGGCACCTCTCCGCCATCTCGGCGAGCTTGCGGCCCGACTCCGCGTGAGCGGCGTCGCGCAGGGGACCGCTCGCGGACGGGAACAACCGGGCGAGCTTGTCGAAGGGCCAGTGGAACGCCCACACCAGCACCAGCGGCCGACGCCGCTTGCCGGCTTCCGCCGCGGCCCACGAGACGGCCTTGCGCGCGCCGTCCGATCCGTCGTATCCCGCGACGATCGGCCCAGTGTCCAGAGTGGACATGTGTCCTCTCCTGTTCGTCGTGGCCTGCCAGCCGATCCGCCGACGTTGCCACCGCGACGGACCGACAGGCAGGGGAAAAGGTCATGACAGGGTGGGTCAGCCGACCCGCTCGCACGGGGCTCGGCGGCTCATCGCCCGATGATCCGCAGCCGCAGGAAGCGCGCCGAGCTCGCGACGCCGGGGTCGTGGTCGCGGATCGCCCGCTCGCACAACGCGGCCAGCGCCCTGTGCGGCAGCTTCAGGTTCGCCTGCACGAGCAGGGCGAGCTCCTCCTCGACGGCGTCCTGGTTCTGCACCGTCGGTGGCATGACCACCGCGGACCGGACGAGGCCGGCGGAGTCCAGCTCGTAGCGGTGGTAGAGCAGACCTCCCGGCGCCTCGGTCGCGCCGTGGCCCACCGTCTCCTTCGCGCTCGGGGCGACCGGCTCGGCGGCTTCCCTCGGCACGGCGTACTCGGCGATGAGCCGCAGCGCCTCCTCGATCGCGTGGACCAGCTCGACGGCGCGGACCACGATGCTCCGGAAAGGGTTGCGGCACACCGTTCCCAGCCCGGCGGCCACGGCGGCCTGACGCGCGAGCGGGGAGAGCGCTCCCGAGTTCAGCGCGTAGCGCGCGAGCGGGCCGACGAGGTAGCGGCTGCCGTCCAGGCGGGGGTGCGGCACCTCCGAACGCGGCGCCCGGTGGTCGACGACGTGCTCGGAGAACCGGGAGACCGGCACGTCCAGCCCCGTGCTGCTCCGGAGGTGGCCGCGGTCGATCGGGTAGCGCGCTGGTGAGTGCAACGCCAGGAACGGGTGGTTGATCCGGAAGTCGGGGACGTCGAAACCCGCGACCCAGCTCGTGGTGCTCACAGCGGCGTCGAGCGCGCGGCGCAGCCGCTTGGCCGTCGGCGCCAGCTCGGCGCGTCGCGGCACGCTGTGGAAGCCGCCGACCCGGACGTTCACCGGATGGACCAGGCGCCCGCCGAGCAGCGCGATCAGGTCGTCGCCCGCCTGCTTGATCGCCAGGCCCCGATCCACGGCTTGCCGGTGGTCGCCAGCCAGCGCGAGTGCGTCCGGGTAGCCGAGGAAAGCCGGTGCCTGCAGCAGGTGGATGTGCAGTGCGTGGCAGGAGATCCACTCGCCGCAGCACAGCAGCCGCCGCAGGTCCGCGAGCGCGTCGCCGATCTCCACGCCGCACGCGGCCTCGACCGCCTGGCAGGCCGAGAGCTGGTGGGCCACGGGCCAGATCCCGCGCACGCGGGCGGTGATGTCCGGTGGCTCGGTGTAGGAGCGTCCCCTGAGGAACGCCTCGAAGTCGTTGGGAGGCGGGTAGAGCCGGAGTTTCGCGCGTTCGACTCGTCCATTGTGGACTGTGATGTCGAGTGTCGCGTCGCCCTCGGCTCTGCGCGGCGCGCCCAGCTGAGGGGAAGGGGCGTGTCGCCTCACACGCGGCTCCCGCCCCGGCCGCGTTCGCCCAGTGCGACCGCGGCCCGCGGCGTGGCGGGCTGCTCGCCGACGCCGATGAGCGCGTCCACCACCCGGGTGGCGCCGACCGAGGTGCGGGCGGTGACCCGGCCGGGCGGCCCGTCGGTCACCACACCGATCGCCTGCGCCAGCACGCCCTCGGCCTGGCAGCGCATGGCGCCCAGCACGGTGCCGGAGGCGACCGGCGCCACCAGCGCCACGAGGCAGCCCTCGTTGGCGATCTGCAGCGGGTCCAGCCCGAGCAGCTCGCAGACCTCCGCCACCTGGCACGGCACCGGGAGGTCGGGCTCGGTGATCTCGATGGCGACCCCGGACGCCGCCGCGAGCTCGTTGAGCGCACTGGCGAGCCCGCCCCTGGTGGGAGCGCGCAGGGCGTGCACGGCGCCCCCACCCTTCTCGATCATGGTGGCGACCAGCCCGTGCAGTGGACGGCTGTCGGAGCGGATGCCCGCTTCCAGGCCGGGGCCGAGGCCCTCGCGCGCGGCGAGCACCGCTGTGCCGTGCCGCCCGATCGGTCCGGACAGCAGCACCACGTCGCCACGCCTGCCTGCCGCGGGAGAGGTTCTCGCTCCGGGCAGCGGCAACCCGACACCCGTGACGGTGAGGTAGATGCCGTCCGCCCTGCCGCGTCCGACCACCTTGGTGTCCCCGGCGACCACCGCGACCCCGGCGGCCCGCGCTGCCGCGGCGACGGACTCGGTCACCGCTCGCAGCTCGGCGAGCGGCAGCCCCTCCTCCACCACGTAGGCCACGGCCAGCGCGACCGGTCTGGCCCCGCGCACCGCCACGGCGTTCACGGTGCCGAACACCGAGAGCGAGCCGATGTCCCCTCCGGGGAAGAAGCGCGGGCTGACCACGAAGGTCTCGGTGCTGAACACGAGGTCGGCGCCGGGCTGTCTGCCCGTGCCAGGTGATCTTGTGAACACCTCGGCGAGCAGCTCCGCTATGAGATGTCCGCCGGAGCCGTGGCCGCGCAGCAGCCGCTCGGTCTCGGCAAGCGACCTCGGACGAGTCGCGGCAAGGGAATCCATGCTCATCCTCTCTCCATAGTGGACAGTGGTGGACCGCCTGCGGCGGCGAGCGTGGTGCACCCGGGGCGGTCGGCCGGGCGCACCGCGCGCACCCGGCCGACCTTTCGGCGGCGGCGACCCGGCCGCACCCCGCGCGGTGCGGCGACGACGTCACGGGGGCCACCGACGCCCCGGGCCCCGGTCACCCCGGACCGTGCGGAGCACGCGGTCTCACCGGGGCTTCGTGGTCGGCGAGGCAGACCCCGCCCAGCCTGGACAATGTCAACGGCCCAGCCCAGGGACGAAGTTCACTAGGCAACAAGGACTTTCGGCACCGGTTCGGCAGCGGCCGGACGGCGTAGGGGCTGCGTCCGCGGGCTATAGGGTTGGCGCATGAACGACGTAGTGCTGCGGACCGAACGAGGGCTCGGCCGGATCACGCTCAACCGGCCGAGGGCGCTCAACGCGTTGACCCCGGAGATGGTCCGCCGGATGGACGCGGCGCTCGCGGAGTGGGAAGCCGACGACTCGGTCCGCGCCATTCTCATCGACGGGGCTGGGGAGCGCGGGCTCTGCGCGGGTGGCGACATCCGGGGCATCTACGAGCACGCCAAGGCCGGACAGGACGGGCCGAAGACGTTCTGGCGCGAGGAGTACCTGCTCAACCACCGCATCTCCCGCTTCCCCAAGCCCTACGTCGCCCTCATGGACGGCATCGTGATGGGCGGCGGCGTCGGGGTCTCCGCGCACGGCAGCGTGCGGGTCGTCACCGACCGCTCCACCGTGTGCATGCCGGAGGTCGGCATCGGCTTCCTGCCCGACGTCGGCGGCACCTACCTGCTCTCCCGCGCGCCGGGTGAGCTCGGCACGCACGCCGCCCTCACCGCCGCCCGGCTGACCGCGGCGGACGCGATCCACTTCGGGCTCGCCGACCACTACGTGCCCGCCGCGAAGCTGCCCGAGCTGGTCGAGGCCCTGCTGGAGGCCGACGACCTCGACGCGGTGGTGCGCGCGCACGCCGAGGCCCCGCCCGCGAGCCAGCTCGCGCAGGAGCGGCGCTGGATCGACCCGTGCTACGCCGCCGACACCGTCGAGGAGATCGTCAGCCGCCTGCGGACCAGTGGCGAGCCCGCGGGGGAGGCGGCGGCCAAGGAGCTGCTGGACAAGTCGCCGACCTCGGTCAAGGTCACGTTGAAGGCGCTGCGCACCGCCAAGGTGCTCGACGGGCTCGGCGAGTGCCTCGACCTGGAGTACCGGATCGCGTGCGTGCTGCTGACCGGCCACGACCTCGTTGAGGGCATCCGGGCGGCGATCATCGACAAGGACCGCAACCCGCTATGGAGCCCGGACCGGATCGAGGACGTGGACCGCGCCGACGTCGAGCGGTGCTTCGCGTGGCTCGGGGCGGACGAGCTCGGACTGTCTGGTTGATGATCCATCGCTGTTGACCGCCCCGTCCGCTAGGGTCGGCGTCGCTGGTGGTTCGACCGCGCGCTCCGCACGGAGAACGCGGCCGAGGCAAGAGGGAACCCGGTGCGAGTCCGGGACTGCCCCGCAGCGGTGAACGGGAACGACCGCCGTCATGAGCACTGGGTCCGGCAGGACCTGGGAAGCGACGGCCAGTAGGACAGCCGGTGCACGCACCGGAGACGCCCGTGAGTCCGAAGACCTGCCACCGGCACGCGCACCGACGGTGCGCGTGGGTCCTACGGCCTCGCGGGCGGCCTGTGCGGACGACGGTGCCGGGTGCTGTGCCGCCCGGGCCCGTCCTCGCGTGCGCTCCGTGAGTCGTCGGACTCGTCAGAGCAAGCTCGCGAGGAGAGAGCTGTGAACGACGTCGTCACCGACGCCCCTCTTGGCACCACTGTGCTCGGTTACCCGCGGATCGGTCCGCGGCGGGAGCTCAAGCGCGCGCTGGAGGACTACTGGGCGGGTCGCGCCCCCGCGGAGGCGCTGGAGGCCGTCGCCGCCGACCTGCGCGCCAAGACCTGGGCGGAGCTGGCCGGAGCCGGGCTCGACTCGGTCCCAGGCAACACCTTCTCCTACTACGACCAGGTGCTGGACGCCGCGGTCACCGTCGGAGCGGTGCCCGACCGCTACCGCGCCCTCGGGCTGTCCGACCTGGACACCTACTTCGCCATGGCCAGGGGCAACGACGCCATCCAGCCACTGGAGATGACCAAGTGGTTCGACACCAACTACCACTACCTGGTGCCCGAGCTCGGTCCGGACACCACGTTCTCCGTCGCCGACAACAAGCCGTTGCGGGAGTACCGCGAGGCCCTGGATGCCGGAGTCACCACCCGGCCGGTGCTGATCGGCCCGGTCACCTTCCTCCTGCTGTCCAAGGCGGCCCAGGACGCACCGGAGGGCTTCGGTCCGCTCAGTCTGCTGGACGGGCTTCTCGACACCTACGAGCGGCTGCTGGCCTCGTTGGCCGATGCCGGGGTGCAGTGGGTCCAGCTCGACGAGCCCGCCTTCTGCGCCGATCGCAACTCCGCCGAGCTGGCCGCGCTCACCGCCGCCTACAACCGGCTGGGCAAGCTCACCAACCGGCCGCGCATCCTGGTCGCGTCGTACTTCGGCACCCTCGGCCCCGCCCTGCCCGTGCTCGCCGGGACACCGGTGGAGGCCATCGCGATCGACCTGGTCGCGGGCAGCGTGGACGGGGTCGCCTCGGCGACCGCGCTGCGGAACAAGACGGTGGTCGCCGGTGTCGTTGACGGCCGCAACATCTGGCGCACCGACCTCAACGCCGCACTGGCACGCTGCGCGACCTTGTTCGGCACCGCCGAGCGCGTCGAGGTCTCCACCTCGTGCTCCCTGCTGCACGTGCCCTACGACGTGGAGGCGGAGACCAACCTCGACCCGGTCGTGCGGCCGTGGCTGGCCTTCGCCAGGCAGAAGCTGGACGAGGTCGTGCTGCTCGGCCGCGCGCTGCGCGAGGGCACCGACGGAGTCGCCGACGAGCTCGCCGCCGCCACGGCTGTGGTGCGCTCGCGCGCGACGACCAGCAGCATCCGCAACGACCAGGTGCGCGCGCGGCTGGAGGCGCTGCGCCCGGAGCACTACCGCCGCGCCGACTACGAGACGCGCGCGAAGGCCCAGCAGGAGCGGTTGAACCTGCCCCCGCTGGCCACCACGACGATCGGCTCGTTCCCGCAGACCGGTGAGATCCGCAAGGCGCGCGCCGACTTCCGCGCCGGGCGGCTCGGCCCGAACGAGTACCGCCGCCTGATGCGCGCGGAGATCGAACGGGTGATCCGGCTCCAGGAGTCCATCGGCCTCGACGTCCTGGTGCACGGCGAGCCCGAGCGCAACGACATGGTGCAGTACTTCGCCGAGCTGCTCCAGGGCTTCGCCGCCACGGAGTTCGGCTGGGTGCAGTCCTACGGTTCGCGGTGCGTGCGCCCGCCGATCCTCTTCGGCGACGTGTCCCGGCCGGAGCCGATGACCGTGGAGTGGACCTCCTACGCGCAGTCGCGGTCGCACAGCCCGGTCAAGGGCATGCTGACCGGTCCGACGACGATCCTCGCGTGGTCCTTCGTGCGCGACGACCAGCCGCTCGCGGTCACCGCGCGCCAGGTCGCACTGGCGTTGCGGGACGAGGTCCGCGACCTCGAAGCGGCGGGTATCCGCGTCGTGCAGGTCGACGAGCCCGCGCTGCGCGAGCTGCTGCCGCTGCGCGAGGCGGACCGCAAGGAGTACCTGGACTGGGCGGTGGAGTCCTTCCGGCTGTCCACGGCGGGCGCTGCGGACAGCACGCAGGTCCACACCCACCTGTGCTACTCGGAGTTCGGCGACGTGATCTCCGCGATCGATGGCCTGGACGCCGACGTGACCACCATCGAGGCGGCGCGCTCGAAGATGGAGGTGCTGGAGGACCTGCGCGCCGTCGGCTTCGGCAGGGGCGTCGGGCCCGGCGTCTACGACATCCACTCGCCGCGCGTTCCCAGTGCGGACGAGGTCGTGGAGATGCTGACCGCCGCGGTGCGCGCCGTTGCGGCGCGGCGGTTGTGGGTCAACCCCGACTGCGGCCTGAAGACGCGCGGCTACGCGGAGGTCGAGCCCGCGCTGAGGCACATCGTCGCGGCCGCGAAGAAGGTACGCGAGCAGCTGTAGCGGCGACGACGGTCGTGTGGGGCGTCCGGCCTCACACGACCGTCGTGATCACCGCGCGGCAGGCGACCTGCCAGCCGAGCGACTCGTACAGCGCCTTGCCCTCGGGGCTGGCCACGAGCACCAGTCGCTCGGCTTTCTGTTCCACCGCGATGAGGTGCAGCTGCCGCATCAGCTGGGAAGCGAGCCCCTTGCGCCGGTGCTGCTCGGCGACCTCGACGGCGTCGATCACGCCGAAGCCGTCCAGCACGACCAGTGAGGCCGCGCCGGCCTCCGAACCGTCCTTTGTGGACGTGCACGCCACTCGGACCGCGCCGGAGGGCAGGGTCTCCGCCGCGAACGCGTAGCCGTCCACTCCGGTCGGGGCCTCCGAGTCCGCCGGGTCGTAGCGCATCAGCCACTCGACGTCCGGCCGTGCCCAGTCGAAGCCGGGTGGTGGCTCAGCGGGCTGGTCATCGGTGAGCGGGATCGTCACCCAGTCCCGCATCGGGGAGCCGCCGTCGGCGAGGATCGCGGCGCGCAGCCATTCCGGGTCGAGACCGGGTGTGGTCACGACGTACTCGACCGTCCGGCCCCCGCGGCCGACCCGCACGGCGATCGCGGCGGCCAGAGTCGGCCGGACGTCGGTGAGGCCGCGGACGGCCGTCCAGCCACGGAGCCACTCCGTGATCAGCTCGGTCACGCCGAGATCCATGACTTCCCCTTTCCGTCACTGCCTGGATAGGCTGATGCGGTGACGCTAGCCCGCGCGCGCGTCACTGGTCAAGGAACATGAGGCAGTGACGGGAGGATCGGGGTTTGGACATCGGCAACAGCCACCACGCACTCCGACTGGAGACCGCCGTCTCCTTGGTCAACGCGCTGACCGGGGACAACGCCGGTGGTGAGCCCGCGTTCCTCGAACCGCACGAGGTCGGGCAACTCGCGGGCCTCGCTAGCGACCTGCGCGCGGTCATCGAAGCGCTCGTCGGCGACGACCACGACAGCGCCGCGCGCACGCTCAACCGCCTGCTGGTGGCCAGCCACGCGCGACCGCGGCTGCACCGCGACGGCGACGAGCCCTGGCACCTGACCTTCGACCCGCCGGACGCCGACTTCGTCCAGCGGTGGACCGCCGGTCTCGCGGTGTCCTTCGCGGCCGTCCTCGGCGACGACTCCGCGCAGCGGCTGGGGTTGTGCGCCGCGCCGCGCTGCGACCGCGTCTTCATCGACGCCAGCCAGGCGCGGAGCAAGCGGTTCTGCGGTGTTGCGTGCCAGAACCGCGTCAAGGCGGCTGCCTACCGCAAGCGCGGCGCACGCCAACGGGAGGAACGCCCGTGAGTGTCCATTTCGTGAAGACCTTGCGGAATGATCGGTCAGACGCGGGTTGCGGCGGTTGCGTCGTGGGAAGGTCCACGCCGTGACCACTCGTCTCCTCGCAACGAAGCTCATCGCCACGGCCGTCTTGCTGACCGCCTGTGCCGCGACGCCCGAGCCGCCACCGCCGCCAGCACCGGTGCCCGAGCCCTGCCTCGCGATCAAGCCGGGCATCGTGGACGCCGCGCTCGGCTTTCGGCAGCTCGGCCTGGAGATGACCAACTGCGGCACCAAACCGTACGAGGTCAACGGGTATCCGGTCGTGAAGCTCTTCGACGCCGACCACAACTTGCTCGACATCACCGTCGGGCACAGCGCGACCGCCGACCCGGGCCCGAAACCGCTGACGATCAAGCCGGGGGAGAGCCTGGAGGCGCACTTCTCTTGGCGCAACACCGTCACCGACATCGACCGCGTGCCGCTGACCGCGACCACTCTGGAGGTCGCTCCGCTTGAGGGGCTTCCCGCGCAGAAGGCGGACCCGAAGACCAAGCTCGACATGGGGAACACCAGCCAGGCCAATGTGACCGCCTGGATGCCGCGCCGCATGAGCTCCTGACGGAGGGACCGATGAGCGACTCACTGGACCGGCGGCTCGGCCTCACCGACACCGTGGTGGTCGGCCTTGGGGCGATGATCGGCGCGGGGGTCTTCGTCGTCTTCGCACCCGCTGCGACAGCCGCGGGGTCGAGCCTGCTCCTCGGCCTGGCCCTGGCAGCGGTTGTGGCCTACTGCAACGCGACGTCCTCGGCGCGACTGGCCGTGCGCTACCCGACTTCGGGCGGCACGTACGTCTACGGCCGTGAACGGCTCGGCCCGTTCTGGGGCTACCTCGCCGGGTGGTCGTTCGTCGTGGGCAAGACCGCGTCGTGCGCCGCCATGGCGTTGACGGTGGGTCTCTACGTCTGGCCCGGTCAAGCACATGTCGTCGCAGTGGCGGCGGTGGTGGCACTGACCGCCCTGAACTACACCGGTGTGCGGAAGACGGCCCTGTTGACCCGGGTGATCGTGGCGATCGTGCTCGTGGTGCTGGCCGTGGTGGTCGCGATGGGACTGAGCGGCGGCACCGTTGATCTTGAACACCTGGTCCCGACAGGCGTGGCCGGAGTGCCGCAAGCGGCCGGACTGCTGTTCTTCGCCTTCGCCGGGTACGCCCGTGTCGCCACTCTGGGCGAGGAGGTGCGTGATCCCGCCCGCACCATCCCGCGGGCGATCTCGGTAGCCCTGGTGATCACTCTGATCGTCTACACCGCAGTGGCCGTGACGGTGTTGTCCGTGCTCGGCCCCGACAGGCTGGCGGCGTCAACGGCGCCGCTCGCCGACGCCGTCCGAGCCGCTGGTGCGCCGGGCCTGGCCCCGCTGGTGACCGTGGGAGCCGCCATCGCCGCACTGGGCGCGTTGTTGGCGTTGATCCTCGGTGTCTCGCGGACGGTGCTCGCCATGGCGCGTGACCGGCACCTGCCCGTGGCCCTCGCGGCGGTCCATCCGCGGTTCGCCGTGCCGCACCGAGCCGAGCTCGCGGTGGGTGTTGTGGTCGCAGTGGCCGCTGCGACAGCCGATCTGCGCGCAGTAATCGGGTTCTCGTCGTTCGGAGTGTTGCTCTACTACGCGGTCGCCAACGCGTCGGCGTGGACCCTGGACCGCCGCCGGTGGCTCGTGCCCGGAGTCGGGTTCGCCGGATGCGTCCTGCTGGCGTTCACCCTGCCAACGGCCTCGGTCCTGAGCGGCGCGGCGGTCGTGGCGCTGGGGGCGGTGCTGTACGGGGTGCGGTCTGGTGCCAGACCGTCCGACTGACCCGCTACGTTGCGATCACGTGCTCCGCTCAGGTCCCGCTGTGGGTGCCCAGCTCGTCGCGGGCTGGAGTGAGGACCGCCGGTGGCTGCGGGACCCGTCGCTACGAGGGCAAGGCCCAGGCCCGCGGTGACGTGGTCGTGGTTTCCGGTGCGAGGTGGTCGTTGGTGTTGGCCGCGGAGACCCCGATCCTCCTGCCGCCCGCGACGAGTCGATCAGCTCTTGGGGTCGAGGTCATCCGGCACCGCGCGGTGTGGCTTCTCCTGCACCCCGGCCAGATCCAGGTGGTGAACGGTGCGCGACCCCGAGCGACGGCGGGCACTCACTGGTCACCACGAACACGATCGCGGTGACCACGGCACGGGGCTCGGTCACCGACCACCAGCCTGGGGGAGGACTCAGCGCCTCCACCAACGCCCACAGCATGTGCGGTCGTGGTGTCGGGGTCATTGGCGGCGTTGAGGCTGTGGTTGCGTTGAGGGCCGGGCTGCCGCCCCGACTTCGTCGGGTTGCCCTCGGATAATTCTCCCGGACTCCGGCGCGCATTTCCTTGACCACCCACCACCGCTAACCCGCTCACCTCTAGCGGTGGCGGGCTAGCCGGGGCCGAGTTTAAAACGGGGGAGCAGGATCAGCTATCGGCTCAGGCTCACGAACATAGGTGCGTCCCATCGGCGTCGTCCAAATATGGATACCACCCGGGAGCTGAGTTCGTTTCCACCGACTGTGATGCTTCATCACATGATGTCGGCGGCATTTCGCGCCAAGATCATCCGCCACGGTGTTCGTGCCGTCGAAGGGTTCGCAATGATCCAGATCGCAGCGGTGCGCCGGTTGGCGACAGCCGATCGCCACACACGTGACATCCCTGGCCCGGACCAGGTCGGCCAGGGCTGCCGAGGGCCGGTAGTTCGTCCGCCCCACATCCACCGCGACCCCGGTCACCGGGTCGGTGAGGATCCGCTTCCACGTACCCCCGGCGGCGATGTCCCTCGCCACGTCTGCGGGAATCGGCCCGTACCCGGCGAGCATCCCGGGTTCCTGGTCCATCCCCATCAACGTCGTCGCCGGGAGGGTGACCAGGACCTTCACCTCACCCTGGGGTGCACCGGTCTCCTTACCCATCAACAGGTCGAACGCGACATCCGCCCGGCGCTGGTCCATGGTGCGCTCATCGTCCAGGCCTCGGGCGATGCGGTCGATCCGGTCCCAGACCAACGCTCCTTGGAGGGCGGTGAACTGGAACCGCAACGCGCACATCGCGTCGTCGAGGTTGAGCTTCTCCACCCGGCGGGTGCGCTTCTTCTCCTCGTGTCGCCGAGCGGCTGCTGCGGGGTCGAGCTTGGCGATCAACCGTTGGGCGTGCTGGCGGATGCGGCTGTAGTGGTGGGTGCGGGCGTACTCGATCAGTACTGCTTCCATGATCTCCGCCTGCACAGCCGTGAGCGGCTCCAGCTGGTCCACGATCAGCAGGGCCTTGCCTTGGTCGATCCGGCCCTCCTCCAGGGCGGCGAGGACGGCCGGGCGGGAGGCGAGGTTCTCGGCGTGGTTGATCAGCGTGCTCGCCTTGCGCGAGGAAATCGAGAGCAACGCCCCGACCTCATCCCCAAGGTAGGGGTACTCCGCGAAATCCGTGCTGACCACCAAATCGGCGAGATGGCGCGCCAGGACCGCGTGCGCGTGATTCACCGCGCGGTAGGCGTCCTCGATTGCATCGAGGGTCTCATCCGGGGTCATATTTCTATTCTACGTGCCGAAAAATGGTGATCATGGCTCTATGGGATGAAATAGGAATCTATTCTTTCGCTGTCGGCGAACGGGAAAACATCGCCGAAACCGGGCGGATGCGAGGTGGCCGTGGACATCCCGAACAGCAACGCCGGTCGGTCGGGTTCGGATCGGAACGGCGATCCCCCTTGCCGCCCGCGGCGACGCCGCCTCCAGCACCGGCCGGGACCAGTCGATCAACCCCTGGGAGCCAAGGTCACCCGGCACCGCGACCCCGAGCGACGGCGGGCACTCACTGGTCACCACGAACACGATCGCGGTGACCACCGCCCACAGCTCATCCATGCCCGAAGGGCACGTTCGAGGACCGCGCCGAGATCCAAGCGGGATGCCGCATCTGTCGCCGGAATGGAACTGGACACGTCATTGCCGGTCGCGACCTCGCTCTGCCATCGGAAACGCGCTGGACGTCCGGTGCGCCGAAGGCGGGAGCGAAGGCCCTCGGCATGATCACCCGATCGGAGCCGCCCGTCTGGCTGGATGTCCGTTTCCTTCAAGACGTCAATTGCCGACGCAACTACGTTTCGTGCCGTGAACGGTCCGGGAACTGGCTCCGGCGGGTTGCCGGCGTACTGGAACTGACCAAGAGGAGATTCATGGACGTGCACCTCGACCTCGTCGGCATGGTCGTCACCGACATGGCAGCGTCGCTGGCGTTCTACCGCCACCTCGGGCTCGACATCCCGGCGGAGGCCGACGACCAGCCGCACGTGGAGACGACCCTGCCCGGCGGGCTGAGGCTCGCGTGGGACACGGTGGAGACCGTCCGCTCGTTCACGCCGGACTGGCAGGAGCCGAGCGGCTCGCCGCGGATGTCACTGGCGTTCAAGTGCGCCAGCCCTGACGAGGTCGACGCCGTCTACGCCAAGCTCGTCGGGCTGGGCTACCACGGTCACTGCGAGCCCTGGGACGCGTTCTGGGGGCAGCGCTACGCGGTCGTGGAGGACCCGGACGGCAATACCGCGGACCTGTTCTGCCCCAACGCCTAGAGCCGGTCTGCCCGTCCTGGGGAACGCTGCGGGCCTGGCACGGCAACCGTGCCAGGCCCTCCGTCCTACTTGTCCTTCTGTTGCTCGGCGGCCTTCTCCCGCAGGCGGTTCTCGGCCGCCTGCATCTCCGGCGTCATCTCCGGGGCGAAGTCGGCCGCCTCGAACACCTGGCGGATCTCGATCTCCGACTCCGGGGAGCCGTCGAAGGGGACCCGCTTCACCCACGCGATCGCTTCGTCCAGCGACTTCACGTCGATGATCCAGAACCCGGCGATGAGCTCCTTGGTCTCGGCGAACGGGCCGTCGACCACGGTCCGCTTGTCACCGTCGAAGCGCACCCTGGCGCCCTTGGAGCTGGGGTGCAGGCCGTCGCCCGCGAGCAGGACGCCCGCCTCGACCAGCTCCGCGTTGAACTTGCCCATGGCGTTGAGCTCGTCCGCGCTCGGCATCACGCCGGCCTCGGAGTCCTTGGTCGCCTTGACCAGCACCATGAACCGCATCGTCTGTCTCCGTCCGTGTGGGGGTGTCCGTGCTTTCTACCTGAGCGTCGAACGGCTCACCGGCGGATCGACACAACCGGCGGAATTTCTCCGACTTCTCGTTTCCGCTGATCAGGACAGCAGCGCCGACCGCAGCTCCGGTGTGCGCAACAGCTCGACCACTCCGGGGGAGTCGGAGAAGACCAGCTCCGCCGTCGGGAGCGCGGCCTGCCGCAGCATGGACTGGCACACATCGGCGAACGGCTGCTCCCGCACGGTCAGCACCGCGCGCGCCCGCGTCGCCGCATCGCGCGCCCGGCTCCACTCGCGCAAGCACAGGATCACCACCCGCTGCGCCTGAACCCGCCCGCGTGTCAGCAGTGGACGGTTGAGTCCGCACACCTCGATCGTCGCCCGCCCCTTTGCGGTGAGCGGGTGGTAAGCGCCGAGCGAGAGCGTCAGCAACAGGTGCTCGAACGGGTCCTCCACCGTCGGGTCGATCAGCAGCGGCGCGCCCGCGGAGTCCACCGGGAATCGGTCGCGCTTCTCGTGGCTGTTGCAGGTCGAGCATGCCAGGAGGTGGTTCAGCCAGTCGAAGGTCCGCAACGGGTTGCGCGACAGTGGCTCGTGGTGGTCGATGTCGGTGCCCTGGTTGTCGCCGCAGTACATGCAGTGCTGCCGCCCGGGTGCCATCTCCGCCAGGGTGGTGCGCAGCGTGCGGCGGTCCGGGTTGGTGCGCCACAACCTGCGGGCGTGCGCGGACCTGGTGCCACGCGGCACGGCGGAGAGCCGTTCGGTCAGCGCGGCCAGTCGCCCGGCGACCTCCACGGGCAGCGGGGTGCGGGCGATGCGGATCATTCCCGGGACCAGCCGGGCTCCCCGAACCGCGCGGCGACCTCGTCGACCCTGGCCACCGGCGAGCTGGTCAGCAGGTCCTTCAGCTGCTGGTAGCGGTACTTCGCCGCCTCGCTGATCTCCCCGGCGATCACCCCGACCTCCAGCTCCACGAGCTCCCGCCGCAGCTGCTGCGCGCGCTCGGAGTACGGGGTGTCCAGGCCGAACAGCTCCGAGAGCACGGCGTCGTCACCGCTGCCGAACACGATCCGCTCGTAGAGGTCCTGGTCGACCACGAGCGGCGGCTCGTCGCTGTCCGGGCCGGGCAGCTTGACCAGCCCGCCCTCGTCGGCCGCCTGGCACACGTAGGGGCTGTGCGTCGTGACGATGAACTGGATGTTGGGGAAGTGCTCCTTGAGCCAGCCGCCGATCCGCTTCTGCCAGGACACGTGCAGGTGCGCGTCCACCTCGTCGATGATCACCACGCCGGGCACCGTGATCACCGGGGTCGGCCCGTCCAGCCGCACGGGCAGGCTGCCGAACGCCTCGTGGATCTGCTTGAGCAGATCGACCACCAGCGCCGCGACCGTGCGGTAGCCGTCGCTCATCTCCCGCAACGGGAACCGGTGCCCGCCCCGCACGACCCACAGCCCGTCGGAGTCGACGCCCTCTATCCGGTAGGAGTCCGGCAGCAACCCGTCGGCCAGCACCCGTAGCGCGGTCTGCTTCAGCTCCCGCGCCCCCGGCCGCCGCTCCAGCGACCGCAGGTGCTGCTCGATCAGCCAGCTCACGCCCTCGGCGAGCGAGGCGTCCTCGTGGAACAGGCTCGCCAGCCGGGCGACCGGTCCGGGGCTGAGCATCAGCCGCTGCGCGTCGCTGGCGCCGCCCGCGAGCCTGCGGAACGGTCCGTACGCCGCGCAGAACCAGCCGGTGGGGTTGTCCTGCCACGGTCCCCGGCGCGGCATGGCCCGCTGCCGTTCGGGGATCGCCTCGTGCAGCGACGGCTGGACGCTGGCGCGGAAGACCTGCGCGCTCTCGTCCGGTGGGGTCCAGGCGAGTCCCACCCAGAACTCGTTCTTCGGTGACGGCCCGCGTCCGGCCAGCCGGTCCACGTCGGGGTCGAACGCCAGCTGCACCCTGGCGGTGGCGGTCTCGCGCCCCGAGGTGATCCAGTTCTCGAAGTCGGGCACCAGGTTGCGCACCACGGCGGGCCCGCTCACGGCGAGGGCGATCGCCCGCAACAGCGACGTCTTGCCGGAGCCGTTGCGCCCGGCGATCACGGTCCAGCCCGCGTGCGTCCCGTCGGGCCGCGTCAGCTCCAGGTCGACCTCCCGGGAGTCGTGGAACCCCCGGATGTTGCTGAGCCTGACCCGCGAGATGTACATCCGGTCCCCAACGCTCGACCCTGCACGAACCCCGACTGTATCTCCGAGCGGTGCCACGGGGAGATCCACAACGCCGGACGAAACCGATGTGCAACCACGCGAGTGCGGTCGAGGCCAGGCTGTGCCCGGCACGTGCCGCCGCCTCGCCCCCCTGGCGCCCTCACCCGGAGGCCACCCCCGCCCCTCGTTTCGCGTTTTGGAGCCTTAACGCGAAATGAGAGCGCTTTTTTGCGCGTTAAGGTGACAAAACGCGAAAACCCCGACCGCGCCAGCCAGTCCACGCGCACACCGCGGCGCGGCACGGGGTCGGCGAGGCACCTCGGGGTACTCGGTGGCGTGCACCCGTTGCCCACCACCGGGTCCGAGCACATGCGCCCGGTCGGCGTCCGTCGTCTGCCTCGGGCTGTCGAGCGGTCGCGGCCGCATGCGGCACGAACCGGGTGATCGTCGGATCCTCTGAGAAGTGCGGCACTTCCGCCGCCGCAGCCCGCACCACGCCTCCTCTCACGCACTCTCGCGTCCGGAACGCCGCGCGCCCCGGTCGGCTCCGTGGGAGGGGTCGGAGCCGACCGGGGCGCGTGAGGGAAGTGCTAGTCCCAGTCGAGGGCGCCACCGGACTGGTACTCGATGACCCGGGTCTCGAAGAAGTTCTTCTCCTTCTTCAGGTCCATCATCTCCGACATCCACGGGAACGGGTTCTCCGTCTCCGCGAACACCGGCGCCAGGCCGATCTGGGCGCAGCGGCGGTTGGTGATGAAGTGCATGTACTGCTCGCACAGGTCGGCGTTGAGGCCGAGCAGGCCGCGCGGCATGGTGTCGCGGCCGTAGGCCACCTCCAGCTCGCAAGCCTCGGCCAGCATCGTGCGGACCTCGGCCTGGAACTCCGGGCTCCACAGGTGCGGGTTCTCGATCTTGATCTGGTTGATCGCGTCGATGCCGAAGTTCAGGTGGATCGACTCATCGCGCAGGATGTACTGGTACTGCTCGGCGATGCCCACCATCTTGTTGCGCCGCCCGAGCGAGAGGATCTGGGCGAAGCCGGTGTAGAACCACATGCCCTCGAAGACCACGTAGAAGGCGATGAGGTCGCGCAGGAACGCCTGGTCGGTCTCGGGCGTTCCGGTGCGGAAGTCCGGGTCCTCCAGGTGCTGGGTGTAGGCCAGCGCCCACGCGGCCTTGTCGGTGATCGACGGGACCTCGCGGTACATGTTGAACAGCTCGCCCTCGTCGAGGCCGAGGCTCTCCACGATGTACTGGAACGTGTGCGTGTGCACCGCCTCCTCGAAGGCCTGGCGCAGCAGGTACTGGCGGCACTCCGGGTTGGTCAGGTTGCGGTAGACCGCCAGCACGATGTTGTTGGCCACCAGGGACTCCGACGCGGCGAAGAAGCCGAGGTTGCGCTTGACGGCGCGGCGCTCGTCCTCGGTGAGGCCGTTCGGTGACTTCCACAGCGCGATGTCGGCCTGCATGGACACCTCGGTCGGCATCCAGTGGTTGTTGCAGCCCGCCAGGTACTTCTCCCACGCCCAGTGGTACTTCAGCGGCAGCAGCTGGTTCACGTCGGCGCGGCAGTTGATCATCCGCTTCTCGTCGACGCTGACCCGCCCGCCGGAGCGGTCGATCTCGCCGAGACCGCTGGTGATTTCGGTGTTCGTCACGGTGTGAGTCCTTCTGAGCTGGTTACTGGCAGGCTTCGCAGTCGGGGTCCTCGATGGAGCACGCCATGCCCACCTCGGTCGCCGGGACCGGCGCGGGGGACGGGGACGGCGCGGGCACCACCGGCGAGACGGCGTTGAGCTTGCCGTCGGTGCCGCGCAGGGTGCTCTTCTCCACGTGGGTCGCGCTCTGCGAACGCAGGTAGTAGGTGGTCTTCAGGCCGCGGACCCACGCGTGCTGGTAGAGCTCGTCCAGCTTGCGGCCGCTGGGCGCGGCGATGTAGAGGTTCAGCGACTGCGCCTGGTCGATCCACTTCTGACGGCGGGCCGCCGCGTCGATCAGCCAGCGGCTGTCCATCTCGAACGCGGTGGCGTACAACGCCTTCACCTCGGCCGGGATGCGGTCGATGGCGCCGAGGCTGCCGTCGAAGTACTTCAGGTCGCCGATCATCACCTCGTCCCACAGGCCGAGCTCCTTGAGCTCGCGCACCAGGGACGGGTTGACCACGGTGAAGTCGCCGGACATGTTCGACTTCACGTAGAGGTTGCGGTACAGCGGCTCGATGGACTGTCCGACGCCGGTGATGTTGGCGATGGTGGCCGTCGGCGCGATCGCCATGACGTTGGAGTTGCGCATGCCGACCTCGACGACGCGGGCCCGCAGCGTTTCCCAGTCCAAAGTGGACGAACGGTCCAGGTCGAGGTCGGTGCCGCGCGCCCCGGCCAGCAGCTCCACCGAGTCGATCGGCAGGATTCCCTTGCTCCACAGGGAACCCTCGAAGGTCTCGTACCTGCCCCGCTCGGCGGCCAGCTCGGCGGAGGCGGAGATCGCGTAGTAGCTGATCTCCTCCATGCTGCGGTCGGCGAACTCCACGGCCGCGTCGGACGCCATCGGCACCCGCAGCGTGAACAGCGCGTCCTGGAAGCCCATCAGGCCCAGGCCGACCGGGCGGTGGCGCATGTTGGAGCGCTTCGCCTCGGGGATCGTGTAGAAGTTCACGTCGATCACGTTGTCCAGCATGCGAACCGCGGTGCGCACGGTGCGCTCCAGCCGCTCGTGGTCGATGCCGTCGGCGGTGACGTGCTGCGCCAGGTTGACCGAGCCGAGGTTGCACACCGCGACCTCGTCCACCGTGGTGTTCAGCGTGATCTCGGTGCACAGGTTGGAGGAGTGCACCACGCCGGAGTGCTGCTGCGGGGAGCGCAGGTTGCACGGGTCCTTGAAGGTGATCCACGGGTGACCGGTCTCGAAGAGCATGGTCAGCATCCGCCGCCAGAGGTCCTTCGCCTTCAGCTTGCGGAACACCCGGATCTCGCCGCGCTCGGCGGCCAGCTCGTAGGCGCGGTAGCGCTCGGTGAACTCCGGGCCGTAGGCGTCGTGCAGGTCCGGCACCTCGTCGGGGGAGAACAGCGTCCAGTCGCCGTCGGCGCGCACGCGGCGCATGAACTCGTCCGGCACCCAGTTCGCGGTGTTCATGTCGTGGGTGCGGCGGCGGTCGTCGCCGGTGTTCTTGCGCAGGTCGAGGAACTCCTCGACGTCGATGTGCCAGGTCTCCAGGTACGCGCAGACCGCGCCCTTGCGCTTGCCGCCCTGGTTGACCGCGACCGCAGTGTCGTTGGCGATCTTGAGGAACGGCACGACGCCCTGGGACTGGCCGTTGGTGCCCTTGATGTGCGCGCCGATGCCGCGTACCGGGGTCCAGTCGTTGCCGAGACCGCCCGCGTACTTCGACAGCAGCGCGTTGTTGCTGATGCCGTGGAAGATCCCCTCCAGGTCGTCGCCGACCGTGGTGAGGAAGCACGAGGACAGCTGCGGCCGGGTGGTGCCCGCGTTGAACAGCGTCGGCGTCGAGCACATGAAGTCGAAGGAGGAGATCAGGTTGTAGAACTCGATCGCCCGCGCGTCGCGGTCGGCCTCCAGCAGCGACAGGCCCATGGCCACGCGCATGAAGAACGCCTGCGGCAGCTCGTAGCGGTGCTGGTCGCTGTGCAGCAGGTAGCGGTCGTAGAGCGTCTGCATGCCGAGGAACTGGAACTGCAGGTCGCGGTCCGGCACCAGCGCCGCGCCCAGCCGCTCCAGGTCGAAGTTCGCCAGGTCCGGCTCCAGCTGGCCCAGCTCGATGCCCCTGCGCACGAACTCGGCGAAGTACGCCGGGTAGCGCTCGCTCATCTCGCCGTGGCTGGCCTGCTGCTCACCGGAGTACAGGAACTCCAGCGCCTCGCGGCGGAGCTTGTCCTGCAACAGCCTGGCGCTGACGAAGGAGTAGTTCGGGTCGGTCTCGACCATCGTGCGCGCGGCCATCACCGGCGCGATGGTCAGCTCGGCCAGCGTGATGCCGTCGTAGAGGTTGCGCAGGGTCTCGGCAAGGACCGCCTTGGCGGACACCGCCTCCAGGCCGGCGCACGCCTCGTCGATCACCAGCGCGAGCCGGTCGGTGTCCAGCGGCTCGACCCGGCCGTCGGGGTGCCGCACGGTGAAGGCGGGCACCACCGGGGCGGGTGGTTCCTCGGTGACCTGCTGCTGCGACCGGGCCTTGGCGTGCTCCTCGCGGTAGAGCACGTAGGCGCGGGCGACCTTGTGGTGACCGCCGCGCATCAGGGCGAGCTCGACCTGGTCCTGGATCTGCTCGATGTGCAGCGGGCGGTCCGGGCCGCTGTGCCGCAGCAGCGCGGTCTCCACGTCCAGGGTGAGCTCGGCGATGAGCTCGCGGACGCGGGTGGACGTGCCCGCCTCGCGGCCTTCGACGTCGAGGAACGCCTTGGTCACCGCGACCGAGATCTTGGTGGCGTCGAAGGGGGAGGAGGTGCCGTCGCGCCGGATCACCGCGACGGCGGCGGGGGTGGTTGACGGGTCCGAGGACGGTGTGACGGGGTCCGCTGAGTGCACGGTCAAGGAGGAGCTCCAGATCTCGCCGGTGCCGGAAGGGGGGAGTGCGACGGCAGGGGGCACCGACCGAGCGCCCGTCGAGCGACGTCGGGTGGTGGACCTGCCGGGGTCTGGGGTGCTGGCCGGGGGCCTGTCTCGGGCTAGCCGAGGCGCGCGAGGGCGGGCGGCCGGTGGCCGCCGGGTATGCCTGGTCGTGCCGGGGCGACGAACACGGCGCTCTCCTCGCTCGCTTGGCGGAAACGGCCTGGGCGGCCACGCAGGGGTGAGGGCCGACCCGGGCGCCGCGAGGGGCCGTCAGGTCGTCCGCTCGGCCCTCCCACGAGGCCACGGACCGGGCACGCCGGGTGGCGTGCCCGTCGACGGCAGGTGTTCGGACTCGTGGGCGACACCGGACGGGCCGGTGAACCTACTGGCCGTCGCTTCCCGGACGTCCACGTCCAGTGCTGTACCGCCCCGTTCCCGGGTCGGTGACGGCGGTCGTTCCCATTTACCGCTGCGGGGCAGTCCCGGAGTCGCACCGGGTTCCCTGTTGCCTCGCGACCCGTTTCGGGGCCGCGAACCATCGACGCGGGGAATACTACATCTAGTGGTCGATCTTGCAAGCGAGCGCTAGATGGTGGCGTGTTCCGGTTATCACGTGGCTACCGACCGTTCCCCGCGACCCCCTTCCGAGCGTCCCTCCGCCGGGCCGCTAGACCCCGCGCCGCATCGCCCGCGTGCCCAGGAGCAGGCCGATCGCGCCGACCGCGACCGCGGTGAGCGCGCCGTGCAGGACGGCGGGCTCGGCGAAGCCACCGGCGAACAACGCCCGCTCGGCGTCCACCAGGTAGGACACCGGGTTCAGCCCGGCGACCACCCGGAGCCAGTCCGGGCCGGAGCTGACGGGCAGCAACACCCCGGACAACAGCAGCACCGGGAACATCACCATCTGGGTGACGCCGTAGAACAGCTCGCCGCTGGGCCGCGACGCGATCGCCAGCACGTAGGACAACGCGACCAGGCCGGCACCGAAGACCATCAGGAGTGCCAGTCCGGCGAGCACGCCGAGCGGGCGCAGCTCGAAACCCAGCGGCACCGCGACGGCGATGATCAGCGCCGCCTGCGCCAGCAACACCAGGAACTCCTTGAGCGTGCGGCCGACGAGCATCGCGGTCCGGCTGAGCGGGCTCACCAGCATGCGCTCGAACGAGCCGCTGAGCAGCTCCGTCAGCAGCGAGTACCCGGCCATCATCGGCCCGGACAGGCACATCATGATCAGGATTCCCGGCACGAACCACTGCCACGGCGAGCCGCCGCCGTTGTCGCCCGCCAGCATCGAGCCGAACAGGACCAGGAACAGCAGCGGCTGCCCCATCGTGTAGATCAGCCCGCTCGGCTGGCGCAGAGTCGGCATGAGCTCGCGGAGGAACACGGTCCTGGTGTCCCGCAGGAACTTGGTCAACAGTGCCTCCGCGGGAGGAAGTACGTCGGTGGTAGTCACGCGGCCGCCTCCTCCTCGCGCAGGCTGCGCCCGGTCAGCGCCAGGAACACGTCGTCGAGCGTGGGGCGGGCCGACGTCGCGGTGACCACCCGCACGTCCTTCTCGGCGAGGGCGCGCAGGAACTCCGGCAGCGCGGTGTCGGCGAGCTTGACCTTGACCCGGACGGTGGTGGTTTCCCTTGTGGTGTCACCGAAACAGGCCCCGACATCGGCGGCAAGCAGCGCCTCCGGTTCGCTTGCGGTGGTGACGGTGACGCTGTCCCCGGCCAGATCGCTCTTGAGCGCCTCGGCGGTTCCGTCCGCGATGATCCGGCCGCTGTCGATGATCACCACGCGCTCGGCCATGGTGTCGGCCTCCTCCAGGTAGTGCGTGGTGAGCACGATCGTCGTGCCGTACTGCTCGCGCAGCCGCCGCACGTGCTCCCAGATGTTGGCGCGGTTCTGCGGGTCGAGCCCGGTCGACGGCTCGTCCAGGAACAACAGGTCGGGCTGGTGCACCAGGCCGATCGCGATGTCGAGCCTGCGCCGCTGGCCGCCGGAGAGCGTGCCGGGCGTGCGCTTCGCCATCGCGCGGAGGTCGAGCAGGTCGAGCATCTCCTCCGCCCGTCGCCGCGCGGCGGCCCGGCTGAGCCCGTAGGCGAGCCCCTGCGTCACCAGCTCGTCGTGGACCCGGAAGGTCTCGCCCGCGCTGGAGCGTTGGCCGACGTAGCCGATCCGCGCCCGCACCCCGGCAGGGTCGGCGCGGATGTCGCTGCCCGCGACGGTCGCCGTGCCGGACGTGGGTGGCAGCAGCGTGGTGAGCATGCGCAGGCTGGTCGACTTCCCGGCTCCGTTCGGGCCGAGCACCGCCACGAGCTGACCGCGCTCGACGTCCAGGTCCAGGCCTCGGACGGCGTCCACGGTCTCCCGTCTCGCCGTGAACCGCCGGGTCAGTTTTCGGGCATGGATCATCGACCCCTCCTTGCTGGCTGTGTAAGGGCATGGCAAGAAAGCCCTGGTGAGGGCTTGTTTGAGTGAGAATTCATCCTGAGTCGGCGGGACCGGGGCTGTCAAACGCGAACAGTGCGTTCATGTTCGCTCTGACCTGCGAAGACGTCCGGCGTCGATGGCGTTTTCCCAGCTCGGAAAATTTTCGCCGGATTTGATACTCGTGTGCGTATACTCGTCTGCGAGTAAGGAGGTGGTCCTGGTGGCGCGGCGCAAGGTCGGCAACCTGCTGGCGCTCGCGGTGCTCTCGGTCGTCACGCAGCGGCCGATGCACCCCTACGAGATGGCCTCGATGCTCCGGGCACGCGGCAAAGACGCGGACATGGGCATCAAGTGGGGCTCGCTCTACACGGTCGTGCGGAACATGGAGAAGCACGGCCTGATCGAGGCGGTGGAGACCGTCCGGCAGGGTGGGCGGCCCGAGCGCACGGTCTACCGGATCACCGACGCGGGCTCCGCCGAGCTCGTGGACTGGGTGCGCGAGCTGATCTCCGTGCCCGAGCGCGAGCGCACTCGTTTCCAGGCCGGGCTGTCGGTGATGGCGGCGCTGTCCCCGGACGAGGTCCAGCGGCTGCTGCGACACCGGCTGGACCTGGTGGAGCGGGAGGCGACCGACAAGCGTGAAGCGTTCGAGCAGCACAGCGAAGAGCTCCCTCGGCTGTTCCTGATCGAGAACGAGTACGAGCTGGCGCTGCTGGACGCGGAGCTGACCTGGGTCCGCGCCCTGCTCGACGAGCTGTCCTCCGGGACGTTCGCCGGGATCGACCAGTGGCGGGCGTTCCACGCCACCGGTGAGCTGCCGCCAGAGCTGGCCGAGCTCGCGGAGAGGGGCAGCGTCACGGACTGACCCACGAAGAAGAACGGGCCCCGGCGGGGTGCTGCGAACACCGCCGCCGGGGCCCTCGACCTCGAACCGAAATCCCGCGCGGGGACCCGGCCCCAGGTGGCAACCGCAAGAATAGTCGGCCTCCCCGCGCCCACATGGGGAGGAACCATGTCCACGGCAAGAACGGCTCTGGTCGTCGGCGGCGGAATCGCCGGACCGGTCGCGGCGATGGCATTGCAGAAGGCCGGTGTCGAAGCCACGGTGTGCGAGGCGCACCCCAGCTCGGCTGACGGCGTCGGTGGCGGGCTCGGCCTCGCGCCCAACGGGCTGAACGCGCTCGGCGTCATCGGCATCGACGAGGCGGTGCGCGATATCGGGATCCCGGTCTCGTCCATGCTCATGCGCAGCTGGACCGGCAAGCGCCTCGCCGAGTTCGGGGAGCCCTCAGGAGCGCCGATCATGTACACGATGTGGCGTTCCGACCTGTACCGGGTGCTCTGCGACGAGGCGGCCCGCAGGGGAGTGCGCATCAGGTACGGAGCGAGGCTCGCTTCGGCCCAGGACGACGGCGACGGCGTCACGGCGTCCTTTATGGACGGAACACGGGCGACGGCCGACATCCTGGTCGGAGCCGACGGGATCCGCTCGACCGTGCGTTCGCTGGTCGATCCGAGCGCGCCGGCCCCGAGCCACACCGGCCTGCTGGGCTTCGGCGGCTGGTCCAGCGCGAAGGTGCCGTCCACCAACGGAGCCATGCACATGGTCTTCGGGAAGCGGGCGTTCTTCAGCTACACCGTCGAGGACAACGGGCGTGTCGGCTGGTTTGCCAACCTGCCGCACAAGGAGCGGATGACGAGCGCGGAAACCACCGCTGTTGGCGCGCGCGAATGGCTGCGGGTGCTGCGCGAGGTGTTCGCGGGGGACCGGGTGCCCGCGGTGGAGATCCTTCGCGGAGTCGATCCCGACGAGCTCGTGATGACTGGGAGCCTGGAGATCATGCCTCCGGCACCGCGCTGGCACCGAGGCCGCATGGTCCTGATCGGCGATGCCGCGCACGCGCCATCGCCCAGCTCCGGCCAGGGGGCGTCGCAGGCCATCGAGGGAGCTGTGCACCTGGCCCGCTGCCTGCGGGACCTTCCGGTGGACGCGGCGTTTCAAGCCTACGAGGGGCTGCGGCGCGAGCGCGTCGAGCGGATCACTGCGGCGGCGGCGCGCACCAACCGGAACAAGGCCGCCGGACCGGTGGCCAGGGTGCTGCGCGACTTGGTCATGCCGACGATGATGCGGCTGATGACCAAGCCCGACCAGCTGGCCTGGCAGTACGACTACCGCATCGACTGGGACGCGAGGGTTCCGGCGCTCACATGAGGTCCGCCGTCGCCAGCGCTCGCCCGGGCAGGGGCGAGTCGCTGGCGGCGCGCAGCCCGTCCAGCATCAGCTCCAGGAAGCGGCCGGAGGTGGCCTCGGCGAGGTCGCCGGGCACCTCCGGCGGCACCCGGATCAGCATGCTCAGCAACAGGTTCACGTCACCTGCGCCGACATCGGCGCGCATCGACCCCTCGGCCTGCGCGCGCTCGACCATCCGGTCGAACAGCTCGATCACCTCCAGCCGCGCCGCGCTCAGCTCCGGGTCACCGTCGATGGCTTCCCGCAACCGGGGATCGGCGGCGGACTGGAGCACGCACAGCCGCGCCTCGGCGGTGCGGCGCACGTAACCGGTGAACGCGGTCCAGCCGTCCGGAGCGTTCTCCCACGCGTCCCGCCCGGCGTCGCGCAGCCGTCGCACTGTGTCCTCGGCAACGGCGTGGATCAACGCCTCGCGGTCGGGAAACCGCCGGTAGAGCGTTCCGACGCCGACGGAGGCGGCTTTGGCGATCTCCTCCATCGGCGTGTTCAGGCCGTGCGCGACGAAGAGCGCGTGCGCCGCGGCGAGGATCTGGTCGCGGTTGCGCCGCGCGTCGGCTCGCATCGCTCTCCGATCAAGCATGTGGACGGTTTCCTTCCGCTTAGCCTATCGTGGCGAACAACCGGATGAATTCCTTCCACTTAGGGCGGCGAGATGCGCATCGGTGTGGGCTTCAACGAACTCGGACTGACCCTCCAGGAGGTGATCGACCAGATCGGCGCGGCGGCGGAGCAGGGCTTCGACGCGGCCTGGTTGGGCCACCATTACGGCTGGGACCCGCTCACCCTGCTCGCCGCCGCGAGCCCCCACGCGCCCGGCATCGGCCTGGGCACAGCGATCGTGCCGACCTACTCGCAACACCCGGTGGCCCTGGCCAGCCAGGCGTTGAGCGTCCAAGCGGTCACCGGCAACCGCCTCACCCTCGGCGTCGGCCTCAGCCACCGCCCGCTGGTCGAAGGCACGCTCGGTAGGTCCTTCGACCGCCCGGCCCGCCACATGCGCGAGTACCTGACTGTCCTCGGCCCACTCCTGCGGGGTGAAACCGTGTCATACCAAGGAGAAACCCTCAGCGCCTCGGCCAAGGTCGACGTCCCGGGAGCCCTCCCGCCGACGCTGCTCGTCGCGGCACTCGGTCCGGCGATGCTCCGCCTGACAGGCGAGCTGGCCGACGGCACGGTGACCATGTGGGCGGGCCCGCGAGCCATCGCCGACCACGTCGTTCCGGAGATCACGAGGACGGCGACCGGATCACCGCGCATCGTCGCCGGCCTACCGGTGCTGGTCACCGCCGACGAGGCGGCCGGGCGGGCCCACATCGACGAGCACCTCGGCATCGCCGGGTCGCTGCCGAGCTATCGCGCGATCCTGGACCGCGAAGGTGCGCCGACGCCCGGTGCCGCCTCGATCGTCGGTGACGAGGACTCGGTCGCTTCGCAGGTTCGTCGGTTGGCTGAGGCTGGGGCTACTGATCTCATCGCCTTTCCGATGGGAGGCGTGGGGGAGCAGGTTCGTACTCTTTCGGTTTTGGCCGCCTTGTAGAGGGGTTTCGTAGAGGGGTTTCGTTGGGTTGTGCCCCGTCCTTCCAGCGCGCTGAGCAAGGGTTCGGGCGGGGTTCCTGCCCCAACCACCGTTGCCTACGCCCACAGTCCGAAGCCGTTGAGCATCCTCCCGTACGACCAGCAACCCCTTACCTTCCAAAGCAAACCGATCTTTGAACTCAGCCCCGGCAGGCCAACCCACCTGGGAACCGGGCGGTGGGCAGGCGTGGTCACCCGTCCAGGACGACGGCACTCACGTGCGGGAGAGCGATCCGGGACCCGCCAGCCCGCTACCCCGGATTCTCGTACCGACCACCGCCGGTCGGCAGCATCGTCTGCCACGCCGTGCGGATGTTGCGCCGGGGTTGTCGTTGTGGATCAACCCAGGAGGGTGGGATGAACACCGGCAACCCGTGGTCGAACTCGATCTCCCAGTCACCCTGGTGGATCACGGTGTGGTGATGTCGGCACAACAACACCGTGTTGTACAGGGCGGTCGGGCCGCCTTCGGACCAGTGGATCACGTGATGGGCGTCCGCCCAGGCCGCGGGCATCGTGCACCCCGGGAACGCGCACCCCTTGTCCCGCACCGCCAACGCTGTGCGCAAGGGGCCGGTGACGGTGCGCTGGGCCTGGCCCACATCCAAGGGAATACCCATGGTGTCCAGCACCACCGGGATGATCTTGGCGTCGCAGGCCATCCGCCGGATCGTCTTCGCCGTCATCGGCCCACCCCAGGACGCCCAGCCGCTGGAGAGGCCATCGCGGAGGTCGGCGTAGTCGATGGTGA
>NZ_JBHLZU010000016.1:0-58663 GCF_042429765.1 Allokutzneria oryzae | reverse complement strand
CTGCACCTGCGGTGCCTCCTGCACCTGCGGTGCCTCCTGCACCTGCGGTGCCTCCTGCGCCCGCGGTACCTCCTGCACGTGCGGTACCTCCTGCACGTGGTGACACCACCTCGCCACCCCCTGACGCCCTCACCCCCGTGCCCCCCGTTGCCCCCATGCCCCCCGTGCCCCCCACTTTTCGCGTTTTGTCACCTTGATGCGAAATGGGAGCGCTCTTTCGCGCATCAAGGTGACAAAACGCGAAAAACCCGACCACGCCAGCCAGGGGCCTGCACGCGCACGGGGGTGGCGCCAGCTCGGGGCATCGGGACGACTTGCAGGACAGGCGCTAGCGGCGTGACGTTGTGTCCGGTGTGGACGGTGTTCTCGTGCCGCCGCAACGGTTTCGGTGATCGGGAGACGAACGGCGGTCAGTCCGAACCGGGTTGCCGGATGAGCGCGGCCACGTGGTCGAGTGCCGCGATGATCTGCGCGGGTGTGAGTCCCCGGTCGGTGCGCTGGTAGCCGTAGACGTCGGGCGCCAGCGGTGCGAGCAGGACGTCCACGAGCGCGTCCGGCTCCGCCACCGCCGCGGCGACGAGCAGCGCCCGGACGTGGGCCCGCCAGAAGCCGTAAGCGCCCGTCTCGAACCGTGACCGGCCGACCTCGGAACCGAGGACGAGGTGCCGGTGGTCCTCAAGGAGTCCGACCATCGCCCGGTAGAAGGCGCTCAACCGCTCGGCGGGTGGTGCTCCCGGTCCGAGCGGGGGCGCTCCGCGCAGCAGCTGCTCCTGGAGTGCCCGCTCGTGCTCGTCGAGCAGGGCCACGGCGATCGAGGCGCGATCGGGGTAGCGCCGGTAGAGCGTGCCCCGGCCCACCCCCGCCGCCTTGGCGATCTCGTCCATCGTCACCTCCTGCGGGTTGCGCGCCGCGAAGAGGGTGGCGGCGGCATCGAGGATGCGGGCCCGGTTGCGCGCGGCGTCGGCTCTCTCCATGCCGGGAAGTATATGGACACCGTGTCCACTTGTGTGTACCGTGGGCTAAGTGGACACGGTGTCCACATAGATGTCAGGAGTGAAGATGGCCCACCTGCTGCACCTGGACGCGAGCGCCCGCAGGGCGTCGTTCTCCCGCGAGCTGTCGCGGACCTACGCGAGGAGCTGGCGCGCGGCCAACCCCGATGGCGGCTACGTCTACCGCGACCTCTCCGCCGATCCCGTTCCGCACATCGGCGAGGCGTGGACGGAGCTGTGCGACTACGTCCTGGCCAACGGGATCACCGATCCCGCCCGGTACCACGAGGCCGCGCGGACCCCGGCCCTGCGCGAGGCGTGGAAGACCGTCGAGCCCCTGCTCGCGGAGGTCCTGGCCGCGGACGTCGTGCTGATCGGCACGCCGATGTACAACTACTCGATCCCCTCGTCCCTCAAGGCGTGGCTGGACCAGATCACCTTCCCGAGGATGTCGCTGGCCGGCAGGTCCTTCGTCGTCACGAGCGCCAGGGGCGGCGCCTACGGACCTGGCACCCCCAAGGAGCGGGTCGACCACCAAGAGCGCTACCTGCGGGACTTCTTCCAGGGGCACTTCGCTGTCGAGGACGTCAGGTTCATCCACGTCGAACTGGCCAACGCGGTGATCGACCCCGCGCTCGCCCACCTGAAGGACAGGCACGAGGAGTCCTACCGGACAGCGAGAGCGGAGGCGCTGCGGTGAGCTGGTTCGTGCTCGTCCTCGCGGGGCTCGTCGAGGTGGCCTGGTCCCAGAGCATCAAGCCCACCCAGAACTTCACCAAGCCCGTCCCGACGCTGATCTGCTTCGTGCTGATGGTGGCGGCGGTGTGGTTGTTGTCGGTGGCGATGAACTCGGTGCCGACCGGCACGGCCTACGCCGTCTTCACCGGCATCGGTGCCGTCGGCGCGATCACGCTGGGTGTCGTCCTGGACGGCGATGCCGTCTCGCCCGGCCGCCTCGCCGCGCTCGCCTTGATCGTCGGCGGAATCGTGCTGGCGAAGCTGACCTGAGCGCTTGGCGTACCCGGCTCGCCCCGCGCCGCTACCTCGACGCCGCGGTCTTCCTCGCCTCGCGCTGCCTCGTATCGCGTTTTGTAGCCTTAATGCGATTTGGGAGCGCTCTTTTGCGCAATAAGGCTACAAAACGCGAAAACTCGACCACGCCAGCCAGTGCACGCGGGCACGGGGGTACGGGGCGGGGGTATGGGGCGGCGGCATCGCGGGGCGCCGGGACGAGTTGCAGGACTGGCACTGGTGTCAGCCGGTGCAGTGGAAACGGTCGGGCTTGACGCAGGCGCGCCACGTTTAGTGCTAGCGCTTGTAGCCCTCGGTCCAGCCGAGCGCATCAGCTGTCCGGTGTGGACAGTGCGCACGGGGCGCGTCTGGTGTCGTGACCACCGCGATCGGCGGCTGCTCAAGGAGATGCGGTCGTTCCGGACCTGGCAAGCCGAGCCACGGCGTTGTCCACTACGGTGCAGCGCAGAGGGTGTTGCCCGAGACACCGACTGCCAAGGAAGTCTGAGAGTCATGACCGGCAAGCGCATGGAGATCGGCCGTGCGGATCGTGGCGAGCGGTGGCTCACCTGGTGGGAAGGCCGGATCACCCTGCTCCTGCTCGATGTCGCGGTGATGTCCGGGCTGCTCTTCTTCGATCTGTTCGGAGACCGTTCCGCGCAGCGCAATCCTTGGTACCCGGTCGCCGTGGGCGCGCTCGCGCTGGCTGCGCTGGTGCGCCGCAGGTTCCCCTTCGCCCTGCTGGCCGTGTCCCTGGCGGGCTTGTTCTGTGGCCTGACCCTGATGCCGTTGTTCGTGGCGGCGTACTCGGTCGCAGCGCGGTTCGGCGTGAGCCTGGTGTCCCTGGGTGCGGTGGTGCTGGCCTGTGGCACGGTGTCGGCGTGGCGAATCGGTGTCGGGGACTTCGACCTGAGCTCCACGCCAATCGTGTACTCCATGTTCGTCATCGGACCCACACTCGGCGGCTTGTGGATGCACCAGCGCGCAACGCTGCTCGCCGTCCTGCGGGAGCGCGCCGAGGAAGCCGAGCGCACCCGCACGCTGCTCGCAGAGCAGGCCGTCACCGCCGAGCGCCACCGCATCGCGCGGGAGATGCACGACGTGGTCGCCCACCGGGTCACCGCGATCGCGCTCCAGGCCGGAGCGCTGTCGGTCAACGCCACCGACGAGCGCACCGAACAGAGCGCGGAGGCGATCCGGCAGGTCAGCGTCACGGCGCTGGACGAGCTGCGCGACATCCTGAAGGTGCTCCGCGAGGACGGCGGCGCGCAGCTCACCGGGTTCGTGGGCAAGGACATGCTGGCCTCGGTGCGGAAGCTGGTCGAGGAAGCCGCCGTGACCGGGGCCAGGGTCGAGCTCGACCTGCCCGGCTCCGTGCCGACGGTGTCCGCACAGGTCGGCCGCGCGGTCTACCGGGTGGTGCAGGAGTCGCTGACCAACGCCGGGAAGCACGCCCCGCACGCCGCGGTCTCGGTCACCGTCACCGCGACCGGCACCGAGCTCGCCGTCGAGGTGACCAACCACCTCACACCGAGCAGGGCCGAGGTCCCCGGCTCCGGCTACGGAATCATCGGCATGAGGGAACGTGTCGAACTGGCCTCCGGTGAGCTGCGCGCGGGACGGACTGGCAGTGTGTTCCGGGTGCTGGCACGGTTTCCGCTGGAGGCGTCGTGAGTGTGAAGGTGGTGCTGCTGGAGGACGACGAGCTCGTCCGCAGCGGTATCCGGATGATCTTGGAGTCCACTGAGGACATCGAGGTCGTCGCGGAGAGCGCCGACGGTGCTCTTGCCGTCGAGCTGACCGACCGGTTCCGGCCCCACGTGGTGCTCACCGACATCGAGATGCCGAAGGTCGACGGCATCGAGGTCGCCAGGCTGCTCTCCCAACGGGACCCGGCGCCCGCGGTGGTCATGCTCACCACCTTCGACGTGGACGCCTACGTCTACGCCGCGCTGCGGCACGGGGCGGCGGGGTTCCTGCTCAAGGACAGCTCACCGAAGACGTTGATCGAGGCCGTCCGGGTGGTGGCCAAGGGGGAGGCGATGATCTCCCCGCGCATCACCAAACGCCTGCTGTCCCGCTTCGCCGAGGGCGCGGCGGAAGAGGCGGCCCGCTCCCGCCTGGACGCGCTCACCCCCCGGGAGCGCGAGGTGGCCCTCCACATCGGACAGGGGCTGAGCAACGCCGAGATCGCGTCCCTGCTCTACCTCAGCGACTCCACCGTGAAGGTCCACATCGGACGGATCAAGACGAAGCTGGGTGCGGCCAACCGCACCCAGGTCGCCATCGTCGTGCACGAGTCCAGGCTGGGCTGAGCGCACTCAGAGCCGCGCCTGGGCGATCCTCCTGCCGATCACGAACCACAGCAGCGGTCCGAGGAACGGCGCGCTGAACGACAACACCACCCACAACAGCTTGATCACACCGCTCTCATCGCTGCGCAGAATGCCGACCAGCGCGGCGACGAAGAACGCCATGGCGGCGAGGACGCCCATCGCGAGCACCGCGGCGAGACTGAGGCCCAGTACCTGGGTCGAGCCGCCGACGAGGTTGTCGAAGAAGGTCATCGGGAAGCCTCCTGTGGTTGCTCGACGGACCTGGCGTCGACAACGACCAGCCCGGAGACCAGTCCGGACAAGCCAGGGTGGGAACGCGGACGCCACGCGCACACCAGCGCACCGAGCAGCAGAAGCTGAGCGAGGATGTCGGCCATCGGGACGTTCTGGCCCAGACTGCTGAACGCGAAGTAGCCGAAGGAACCGAACATCAGCGCGACCACGATCCGCGCCCCCGGTGCAGATCCGTCGGCTCCGATGCGGCGCAGACGAACCGCGCGCTGCCCGGTGGTCGCACCGCCCGCGAGGGCGGGGACGGCGAGCAACACCACAGCGGGAAGCCAGGTGCTCAGCACAGTGAGCAGCGACTGCCCCCAGGAGAGCTGGTTGAGCCAGACGTCGAACCCGAAGTGCGCCACCAGGTTCGCGGTGACGCCGAGCGCCCCGCCCAGCACGGTGACCGACACCAGGTCCACCAGCATCCCCAGCAGCCGCCGCGCGGTGGTGACCGGACGCGGCTCCTCTGCCGACACCGTGGTCTTGGGGCCGTCCAGGAACCGCAGCAGCGGCGCGAGCAACACACCGAACGCCGCGCCCACCGTGTTGGCGATGAGGTCGTCGACGTCGAAGATCCGGTACGGGCACTCGAAGGCGAACCAGTTCCCGGTCAGCTGCGTGAGCTCGATGAGCAGCGACACCCCGAACCCGGCGAGCACCACCCAGCCGACACCGCGTCGCAGGTAGTGCGTCAGGTAGGCGCCCAGCGGCACGAACAGGGCCACGTTGAACACCACCTGCTGCAACGCCGGATTGACCAGCAACCCGCGAAGCCCCGGTGCCTGCTGCTCCTTGGCGATATCGGCGAGGAAGCGCAGCGGGTCCAGCTGGGGCTGGGCCAGTGCTTGATGCGCCGAGCACCACGCCGCGTCGATGCTGGGCAGCGGCAGCAGCGTGTAGGTGACCAGGGCCAGGCCGTAGACCAGGAAGCCGAACGCGAGAATGGTCGGCCCCCAGCCGAGCTCCCCGCGCCTGCGGTAGCTCCGGAAGACGAACGGCACGAGCAGCACGAAGGCCAGGACCATCCCGCCGAGGACAGCGGCCACGGCGGGAAACACCTTGAGGGACAACACGTTCTCCGTTCGGCTGCGGCAGGTGCCCAGGATTCTCCGACCGGGGGCCGACGTCATCCGACCTGACGGCACGGCAGGTAGCACCAAAGTCGTACCTGTCTCGCCCGACCGGGCGGCCGCAGGAACGGCAGGCCACTCGTGGAAGCGCGCGGGCTACTCGCCGTCCGAGGCGACCAGTGTGAGCGCGTTGAGCGCGGCGGGGAAGCCCGCGTAGATCGCGAGGTGCAGGATCGCCTCCACCGCCGCCCGACCCTCGCCTGCCGCACGCAGCGCCCACGCGTGCTCACGGACTTGGGGCGCCACGCCGCCGAGGGCAGTGTGCGCGGAGAGCAGCACGAGATGCCGGTCAGTGCCGTCCAGAGCCGGGCCGTCGCCGTCGAGTTCTGCGGCGGCCGCCTCCGCCACGGAGGTCACGGTTGGCGAGCCGAGAGTGGCAGCCACCAGGTGGAGGGTGTCCCGGAGCTGGCGCACCGAGCAGCCGACGTTGCGGGCGGCGGTGAGGTGGAAGCGCAGCTGGGCGGCGGCGAAGCCCAGCGCGGTCAGCGCGCTGACCGTGATGAGCTGGCGTTGGGGGAGGGACAGGCCGGGTCGTTGGTAGACGCCGCCGTAGACGAACGCGACAGCCTCGGCGCCGAAGTCTTCGGCATTGACGCGGCGGAACAGCTCCAGCACGGCGGGCCGGTCCACGCCGCCCAGCTGGCGGAGCACGCCCAGGCCTCGATCGTAGTCACCCATGGGTGCGATCCTGCCGGACCGACGGGTGCACCGACACTATCTGTCCACAGTAGACGCAGTGTGTCGTCGAGACCTAGCGGTGAGCCGGTTCGGGGAGAAGCGTGGGTACCAGGCGGATGTAGACGACCATGCCGAGGACTTCGACCAGGGTTTGCGTGACGATCACCGCGGGGACGACGGCGAAGGCGTCGGGCAGGGCGAGCGCGAGGGGGAGGACGACGAGGGAGTTGCGGGTCGCCCCGGTGAACACGATCGCCCGCCCGTCGCGCGCGTTCAGCCGGAACAGCCGGGCGACGACGACCCCGAGGACGGCCATGACGACCAGGAAGCCGACGTAGAACGGGACCACGGCGAGAACGGCTCGGAGGTCGTCGCCGAGCTTGGGGAGCTGGGAGGCGGTGACGACGGCCAGGGTAGCGATCATGAGCGGGACCATCGTCGCGTTCGCCGCGGTCGTGAACGTCGCCCCGGCGGGCCGGCGCGCTGCCCAGGCCTGGGTGAGCCAGGCGAGGCCGAGCGGGATCACGATCAACACGAGGAAGGCGTGCACGAACGGGCCAGCCTCGACGATCGCCGCGAGGTCGCGGCCCAGGAACAACCACAGGAACACCGGCAGCAGCAGCATCTGCGCGAGGAGCAGCAGCGGGGTCGCCGCCAGCAGCCGTTGACCGCTGGCACCGGCGAGGCCGCTGAAGACGATCACGTAGTCCACGCACGGGGTGAGCAGCACCAGCAGCACCCCGACCCGGACCGCCTGGCCGTCGGGCAACGACCGGAACACGGCCGCGATGAGCAGTGGCACCACGACGAAGTTCACGGTCATCACGGCGCCGAGGAACCGGCCGGCCCGCAGGGACCGCCACAGCTGCCGCGCGGGGACCTGGAGGAAGGTCACGTAGAGCAGGGCGGCCAGCACCGGGTTGATCACGGGCTCGACCTCGGCGCCCACCGGCGGCGCGAGCAGCCCGGCCGCCGCGCCGAGGACGATCGCCGCGAGGTAGAGCGGGATCTGGTGGTGCTCCAGGCGTGCGGCCAGCCGGCTCACCCGTGCCGGCAGCCGGGGCTCCTGTGTCGTCACGTCGGGCGGTCCTCGGTCTCGGTCAGGTCGGTGGACGACAGCGGGCAGTCCGGGCAGGTGCAGTGGGTGAGACTGGCACAGCGCGCGTCGAGGACCTGGACCAGCCCCTGCCGGATGCGGGTGAGGTCCCGCAGGCGTTGGTCCACCTCGGCGAGTTTCGCCCGCGCCCGCTGCCGCAGGTCCGGCGTGGGGTGGCGGCGTCGGCCGGCGTCGAGGAGCTCTGCGACCTCCTCCAAGGTGAACCCGAGCCGCTGCGCGGACTTGATCACCCGCAGCAGCGCCACCGCGTTCTCGTCGTAGTCGCGGTACCCGCCAGGCGACCGCCGCGGTCGCGGGAGCAGGCCGCGGCGCTCGTAGTAGCGCAGCGTCTGCACGTTCACTCCGGCCGCCGCCGCCAGCTCGCCCGACCTCATCGCCACCACTCCGTTCTCCGCATCAGGCCGCGGCGCGCGCCGCCTGAGCCTGGGCCGTCAACCCGTCCAGCACCACGGCCCTGTCGGCGGGCACCCGCACATCGACGATGACCTCACTGCCTTCGCGAGCCACCGCGAAGGCGAAGAACGAGCAGCACGCTGCCTCCTTCGCCGTCAGCTCCCGAGCCAGCCCGGCCACGCGATCCGCCGCCTCGCCCCCGTCAAGGCGCAGTCTCAACCATCCCGGCTCCTCGCGCCGCACACCGCTCAGAGAACGGAACAGCACATCGAACTCCGCCAGCCGCAACGGCTGCTCTGCCGTCGGCAACGTGCACGCGTCCGTCGGTACCCACGACTCCGCGGCTGACGCTGCCAGCACGGTCCCTGCCGCGGCGGCGGTCTCGAACAGGTTCCGCAGCACCGGTTCTGGCTGCGCGCCCACCACCTGCGCCACTTGCTCGTCGCCGTTGAGCACGATCAACGTCGGTGTCGAGGACACCGCGAACCGCGCCACCAGGCTGGGAGCGCGGTCGGCGTTGACCTTCACGAAGCGCACCGTCTCCGCGAACTCGCCCGCGAGCCCTTCCACCGTGGCGGCGATGCGACGGCAGTTGCCGCACCAGGTCGCGTAGAACTCCAGGACCACCGGCACCGGCGATGCCTCGACCTGCTGCGCGAATGTTGTTTCGGTGACCTCCACCGACATGCTGCCCACCCCTTCCTGCGGCAAGCGATCCGCTGCCTCAACGCTAAGGCTGTACCTCGGTACAACCTTCAACGAGATGCCCGTCACATCTCCGATGAACGCGCAGACCACAAACGGGATCGGCAAGCGCCGCGCGTGGTTGCCGTTCGAGGCGGTGCAGGCCGGACGTCAGCCTCATCGAGCCCGGTTGAAGGTCATCGGGACGTCGATGAACCGTGGCCGGTAGATGGTCGTATCCCGGTAGTTGTCGGCGTCGGCGGTCGAGTTCACGTTGTAGGAGATCACCAGTTGGCGGTCCGAGCTCAAGGTCGGGTGGACGTGGGCGTTGTAGCTCCACACCGTTGTGCTGCTGTGGCTGCTGGCCGGGCTGCGGTAGCGGGTGCCGAGCGGCCCCTCCGGCGTCTGGTACAGCACTGTCCTCCCGGTGAACGGACCATCCGGCGAGCAGCTGGTGTACGCGACGATCTGGTTGGCGAAGGGAGTGGAGGTGTCGTGGGTGACCAGCACGTAGGTGTCACCGTGCTTGGTGACGCTGTACTCGTTGGACACGCCCTCCAGCAGTGGTGCGGAGTCGTGCTCGTCGGCGGACCACCCGGTGGCGGTGCGGAACTCCCAGCGGCCGCGCAGGTCGGTGCCGGTGACACGCGCCAGCACAAGGCTCTTGGTGGTGCTGTCCCGCACTCCGTAGACGTAGGTGTAGCTGCCGTCGGCCAGCAACCACGACCCGCGCTCCACACGGTCCACTGCGGACGGAAGGTCGTCGGTGCCGAGCAGGCGCAGCTCGGGCAGCGAGTACCTGGCGGCGATGTTCTTCCGCCATTGCACGTCACCGAGCGGATCGTCGCTGGCCGGAGGCAGGTGCCACTGGGTGTACAGCACCGTCAGCACATCGCCGGTCACCGCGCCACCACCGACCCAGTACCAGTCCGTCCGCGGATTCGAACGCGGCGGGCGCAGCAGCGCCTCCGGCGCGTCCGGGGCGTCCGAGTTGTACAAAGTGGACAGTGAGTCGCCCTGCTGGACGACGAACGAGTTGTGGATGAACGGCGACCCCGGTGAGCGGGAGTGGTCGCTGTTCACCGGACCGAGGAAGGTGTCCGAGAACATCCACACCAACCGCCCGTCCGGCAACCGCACCGAGTAGGTGCTGTCCGCCCCGGACCAGTGGCGTCCCTTCTGGTCGTCGCCGTAGGCGGCGAACTGCCCGGTGAGCGCGGCGTTCGGCGTGGCCGTTTCGAACAGGGGACGCGCACACACTTCCTCGGGCTGTCCTCCGCTCGCCGTTTCGACGATGGCCAGCGGAGCGCCCACGCTCACGATCACACCGGCGATTCCGCCCAGTGCCAACGAGAACCGGCCCACTGCCGACTCCTCTCATGACGGACATCCCAGCGCTCCAAGGAATCCGAGCGCCCTGCCGAAGCTCGATCACCACCCTAGTGCGGCGGTGCCGTTCGCACTGGACACCAACGCGGAACGTGCCGCGCAAAGCTCGTGCTGACGTGCGTCGGTTCATCGCTCTGCTCGATGAAGACGGCTCACTCACTGAGCGGTCCACCCACCGTCGACGGCGATGAGCGCTCCGGTGCCGCCTCGGAGCAGAGGAACGCTACGGCTTCAGCCACTTCCCTGGGGTGTCCGATGCGGCCGATCGGGTGGGCGCTGCCGAAGGATGCGAGCATCTCCCGCCCGTTGTCGACGACGCCCTTGGACGCGGCGTAGGCGGTCTGGGTCTGGCCTGTACGTGGTAACCCCACCCCACCCGTCCTTGGCGCCCCACCCCATCCGCCTTTGGCGCCCCACCCCGCGTGCCCCTCATTTCGCGTTTTGTCACCTTGATGCGAAATGGGAGCGCTCTTTTGCGCAATATGCCTACAAAACGCGAAAAGCCCGGCCACGCCAGCCAGCTGACGCGCGCACGGGGGCACCGGCGGCGCGGGGGTGCCGGCGGAGCGGGGGCACGGGGGGGCACGGGGGGTACCGGCGGCGCGGGGGTGCCGGCGGTGCGGGGGTGCCGGCGGTGCGGGGGCGCCGGCGGTGCGGGGGCGCGGTCATGTCGAAGCGACGAGCCGGACACGGGACGGCAAGCGGTTAAGGCCCGAGCCGGCGGTTACCCCGACGGTGATGAGCCTCGCTCGGCTCGTCCCCGATGTGGGCAACGTTGAACAGACGAGCGGGAACGAGGGGCGAGTCACCTGTTGTCCGCATCGGGAGGTGTGGGGCAGCCGCACCGAGAACCACCACCGACAACCCAGGAGGCAGCACGCCATGCTGATGCGCACCGACCCCTTCCGCCAACTTGAGCGGATGACCCAGAACCTCTTCGGCGGCGAAGGAACCCTCTCGCGGCCCGCAGCCATGCCGATGGACGCCTACCGCAAGGGCGACGAGTTCGTCATCAGCTTCGACCTGCCGGGCATCCCGGCCGACTCGATCGACCTCAACGTCGAGCGCAACATGCTCACCGTGCGCGCCCAGCGCGCCGCCGAAACCGACGACCAGATCCAGTGGCAGATCGCAGAACGCCCCCGTGGGGTGTTCTCCCGCCAGATCTTCCTCGGCGAGTCCCTCGACAGCGAACGCATCCAGGCCACCTATGACGCCGGGGTCCTGACCGTCCGCGTCCCGGTCGCCGAGACGGCCCAGCCCCGCAAGATCACCGTGAGCGGCGGCGACCAGCCCCAGCAGATCGACGCCTGACCGCGCCACCCGGTCGACATCAGGCTTCCGCGCCGCCCCGGTCGTGACGGCCTCCATGTCGACCGGGTCCATCAGGCGTTCGGCCCAGGCCCGGGGCGGTCTCCACGCGGAGCACCGGTGGCTACTCGGCCAGGTGATCGGTGCTCGTGGGGTGGGGACGATGTGCCGGTTGGGAAAAAGCCCCGGCCGCGGCGGCGGCGACCTGGTCGGCCAGGGCGTTGTCCGGTTCCTGGGGTAGCTGCTCCTCGGGTGGGGTGGCCATCACCAGGGCGAGCGCGCATGCGTGGCGGACAGCGACATCCAGCCTCGCGCCGGGCACTCGGGCGAGCGCCCGGAGCAAGCCAGGCAGTGCCACCAGCGCGTCGCGCCCGTCCTCGGGAGTGATCACGACGGCCTCCGGGGGCATCGCGGCGTTCTCGGTTCCCGAGCACGTGCCGAGCAGATCGATGACCACGTCCGCGCCCACCGCGATGCGCCGCAAGGGAAAGCTGACAGCGTCCTCCTGGTTCCAGGCGGTGATGTCGCCGACCCCGGCCGCCAACAACACGGGGAACAGCACCGGCAAGGTGTCCGCGCCCGCGACCACGACACGACCCGCCTGCGGCGCACGGCCGTGCTGGACCAGGGCGGTCAGCACCCTGGCGGTGAGCGCGATCGCGGTGGTGTCCTGATCGGTGAGGACGGGCACGTCCACCAGGTCCCGCACCGTGCGCGCGTGTTCGGGTCGCGCGTTCGCGACGACGACAGCACCGGCACCAGCGAGGGCGTCTTCCCCGCTGGTGTGGAGGTGGTGCAGATAGCCGAGGGGGAACGGGACAACGCGGGCGGACAGCCCCGCGATGTCTTCGATGACGGCCACGATGCCCCGCGTTGCCTCACAGGCGGTGGGGTCGCCGCCGCCGAGGCTGTCGGGGACCACCACCGCGATGGTCTCGGGTCGCGCGGATTCGGTCATGAGACGTGCTCCACCGTCAGTCCTCAAGAGTCGCGGAGTCGAGCACGGCCGGGTCCACCCAGCCGCCGGTGTTGACGCCGTGCCGGGCCGCCATGTCGAGCAGGTCCCGGATGCGGGCGCTGTGGAGGTGGGCCTCGTAGTCGTGGCCGGCTTCCTGAGCCGCTGCCAACGCCTTCAGCCGCTCGTCGACCTGGCTGCGCAAGGTCGCTTCGAACTCACTCATCGTTCCCCGCTCTCGGGTGCTCGGCCAACGCATGATCTTCACGACGCGGGTCGCCTCCTGAGGGGACCGCTGTCCCGTCAGCGGGGAGCAGGCCTGAGCCACGCAGGTGCTCACGGGCGAAGGCGACGGCCTCGGGGGTGGCCGGGTGGACCCGCCCGAGATCACGAAGCCTGGCGAGGACGTCCACGGCGTCCAGGGCGCGTTCGTGACCGCTGCGGACCCCGGAGACCAGGACCACCTTTCCCCGGTGCTCCAAGCGTTTGATGGCGTCGCGCAGGGCCAGGGCGCCGGTTCCGTCGACAGCGGTCACCCGGGACATCCGCAGAATCACCACCCGCGCGTCGGCCACGTCTGTCAACTGCAGCAGGAAGCGGTGGGCAGCCGCGAACAGCAGCGGCCCGTCGAGCCGGTAGGCCACGACGTGCTGGGCCAGCAGAGCCCGCTCCTCCTGACCGTGGTCGCCCTCGTCGAGGGCGACCACCGCCACCCGCGCGGAGCGGGCGACCGCGCGCAACGCCAGTCCACCCGCCACCAGGATGCCCACGATGACCGCGGTGACCAGGTCCAGTGCGAGCGTGGCAACGGTGGTGAGCGTCAGCACGAGCGCGTCCCCGCGCCCCGCTCGGGCCAGCGCGCGCACCGACCCGATCTCGACCATCCGGATGGCCGTCGCCAGCAGGACGCCCGCCAGCGCGGCCAGCGGGATGCGCGCCACCAGTGGCGCAGCGGCAAAGGCGATACCGGCGAGCACGACCGCGTGGGTGAGTGCTGCCAGCCGGGAGGTCGCACCTGAGCGGACGTTGACCGCCGTGCGGGCGATGGCGGCCGTGGCCGGGACGCCTCCGAACAGCGGCGTGACGATGTTGGCCAGCCCTTGGCCGAAGAGCTCGCGGTCGGGGTCGTGCCGCTGGTTGACGCTCATCGCGTCGGCGACCGTGGCCGACAGCAGGCTTTCCAACGCTGCCAACGCGGCGACGGCGACCGCCGCCGGTACCAGCGCACCGAGGTCGTCCAGGCGCAGGAAGGCCACCTCTGGACTGGGCAAGCCCGCGGGCAGGGCGCCGATCCGGGCGACGGGGAGCGACCACGCCTCTGACGCCGCCGTGGCGAGTGCGACCGCGACCAGGGAGAACGGGATCGCGGGCCGCCACCGCGCTCCCAACAGCACCACCACGGCCACCCCGACGGCCAGGCAGACGGCGGGCCATGCGGGTTGGGCGAGGAAGTCAGCGACCGCGCGGGCGGCGACCAGCGGCACGTGCTCCCCGGCCGGGGTCCGCACGCCCAGGGCGGCGGGCACTTGCTGCAACGCGATCACACCCGCGATCCCCAGGGTGAAGCCCTCGATGACCGGTGCGGGCACATAGCGGGCGTAGCGTCCCGCGCCCGCGGCGGACAGCAGCAGAAGAAGCACCCCGGCGAGCAATCCGACGGTGAGCACCCCATCCGCGCCGTGGGTGTGCGCGATCGGCACCAGCACCACGGTCATCGCCCCGGTCGGCCCGGAAACCTGCAGGTTCGAGCCGCCGAACACCGCGGCGACCGCGCCCGCGACGATGGCGGTCACCAGACCCGCCGTGGCACCGAGTCCCGACGAGACGCCAAAGCCCAACGCCAGCGGGAGGGCGACCACCGCCACCGTCGCACCCGCCACCAGGTCCTGGGGGCGGGCCGGGCGCCAGTCGGCACGCGCGGGCAGCAGACCGGCGAGCCTGCGTGCCCACCCGCCGCTCCCGTGGTGATCGGACCCGTTCACCAACGCCTCCCTCGCAGCCACCCCGTGAACATATACTTCTGTTAAATTGCAAAAAACTGCAACTCTGCAAGTCGGTGGTGCTGCTCACACCGCGCGCGAAGGGCGGCAGCAGTCCCGGAGCAGATGGGCGAGTCCCCTGACGACAGCGTCGTCAGAGTCCAGAGGAGCAGCGGCGACATCGACAGTGGAGGATGGGCGCCATGACAGGGTCGCGAGTCCAGCGAACGGATGACGGCACGCGCGGAGAGGCCGCACCCACCCGTAGGCCGCTCTACCAGCTCAAAGCGGAGTTCTTCAAAACCCTGGGGCACCCGGTGCGCATCCGCGTGCTCGAACTGCTCAGCCAACGTGAGCACTCGGTCGCCGAGATGCTCCCGGAAGTCGGCGTCGAACCGGCCAACCTGTCCCAGCAGCTGGCCGTGCTGCGCCGCGCGGGCCTTGTCACCAACCGCAAGACCGGCTCAACGGTCCACTACACCCTCACCAGTCCCGAAGTGGCGGAGCTCCTCGCGGTCGCCAGGAAGATCCTCGGCGGAGTTCTGGCAGGCCAAGCGGAACTCCTCGCCGACCTCAGCGCCTCCGCCCCGAACACCGAGTAGCTCGTCGGTCGACCCCGACCAGCCGTTTCCGCCGCTGCGCGGGGTGAGAAGCACGAGGATCGCGAGCACCTCCCGCCCGCTTGTCCGGTTGCCCTGCTCGCAGTGCCGGAAGATCCTGCGGAGATGCGCTATTCGGTCAACATCCCGAACTTCGGTGACTTCGCCGATCCCAGGGCGGTCGCGAGGGTGGCTTCAGCGGCCGAGCAGGCGGGCTGGGACGCGTTGTTCCTCTGGGACCACGTGGTGCACGACAAGCACCAGCGCAGGGGAAAGCCTTTCGGCGACCCGTGGATGCTGTTGACGGTGGCGGCGTTGGCGACCTCTCGGCTCCGGCTGGGCACGTTGGTCACCCCGGTCGCCCGGCGGCGGCCGGAGCAGCTCGCCCGCCAGGTCGCCACCCTGGACTCCCTCAGCGCCGGGCGGGTGATCTTCGGCGCGGGCCTCGGCGGTCCGATCGAGGACGAGTTCGGCAGCTTCGGGGAGCCCACCGACCCGGTCGTGTTGGCCGAACGCCTCGACGAGGGCCTGGACCTGCTGGACCGCTACTGGTCGGGCGAGGCCGTGAACCACCACGGACGGCACCACCAGGTCCGCGACGTCACCTTGCTGCCCGCCACGGTGCAACGCCCGCGCCCGCCGGTCTGGATCGGCGGTTTCTGGCCGCACCGCAGGCCGATGCGCCGAGCCGCGCGCTGGGATGGCGTGGTCCCCTTGTTCACCACCGCAGGGCACGGGCGGGTTCCGTCCGCCGACGACGTCCGTGACCTTGTCGCCTACATCCGCGAGCACCGTGCGGACCGCGCGGGCGAGCCGTTCGAGGTCGTCCTCGGCGGCGTCAGCCCGAGCGACCCCGGCAAGGCGCGCGACCTGATCGCGCCCCTCGCCGAGGCCGGGGCCACCTGGTGGGACGAGCGGCAACTCCAGACCAGCGACGACCTGGACCGGCTCACGCCGGTGCTGCGGCGCGTCGACCAGGGCCCGCCCGGTCAGCGGTTGCCGGAGTAGTTGCTCGGACCGGCCGACTGGACGGCCTCTTTCGCGGCCGCGTCCAGCCAGGGCTTGGCACTGCTGTCGTGCGTCAGGTTGATGTAGAACGCCGACGACTTGATCAGGTACCGGTGGGTCTGGCGCCGCCAGCCGCTCTGCTGGGCGCGGCTGGTGTCCTTGTTGTTGTCACAGATCTCGGAGCCAGGACCGCTGCGGGGACAGATGATTCCCCACGACCCGGACCCGGCGCTGTTGTAGGCGGTCTCCGCGGTCGACTCGTCCGGCATCGGCACTACCCACACCATCACCAGGATCTGCTGGGAGTTGTCCACGTACGTCCCGGCGACGGCGTTGCCGCAACGGGAACGGAGCAGGAAGTTCCTGACCTGCTGGTCCATGTACTGGGTGACGCACTCGCGGACACCGCTGCTCTTCCGGTTGTAGTGCACGTTCTTGGAGTCGCGGAACGAGCTCGGCAACAGCGCCGCGACGCTCAACGGCGTCTTGTCGCTGGACTCCCTGTCGAGGTCGGCCGGGTTGAACGTCGTCGTGGTCGGCCTGGGCCGGGTCGACGTCGTGGTCCTGGCGGTCGTGGTGGTCGTTCTGGTCGTGGTGGGCGGCTTGCGCGTGGTGCTGGACGGGGTTGCCCGCGTCGTGGTGGGGGATGAGAAAGCCTGTTCCACCAACGGTCCCAGCTCACCGTTGACCGCGACCAACCCGATGATCACCGCGACGAACGCCCCCATCGCCCACAGGCCGCGGACGCGCGCCACGGGCGGAGGGGACTTCGGCTGCTGGGGCGTCTGCTCGACCTTCGTGGCCGGTTTGGACTCCTTCTCGAACTTCTTCGTCGGTTCCCGCGCCGCGTGGAGGAGTGCGCGCGCCTCGGCGAGGGGCGGGCGGTTGCCGGGGTTCTTGTCCAGCAGCCTGGTGATCAGCGTCGCGAGGCTTCCGGTGCTCGTCAGCGGGGGTGCCTCGTCGAGCAGGACCGCGGTGAGCGTCGCCGTCGGGGTCTCGCGGCGGAACGGCGACACGCCCTCCACCGCCTGGAAAAGCGTCACCCCAAGGGAGTACAGGTCGCCCTCGGCTCCTCCGTCCGCGCCGTTCAACCGCTCGGGCGCCATGTACTCCACCGAGCCGATCAGCATTCCGGTCGCGGTGAGCGCGGTGTCGGTGTGGTGCACGGCGATGCCGAAGTCGGCGAGCAGCGCGTCGCCGTTGTCGGCCAGCAACACGTTGGCGGGCTTGACGTCGCGGTGCACGACCCCGGCGTCGTGAGCCGCCTCAAGGGCGTTGAGCAGGTCGGCGGCGATCCTGGTCACCTGCTCGGCGGGCAGCGGACCCGGCTTGAGGTGCTCCTCCAGGGACTTCCCGGCGACCAGGCCCATGACGATCCAGGGCACGTCGTGCTCGATGACGACGTCGTGGACGGCGACGATGTTCGGGTGGTCGCGCAGCCGCGCGGCGTTGCGGGCCTCACGCGTGGCGCGGGCAAGCCGCTCGGCCTGCTCGGTGTCGGACAGGGCCGGGGGCAGCCACAGCTCCTTGACGGCGACGTCGATGTGCAGCATCTCGTCGCGGGCCTCCCAGACCCGCCCGAACCCTCCGGCCCCGACGCGCCTGACGAGCCGGTAGCGGCCGTCGACCACCTGGCCCGGCTGCGCCTCGTGTGTCATTACCACCACCTTTGTGCTTGTGGGACAGGGAAAAGCCGCGAGGGCGGGAGCGCGCACGCTGGCCGCGCTCCCGCCGACGCGGTGGTCAGGCGACGGGGTGCGGCGGCCGGCAGTTCTGCCGCGGCAGCTCGTGCGAACCGTTGATGTAGACACCGTCGGCGAGGGAGTCCGCCATGATCGGGCGCTCCTGGTAGCACCAGTGCTGCGCGAAGTACCCGCCCGGCGCCTCCAGGGTGTTGAAGTGGCAGACGCCGTCCGTCTGGATGCAGTACCGGATGAACGGGATGCCGCCGAAGTCCGTCCGGCCACGGCCGGGCGAGACGTACCCGCCGAACGGGACGCCGACGCCGGCCGGGATGACGGCTCCGATGCCCACTCCGGGCGGCCCGACGGGCGCCATCGGGTCGGCGTAGATCTTGGCCTCGAAGCGGGACTTGTCCACCCCGAGCCTGCCGTCGGCGATGTCGTTGAGCACGTGGTTCGCCACGATCGCGCCCTGCGAGTAGCCGACGATGATGAACCGCCCGCCCCGGTCGGCGTTGAAGCTGTCGATCACGACGCGCTTGGCGGCCTCGTGACCCTGCCGGACGCTGACGTCCATCGGGGTCTGGTTGCAGTTGGGCAGCCCGGTGCCACCGGCCGGGTAGTGCACGGTCTTGCGGACACCGCCGCGCAGCCACGCGTCGTTGTAGACGGTCGCGTCGCCGTCGCACGTGCCGCCGATGAGGATGTAGTAGCGCGTCTCGTCGGCCTGCTGGGCGTTGGCGCTCACCGGCACCGCACCCAGCAAGGTCGTGACCAGCGCCGTCAGCGCGATGCCGACGCCCCCGAGGCGTTTGGCCTTCTTCACGATGATGAGGTCCTTTCGCTTTGTTGCCACCGGGTCCCTGCTCGTCCCGGCATGCGGCAGCACACCACCTCGTGATCACCGCGGTGGGTAGACTCTGGAAACTCTGGAATCTACGACCGAGCCCCGTGAGCGAGGGGGACCTTCACGTGCTCGTGCCGGATGCCGCCGACCGCCCGTCGGCGTCCGCCCCCGTCGTCACGCCCGTCGACCTGGGCCGTGAGCTGAAGTCCTGGCTGCGGCGCGGGGAGAACCGCCGGATCAAGGTCGCCGCGCTCGCGAAGCGGCTGGAGGTCTCGCAGAGCACGCTCTACGCCTACCTTGCCGGGACCACGCTGCCCCCGAGCCACGTGCTCGACGACCTGCTGTGCGCGCTGGGCCTGCCCGCCACCGAGCACCGCCGCCTGGTGACCGCGCGCGACGCGCTCCAGCGCAGGCGGACCGCGAGCGAGCCCGCCCCGCGCGCGTCGACCGCGCGCGAGCACCCGGTTCCCCGCGAGCTGCCCGCCGATCCCGGACCGCTGACCGGCCGCTCGGCCGAGCTCGGCGCGCTGGACCGGGTGCTGTCGAGCGGTGGCGCGCTCGCCGTGATCTCCGGTCCCGCCGGTGTCGGCAAGACCGCGCTGGCCGTGCACTGGGGCCACCGCGTCGCCGAGGAGTTCCGCGACGGGTGCCTGTACACCGACCTGCTCGGCTACGCGCCCTACGAGCCGCGAGACCCGGGCGATGTGCTCGCGGGATTCCTGCGCGGCCTCGGCCTGGCCGACGCCGACATCCCGGTCGACGGCGATGAGCGCGCGGCCAGGTTCCGCAGTGTGCTGGCGCAGCGGCGCGTGCTGGTTGTGATCGACAACGCCCGCGACGCCGGTCAGGTCCGGCCGTTGCTGCCGGGCAGCCGCGGTTCCTTCGTCGTGGTGACCAGCCGGACCGACCTGCCCGCGTTGCAGCTGAGGCCGGGTGCGCACCCCGTCGGCCTGGCCCCGCTCGTCCAGCGGGACGGCGTGGACCTCCTGCGGCTGCACATGATCGGCAGGGACAGCCCGCCGGAGGACGCCGTCCTGGCGCTCACCGAGCGTTGTGGCGGACTTCCGTTGGCGCTGCGCATCGTGGCCGCGTTGGCGTCCACCCGGCGGCAGCAGCCGTTGGCGGAGCTGGTGGCCGAGCTGATCGACGGGAGCCTGGGCCAGCTCGACGTCGGCGAGCCGGACGGTTCGGTCCGCGCGGTGTTCTCCTGGTCCGAGCGGTGCCTGGAGCCGCGCACCGGCGAGGTGTTCCGGTTGTTCGGCGTGCACCCCGCGCGGGACGTCGACGAGTTCTCCGCCGCCGCACTGCTCGGCGTGGACCCCGAAGCGGCCGTGGAAGCGCTCGACGGGTTGGCAGATGCCCACCTGCTCGCGCGGTGGTCCAACGGCCGGTTCGGCATGCACGACCTGCTGCGCGAGTACGCGGGCGAGCGGGCCGAAGCGACGATCGCGGAGGCGGTTCGCCGGGCCGCCGTCACACGGCTGCTCGACTACTACGTCACCGCGGGCGCCAAGGCGATCGAGGTCCTGCACCCGCCGGGCGCCAAGATCGAACCCAGCTGGCTGGTCGAGGTCGCCGTGCCGCCGCTGCGAACCCCGGCCGAGGCCAAGAGCTGGCTGGACGCCGAGTGGCAGAACCTCATCGCCGCGGTCGCCTTCAGCGCGCGGAACGGGTGGCCGCGGCACACCCTCCGCCTCGCGGCGGTGCTGCGGCGGCGGCTGGTCGACACGCACGCGCCAGGGGACGCGCTTGCCGTTCACGAGCATGCGCTCGACGCCAGCAGGCTCATCGGCGACCGGGCCGCCGAGGGCACCACGTTGCACCACATGGGAATGGCGCACACGCGGCTCGGCCGTCTCCGGGAGGCGCAGGAGATGTTGCGGCGTGCCATCGAGATCTGCCGCGAGGCCGGTGACAGCTACGGCGAGGCGGGCTCGCTGAACCACCTGGGCATCCTCTACGAACGGCTCGGCCGCTACGCCGAGGCGGTCGAGTGTTACGAGGCCGCGCTCCCCCTGGCTCGGGAGCAGCGGTTCCCGCACGGCGAGGCCGCGCTGCACACCAACCTCGGGTTCGCGCGCGGACGGCTCGGCGAGCACGAGCAGGCGATGCGGGACTGCATGGCGGCGGTGACCATGCACGAGGAGTTGGGCGACCCCGGCAGCATCGCCGGAGCGCTGGGCAACCTCGGCGAGGTGTACCGGCTCACCGGGCGCTACGCCGAAGCCCTCGACCACTACGACCAGGCGCTGACCAAGGCGCGCGAGGTGGACGCGGTCGGGGTGGAGACCGAGGTGCTGCGGTACATCGGGGAGACGCACTTCGCGGCGGGCAACGGTGCCGGGGCGCTCGCCGCCTACGAAGCGGCGCTGACCGCGGCGCGGATCACGGGGGACCGGTACGAGGAGGCACACGCGCTGGACGGACTGGGGCGAGCGCACAACGCCGAGGGCGAGGACGCACTGGCCCGTGAGGCTTGGCGGGAAGCGCTTGCGCTGTACCGGGAACTGGGTCTGCCGGACGCGCAGCGAGTCGGGGCGCTGATCAGCTCATAGCTCTCGCCTTGGCCACTGCCAGCAACGCGGTTCGTTGAGTCGGTACCAGGTCCGCGGCGGGAGAGGTCGGCCTCGCGCCCCGAAACCGCACTTTGACCGGGCCAACCCAGCTACCCGCCTCGCGCCGCTAGGTGGTCTCCTGCACATGGCAACACCACCTCACCACCCCCTGATCACCTCACCACCCCCTGCACCACCCCCCTGGCGCCCTCACCCCCCTGGCGCCCGCACCCACCTGCCGCCCTCACCCCCTGCCCCTCGTTTCGCGTTTTGTCACCTTGATGCGAAATGGGAGCGCTCTTTTGCGCATCAAGGTGACAAAACGCGAGAAGCCCGGCCACGCCAGCTGGCTCACGGGGGCACGGGGGCACGGGGGGAGGGGGACGCGGGGGGAGGGGGACGGGGTGGCGGCGCCTCGGGGGGTCGGGACGACTTGCAGGACGGGCCCTGGCCCCAGCGTGATGCGGATCTGTCGCGGGGCTGAATCCTTCGACCCACGCACCGACTCTTATAGGGGCCGGGACACACTCGGCGCTGGAGGAGGTTGCCCGTGAAGGCTGAGGCCGGTTGGCCGTCGGAGTCTCTGATCATCGCCGCACAGGGCGGGGACCCGGGCGCCATCGCTGCCCTGGTTTCGGGTTCGCACCCGCACGTGCAGCGCTTCGCGTTCTCGCTGTGCGCCTCGCCGGAGGACGCGGAGGACTCCGCGCAGGAAGCGCTGATCATCCTGTACCGCAAGATCGGCACACTGCGGGCCTCCGCCGCGCTCGCGTCGTGGATGTTCCGGATCGTGCGCAACGAATGCGTGCGCCGAGCCCGTCGGGCGTTGCGCGGCGACGACCCGGTGCTTCCCGGCACGGCGGGCTCCGCGGAGGACGACGTCATCCAACGGCTGGAGGCGCAACGGGTGGCCTCGGTGATCGCTGACTTGCCCGCCGACCAGCGTCGCGTCCTGATCATGCGGGACATCCAGGGCTATTCAGGTCGGGCGGTCGCTGACGCGCTCGGCCTGAGCACGCCCGCGATGAAGTCCCGACTGCACCGGGCCCGGGCGACGGTCCGCCAACTGCTGCTGCACGACCCGAGCGTTCCCCAGCAGCACGATCGATAGCCGTCCGCGGTGTCCTGCCTCGCGACCCGCTCCATTCCCGAACTTCTGTCCTTGCACGTGCGCCAACCGAGTCGCTCGGTGCTCGGGCAGTCACACCTCACGAGGAGCCCCTGATGCTCGCAACCGGATCCACCGTCCCTGACATCGCACTGGAGGACACCGCCGGACGTGCCGTCCGCCTCGGGGACTACCGCGGCACGGACAACGTGCTGCTCTACTTCATGCGCTCGACCACCTGTCCGGTCTGCAACAGCCACGTGAAGGACCTCGCTGGGCGTGCCGCCGATCTGGCGGCGGCCAACGTGCGCGTCCTGGTCGCGGTCCCCGAAGGCCGGGCCGAAGCCGCGGCCTGGCAAGCAAAGCGTGAGCTCCCGTTCCAGGTGGTCACGGGTCAGCGCGGCACGCCGCACGAGGCCGTCGGGCTGACGAAGAAGGTGTTCGGTGCCATGCAGCAGTCCGGCAGCCTGCTGATCGACCGGGACGGAGTCATCCGCCACGCCCACGCGGCGACCATGCCCACCAACAGCTACGACAGGAAAGGCATCACCAAGGCCGTCAACGACTTGCCGCGCCTTCCCTCATAGCGTGGGGGCATCGCCTGTGAGGAGGGGCGATGACCGAGATACGACGGTGCGGTGCGCATCGTCCGGGAGGCCGGTCGCGCAGGTGGCCCGGGAACCGGGTGGCGCCCTGGCCAACTGGGTGAGGAGGGATCGCCGTGCCCGTGGTGAGGGGCGCTGAGCGAGGACGGTGCCCTCTGGGGCTGCGAGGCGATGGGCGGGCAGTGAAGGTGGCCCGGCTCATCGCTACCCAGAGGGTCGAACGCGCTGTCCCACACGCCACAGTTGCAACCGCGGCTGGAGTACTAGCGCCTGTCCTGCAAGTCGCCCCGACACCCCGATGCCCCAAGGCGCCGCCGCCCCCGCGCTCCCCCGTGCCCCCGTGCACGCGTGAGCCAGCTGGCGTGGCCGGGCTTCTCGCGTTTTGTCACCTTGATGCGCAAAAGAGCGCTCCCATTTCGCATCAAGGTGACAAAACGCGAAAGGAGGGGCAGGTGGGTGAGGGCGCCAGGGCGCCAGGGGGGTGGGGTGGAGGGCGCCAGGGGGTGGTGGGGGCTGGGGGGGGCACTTGGTGGGCTCGGTGCGGTGGTGGCTGTGGGAAAGAACTCTGGCCCCGCCCTTCCGCGCCGAACTCGGCAACGACGAGCAGACCGAAGGCGCGGGAGTGAGTCACCGGCTGTGGTCGAGCACGTCCAGGTCGGGTGCGCAAGACCAGCCCAGGGCGGCGGTCCCGGATCCGCGCCACGGTCATCCAGAGCGTCGCAGGGGGCGGCTGGCGCAGTGGGCGCGGACGAAGGCGGCGATCCCGGCAGCGTCGAGTCCTTGGCTGGCGAGCAGGTCTCCGCGCGTTCCGTGGGGTAGGAAGCGCTGAGGCAGCGCGATGCCGTGCACGGGCACAGTGCAACCGGCGGCGCGCAGGGCTTGGTTCAGCGCTTGGCTGTAGCCGCCTGCGCAGCCGTTGTCCTCCACGGTGAGCACCAGGCGGAACGCCTCAGCTGCGGCGACCAGAGCCGGATCGACGGGCAACAGCCAGCGCGGGTCGACCACGGTGACGTCCTCGCCGGTCATGCGCAGCCGCGCCGCGGCGTCGAGGCCCGCTGCCACGCACGCTCCGCTGACCACCATCAGCACGCCTCCCGGACGGCCGCCGCACAGCAGGTCCGCGCCGCCGATCCGGCCGCGCGCGGGCAGCTCCGGCCCGGCGTGGCCCTTGGGAAAGCGCAGGGCGGTCGGCCCGGAATGGGACACTGCCTCGCGCAGCAACGCGCGCAGCTGTGGCTCGTCGCGAGGTGCCGCCACCCTGATCCCTGGTACCAGGCCGAGCAGCGACAGGTCCCACATCCCGTGGTGCGAGGCACCGTCGTTGCCGGTGATGCCGGCGCGGTCGAGGACGAACGTGACGGGCAGCCCGTGCAGGGCGACGTCCATGAGGACCTGGTCAAACGCGCGGTTGAGGAACGTCGAGTACAGGCACACGACCGGGTGCAGTCCACCGAGAGCCAGACCCGCCGCCGAGGTCACGGCGTGCTGCTCGGCGATGCCCACGTCGAACACCCGCTCCGGGAACACGCGCGCGAGTTCGTGCAGCCCGGTCGGGTGCAGCATGGCGGCGGTCACCGCGACGACATCCGGTCGCTGCCGGGCGATGTCGACGAGCTCCTCGGCCGTGATCGACGTCCAGGGCCGTCCGCCCGCATCACCGCTTCCGGGCGGGGAGAGCGCGTGCAGGTGGTCGACCTCGTCGTCTTCGGCGGCGGGGTAGCCACGGCCCTTCTGGGTGATGCAGTGCACGACGACTGGTGCGCGCAGTGCGCGGGCGGTGCGGAGGCTTCGCTCCAACGCGGCCGTGTCGTGCCCGTCGACCGGGCCCAGGTAGGCCAGCCCGAGTGCGTCGAACAACGCCGGTGTGCCGCCGTCGCGCGCCACGGCCAGGTGCGCTGCCACCGAGCCTGTCGTGGGCGAGTACGAGCGGCCGTTGTCGTTCAGGACGATGACCAGGGGCCGGTGCGGTGCGGCGCCGATGTTGTTGAGCGCTTCCCAGCACATGCCACCGGTGAGCGCGCCGTCACCGACCACCGCCACGGCGGCGCGGTCGTGCTCGCCGCGCAGCGCGAACGCTTTCGCCAATCCGTCCACATAGGACAGTGCGGTGGACGCGTGCGAGTTCTCCACGAGGTCGTGCTCGCTCTCGGCCCGGCTCGGGTAGCCGGACAAGCCGTCGGCCTGACGCAGCCGGGCGAAGGCGTCGCGCCGGCCGGTGAGCATCTTGTGCACGTAGGACTGGTGGCCGGTGTCCCACACGATCGCGTCCCGCGGTGAGCTGAACACGCGGTGCAGTGCGATCGTCAGCTCGACCACGCCCAGGTTCGGGCCGAGGTGCCCGCCGGTGCGGGTGACGTTGCTGATCAGCTCCTCGCGGATCTCGGCCGCCAGCGCGGGCAACGCGGTGGCGGGAAGCTCCCGCAGCCGTTCGAGCGAGGTGACGGTGTCCAGGTGCGAGGACATGCGCCGCTCACCCGCCGACGGCCGCGCGCAGCGTCTGCCGCAGCGAGCTCGCCGTGGCGATCACCGCGGTGGGTTCGTAGCCGCAGTGCGCCATGCAGTTGGCGCACCGGGGGTCGCGCCCGCGCCCGAAGCGCGACCAGTCGGTGTCCTCCAGCAGTTCCCGATAGGTGGCCGCGTAGCCGTCGTCGAGCAGGTAGCAGGGGCGTTGCCAGCCTTTGAGCGAGTAGGACGGGATGCCCCACGCGGTGCACCGGAAATCGACCTTGCCGGCGAGGAAGTCGAGGAACAGGGGGCTGTGGTTGAGCCGCCAGCGTTCGCGCCGCCCGTCGGCGAACGCCGTGGCGAACAGCCCGCGGGTCGCCTCCACGCCGAGCCAGTGGTCCTGGTCCGGTGCCTTGCCGTAGGCGAAAGCCGGTGAGATCTGCATGTTCTCCACGCCGAGCTCGTCGTTGAGGTAGTCGAGCACGTCGATGACGTCGCCGGGGGTGTCGGTGTCGAAGAACGTGGTGTTGGTCATGACCCGGAACCCGGCCGCCTGCGCTTGCCGGATCGCGGCCACCGCGTCGTCGAACACCCCCTGCTTGCACACCGACGCGTCGTGCCTCTCGCGCAGCCCGTCGATGTGCACCATCCAGGCGAAGTCGCGGTGCGGGGCGAACCGGTGCAGGTGCTTGGGGAGCAGCACGGCGTTGGTGCACAGGAACACGATCTTCCGGCGGGCCAACAGCCGTCGCACGATCTCGTCGACCTGCGGGTGCATCAGCGGTTCGCCGCCCGCGATGGAGACCATCGGCGCGCCGCACTCCTCGGCCGCGGCGACCGCCTGCTCGACCGGCATCCGCTGCTTGAGCAGCGCGGCCGGGTGCTGGATCTTGCCGCAGCCCGCGCAGGACAGGTTGCACGCGAACAACGGCTCCAGTTCGAGCAGCAGGGCGAACTTCTCCCGTCGCAGCAGCTTCTGCTTGAACAGGAACGCGCCAAGGCGCATGGACTGGCGCAGTGGCATGGCCATGATCAGCTCACCTCCGTTGTCGGCGTGGTCGGGTCGAGCCCGGACAGCGCGTGGATGACCTCCTCGACCGGCTCCGGCGGGACGGACGCGTCCGCGACGACCCCGATCCGCCGGGCTCCTGCGAGCCAGCGCAGGTCGACCCCGGTGACGTCCTCGACGAGATGTGCCCGCGCTCCGTCCCATCGTGAGACATCCACCAGATGACGGGAGTCGGATCCGACCACCAGCACCAGGTCCGCGCCCCGGGAGACGCCGCGGAGGATCTCTCGGCGCCCGATGGCCGCCGCCCACCACTCGAAGGCGGGCACCGCGACTCGCAGCGCCCGGAGCGCGCGCACACCACGGCCCACCGTTCCGAGCGCCCACAGCGCGTGATCCTCAGTATCCACAATGGACCGAACTACGGCGACGGGGCCGCTGGTCGCCGCCGCCAAGGTGGCTGACTCCAGGTCGACGGCCAGCGCGCCCGTGCTCGCCAACCGCTTGCGCCGGTCACCGGTGGCGATACGGTCGGTCGTCCCAATGTGTCCATAGTGGACGGTCAAGCCCAGGTGGCGCAGCGCGCGGGCAAGCAGGGGAGCGGACGGGAGCTCCACCCGGTGCCCATCGGCGGTGACGGTGCCCGCGACCACGAGGTCACCGGGCCGCACCTGGGGAGCGAGACCGCCGCCCACCCCTGCGATCAGCACTGGACCGTCGGTACGCGGCAACGTGGCCGCGCGGCCGATTCCGGTGCGCACCAGGCTCAGGGACCGCGCGGCAGGACGGACCGCGGCCCGTTCCACCCGCAGCGGCGTGGCCAGGATCGCGTTCATCGCAAGTACCTCCCCAGCGCGCTGATCGGGAACACCTGGCGGTACAGGTGGTAGGAGATGTAGAAGTCGCCGGGGAACCCGGTGCCGGTGTGGTACGGCTCCTCCCAGTGGCCGTCATCGTGCTGGGTGGCGCACAGCCAGGCGACGCCGCGTCGCACCGCGCTTGAGTCCTCACCCGCGGCCAGCAGCGCCAGCAACGCCCACGCGGTCTGTGACGGTGTGGACTCGCCACGACCGACCCAGGCCGGGGCGCGGTACGAGCGCAGGTCTTCTCCCCAGCCGCCGTCGTCGTTCTGGTGGTTCTCAAGCCAGCGCACCGCGGCGCGAATGCATGGCTTCCGCGCGGGCACACCGGCGGCGATCAGCGCCGGTACCACCGCGCCGGTGCCGTAGATGTGGTTGGCGCCCCAGCGGCCGAACCAGCTGCCGCCTGCCTCCTGCGCTTTCAGCAGCCACCGCACGCCACGGCGGCATTCCGGGGAGTCCGCCTTGCCCTCCGCCGCCAGCATCTCCACGACGTGCGCGGTGACGTCGGCGGACGGTGGGTCGATCACCTCGCCGAAATCGCAGAAGGGCAGCGCCCGGGGCAGTGCGCGGGTGTTGTCGGCGTCGAAGGCGGCCCAGCCGCCATCGGCGGACCGCATGCCCAGCACCCAGGCGATGCCGCGGTCGAGCGCCGCGCGCAACCGGTGCGGATCGGTGTGGTCGACCCGGCGCAGCGCCAGCAGCACCTCGGCGGTGTCGTCGATGTCGGGGTAGGTGTCGTTGGCGAACTCGAACGCCCAGCCACCCGGCGCCTGCGCGGGCCTGCGCACCGCCCAGTCCCCGCGCACCGTGATCTCCTCGCCGAGCAGCCAGTCCGCCGCCCGGCGCAGCGCCTCGTCGTCGGCAGGTGCGCCGGCGTCGCGCAGGGCGACCATGGCCAGCGCGGTGTCCCAGACCGGCGACTGGCATGCCTCCAGCCTGCGCACCCAACCGTCCGGGGTGCGCTCGCGGACGGTGAACCCGTCCAGCCCGGCGATCCCGGCCTTGAGCGAGGGGTGGTCCAGCGGGTAGCCGAGCAGGTGCAGCGCGAGCAGCGAGTAGACCCAGGGGGGCTGGATGCCGCCCCATGACCCGTCGGCCTCCTGGCGGGCCAGAATCCACTCGGCGGCGCGGCGCAACGCCAGTCGGCGCAGGGGGCGCAGCGGACGCCGGGCGTAGCGGGCGAGCACCCGGTCCAGCCGCTGGAAGAAGCCGCTCCAGGTCCACGGCGCGGCGAACGGCTCCGGCGGCGCGCCGGTGCGCAGCTCGTCAACGCCGAAGGGCAGCGGGCGCACCGGCCGCACGGTGCCGACCACGGTCAGCGGCACGACGGTCTGCCGCGCCCAGCAGGCGAAGTCGTAGATGTTGAGCGGGAACCAGCGCGGGAGGAAGATCATCTCCGGTGGCAGCTCGGGCAGCGACTCCCACGGCCACAGCCCGAACAGCGCCAGCCAGATCCGGGTGAACACCCGGGTGTGCTCCAGACCGCCGTGGGTCCGCACGAACAGCTGCGCGCGGGTCATGTGCTCGGCGTCGGCGGGGTCGCCGGCCAGCCGCAGCGCCACCCACGCCTCGACGGTGGTGGACAGCTCTCCTGGGCCGCCGGGGTAGGTGGCCCAGCTGCCGTCGTCCCGCTGCTGGGACCGGATCCAGCGGGCCGTCTCCTGGGTCTGCTGGTGCTGGCGGATGCCCAGGAACTCGCGCAGCAGCAGGTCCTCGGCGTCCATGGTGACGTTGCTGGCCAGCTCGCCCTTCCAGTAGCCGTCCGGGTGCTGCCGCCCGCGCAGGTCGGCCACCGCCGCCGCCAGCGCCTGGGAGGCGGTCCGGGCGCGGGGTTGCTCGACGGCCGATGCCATTCAGTGCTCCCTGTCCACGACGAAGCGGGCGATGTCGATCAGTTCGGCCCGTGGCGCCGCGGGGATGGCCGCGGTGCGCAGAGCCTGCTCGGCGGCGGCGACCCGGCGGCGTGCCTCGGCGGCCGCCCAGTCCCGGCCGCCGGCGGCCGCCACCAGCGCGGCGCCGCGGCGCAGCCCGTCCACGCCGGTGTCCCTGGCGTCGGCCAGCCAGTCGGCCAGCGCGTTGCCAGCGGGGGTGCCGCTGTTCACCGCGTGGCACACCGGCAGGGACTTCTTCCGCGAGCGCAGGTCGGAGAACACCGGCTTGCCCGTGGTGGCGGGGTCCCCCCAGATGCCGAGCAGGTCGTCGACGAGCTGGTAGGCGAGGCCGAGCTGCGCGCCGTATTCGGCCAGCGCGGTCACCACCGGGCCGGGCGCGTCGGACAGCACGGCTCCGATGGCGGCGCTGGTCGACAGCAGCGCCCCGGTCTTGGCCGCGCACATGTCCAGGCACTCGGCCGGCGTCACGTCGTCGCGGCGTTCGAACTCCAGGTCCAGCATCTGCCCGCGGACCAGCTGCCGGGTGGTCGCGGCGAGCAGCGTGCCTGCCCGCGCCGCCTGCGGCGTGCCTGCCTCGGTCAGGATCTCCTGCGCCAGCGCGAGCAGCGCGTCACCGACCAGGATCGCCGTCGCCGGGCCCCACACCGACCACACCGTGGGCCGGTGCCGCCGGGTGCGGTCGCCGTCCATCAGGTCGTCGTGCACCAGGGAGAAGCTGTGCACCAGCTCCACGGCCACGGCACCGGGCAGCCCGGCCCCGTCCGGGGCGCCGGCGGCCGCGGCCGACGCCATCGCCAGGCCGGGCCGGACCGCCTTGCCCTCGTCGCTCGGCGGGCCGCCGTGGAGACCGGTGAAGCCGAAGTGGTAGGCGGCGACTGGTCGGATGTCCCGGTCCAGCCTGCCGAGGGCGTCGAGCAGTGCGGAACGCACGGTCCGCCGGCTGCGGTGCAGCACGTCCAGCGTCGTGGTCACGCCACCACCTCCTCCGCTGCCCGATGCCGGTGTTCGAGCAGGGCGTGGGCGGCGGTGTCGCCGCTGCGGACCGCGCCCTCCATCGTGTCCGGCCAGCCGGTGGCGGTCCACGCGCCTGCCAGGTACAGCCCGGCGGCCCCGGTGACCGGCCCGGGCCGCAGCGCGGCCGTGCCGGGAGCCGGGCGGAACGTGGCGTGCCTCTCCCGGGTGACGAAGAAGTCCGCCACGTGGGCCTGGGGAAGGCCGGGCAGCAGGCGGCCCAACTCGGGCAGCAACGCCATCCGCAGCGCCGCCACGGGCCGGTCGATCTCCTCGTCGGCCGCGGACAGCGACAGCGCCAGGTACTGGCCGTTGGCGAGCCCGGACTGCCGGGTCCGGTCGAAGACCCACTGCACTGGACTGCCGACACCGGCGACGAACGGGTGGGGGAGGACGGGCCGATCGAGCACCACGTGCACGTTCACGATCGGACTCGACCCCAGCGCCGCCGACCAGCCGGGAGGCCGGGCGACCGCGCCCGGGGGCAGCAGCCGCTCAGCCGCGGACGGCGGGACCGCCAGGACCACCTGATCGGCAGTGCCCGTGTCCCGGTCGGTGACGATCCGCCAGCCCCGGCCCAGCGGTTCGATCGCCCGTACCCGGGAACCGAGGCGGACCCGCGCCCCGGCCTCGGCCAGCCGCGTGCGGGCGGCGTCGCCGTGCAGACGGCCCAGCGGGACCTGGGGCCAGCCGATGTCGGCGGCCGTCGGGTCCGACAGCAGGCCCTGCTGGAACATCGCGGCCGCCTGCGCCAGCGAGGCGTACTCGGCGTGGACGTTCAGCGCAGGCACCGCGATCAGCTCCCACAGTGCCGTGATCGCCCGGGGGCTCTGTCCGTGCCGGGCCAGCCAGGCGGCGAAGGACTCCCGGTCCGCGCCGGGGTCGCCGGGATCGACTCGGCGCAGGGCCAGAGCGGCGCGAGCGAACCGCACTCGGTCGGGCAGCGGCAGGGACCGGTAGCGCAGCAGTGACCCGGCCAGGTGCAGCGGGGCGGGCGCGATGCCGCGCCGCAGCCACGACTCGCCGCGCAGGCCGGGGGCGCGGACCGGGATCGCCAGCCGGTCTTGCAGCACCACCGAATCCGCCATGCCGAGCCGGTCGAGCAGTGCGCGGTAGGCGGTGCAGCACCGCAAGAACACGTGCTGCCCGTTGTCCACCCACAGATCGCCGCGGCGGAACGAGTAGGTGAGCCCGCCCAGCCAAGGGCGTGCTTCGAACAGCCGCACCGAGCAGCCGGCCGCGGCGCAGCGCAGCGCGGCGGCGATGCCCGCGAGACCGCCACCGATCACCGTCACCCGCCCGCTCACCGTGCCACCCCCAGCAACGCCCGGCCCGCGATGGCGGCCTTGTGGCGGGTGGACAGCGACAGCCGTTGGTCGAAGACCAGTGTCGGATCGGCGGCGATCCGATCGAGCAGCCCCCGGTAGATCCCGGACATCGTGCCGCAGCAGGCGGCGCTGCGCCGGTCGAGCAGGGGCAGCAGCCGTTGTCCACGGCCGAACCACCACCGCGCCCGCTCTGCCAGCTCGGACACCAGCGCCGCCAGCCGGTGCTCGGGGTCGATCAGCCGCCCGCGCTCGTCCAGCGCCAAGCGCACCCCGAACCGGTCCAGGTCCTCCTGTGGCAGGTACACCCGGCCGACGGTGAGGTCCTCGCGGATGTCGCGCAGGATGTTCACCTGTTGCAGCGCGATTCCCAGTGCGTCGGCAAGGCGAGGGGCCTCCGGATCGGGCCGGCAGCCGAACACCCCGAGGCACAGCCTGCCGATCGACCCCGCCACCCGGCGGCAGTACCGGACCAGCTCGCCGAAGTCGGCGTAGCGCCGCTCGGTGAGGTCCATCTCGACGTCCAACGCCACTCCGTCGACGAGCTCGGTGAACGCGGGAAGCGGGATCGGGTAGCGGCGTGCGGCGTCGGCGACGGCGATCAGCACCGGATCGGCCGCAGTGTCCATTTCGGACAGAGCGCGGCGGGCCGCGTCGAGCGCCGCCCGCTTCTCGGCCGGCGGAGCCGGTTCGTCGCCGATGTCGTCGATCCTGCGGGCCAGCGCGTACACCGCGCACAACGCGACCCGCTTGTCCTTGGGCAGCAGGGAGATGCCGTAGTAGAAGTTGCGGGCCGCGGACCGGGTGATCGCGGTGCAGTGCCAGTAGGCCCGGCTGGTGTCGGCGTCGGTGATCATCCCGCGCCCCGTTCGCCACTGCGGCACAGCAGGACGACGAGGTGCCGCAGCAGGTCTCGGCGCCGACCTCGGACCAGGCGGGACACCACGTCGCCGTCCGCGCGGCGCACCGCGTCGATCGCGGCACGGCCGCCAGCCACGTACCCGGCGACGGCGATCCGCGCCCACCCCCGCAAGCGGCCCACCAGCGGTGCCCCGGATTCCAACAGCGCCGAGGTGCGCCGCACCTCGAACAGGATCAGCCCGCGCAGCGCGGGCGAGGCCGGGCTCCTGCCGAGCTCGGGTTCGGCCACGCCGAACGCCGCGAGGTCGGCCTGCGGCAGGTACACCCGCCCGGCGCCGTAGTCCTCGGCCACGTCCTGCCAGTGCTCGATGAGCTGCAACGCGGTGCACACCCGGTCGGACAACGCGACCGCACCCGGTGCCCGCACGCCGAACACCGCCAGCACCAGCCTGCCGATCGGATCGGCCGACAGCGCGCAGTAGCCCAGCAGGTCGGCATGGGTCGAGTAACGCGTGACGCGCTGGTCCCGCAGGTTGGCCTGAACCAGCTGGTGGAACGGCACGGGGTCGAGTCCCCGCCTGCGTGCCACCGGGACCAGAGCGCGCAGCACGGGATGCTTCGGCGCCGAGCCCTCCCAGACGCGACCGAGGTCATCGGCGAACGCCGTCAGCCGCGCCTCGCGATCGCCCGGTGCCTCGTCGCCCAGGTCGTCGATCGTCCTGGCCACCTCGTAGATCGCGATCAGGTCGAGCCGCAGCCGTCGCGGCAGCAGGCGCATCGCCACCGGGAAGTTCTCCGCGTGTCGCTGACGGCGCAGCGCGCGGCCGGTACCCGGGGCGGAAGCAGCGGATCGAGTCATCGCCGACAGCGTGCAGCAGCCCGGCCGAGGATTTCTGCTCGCGGATGGTTAGTTCAACGCCGCCCGGTTATCACAGGAGCGCAAGCGATCCTGACGTCCGGGAGGGCACGTCTGTGCATCGACACTCCGACTTCGCCGGTCTGGCCGACCTCGCTCCGGCCCTCGTCGCGCGCGTGCCCACGACCCTGCGAGAGGTCGGGGGACTGCTTGAGGAGGAGCACCCGGACTACGCCCGGTTCCTCACCGAGCAGTTCGACGAGATCGTCGCCGGTGCGAAGCTGTTCATGATGCGGCTGGTCAGCCCGGCGGGCCAGGACCGCGCCGAGCTCTCGTCCGGGGTGGAGCAGGCGGCGTTCGAGGAGATCGGCAGGCAGCACTGCCGTGAGGGCCGCGAGGTGACCAGCCTGCTGTCGGCCTACCGGATCGGCGCGCGGGTGGCCTGGCAGCACGCCACCGAGGCGGCGCTGGCGCACGGTGTTCCCGCCGCCGCCCTGGCCTCGCTCGGATCGACGCTGTTCGCGGCGGTCGACCAGCTCTCCGCCGCGTCGCTGCGCGGTTTTCTCCGGGAGCACACCTCGACGGTGTCGACGCGGGAACGCTTGCGCGAGGAGCTCGCGGAGCTGCTGCTGTCCGGCCGCGCGGACATCGCCGACGTCCGGGCGGCATCGGCGCGGGCGCACTGGCCCGTGCCACGGGAGACCACGATCGTGCTGGCCGACCCGGACAGCGATGTCGCCCGTGCCCTGCTGGGCTTCGACGGCAACGCGTGCCTGCGGGTGCGGCAGGAGGACGCACTGGTCGTGATCGTGCCCGACCCGAACGGTCCGGGACGGCGCGGTCGGCTCAGCGCCGCACTGCGCGGTGCTGGCACCGTGGTGGGTCCCGTCGTTCCGGTTGACGGGCTGGCGACCAGCCTGTCGGTGGCCCGGACCGCCGCGCGTCTGCGCCGTGCCGGAGTGCTGACCGATGATCCCCTGTTCACCGACGAGCACCTGGACGCGCTGATCGTGCACCAGGACGACCGGCTGCTCACCGTCCTGCGGCAACGCCACCTCGCCCCGCTGGCCGGTCTTCCCGGGCATGCCCGGCAGCGGCTGGAGGACACCCTGCGCAGCTGGCTGCGCAACCTGGGCGACCGCAGGGCGATCGCCCAGGAGCTGCACATCCACCCGCAGACCGTGTGCTACCGGCTGCGCCAGCTGCGGGACCGGTTCGGTGACGCGCTCGCCGACCCACGCGTCCGGCAGTCGCTCATGCTGGCGCTGGCGTGGGAGCCCGACGCCGCTCACGAGCCCCCGAACCGGGCCGCGAGCCAGCGGTAGGCGGAAGGCGCCACAACCCGGAGCGCGGCCGGGACCGCCAGCCAGCCGGGCACGTGCCGTTCGGCCCGGCCTGTGACGATCATCCGCTCGATCACCGCCGCGACGGTCTCCGGTGCGACGGGCCGTGGCAGGGAGCGGCGGTACGGGCGGCCGCGACGTGCGAAGAACGGCGTGGCGACGACACCCGGAACGACCACGCTCACCCCGAGCCCGGTACCGGCGAGCTCGAACCGCAGGCTCTCGGCGAACCCGTCCACGCCCGCCTTGCTCGCGGCGTACACCGCTTCCTCGGCGACGCCGGTGCGCGCGGCGATCGAGCCGACGTAGACCAGCCGGCCGTGCCCACGCGCCAGCATGCCCGGCAGCAGCGCCCGGGTCAGCTCGATGGGCGAGACCAGGTTGACCGCGACCACCTCGCCGACCTGGGCGCCGGTCATCGCGGGCAGCGGGCCGCACCAGCCGCGGCCCGCGTTGCTGACCAGCACGTCGACCTGCCCCGCCACCTCCACCGCCGCACGGGCGAGCGCCCGGGCACCGGCCGGGCCCGACAGGTCGACGGTCAGCGCTGTGCCACCGGTCGCGGCCGCCACCGCGGTGAGCCGGTCCGCGTCCCGCCCGTGCAGGACCAGCCGCGCGCCCGCGCCCGCCAGCCGGTGTGCGGTGGCCGCTCCGATCCCGGACGACGCTCCGGTGACGAGGACGACGCTGCCTGCGATCCGCATGGCGCTCAGGACGTCCCCGCCGGTCGTGCGCCCAGCCGCAGCACGATGCCCTCCCGGCGCAGGCAGTGGCGGAACCAGAGCAGCGACGCCAGCGCGGCGAGCGTGACGAAGGTGTACGACCCCGCGGTGCTGACCACGAGGAAGTCCCCGAGCGTCGCCTCGATCAGCACGATCAGCGTGCCCGCTCCGTTGACGGCGAACACCAGGGCCCACAGCAGCGACACCTGCTGGAAGAACCGCCGCACCCGTGGATGGCCGGACAACGTGTCGGGGAAGGCGCAGAAGTCGCTCGCGAGCCTGGCGAGGAACGGCCGCCGCAGCGGTGCCGAGGCGAGCAGCGCGGCCGCGAGGAGGAAGTTCTGCAGGGTCGGCTGGAGGAAGTACAGCAGCGTGCTCCCGGTGAGCAAACCGGCAATGGTCCGGCCCACCAGCACCGCGGTGGTGATGACCAGCACCGCGGGGACCGGTGTGCGCCGCACCAGTCGCCAGCCCACCGCCGCCACCGACCAGGACAGTGCGGCCACCATCGCGCCGGAGACACCGGTGAGGGCGAACAGGAGGTAGAACAGGCCCGCCGGTACCAGCACGGCCTCCAGCAGGTGGCGGCCCGACTGCCAGGCCAGTGCTCGCAGGGACGGGAGGTGGACGGTCAGCTGTGGTCGCGTCACGCGCGTCGGTCTTCCTCGTTCCGGAGGCCGGGACCCGCGCGTTCGCTTCGCGGCGGACCGGTTCTCGGTGTGCTCTCCCTCCAGCCTACTGGCAGCCGGGCGCGGCGGCGGGTTGCGCGCACACGCGTATTTTGGCCTCACACAAAGGAATTCCTGGGTTGGTCCTTCCGTCCCGCAGGTGACCGCGCCGCTTCTGGTTGCGGAACCGCGCTCACCCGTCACCGTCGCCAGTGGATTCGGAGCCCTGGTCCGCGCCAGCCGAACTCGGCCGCGCGTCACGGTTGCGGTGCTCGATGACCGCGCGCACCACCGAACGGGTCGCGGCCACTGCGGGCACCGCGAACAAAGCGCCGACCACGCCACCTTCCGCGCCGCCGATCACCACGGCCAGCAGCACCACGATCGGATGCAGCCGGACGACATTGCCGGACAGCACCGGGTGCAGCACGTGGCCCTCCAGTTGCTGCACGCCCACAACGACGGCCAGAACCAGCAGGGCGGTCATGGGCCCGTTGCTGACCAGCGCCACCGCGACGGACAGCGTGCCGGAGATGAACGCGCCGGCGTAGGGCACGAACCCGCCGAGGAAGACCAAGGCCGCCAAGGCGAATGAGAGGGGGACACCCAGCGCCACGAGGCCGATGCCGATCGTCACCGCGTCGATGAACGCGATCAGCGCGGTCACTCGCACGTACAGCGACAGGCTGTGGAAGGCGCGGTGGCCGGCGTCGTCGAGGAGCTCCCGGGTCGCCGGACGCCAAGGAGTCAACAGGAATCCCCAGATGCGTGGACCGTCCGCGAGCATCAGCACGAGCAGGACCAGGGCGATCAGCGCCCCGGCCGCGAAGCGGCCAATGGTGGTGACGGCGTCGACGGTGCCGCTCACCACTCCCTGTTGGTGCTCGCTCAACCAGCGTTCCACTTGGTCGATCACGTTGCCGCCGACGGGCAGCCCTCCGCGTTCCAGCCACTGCCGCAGCCGGCCGAGACTGGCGACGGCCTGTCTGCCCAACTCGTCCGCGTTGCTGACCACGGTGTACACGACGAACGTCACCAGCCCGCCGACCAGGATGAGCCCGCCGATCACGGCGAGCGTCACCGCGATGCCCCGGGGGAGGTGACGTCGGCACAACCAACCCACGACCGGGTTGAGCACCGAAGCCAGCAGAAGGGCGACGATGAGCGGGATGAGGACGAAGCTCAGGTGTCGAACGGTGTCGCGCAGCGCCCACAAGGCGAGAAACACGACGAGCAGTTGGGCGGCGACGATTGCGCCGCGCCGCAAGGTTTCTGCAGTCAGGAACCGATGCCGGTCCGGTGCGGGGGTAGTCGGCACCAAGCCCGGCTACCCCCGGTGAAGTCCTGGAAACGGTGTGCCGTGCGAAGGGACGCCCCGTGTTCGGTTGGCGGGTCAGGGGAAATGCTGCGCGTGCACCTGCTCGGGATGACCCAGGTGAGGTTGTTCACCGTGATCGGTGTCGCGCTCTCGAAGCCGACGGTCCAGGGCGAGACGGCCAGCCACACACCGCCCAGGAACACCAAGCCGTCGACGGCCCGTGCCTGAGCAATCTCGGAGACCACTCCCACAGATCGGGATGCCCCTTGAGAGCTGCTGAGGTTGTCCTCGGATCGTTCAACTCCACGTGTCGCGGATTCCGCGATCTGGGCCTAAGCAACCGGATTGCCGTTGTGAGCGCGTCACAACCGTTCCCCGCCGCGAACGCACGGACGGGTCAGGTCCTGCGGGGGCCGGAGCGAGTGGCCTCCGCCTGCTCCGCCGCGAGCGCGGCCTGTGGCGCGAACTTGCTGAGCATCGCGATTCCCCCGACGAGCGCCGCCAGGGCGAGGACCTGGCCGATGACGGCGCCGGGTCCGTCGCTGAGCCGTTCGCCCAGCCACAGCACGCCGATGCCCAGGCTCACCAGGGGGTCCAGCGTGACGATCACGGCAAGCGCCGGGGCGATGGCCACTTCGACCCGGAAGGCGTTCTGGTTGAACACGAACCCGGCGATGCCGCACAGGGCGACCAGGTATATGTGCCAACTGCCCAGCAGCGCACCCAGGCCGCGCTGGAGGTCTGCGGTGGCGAGCTTGGCCAGGCCGGCCGCGACGCCGTAGAGCACACCGGTGGCGGTGGCCATGGCGAGCGCCCTGACCTGTCCGGAGCCGCAGGTCGCCACGGTGAGGCAGGCGGTGAGGGCCAGTCCGAGACCGACGGCCAGCCACGGGATGTCCGCCGGCACCAGTTCCCCCGGACCGGCGGTGGGCCGGCTCACGGGGAAGAACGTGGCGAGTCCCGCGACGCACAGACCCGAGCCGAGCAGAACCTCCTTGCTCGGCCGCTGCCTGCGCAGGGCCGCGCTGCTGATCACCGCGAAGAGCAGGGACAGCACCAGCAGCGGCTGCACGAACACCAGGGGAGCGGTGCTCAGCGCCACCCACTGCATCGCGATGCCCAGCCCGTTGGTGAGCAACGACGCCAGCCACAACGGCTGCCGCAGCAGGTGCAGGATCATGCCCAGCCGCATCGCGCCCCGCTCCGGCTCGCGCCGGGCCGCTCGGTGCTGCAGGGCGCCGGTCAGCCCGAAGGACGCGGCGGCGAGCACCGCGGCGGGCACCGCGATCCAGAGATCGGTGGCCGAACCGGTCACGGCGCACCACCGGTGTCCTCGGCGAGGTGGGCGAAGGCGGACCGGATGCCCTCGGCGAGCCGTTCGGCCAGCGGAGCGAGCTCGGTTGTCGTGGTGAGGCACAACAGCACCGAGTCGTCCCACATCATCGCGCCCCAGGCCAGCCCCGTCCCGGGTGCGAGCGCCAGCACCGGGTAGACCTCCGCCAGCCGCGTCCCGTGCCAGCGAACCTCCCGCCGCGGGCCGGGCAGCACCGTGCCCAGGCCGTTGAACCACCGGCCGTGGTACATGCCGCGGATGGCCGTCGCCCGTACCCTGGAGGGCAGCGCCCCGAGAGCGCGCACCACCGCGTGAGCCGCCTGCGGAACGCCCGCACGCACCCGGGCGCGCAGCGCGTCCGCCACCAGTCCGGCCCTGGTCGCGGTCTCCATCTCGTCCAGTGGCAGGTCCACCGGCACCGCTCCGGTCCGGTTGCCGGCCAGCCGCAGGGTGCTGGTCCCGCGCAGGGACCACGGGACCATCAGCCGGAACCGGCTGCCCGCAACGGGCCGCACGACCCGCCGCAGGCTCTCGGCGAACAACGCCGGGAGGAGTTCGCCGGGCGTGAGCCCGAGGGCACGTCCGACCGATCGGAGCTGGCCGGCCGGGAGCCGCATCAGCGCGTGGTGCCTGCCGGAGGTGGGCGACGGGGAGTCGAACGGCGTCAGCGGTGCCCGTCCCGCGCGGGCGAGCAGCCACAACCCGCGCAGCACCCGCATCGGTCTGCGACGTGCCCGGCGGCCGGGCACCGGAGGTCGGGGCCGGGCGGACCACGCCCGCCCTGCCGCGCCATCCGTGGCGGAGAGCAGCGCCTGGAGCGCGATGACCCCGTCGCCCAGCACGTGGTGCAGCTTGACCAGCAACGCGGTCCGTCCTCCGGGCAGCCCGGTGATCAGCCGTGCCGCGCTCAGTTGGCGCGCGGGGTCGAGCGGCTCGGAGAAGAACTCGTCCATCGCCGCCGTCAGGTTCACCTCACCGGTCCCGCCGACGACATCGACCAGCTGCCCGGGATCGTGGACGCCCGCCGACAGCGACCAGGTGTCACGCGGATCGCGGTGCAGTGTGCCGGTCGCCCCGGGGACACCGGCCAGGAACTCGGCCACCTGCTGCCGGGACGGTGGCGGCCCGACGTCGAAGACCACCGCGGTGCCGACGTGCTGCCCCGTGGTCTCCGAGTCCACGTGCACGAAGAGAGTGTCGGTCGCCGGCAGCGGATGCGGGGGCGGCGAGTCGGCGAGCCGGCGCAGCCCGTCCTCCAGCCGATGCGCGTCCAGGTGCCGGAGTACCGCCCGTTCGCACTCGCGCACGGCTGCCGGATCGGTGCCCAGCCGCTGGAAGGCCGAGGCGAGCTCGCCCGGCTCAGCGCACACCCGGGCCAACCCGGCCCGTGCCATCAGCTCCGCGTTCGCCCGGCCGTGGCCGGCGATCGGCTCGTGCATCAGCACGAACCGGCCGGAGGCGAGCGCCTCCAGCGCGGTCGCCCCACCGGCGTTGGTGACCACGACGTCGGCCGCGGTCATCAGCTCCGCCATGTCGTCGGTCCAGCCGAGCACCCGCACCCGCTGGTCGCAGGCGAACCGCGCTTCCAGCTCCCGCCGCAGCACCTCGTTGTGGCCGGCCACCACCACGACGACCGCCTCCGGAACACCGGTGACCAGCTCGATCACGCTCCCACCCGCCCGGCCGAAGCCCAGCGAACCGCACGAGACCAGAGCGACCGGGCCGGTCAGCGGCAGGTTGAGGCGGCGCCGCGCGGCGGCCCGGTCACCGGGGCGGAACCGCTGTGGGACCGGCGGCGCGGACACGGCGACCACCGCACCGGGCACCGCCGCCACCGCCGGTGCCACCGCGACCTCGTGCATGACCAGGTTCAGGTCCAGGCCGGCGTGCACCCATGACGGGTGCGGGGCGAAGTCCGAGACCCACGCCCCGATCGGCACCGGGAGCCCGCGGTGCGCCCGCAGCCACTCCAGCCCGCTGCTGCCCATCGGATAGGTGGAAATGATCAGATCCGGGCCGATGCGCTCGATGACACCGGCGAGCCGGCGGCCGCTCCAGGAACCGATGACCCGTTTGGCCGCCAGGGCGAACCAGCGGTGCCGCCACAGCTGGCGGTAGAAGAAGTCGTACACCCCAGGCAGGCGGCGCACGCTGAGCTCGTAGATCCCGCGGAACAGCGGGCCGACGCCGGGCCCCATCTCGTGCAGGACGTCGGTCCAGGACACGGCCACGCCGGGCCACAGCCGCAGCAGCGCCGCCCGCAACGCCCGGCCGGTGGCGTCGTGCCCGGCCCCCATGTCGGCCGACACGATCAGCGCTCGCCGCGGCCCTCGTTGCCCGCTCCCGCCTTCCGGACTGGATTGTCCACAGTGGAATAATCGGTGTCCTGGCCCGTTCCGGTGTGTCATGCGCGAGCCCATACCCACGTGGTCCGTGGACAAACAGGACGCCGGGAGCACACCATGCTTGGTGCGGTGGACGTCCGCGCGACAGACGCGCTTGGCCCGCCGCGCTGGTTTCCGCTGGTGGCGTAATGGATTCCCGGCACGTGGCCGCAGACCTACCGTGGCAGCACGACCTCACGGATCACGGGCACGGCCGCTGGCGTGCCGTGGGGGAGCGGACCACGTGATTCCGACGCCACCCCGTCCCCCCTCCCCCCCTCCCCCCCGTGCACGCGTAGGCCAGCTGGCGTGGTCGAGTTTTCGCGTTTTGTAGGCTTATTGCGCGAAAGAGCGCTCTCATTTCGCATTATGCCTACAAAACGCGCAACGGGGGGCGCGGGGGTGAGGGCGCCCGGGGGTGGTGAGGTGGTGTTGCCACGGGTAGGACGCGGTCTAGCGGATGTCTGCGGTTGGCGGAGCCCCTTGGGGGAGCAGTCCGACCAGTCGAGGGACGATGCGCATCAGGTCACAGTGCTGCGTAGCGCGTCGCCGTTCTGCTTGACACGGCCCTCCGCTGAGGACGCGAACTCAGATGCCACCTTTGGCCCATACGGCCGTGCGGTGGCTGTTGTTTCGATGAGCGCCGTGCACAGCCAATCGGTTGCGGCCACGCGTTTCCCGGCCGTGGGTGACTAGGTCAACGACCCCGTCCGGAAGGGATGTCGTTCAGGCGTTGGCCGCGAGTGCTCCGAGGTGTTCACCCCTCATGAGCTGGGGTTGTCGACCAGGAACAACCTGTCCGCCCGGAGCGTCTGTGGGCCGTCCGAGGCTCCTGCCCAGTGAGCGTGCGATACGTTGCCAGCCATGACAGAGCTCGGGCCCGTCGCTTGGCCGCCTGCCCCGATCAAGACCGAGCGGCTCGTGCTCCGCGAGTCCGAGGCCCGGGACCGCGCGGCGTTCATCGAGCTGTTCGCCTCGCCAGAGGTGGGCGCCTACACCGGTGGTCCTCGACCGCGTGATGAGCTGGAGCGCGCGGTGCCCGAGGTGCCCGGGCGGCGCCCTGGCTTCTTCGTGATCGAGCTCGACGGAGCGGTGATCGGCATGATCACGTTCGATCGGCGCGACGCGCGGCGTCCGGGTCCCGTCCGTCCGGACGCCGGGGAGGCCTGGCTCGGCTACATGTTCCTGCCGCAGGCGTGGGGACGCGGATACGCCTTCGAGGCGTGCGCGGCGGCGCTCGGCTGGTTCACCGACGCGCTTCCCGGCGAGCTGGTGGTGCTCTGCACCCAGACTGCCAACGACCGCTCGATGCGCCTCGCGGCGAAGCTGGGGTTCACCGAGGTGGAGAGGTTCGAGGCGTACGGCGCCGAGCAGTGGTTCGGCGAGTGGTCCTCGGTCACGCCGTCCTGTTGAGCTCGTGCCCGACAGCGCACGGGGATGGGCAATGTCAGCCGCGCTGCGCGCTGCTCAACCAGCTTGGAAATGCTTCAGCGCCACTCGTTACCGTGTGGTCACCACTCGTCCCCGCCGAGCATGAGGTGAGCACACATGGGCATGACCCTGGGCTACGTCGAAGTGACCCCCCAGCAGTTGGCCGATGTCGCTCACGACGGCGAGAAGGCCGAGGAGCTGTACGACGAGATCAGCGCTGACGAAACCGCTCTCGACGGGTTCGTCGAGAAGGCTTGGGACGGCATCCAGTACCTGCTCGACGCCGCCGGGGTCAACGTGGAGCTGCGCATGGACGGTGAACCCATCGACTACGACGGTGATGAGTTCACCGGCTTCAACCCGGACATGGTCCGTGGCATCGCCCGAAGCTTGAACGATGCCCCGTTCGAACGGCTCGCCCCGCACTACAACCCCATCGACATGATGGAACGGCAGATCTATCCCCGGTGCTGGGATGACGACCCCGACCAGTCAGAGCTGGAGTACCTCCGCTGGAACTACGCCACCCTGCGGACGTTCTTCGACACCGTCGCCCGCAACGGCAACGCCGCGATCGGCTGCTTCTCCTTCTAGCGGCTGTCGGCCCTGACCGCCGCCCGCCACGGGGGCGAGTCCTCCGAGCCGGCCGTCGGTCAGGACACACCCGGTGGCGCTGAGGTGCTCTTCGCCGCTCAGCATCATCCCGGCGGCTTCGGCAGCCTCCCCCACGCTATGGGTGGGCGGCCCGCAACCGCGAGCGCGACGGGTCCGTCCCGCGCGTCCCGGTCGCGGACCTTCCGTACCGCCTGCGGCGGTTCGGCCCCGCCCTCGGTCAGACGACGTTGGCTGCGATCAGCTGCCGCCAGATCTCACCCTGGTCGACGACCTCGACGCCGAGCTTCTCCGCCTTGGTGAGCTTGCTCTCGCCGACCCCGGCGCCGGTGATGAGCAGGTCGGTGTTCGCCGAGACCGACGACGCGGTCGTCGCGCCCGCCTTCTCGCACAGCCGCTGGAAGGTCGGTCGGGCGACCTTCTCGCCGGAGCGCGGGTCGCTGATCGCGCCGGTGATCACCACCGTCTTGCCTTCCAGCGGCGCCCCGGCCGCGACGACCGGCGGCAGGTCCTCCTCGCGGACATCCAGCGAGACGCCGGCCTCCCGCAGCCGCCGGAGCTCGGGGCGCAGCCGGTCGAGGTGCTCGATCAGCGAGGCGGCGACCTTCGGCCCGATGTCCTCAACGGCAACGAGACCGTCGACACCGGTCTCGGCGACCTCCTCCAGGGAGCCGAAGCCCGCGCGGCACAGCCGTGCGGCGGTGCCGTCGGAGGCCATCGGGATCGCGAGCCCGATCAGCGCCCGGCGCAGGCCGACCTGGCGGCTCGCGTCGATCGACTCGATCATGCGGCTGGCCGAGGTCTCGCCGATGCGGTCGAACTCCAGCAGCTGTTCCCTGGTCAGCTTGTAGAAGTCCGACGGGCGTTCCAGGATCCCCGCATCGGCGAGGCGTTCGATCCACACCTGTCCGATGGCGTCGATGTCGGCGGCGGCCCGTGAGGCCCAGTGGATCAACCGTCGTACGGTCTGCGCGGGGCAGGCCATGTTGGTGCAGAACAGTTCCCTGCTGTTGCCCTGTTCGGTGAGCGGCTGTTCGCACGACGGGCAGGCGGTGGGCGGCACGATCTCCCGCTCCGCGCCCGTGCGCTTGGACGCGTCGAGCACTCCGGCGACGAACGGGATCACATCGCCCGCGCGGCGCACCAGCACGGTGTCACCGATCTTGATGCCGCGGGCGCGGATCACCTCCTGGTTGGCCAGCGTCGCGCGGGTGACCGTCGTGCCACCCACGAACACCGGCTCCAGCCAGGCGACCGGGGCGATCTTGCCCGTCTTGCCGACGTCCCAGACCACGTCGGCCAGCACCGTGGTCTTCTCCTCGGCGGCGAACTTGAACGCCAGCGCGCCACGCGGTGAGCTCGACCGGGTCCCGGCGGCGGCGTAGGCATCGCGGTCGGCCAGCCGCAGCACGGCGCCGTCGAGGTCGTAGTCCAGGTCGTTGCGCTGCTGCTCGATCTCCGTGATCACCTTCTGCGCGGCGTCCGCGTCCGCGCAGTGGCGCATGGCCGCCGTGGTGAACCCGATCGTCCGCAGGGCGCGGTCGAGGTCGGCATCGGTGCTGTCGGGGTCGGTGTCCAGTTCGAAGGCGAAGAACCGCAGGCGCCGCTCGGCGACGGTGGCCGGGTCCTTGGCCCGCAGGGTGCCCGCGGCGGCGTTGCGCGGGTTGATCAGCGGCTTGTCCGGGTGCGCCGTGTTGTAGGCGGTGAAGGTGGAGCGCAGCATGACCGCCTCGCCGCGCACCTCGACCCGTCCCGGCGCGTCGATCCGGTCCGGCACCCCGTCGGTCAACGCCCGCACCAGCGTGGTCACGTCGTCGCCGGTCGTCCCGTCCCCGCGAGTGACCGCTCGTGCCAGCCTGCCGTTGTCGTAGACCAGTGCCAGTGACAGGCCGTCGAGCTTCGGCATGACCACCACCGGCTGCCCGGGGAAGCGGTCGAAGAACGCCGCGACCTGTTCGGGCTTGGTCGCTTTCTCCAGCGACAGCATCGGACGCGAGTGCCGGACCGGGGCGTGCAGCACCGTGGGCGCGCCGACCTGGTCCAGCGGGTTCGGATCGGGCGCCAGTTCCGGGTTCGCCTCGATCAAGCCGCGCAACTCGTCCTCGATCGCGTCGTACTCGGCGTCGGAGACCAGCGGCGCACCCCGGTAGTAGGCGTCGCGCAGCGCCACGACCCGGTTCGCGAGTTCCTGAACGCGTTCCTCAACCTTCACAGCACGCGACGCTACCTGCACCCACCGACACTCACGCGAAAGGTCGTGCACAGGGAATGCCTCGTCCATGATGGACGGACGGGCTACCGGTGGACGACCTCCATCCACAGTGGATGAGTTGGGCCGTGCCGCGGATCAGGACTGCGACCCCGTGGTGAGCTTGGCGAAGTCAGGTGCGAAGACGGTCATCCAATGCGGGTGGAGCCGGTAGAAGACCACGTCGGTGTCCCACTCGAAGGCGTTCTCGCCGTAGAAGTCCTGGAAGTAGGCGAGCAGGTCCGGCCAGTCCGCCGCTGGCTCGCCGTCCTCGGGATTGAGGACCTCCACCGTGCCGTGCGTGAACACGCCCAGGTCCTCACCTCGCATGTGCGCGACGCTGACAGCGGGCCGAGCGGCGAGGTGGCGGGCCTTCGCCGCGCCGCGCGCCGTGCCGAAGTGCCACCTGCCGCGCAGGAAGTGCCCGTCCGCGCCGCTGATCCTCGGTTCGCCCTTGGCCGTCACGGTGGACAGGGCGAGGGTGCACATGCCGGTGAGCACCTCGGTGAGCTGTTCCGCGGTCAGTGTCCTGTCCGCGTTGATGATCGAGCGCAGGTGTGCGGTGGAGCGGCTGAGGGAGCGGTCGAGCAGTGCCTGGAGTTCCTGGAGATCTTCCGGCGTTTCGCGCATGGAGGTCCTTGTCTGTCCGTGGGGGCCGGTCCACGTGCGCCATGACGCGGACCGGTGGAACCATCGTCGCCCCAAAACCTGACACCTTGTGTCATGGTTCCATCGCCGTGACGTCCGTGCTGCTTCTCGACCCGCGCGAGTGGGACGCAACCGCTCGGTGCGAGGACTCGGTCCGGTTAGGATGATCGCCTTTGCCGCGGATGCTCGGAGGGGTACGCCAATGCTGCGCGAGGCCGTGAGGGCCGACGTGCCGGGGATCGCCGCGCTCATGCGGCAATCGGTGCGTGAGGTGTTCCCCCTGTTCCACGACGAGCGCGAAACGGCCGCCGCCGCTCGCTACCTCACCGAGCCCGACACCGTGCTGATCGACGACGGGACCTACTTCGTCCACGAGGCGGACGGGCAGATCGTCGCCTGCGGCGGCTGGAGCAGACGGGACAAGCTCTACACCGGTTCCGGTGCTGCGCCATCCGACGACCGCATGCTGGACCCGGCCACAGAACCGGCACGGGTGCGCGCGATGTTCGTGCGCGGCGACTGGACCCGCCGCGGTCTGGGGCGCGCGATCCTCGCCAGGTGCGAGCAGGCGGCCCGGGCCGAGGGCTTCCAGGCCCTGGTCCTGATGGCCACCCTGCCGGGCGAGCAGCTCTACCGCTCCTTCGGTTTCCGCGAGCTGAGCCGCACCCGCGTGCCACTGCCCAACGGCGTCGTCCTCGACGGTGTGTCGATGGAGTACCCCTTGTCCCACTGACGGCCGGGCGGAACGGCGCGGTCGGGCTGTCGCCGGTTCCCGGTGACCGCGGGCTCGCGGACCCCCCGCCCCCCTCTGCCCGCCCCCTCTGCCCGCCCCCGTGCCCTCGTGCCCTCGTGCCCTCGTGCCCCCGTGCGCGCGTGGACTGGCTGACGTGGTCGGGGTTTTCGCGTTTTGTCACCTTGATGCGCGGAAGAGCGCTCTCATTTCGCATTAAGCCTACAAAACGCGAAATGAGGGGCACGTGGGTGAGGAGGCCCGGGGGTGGTGAGGAGGCCAGGGGGGTGGTGAGGAGGCCAGGGGGTGGTGAGGTGGTGTTGCCACGTGCAGGACACGACCTTGGCGACGGAACCGGATCTGAACCAGGGCGTGATGTGCTCGCGCGGTTGACGAGCCGACGAAGGCGATGGTCGTGGCGACACGACCATCGCCTTCGTCGGCACATTCGCCGCTGCTGGTCGGCTGCGGCACTACCACGGAGGGAACCAAGATGGCCCGCAGCACCGACGAGCACGGTCGGCTGATCGAGCCGGTGAACACCACCGAGGCGGACTGGGCAGGCGTGGCCGAAGCGCTCAGCCGCGCGGGCGCGCTCGCGGGCGAGACCGTGTACCGGGTGGGGTTCCCGCGCCGGGATCTGGCTGTCACGTCGAAGGGCGTGCAGATCAAGGCCGGGTTCGCGCTTGGTTCGTACGCGGCTTTCGCGCGTTACCGGGACGGTAAGACGATGGTGATGGGTGACTTGGTGGTCGCTGAGGAGGAGTTGCAGCGGCTGACGGATGCTTTGCAGAGCAACGGGATCGATCAGACCGGGGTGCACAAGCACTTGTTGGCGCACGAACCGCCGGTGTGGTGGTGCCACATCCACGCCGTGGGCGCGGATCCGGTGGCGATCGCGCGCGGGATCAGGGCCGCGCTGGATGTCACCGCGACCCCGCCACCTGCCGCTCCGGCACCACCCGCACCGCTGGATCTGGACACCGCTGGTATCGACGCCGCCTTGGGCGCCAAGGGCTCCAACGACGGCGGCATCTACAAGTTTTCCTTCGCCCGCGCCGAAACCGTGACCTCCCACCAGCGAGTGCTGTTGCCAGCGATGGGGGTGAGCACCGCGCTGAACTTCCAGCCCGTCGGTGACGGGAGGGCAGCGATCAACGGCGACTTCGTCATGACCGCGGACGAGGTCCAGCACGTGATCCAAGCGTTGCGGGCCGGCGGGATCGAGATCATCGAATTGCACAACCACGCGCTGGACGACCATCCACGGTTGTTCTACATGCACTTCTGGGCCGTCGACGACGCCGTCACACTCGCCAACGCGCTGCGCCAGGCTGTCGAGGCGCACAACGTCCAACCCGCGAGCTGACCGATGTGCCTCTGAGTCCACACCGGACTCCCCACGCGTGAACCCGTTGGAGGGCAAGCGTTATCCGCCGCTGAGCGTCGGCTGCGCCCCCGCGAGGGAGGCGCAGCGACAGCGGTCCCGACCGAGTCGGGGAGAAGGCGTTGCGTCTACCAGCTGACCGGCATGGTCAGTGGTGACTTGCTCGGCGACTCGTCATCCCACGTCGGGTCCTGGCCCTCCGCCAGCCGCAGGTAGGGGAAACGGTCGAGCAGCGCCTCCAGAGCGGTGGTGAGCTCGGCACGGGCCAGGTGCGAGCCGAAGCAGTTGTGTTCCCCACGCCCGAACACGAGGTGCGGGTTGGGGGATCGCCGCAGATCCAGCTGGTCGGGGTCAGCGAACACGGTTTCGTCGCGGTTGGCGGCCGCGAGCACTGGCAGCACCGCGTCTCCCGCGCGGATCGTCTGCCCGTGCAAGGAGATGTCCTCGGTTGCCAGCAGGACCACAACACCGTTCATCACCGGGATGTAGCGAACGAGCTCCTCCACCGCTGAGGGCATGAGCGCGCGGTCGTCCCGCAGAGCGATGTACTGGCTGGGCTCAGAGAGCAGCGTGAGCACGGAGTTGGCCAGGAACATGGTGGTGGTCCGGTACCCGGCGACGACCATCGAGAGCAAGAACGCGATCACGGAGTCTTGGGTGAGCTCGCCTCGGTCGCAGGCACTGACCACGTGGGTGAGCACGTCGTCGGCGGGCTCTCGTCGTTTCCTGGCGATGAGCGAGGTGACGTACTCCCGCAGTTGGCGGTTGACCTCGCGCGCCTCCTCCAGCGTGCCGATCGAGCTGAGCGCCCCCAGGGCGGTGTCGGCGATCGGCAGGAAGTACTCGCGCTCCGCGTAGGGGATGCCGACCAGGTCGCAGACCACCAGCAGCGGGAACGGCTCGGCGAAGCCGGAGATCAGCTCACCCGGCTGGCCGTCCTTGGCGAAGTCGTCCAGCAGCCCGGCGGCCAGCTCGCGCATCCGCGGCTGGTAACGCCGCACGGACCTGGCGCTGAACGCCTCGGCGAGGACCCTGCGCAGTGCCCGGTGCTGCGCCCCGTCCATCTCCATCATGGTGACCAGGCCGGGGCCGCTGTCGGCGTGTTCGCCCTCGCGCACCGGCCATTCGGTGATGCTGGGGCGGACCAGCCGCGGATCGCCGATGAGCGCTCGGACATCGGCGTACCTCGTGACGTACCAGATGGTGACGTCGCTCATGTCCGCGTCCATCGCGAGCTTGGCCATCGGGCAGCTCCTGCGCAGCCGGACGTACTCCTCGGGCGGCCCCATGGTGCCCGGCGGGGGGAAGGGCATCTCGATGATCGGAACCAGCGGTGTCTCGGTCACGGCGGTCCTCCTGCCTGTGGTGACGATGCGGTCGGGGTCATGCCCGTGGCGGCTGCGGGCGTTCGAGGTACCCGGTGGTGTAGAAGTACTCGAGGTAGTGGTCCAGCAGCGCGGCGTCGACAGGTGGGCACTGCAGACCGCTCCCGGCGAGGTCGTCGTCGAGGTTGGCGCGTCCCAAGGTGGGGAAGATGCCGTCGAAGTACATCTCCTTGACCGAGATCTCCGCCTGGTTGCCGCGGTCGACGCACAGCGACACGAACGGCGCGGTCGGGCTGGTGGGGTGCTCGGCGACGTGCCTGACCAGTTCGTCGACCCAGTCCTTGTAGGACATTTCCCTGATCTGGTGACCGGCAACGCGCATCCGGTCGAGCATGTCGCGCAGGCTTGCCGGGCGGGGGTTGGTCAGGTGGTAGGTCCGCCGCGTCGTCGGGTGCTGGGTCGCGATGTGCACGACCACGTCCGCGAGGTGGTCCACCGGGACGAAGTCCATGGGCAGCGGGATGTCCGGCGCCAGACCGGTCTCCGCGATGGTCTTGAACAGCGAGCAGATCGCGGTCTCGGTGTTGCAGGCGCCGGTGGCCCGGTCGCCGGTGATCTCGTAGGGCCGGTAGACCGCGACGGGCAGGCCCTGGTTCGCGGCGTCCCGCAGCACCTGCTCGGCGACCCACTTGCTCTCGGCGTACCCCATGGTCAGCCGGTCGGCGTGCTCCAGCGGCCGATCTTCCTCGACGTGCCGCACACCCGCGGTGCCGAACCCGGCCACCACCGCGATGGTGGACAGGAAGTGCACCGGCACACCGCGTGCCGCCGCCAGCCGCACGATCTGCCTCGTACCCTCCACGTTGGCTGCCCGCAGCGCGTCGTACGGGTACAGGAAGTTGACCTGCGCCGCCGAGTGGAACACCAGGTCGAGACTGTTCGCCAGGTCCTGGGCGTGGCCGGGCTCCAGCCCGAGACCGGGACGCGCGAGGTCGCTGGGAAAGCACACGACCCGGTCGGCGTCCTCGGTCCGGGTGAGGCCGAAACGGGCCAGGTTGCCCATGACCCGCTGCCGAGCGTGCGCGCGGTCGCGGCTGCGAACCGGACAGTGCACGCGCGCGTCGGTGGTGCGCAGCAGCCGGTCGAGCAGGAAGGCACCGACGAACCCGGACGCACCCGTGAGCAGGACGTCCCGCGGCCGCTGCCACCTCGGTGCTGGACCTCGTTGCCTCGGCAGGAGAAAGCCCAGCTTGCCCTCGGCGTGGAAGTCCACTGTGGTCGGAGCTGAGAAACTGCCGCGCGTGCGCACGCTGGCGACCGCGGCGGTGAAACCCTCCAGCGTGGGGGTCCGCAGCATGCTGCGGACCAGCGCGCTCCCGTGCTGGGCGTCGATGTGCAGTGCGGCGAGGGTGCGGGTCACCACCTCGGCCGCCAGCAGCGAGTCACCACCGATGGCGTAGAAGTCGTCCCCGGGCGCCGGGCGTACCCGGAGCACCGTCTGCCAGATGTCGGCCAGGGGGTCCCCGGAGCCGCCCTCCTCCTGGGGCGGTGCCGGGTCCACCGTCGCGCCCGCCACCTGCCGCAGCCGTTGCCGGTCGATCTTGCCGCCGACGGTCACCGGGAACGTGGCGACTTCTGTCAGACGCGCGGGAACGGACGCTGCTGGCAGCCACGCGGCGAGCTCCCCGCGGACGTGGTCGAGTGGAACTCGCCGTCCCGGCCTTGCCGGGGTGACATACGCGGTCAACGTGCCCTGGTCGTTCTCGACAACGGCTTCGCCGACCTCGTCGTGCGCCCGAAGCCGCGCCTCGATCTCATCGAGCTCGATCCGGTGCCCGCGCACCTTGACCTGCCGGTCCATCCTGCCTCGGTACTCGAACTCACCGTTCGCGCGCCGGACCGCGCGGTCACCGGTGCGGTACAGCCGCGAGCCGGGTTCGAACGGGCTGTCGAGGAACTTCGCGGAGGTCAGTTCGGGGTCGCCCAGGTAGCCCAACGCCAGACCGTCCCCGCCGACGAGCAGGTCGCCCTCCTCGTCGACGTCGGCGAGTGTGCCGTCCTCCCGCACGACGTGGCAGGTGGAGTTCTCCAGCGGACGGCCGATCGGCACGGTCGTCGCGTCCAGCGGCAGGGACCGCACGAGGTGTGCCGTGGACACCACGGTGTTCTCGGTCGGGCCGTAGAAGTTGACCACCGTCGTGTCAGGACAGGCCGCCAGCACGGCATGGGTCAACGCCGGGTCCATCGCCTCGCCTCCGGCGGAGGCGAACCGCAGCGTCCGCAGCGCCTGCGGCCTGGTGCGAGCGACGTGGTGGAACACCCCCGTGGTGAGGTAGGCGACCGCGACCCGATGCGCCACCAGGTGGTTCTCCAGTGCGGCCGGATCGAGCAGTGTCTCCCGGTCGACCACGACCAGGCAGGCGCCGCTGAGCAAGGCGGACCAGATCTCGATGGTGGAGGCGTCCGAGGAGAGGCCGTAGCCGTGCAGCACCCGCTCGCCTGGACGAGGCCGCTGGGTGACCAGGTCCGACCAGGCCAGCCGGGTCACACCTCGGTGCGGGATGGCGACCGGTTTAGGGCGGCCGGTCGAGCCGGAGGTGAACATGACGTAGGCGCAGTCCGTCGCGGCCACCTCGACCCGGTCCACCTCCACCCGGTCGGGGTGGGCGGGCGCCTGCGCCGGCAGGTCGATGCGTGTGCGGACCCGCCGGACGCGGGAAGGGCTGCCGGGCAGGCTCACCACGGTGTGCACGTCGGCCTCCTCGACCATCGCCTGGAGCCGATGAGGTGGCGTGGTGTCGTCGAGGGGAACGTAGGCGGCGCCCGCTTTGAGGATGCCGAGGAACGCGACCAAGGCATCAAGACATCTGCTTCCCGAGACCCCGACGGTGTCTCCGCGCCGGATTCCTGCCTTCCGGAGACGCGTGGCCAACGCGTCCGAACGAACCTTGAGCTCGCCATAGCTCAGGCGCTGTTCCCCGTACACGCCCGCAGTAGCACGCGGTCGCAGCGACGCCTGGATGTCGAACAGGTCGTGGAGGCACTGGTTGCGCGGGTACGGCGCGACAGCGGGATGCCCAATTGTTGCTTTGTTGGCAATCGCGTCGAGTGACATCGTTGAGCGCTCCTGTCACGTGCTGAACTCTGCGGCGAATAGGGCGAAGTCGGCGGTCCGCCATCTCGCCGGGCGCATGTGAATCAGGATGTCGTCGGTCAGTTGGTGGCTGTTGGCTGCCAAGTACGCCGCTGCCGTGTCCGGGGCCAGGTACCGGTGGGCCATCGCCTCGCGTTCGGCCTTCCCGACCGGATCGTCAACGGCCGTCACCGGGCCTTCGACGCTGACATAGCGGTACGGGGTCGACTCGGTCTGCGCGCACAGGCTGAAACGCCCGGCATCGAGGATGAGCCTGGCCTTCACCGAATCCCGCGCGGTTTGCACCGTGACCTCGCCACCGGGCTGGTAGCTGTACCAGACCGGGACCAGCAGCGGTGCGCGCTCACCGCGCGGGTCGACCACCCCCAGGACTCCCACGTGCGCGCCTGCCAGAAAGCTCTCCCGCTTCTCGACGGGCATTGCAAGATCCACGCCAGTCACCCCTCGTCCACTAGCCGCAAGCAGTTCAAGAAGGATTTCCACTGGAGCGTCCAGCTCTGGCGCACCGGGCCGACCGCCCCTTCGGCGGCGAAGTGGCAATGCTCGACTCGCCAGTGAAATCCACTGAATGCCTCGGGGTAAATCGACCAGCTAGAGGCATTCGCGATAATGTGTCCACCCTGATGGCATCCTATGGCATGGGTTGGCCATTATGGCAAGTCAGCGTAAGGGTGTAAATATTTGAACGGTCACACATGAACAATGTCTCTTCGGTTCATTTCCGGTACTTTTCTCGTGAATTTCCCGGTGAAACGGAGACTATGTCGGAGGTGGCTTGTGATAATCCGGGTGAGTGATAGTTCGGGGCATGTGCCTTCATGCCGTGGGCGTACTCAGGCCACGTTGGCGCGGCTGAATGGCCCCGCGCCCGGCTCCGCCCGAGCGAGGACGGCTTCAGGTGGAAGGCGCCAGGTCGCGGCGGGACAGCAACGCCAGCCCGGCTGTCGTCAAGGCCCCCGCCACCACCGTCAGCCCGAGCAGCGGCGCCATCGGTGACGAGACGGCGCTCAGCTGCATCGCGGGTACGTGAACGAACGGCGAGAGCTCCAGGACGAACCCGCTGGCCAGCTTGAACTCCGCCAGCAGGTCCACGAGCAGGAAGAGGCCGAGCACGGTCCAGCTCACGGCGGTCGCCTGCCGGGGCAGCACGCCGAACAGCAGCGTCGCGATCCCGACCACGATCCACACGGCGGGGAGGTAAGCCAGCGTGGCCGCGGCGACGCGGGTCATGTTCCCGTCGTAGCTGAGTCCCGCCGCGCCGCCCAGCACGGTCAGGAACAGCGCGGGGCCCGCGATGGCGAACACCAGGTGGCTCAGCCCCCAGCGCAGCCGGCCGACCGGGGTGGACAGCAGCAGCTCCGCCCGGCCGGCCGCCTCCTCACCACGGGCCCGCAGCGCCGACACGAGCGCGGCGGCGGCGACGAGCTGGCTGAGCACGTACATCATGAAGGCGAAGAACACATCGGAGATGCGGGCGCCAGCGCCACCGACGGTCGCGGCCAGCTCTCGGAACTGCGGCGTGTCCAACTGGGCGTCCAGCCCGCGCGCCGCCACACCGAGCAGGGCGCCCAGCAGCCCGAAACCGATCGTGAAACCCGCGAGCGCGCCCCGGTGCAGGCGAGCGGCCAGGCCGAACGAGCCCGACAGCGCCCCGGTGGCGGTTCCTGGACGAGCGGGAACCAGGCCGCCGGCCACGTCACGTCGTGTGGACAACGCGAACGCGACTGCGGCCAGAGCGGCGACGAACACCGCGACCAACCCCAGAACCCACCACTGGTCGCCGCCGTAGGGCTTGGTCAGCCGGACCCAGCCGAACGGCGACAGCCACGCCAGCCATGCGATGCCGCCGGCGTCGGCCAGCGAACGCAGCGCGAACAGCAGGCCGCCGATGGCGATCGCGATCCCGCGTGCCGTACCGGACGCGGCGGTGAGCTGCGCGGCGACGGCGGCCACGGCCGCGAACGCCCAGCCGCCCGCTGCGGTGGAGAGCCCGAACAGCACGGAGGAGCTCGCGGGCAGACCGGTGGCGACAAGGGCGGGCACCGCCAGCAGGCCCAGCAGCAGGTTGGCGGCGAGCACGACCGCGAGTGCGGCGGCCAGGGGAGCGTGGCGGCCGACGACGCCCGAGGAGAGCAGCTCCCGCCTGCCGGTCTCCTCCTCGGCCCTGGTGTGCCTGATCATCAGCAGGATGCTGATCAGCCCGCCGATCAGCGCGAGGGACGAGCCGAGCGTCCAGGCGGTCAGGCCGCCCACGCTCGCGTCGTAGATGGGGCCGCGGGTGGCCAGCTGCGCTGGATTGCTCATGGAGGCCGCCGCGAAGGCGTCGCGGGCGGCTTGATCCGCGTACAGAACCCTGGTGGAGGAGGCGATTCCGGCGGGCATCGCCGCGCTGATCGCGATCCACACCAAGAGCAGCGCACGGTCCCTGCGCAGGATGAGCCGGATCAGCGTCCAGGTGCCGGTCATCGCGTGGCCCCCTCGTAGTGGCGCAGGAACAGCTCCTCCAGCGTCGGCGGCTGGGTGGTGAGCGTGCGCACGCCGGCCCTGGCCAGCTCGGCGAGCACCGGTGTGAGCGCGTCGCCGTCCACCTGGCAGCGCAGGCGGGTGCCGTCCACGGTGAGGTCGTGCACGCCGGGCAGCGCGGCCAGGCCGGGCGCGGGCTCGACCAGTTCGGCCTTCACCGAGGTGCGGGTGAGGTGACGCAGGTCGGCCAGGCTGCCGGACTCGACAGTGCGACCGGCGCGGATGATGCTCACGCGGTCGCACAACGCCTCCACCTCCGACAGGATGTGGCTGGACAGCAGCACGGTGCGGCCGCTGCGCTTCTCGTTCAGGACGCACTCGTTGAACAGCGTCTCCATCAGCGGGTCGAGGCCCGAGGTCGGCTCGTCGAGCACCAGCAGCTCCACGTCGGAGGCGAAAGCGGCCACCAGCGCCACCTTCTGCCGGTTGCCCTTGGAGTAGGTGCGGCACTTCTTGCGCGGGTCGAGCTCGAAGCGCTCCAGCAGCTCGGCGCGCCGTCGGGGGTCGAGGCCGCCGCGCACCCTGCCCAGCAGGTCGATGACCTCGCCGCCGGTCAGCGACGGCCACAGGGTGACGTCGCCGGGCACGTAGGCGAGCTTTCGGTGCAGCTCGGTGGCGTCGTGCCACGGATCGCCGCCGAGCAGCTCGACCCGGCCGCCGTCGGCGCGCACCTGGCCAAGCAGGACGCGGATCGCGGTGGTCTTGCCCGCGCCGTTGGGGCCGAGGAAGCCGTGCACCTCGCCCGTCTTGACCGTGAGGTCGAGCCCGTCCAGGGCCCTGGTCCGGCCGAAGGTCTTGACCAGGCCGTCCGTGCGCACCGCGGCGTTCACTGTTGCCCCTCGAACTTCTCCAGGCCCGTCCGCGCCTGCTCGAACAGCTCGCGGCCGAGGAACTCCGGTCTGATCAGGTCGAGCTGGGCATTGCCCACGCGCACCGCACCCTGCGGCGCGTAGAGGTCCGTGCCGAGCGCGCGTGAGACGTGCTCGTGCAGCACGGTGATGCCCAGCTTCATCGCCGTCAGCACAGTCGCGCGTGCGCGGTGGTCGGCCTCGGAGTGGTCGCCGCGGGCCAAGTTGTCCTCGGTCACGCTCACGAGCTCGTCGAACATGGCGGCGGCTCCGGGGGAGCCGTCCACCAGCGCCCGGCCGAGGTACTTCATCAGCGGCGGCGCGGTCCGCTGGACGGTCTCGATGAACTCCGGCGTCTCCAGGTTGCGATCGGTGACGCCCGAGCTGACCTGCTCGCGAACATAACTGAGGACATAGTCGTCGCAGGCCTGTCTCAGCTCCTCCTTGGTGCCGAAGTGGTGCTGCACCAGCCCGGGCGAGACTCCTGCCGCCGCGGCGATCCCCCGGATCGTGGTGGCCTTGACGCCCTGCTCGGCGAACAGGGCCATCGCGACGTCGCGGAGGCGGGCACGTGCCGTCAGGTCCTCTTCAGAGATCGGTCGCATGAGCCGACTGTACGACTGTATTGGCGGCAATACAACTGTATGGCCCGTGCGGTGGGCGCCGGTGTCACTGCGGCCGTCGGCTCAGGGAGATCTGGCGGCCCATGGCTTCGACGGTGAGACGATCACCGTCCTCCCAAGGTCGGTGGCCGCCAGGTACCCCCGGCAAGCGGTGGCCTACGTTCCCCTCCAGCACTGCCCTCCCGTCACAGTGGTCATCGCCTGGCCCGAACACTCCCGCAGCCGCGGCGTGGCCACACTGGTCCGCGCGGCAACCGCCGTCGCTCAGCGGCGAGACATGAGCCCGCCCACCGACATCGCCTGGACGTGACCGCGCGAGCCTGACGAGCGGCGGCTCATGGACCGCTTCCTGCGACCAGTCCAGCTTCACGCTGCCAGTTCGGTCCACAAAGGACGGCAGGTCTGCGAACTCGGGACAGCCGGACGAAGCTCGCTGCACGCTTCCACGGTTCGTGGAGGGGCCAGCGGGCGCGGCGGTTCAGCAGCGCTCGATGCACCACGCGTTCGTGATCATTTCGCGGTCCTGGAGCTGAGAGTGGTTGCTCAGGTTCGTGACCCCGGGCTTCACATCGATGTCCACGGCGTCTGAGCCATTTTGGTGGAACCCGCGGCGTTCGCGGAGGTGGCTCCCACCGCGCCAGCGAGCAGACCAACAGCGGTGAGAATGGCAGCGGCGCCGGCCCGGGTGCCCAGCGTTCGAATTGTCTTGTTCCCTTGTTCAATTCCCTGCAATACCAGCATTGCGCTGGAGTGGGCCGACCCTGACAGCGCCAAGATCGCGGCGCGGCTGGTTCAATATCATCGAGCCCGCAGTTCAGGCGCTGGTGAAACCGGTCACCGCGCCCGACGTGGTCGCAGCTGTTGCGATCATCGCGAGTATTCCGGCCGTGCCCCTTCTGAGGACTTGCGGGAGGTCGTGGGGAGCCAGCGGCGTTGTCGGATTTCACGGATCTCCTCGACCGTCAGCAGCGCTCCGTCACGGCCGAACCACGTCTGGTAATCACTTCTCCCGTGGCGCGCCGCGTGCGCGAGAATCGCACACGGAAAAACGGCAGTTGCCAGTGATATTTTCACCGAGGCCGGGTCTGACGTGGCATTTCAGCCCTGGTTGAAGGGGTGGTGTGCTCGCGAAAATAACGAATTCATCTATTGGATCCACTTTTCGGGTGTGGCGGTGAAAACTCCCGCCATGACCACTATCCAGCCGTTTACGATCAACGTCCCGCAGCACGAGGTCGACGACCTGCGGGACAGGCTCGCCAGGACGCGGTGGGCGAACGAGCTGCCCGCCGCCGAGGTCGCGGGCGTTGCGGCGACCGGTCCGGTCCGTGAGGGGTGGCAGTACGGCGTGCCGCTGTCCTACGTCCAGGATCTGGTCCGGCAGTGGCGCGAGGACTTCGACTGGCGCGCGCAGGAGCGGCGGCTCAACGAGTTTCCGCAGTTCACCACCGAGATCGACGGCCAGCTGATCCACTTCGTGCACCTGCGATCGTCCGATCCGGGTGCGACGCCGCTGATCCTCACCCATGGCTGGCCGAACACCTTCGTGGAGTACCTCGGTGTGGCACGGGAGCTGTCCGAGCACTTCCACCTGGTCATCCCGTCCATCCCCGGGCACGGCTTCTCCGGTCACACCGGCGAGCGCGGCTGGGACGCGGGCCGCGTGGCGCGGGCGTGGGCGGAGCTGATGCGCAGGCTGGGCTACCAGCGCTACGGGGTGCACGGCAACGACGCCGGGGCGATCATCGCGCCGCTGCTGGGCCGGGTGGCGGGGCCCGACGTGCTCGGCGTGCACGTGAACCAGATCTTCTCCTTCCCCTCCGGCGACCCGGCCGAGTTCGCCGAGCTGACTCCGGCCGAGCTGGAGTACCTGGGGTTCCTCCAGTCCTTTGTGGACTACGCCATCCACGACAAGGCGCAGAAGGCGCAACCGCAGACCCTGGCGCACGCGCTGGCCGACTCGCCCGCGGGACAGCTGGCGTGGATCGGGCAGCTGCTCGGCGACGCGCTGGCACCGGAGGACGTGCTCACCATCGCCTCGATCTACTGGTTCACCAACACCGGCGCCTCCTCGGCCCGCTTCTACTTCGAGAACGGCCGCATGGAGGGCTCCGCCGAGCCGACGACCTTCCCGATCGGGCTGTCCAGCTTCGCCAACGACTTCCGGCCGATCCGCCACTTCGCCGAGCGCGACCACAAGAACATCGTCTCCTGGGTCGAGCACGACCGCGGCGGGCACTGGGCCGCGCACGACGCCCCCGACCTCCTCGTCGAGGACATCCGCACCTTCTTCACCTCCGTCCGCTGAACCCGACCTTCCCCAAGGAGCTCCGCCATGACCACTTGGCCGATCCTCACCGAGTCCCACGAGGCACTGCGCACCGCCGTGAACGCTGTCACCGACTGGGAGGCCGCGACCCCGTGCTCGCAGTGGAACGCCACCCAGGTC
>NZ_JBHLZU010000020.1:388291-424536 GCF_042429765.1 Allokutzneria oryzae | reverse complement strand
GTCCGGCGTCGCCGCCGACGCCGAGAACGTGTCCGTCCCGGTGCCGCCCAACTCCATGTCCGCGGCGCTGGGCGTGGGCGCGTGCGCCCTCGACGCCGCCGTGCACGCCTGGGACCTGGCGGTGGCCGCTGGGCTCCCTCGCCGCCGTCGCCCTCGCTCGCGCGGGAGCTGCTCCCCGTCGCGCAACAGATCGTGAAGCCGCTGCGCAACTACGGCGCCTGCGCGCCCGCGCTGCCCGCCGAGGCGGGTGACGACGACGCCGTGCTGCTGCGCTACCTCGGCCGCGACCCGCACTGGAGCCGCTGACCTCACTGCTCCGAGAGCACCGCGTCAGGCAGCCTGATCGTCACCACGAGGCCGCCGTCGGGGCGCGGTGCCAGATCGATGGTCCCGTCGTGGGCCCGAACGATGCTGTGCACGATGGCCAGGCCCAGGCCGACTCCCGCGTAGCCGTCGGCGCGGGCGCGAGCCGTTCCGCGTTGGAACGGCTCGACGAGCGTCGGCACCAGTTCTGCCGGGACCGGATGCCCCGTGTTCTCGACCCGCAGCACACCCGAACCCAGCCACGGCTCGGTGTGGATCTTCACGGTCCCGCCCGCCGGGAGGTTGTGCACGATCGCGTTCTGGACGAGGTTCGTCACCACTCGCAGGATGAGCGCCGCCGAACCGGAGACGTGCGTCGTCCCGCCGGTGACCTCCAACGAGATCCCGCGCTGCTCCGCGAGGGGTAGCAGCGTTTCGATGGCCTCCTCGGCGACGAGGGAGAGGTCGACCGGCTCACGGGTGAAGGTCCTGCGGTCGCTGCGGCTGAGCAGCAACAGGGCCTCGGTGAGGTCGATCGCGCGCCTGTTGACCGAGCGCAGGCGTTCGATCAGCTCCTCCTGGTCGCGCTCCGGGTCGCCACGGGCGACGTCGAGCAGCGTCTGCGAGATCGCCAGCGGGGTGCGCAGCTCGTGCGAGGCGTTCGCGGCGAACCGCTGTTGCTCGGCGACGTGCGATTCGAGCTGTTCGAGCATCGTGTCGAACACGTCGGCCAACTCGCGGAACTCGTCCTTGGGCCCGTCGAGGCGGATCCGGTGCGCCAGCGATCCCAGCGAGGCCAGCCGCGCAGCGTCCGCGATCCGGTGCAGCGGCGCGAGCATCCGGCCCGCGAGGAACCACCCGCCCACCAGACCCGCCACGAGCAGCACGGCCATGGCCTTGAGCGCGGCCCAGCCGAAGATCCGCGTCAGGAGGTACTGGTTGGGGCTGATGAAGAGCAGGCCCTGGTCTTTGTCCGGGATGTAGCGCAGCAGGAACACCCACGACACGGCCAGCAGGACGGCGCCGACGAGCAGGACGACACCCGCGTAGCTGAGGGTGAGCTTCAGCCGAACGCTGAGCGCCTTGCGCCTGATCACGGGCTCACGTCGGCGTCGATCCGGTAGCCGACGCCGGGCACCGTCGCGATCAGCCACGGTTCGCCCAGCCGCTTGCGCAGCGCGGAGATCGTGATCCGCACGGCGTTGGTGAAGGGGTCGGCGTTCTCGTCCCAGGCCCGCTCCAGCAGCTCCTCCGCGCTCACCACTCCGCCCTCGGCCGCGACCAGGACTTCGAGCACGGCGAACTGCTTCCTGGTGAGCGCGACGTGGCGGCCGTCGCGGAAGACCTCCCGCCGGAAGGGGTCCACCCGCAGGCCCGCGATCTCGCGCACCGGCGGCCGGGCGTGCGCGCGCCTGCGGTCCAGCGCCCTCAGCCGCATGACCAGCTCCCGCAGCTCGAACGGTTTGGTGAGGTAGTCGTCGGCGCCCAGCTCGAAGCCCGAGGCCTTGTCGTCGATCCGGTCGGCGGCGGTGAGCATGAGGATCGGGATGCCGCTGCCCGAGGCCACGATCCGTCGCGCGACCTCATCGCCCGAGGGGCCGGGGATGTCGCGGTCGAGCACCGCCAGGTCGTAGCTGTTGACGCTGAGCAGCTCCAGCGCGGCGTCACCGTCGTGGGCGACGTCGGCGGCGATCGCTTCCAGCCGGAGGCCGTCGCGAACGGCTTCGGCCAGGTAGGGCTCGTCCTCCACGATCAGCACGCGCATCCCCTCAGCCTAGGCAGCACCGGATATCGCCGGCATACGCGAACCCGACCTGGCGGGCCACCACCGGCGCGAGACCAGCGCCGCCAGCCCGGCCCCCACCGTGTTGAGCAGCACGTCGTCCACGGAGGACACCCGGTCCAGCTGGAACACGTACTGCGCGACCTCGATCGAGACCGAGCAGGTCGCCGCGAGCGCCAGGACCCGCGACAGCGACCCCAGTTCCGCGAACACCATCGGCCCGAAGCACCCCAACGCCGCGAACACCAGCAGGTTGCCGATGATCTGGCCCGCGTCCACGTCGAGCAGGTCCTGGAACGGCACCAGGCTCGTCCGGCCCGGCACCTTGCCCGCTCGGCTGCCCGGCATCAGGGTCAGCCACACGAACGGCACCGTCCCGTAGACCAGGCCCACCTGCGCCAGCGACCTGCGCCAGGCATCCCCGCTGCCGCGCCGGAGGTACGCCAGTCCGCACACCACGAGGCCCGCCACCGGCAGTCCTACCACCGTGCTCGCCACGATGCCGGTCTCCGTACTGACCCAGTCCTGCCACCTGTCGAGCACCCGCGCTCCGCTTCTGATTCAGCGCGATCCCATGATCGCGAGCTGCTCCTGCTCCAGGATCTCCCCGAGCGGGAAGTCGTCGTAGTTGCTGGTGAGGACGCCGACCCAGCCGCTGTCCAGGTAGAGGTTCCAGTTGACGCAGCTGCCCGGGTTGACGCCGCCGCGCCCGGTGATCCACTGACCGTCGTGCAGCGAGATCGGCATCGTGTAGTTCGTGAACGCCGGGTACGGGGGCGGCGGACCGCCGAACTTGCCCTTGCCGATCGGGAGCTTCGGCTGGAGGAGCAGGTCCGCGAAGGGCTTCTTCAGCACTGTGCCGTCACACAGCCCCTGCGCGAACCGCGCCAGATCCCGCGCCGTGGCGAATCCGCCGTCCCCGGCGTGGTCGATGAAGTTCCGCGCGTTGTTCTTGCCGGGTTCGTGCTGCCCCGGGCTGCCCTTGTCCAGGTTCCGCACGATGTCCACCCGGCTGCCGTCCGCCTGGCGCATGTACGAGTGCGCGATGTGCGCGTCGGTGAGCCACTGCGGCCTGGTGAAGAACCCCGACCCGGTCATGCCCGCGCGCTTGAAGACGTGCTCGTGCACGTAGTCCCAGTACGCCATGCCGGTCACCGCCTCCACGATCTGCGCGGCGATCGCGAGACCACCGCTCGTCGTGTCCTCGCCCGCGCCGGGAGCGAAGTCCAGCTTCCCCTTGCGGCTCCACTGCTCCCAGTACTCATGGACCTCTTCCTTGCTGTGGAAGACGCGTTGCAGGTCGTGCTCCGGGTTGACCAGCCCCGTGGTGCCGCTGAGCAGGTGGTGGACGGTGACCTTCTCCATGACGTCCTGGGCGAAGCCCTTCAGGTACTTGCCCACGGTCTCCCAGAGGCGCACCTTGTCCTGCTGCACCAGCTGAAGGATCGCCACCGCCGCGAAGGGCTTCGCCGCCGAGCCGAGGTTGACCGCTGTGCCCTCGTGGTTGCGGACTCCCTTTTCCTTGTCCGCCAAGCCATAGCTGCGCGACAGCACCGTCCGCCCCCGGTACGAGAGCAGCACCGTGCCGGAGAACTTGTCCTCTTTCGCCAGCTTCGCCACGAGCCTGTCGTAGGCCCCACCCGGCAACGCGTCCGGCGGGATGCCCTCACCGGTATCCGCGTGCCCCCGTGCTCCCCCCACGAACGACGCACCCGCGGCCGCCAGGCCACCCCACCCGAGCAATTGCCTCCGGCCGACACCACGCACGACATCCACCCCCATGGTCACGTCCCTCCCCCGGTCAACGACCATGGAACTCGGACACCTGTTGCGGCGGCGTATGCGTTTTTCCATACGCCCGCGATACACGGAGGGCAGTCACGGTGGCACGACCACCGGAGAGTCCACAAAGGACAAAGGAGGGCACTCGCTCTGACGGAAGCCGGGCTCCGCGAGCTGTTCCAGACCCGGGGGCGCTGGCACGCAGGCATGGTCCGCTCAGCCGGATCAGCGCGGGCGAACGCGAGGTGCTCGCACAGATGGCCGAAGGCCGGTCGAACGCGGCCATCGCCCGGCACCTCACGGTCACCGAGACCGCGGTGAACAAGCACATCAGCAGCATCTTCACCGAGCTCGATCTGCCGGTCGCGGCGACGAACACCGAAGGGTGCTCGCGGTGCTGGCGTACCTGCGCTCCTGACCTCACACCGCTCAGCCGGACGGTGCACCGGCGAGGCCCCTCACATCCATCCTCATGGACGCCTCCGACCCGCACCACTACTCCAAACTGCGACAAGGCGGACCGCCCCATCAAGCCGTCACCGGCGACCGCATATCGGCAACCGATCGCCCACGCCTCCATGGAAGACGGGAGACTGTTGCGGTGGCGTACGCAATTTTCGGTACGCCCGCGATACACCCCAATCCCCAACGCTGTCCTGCCACAAGGGCGATCTGACCCAGTGATCGACTTCGTCGTCGAGGGCGGCCGAGCATCACGCGCGGCAGCTGGCCGCTCCGATAGGGCTGTACGGCCGGAATCTCACTCGGACTCCGTAGATCCAGACCGCATCGAGCTCCCCGTTGTCGAGCGCACAGCCGCCATCGGGGTCTTCAGCCAACGCCACCAGTGCCTGAACGACTTCGTGAGCAAATGACCCTTGGTGCCAGTCCAGGTCGATGTGACCGTCGATGGTCCTCCACTTGTCGCGGTCAGCGGCTCCTTGGAGGATGCGGCATTCGCGCAGTGCCAGTTCGACAGCCCCCAAGGCTGCCCGGTGGGCGGCAACGCTCGGCAGGCTCCTCAAGGCGGAGCGACCGATGTCCCACACGATCGGTAGGTGCGGAAACGGCTCAAGCCATTCGAGCTGCTTGAGGATGTCGCGCCGTGCTTGCTGGTAGGTCAGACCGAGATGGGCGCTGCGACTCCGCGCCGTGTCCTTGAGGTGTTTGCTCGGAGTACGGCCTGCGTACCGGGCTGTCTCAACTCAGCCGACCACGTTCACCCTGCAAGAGCCACGTGTTCCATACACACCTGATACGGATTTCTTGAGCGTACCGGCAATTCTGTACGGGTTTGAGCGCCATCGCGACGGTGCCGGAGCGGCCTGTCTTGTGGACCATCAAGCCAACAAAGCCTTCCCCGACAGAGACGCCCCTGCGTGTGCTGTTCGGACATGACTTCGCCAAAGCAGCCGACCGATATGGCAAGCACGACCTGGCTGACGAGGCCCGCGAAGCCTTCCACGCCCGAAACTTCACCTTCGAAGCGCAACCGACAGCCCGCCTGCACGCCGCCTGCCCCCCATACCGCCGCACGCGGGTCAACCGCAGCCGCCGCACATCAGCACCCGGACGACCACGCCACCGCTGGCGCAGCTCCTCCAGAACCCCTCCACTTTCGGAGATCCACGTGAGGAGGCCAAGCCGGGAAAAGATCTACTGGGAACACGAAAAATCCGGGGAGTGGACCTTGGGAGCGCACCGAAGCAGGTGCCCCTCAATGACCCGACCCGCAGCTACATCGCCAACGCGATCAGGTTCGGACGAGGCCACCGTCGTCAAAGCCGTCATCGTGATCATGGGCGTCGTCGTCGGGCTGGCCTTCCTGCTCGGCTTCGGCAGAAGCCCACGGGTTCGTGGATTCCTGGTGGGTGTTGGTGAGGGAACTCGATGGTGATGCGGTGAGAGCGGCGGGTTTGCCGGTCGGTTCGCTGTGCCAGGTGGGGTTTGCCATTGCTGTTCGCGGGGAGGAGCGGAGGTGCTGGGAACGGCTGGGCTGGTTCAGGTGTGCGACACGATGAGACGGAAGCCGGCGTCCCATTGGTCGAGGTTGAGCAGGTCCCGGTGGTTTTCGTGCCATCGGCCGCTGCGCAGGTCTTCGCGCAGGCGGCGTATCCCGCGCTCGACGGCATCTGGGTTGGTTTGGGCGAGTGCGGAGCAGGCGCGGCGGACGCGGGGATCGAGGTAGGCGGCCGGGCGTCGCCAGTAGGCGGGAAACACCCCGTCATTGAAGTCCCAGGGCAGCGGCAGGGGAGTGACGCTGTCGGCGCCGAGTTCGTTCGCGATGTCGTCTGCGGAGGGGCGGGTGAGTTCCAGGTTGGCGATCTCGGGCACGTACTCGCGGACGAACCAGAACTCGGTGTGTCGGCGTGTGTCGTAGGCGAGGATGACTTGGCGCGGCGCTATCCGGCGGAGCTCGGCGAGCCCGGCTCGCCAGTCGGTCCAGTGGTGGACGGTGAGCACGGCCAGCGCGGCGTCGACGGCGCGGTCGCGGACTGGCAGGGCCTCGGCGACCGCGCGAACAGCGGGGCTCGCGTCGGGCGGTCGTTGACGGATCATCTCGATGGACGGTTCGAGGGCGAGTACCTGTCGATCGTGCGGCTCGTAGGAGCCGGTCCCCGCGCCCACGTCGGCGATGGAACGGGCGGTGCCGAGCGCGGCGAGGATGGGGGTCATCCATCGAGGGTCGGTGCGCCGTCCCAGCGAGTATCCGGTGCCGATTTCGTCGTAGAGCTCTGTTCCGTCCACGCGTGCCTCCCCTGCTGATCGGCTTGCTTGGAGAGTAGCGATCGTCAGGCTTGGGTCGGGCGCGTTCGGGGTGGATGGCTTCGAGGTAGGTCATGGCAGTGTTGGTGCACATTCCGAAGGTGCGCATGAGGTGGACGGGGTCGGCACAGTGTGGCGGGCTTCGTCGTAGAGCCGGTCGATGCGGAGCTAGCTGGATGTGAGCCCCATCGGGGCGAAGAGCATGCGGAAGCTGACGGCATGCATGGGCCTGTTGCGGTCGTCGGTGGCGCCTTGCTGCGTGGTGAGCAGGTGTGGGTTGGTGGTGTGCGGCCAGCGCTGGACGCGTTCTCGCAGCCATGCGGTCGCCAGGTCCAGGGTGTATTCGTCGAGATGGACGACGTGGGTGAGGCCGGGCCGGGCGACGGTAAGCCGGTCCCCGGTGGCGATCGAGATCGTCCACGCGGAGCCGGCGGATGTCTGCACTGGGCAGGGCGTGGATCGCGACGAGCGTTCCGGCGAGCTTGGCCGCGTGCGTGGGTGCCTTGTCGATCAGGCCGTGGAGCGGGTCAGCGAGCGGCGGCGGGTACACCACCACTACCTCAACTGCGGGCACTCCTGTTCGGCGCTCTCCGGCCGGCCAGGGCGCCTGAGAACGCGTGACCTCGACGAACTTCACCGCGGACCACTAAGGGGTGCGACACTGTGTTCATGAGCGAGCGAACGCTGACAGCCGCTATACACCAGGAAGAGGACTGGTATGTCGCTCAGTGCCTGGAGATCGACGTAGCCAGTCAGGGAAAGACGATCCAGGAAGCTCTGGCGAACCTGGCGGAAGCGGTCGAGCTGTACCTCGAAGTGATGCCGGACGCCGTCGGGCAGATCACCAGCACACCGCTGGTGACCTCGTTCCAGGTGCCGGGAGCTGCGTGAGTCCCGCTTTGTCTGACCTGCCTGTCCGGCAGGTGATGAAGGTCCTCACCGAGCACTACGGCTTCGAGCACGTGTGAACGAAAGGCAGCCACGCCATCCTGCGCAACGCGACCGGCCGGACGGTGATCGTGCCGCAGCACCGCACCGCCAAGCGCGGGACGCTCGCCTCGATCCTGCGGCAAGCCGGGATCACCACCGCCGAGTTCCTGGCGCACATCACCTGACGCAGCCAGCCCCTGCTGTTCTCCCGTTGAATTGATGGGAGAACAGCAGGGGCTCTTGTCGTTCCAGGGGCTCGGCGAGACATAGCAGAAGGCCGGGATGCTCTGCCCTTCTCCGAACTGGTGGCGAGCGGAACCGATGCGCTTCCACCCGAGACGTTCGTACAGGCGGATGGCAGCTTTGTCCTTTTTCATGACGTCGGGGACCGCCAGGGGATCACCAGCGCGACAGAGCTAGGGCTCGCCGACTCCACCCCGGACTGCGATTCTCATCTTAATCTCGAGATTATGTGCCACATGATCAACTATCACGCCGGCCACGACATCACCCACACGAAACCCGTCGACACCGATCACTTCACCACCCCTTCCTCGAACATCAATAGCATCGGCAACAAATTTTACGTTCGGAGCATCTGCGACGTCGACGATCAAACCAAACGGCATCACCCGCACGACAGAACCCGAAACTCGACTACCGAAAGGAAAATCTGCGACCGCTTGAGACCATGCCTTTTTCTCATCCATCAGCGATGCCACACCCTCTCATACCCATTCAATCTGGCAAGCTTCTCGTTGATCGCTGCTTCCAGGAAGGCGACCGACTCGATCACCGCGCACAGAACATGACCCCGGTGACGAACATCGAAGCCGGGTCGATCCCCGATCCGGTCGGCTTCACGAGCGCGCGCGTCCTCTGCGGCGTAGCGGGCCGCGTAGAGGTGATGCGTAGAGAGATAGCTCCGCATCGTCACGCGCATTGAATCGCTGAGACCGACCGGATCACTCGTGCACTGACGGTAGGCCCACGACTCCCCGGCGCGGTCACGGTTACGCCGTACTTGCGGCGCGGACGAGTAACACAGTGGCCCACGTCTCTAGCTTTGACGAGTGCTCCGCCGGGGCGGAAGGTCGATCGTGGCGGATATCCGCAGTTCACGACGGGTAGACGATTGCGCAGACCCTGTACGAACCTGGCCCAGGATTCGAACCTACGCGCATCCACTGAACTCCAAGCGACGTAGCTTCTACCGCATCGTCACCCTCACCCAGGGCTGCACAGTCAGCAACCCGCGCGGACGCACGCTGTACGCAAACAGCCCGGGATTCGGCCACGTCGTCAGCGCGATCACCTCGGGAGGGCAGCCCGGGTGGTTCCTGGGCGTCACGGCTCGGCCAAGGTCCAGCGCGAGGAAGTCTCCGCTATCGCTAGCTGAACGGTGAGCGCCATGTCCCCGGAAGATGCTCTCCAGCCAAGGGAGAGAGTCCGGATCGCGGCCCGCGATGCTGCGCACGGCCGGATACGGTCAACAGCGCGAGCGATCGAAGTAGCCTTGGCGGGAACCAGACTTCCATCCCCACAGCGAACGAAAACACTTACGCACCGAAGACCGCAGTGTCCAGATCAGGCAAGGTTAAAGCTCTCGCGGACTCGCACCACTATCCTCCGCCCACCCGGCGCAATCAACATCGAATTGCGCTTACTCTCGTTGAGGCGCATAACAGACCTGCCCCACCAAACATCATTCCTGATCCTGGAGGACACCATGGCCTGGATAGAGAAGATCGGGAAGAACTCCTGGCGGGCCCGCTACGTGAAAAAGGACGGCCGAATCGGATCGGTCTCGGGATTCCGCAGCGCGAGGGAAGCCCGTAACTACGCCGACGACCTCGAGTCCGACAAGCGCCGAGGCCGCCGGCACGACCCCGACGACGCCAAAACCACCGTCACCTCGTGGGCCGCAGTATGGATCGACACGATCGACGTCGACATCCGCACGGAGACGAACTACCGCAGCATCCTGCGCAACCACATCCTGCCCCGCTGGGGCACCGAGTCTCTCGGCGAGATCCTCACGTCCGAGACCAGTCGCGAAAAGATCTACCCACGACACAAAAAACCCGGTGACCAGCAAAAATACGGGTCACCGGGTTTCTTTCTCCAAGTGGAGCTGAGGGGATTCGAACCCCTGACCCCCACACTGCCAGTCAGTCCACAAAGGACTCTCACCAGCGAGAACCCTTGCACCACAGGCAGCACCGGTTCCGATGACTACCGTTCAACGCAGTTCGGTGCGGTTCAACGCGTGCCCGTGCTCCAGTTTTGCTCCACCTGTTGCCGTGTGAAGCGTGGCTCAACGCAACCCAGATCGCGGCCGCGCCAGCGGCGCCGGTCACCGCAGGAGAGTGGGCTTTGCCGTCATAGGTGCCTGAGGGGCCTTCGCGCTGCGAGGTTGCTGCTCAGACTCACCAGAGTGTGGGACGGTAGGCGTCGTTGACGTCTGCTGGGCTGCCGCCGCCTGCGGTGCCGCCGCCGGGAATGTAGATCGTGCCTCCTACGGCGACGGCGGCTGTGCCGTGACGCGGCACCGGCATCGGTGCGAGCCGCTGCCAGCGGTCGCGGAGGGCGTCGTAGACCTCGGTCTCGTTGAAGACGGCGTTCGGGTTGGTTCCGTCCTGTTTGCCCTCTCCGCCGAACGTGTAGATCTTGGTGCCCACCACCGCGGTGGCGATGCCGCCGCGCGCGGTCGGCATCGCTGCCCGCTCGGACCAGCGCCGGGAACGCAGGTCGAATGCATAGACGGTGTCCCGCACGTTCACCTGTCCCCGATCCCGGCCGCCGAGCACGTAGAACTTCGTGCCGATGACGGCTCCACCAACGTGGTCGCGCGCCTGCGGCAGGCTCGGCAGGGTTTCCCATCGGCCGGTCACGGCGTCATAGGACGTCACCGTGGCCACTGTGTCTTGGAGACCTCCAGGACCAGGATTCAGCGTTCGCATGCCACCCGCGAGGTAGATCTTCGTTCCGTGCACGCCCACCGCGGCGCTGCCTCGCTCGATGCCCGCTGGGATCGGCGGCAACGTCGTCCACCGGTTCGTGTTCGGGTCGTAGACGAAGCTGTCGCGCAGTGCCTGCCACGACGCTCCGCCGGACAAGCAGCCGAGGACGTAGACCTTGCCGCCGACCACCGCGACGTTGGGGTGGTTCATCGGAACCGGCATCGGCGCCGCGCCCGACCAAACGTCGCGTTCGGTGTCGTAGACCTCGACTTTCCCGGTGGTGGTGAAGCTACTGTCGGCGAGGACGCCACCGAGGACGTAGACCTTGTCACCGACCGCGGCGACGCTGTGCTCCTGGCGTGGCCCGCCGGCGATCGGCGCCAGCCGCTGCCATCCCTTGCCGTAGAACGGATCGGTCACCGCGGGTGTCACGCCGGGGTGCGTCAGGTGACTCGGGTGCGCATGGGCCTGCACAGCCGGAGCGGCCGCCAAGACGGCGCCGAGGAACAGGGATGTCCACTTCTTCACGAGAACTCCTTGCTTGCCTTGGATTTTCCGCCGCTGAGCCTGTTGGTGGGCGGCGACGTGAGAGAGCGAGGTCGGCTGTCCAGGGGAGCCGAGCCAGTCATCAGGGCACGAGGACGACCTTGCCGGTGGTCGTGCCCGCGGCGACGAGGTTGTGTGCCTTGGCTGCCTCGGCCAGCGGCAGCACGTGGTCGACGTGGACGGTGAGCGCTCCGGCTTCGGTGAGAGCCGCCAACTGGGCGAGGTCGGGGGCGCACGGCTGCACGAAGGTGACGGCGTGCCGGATGCCAAGCTCGGCGATCCGTTCCGGTGTGACGCCGGTGTTCTGGGGATAGGCGCTGACCAGTACACCGCCGGCGGCCACGATGCCTGCGGAGCGTTCGCCGTACTCGCCTCCGACCAGGTCGAACACCACGTCGACGGGGCCGACTTCGGTGAAGTCCCGAGTGCGGTAGTCCACTGGCTGGTCCACGCCGAGACGGCGCAGCAGGTCGTGCTTGCCCGCACTGGCCGTGCCGATCACGTGTGTGCCGAGGGCCTTGGCGATCTGCACGGCGAGGTGACCGACACCGCCTGCCGCACGGTGCACCAGCACCCGCTGCCCCGGCTGGAGCCCCGCGAGACCGACGAGGCTCTGCCAGGCTGTGAGGCCCGCCATCGGCAGTCCTGCCGCCTGCTCGACGGTGAGAGTGGCGGGCTTGCGGACGATCTCGTTGACCGAGGCGAGGACGTACTCCGCGTAGGTGTTTCCCGCGCCCGGCATGGCGAGCATGCCCAGGACCTCGTCGCCGGGGACGAAAGCGGACACACCTGGCCCGGCGGCCTCCACGGTGCCGGCGACGTCCCAGCCGATGGTGAACGGCGGCTCGCCGAGCATCGGCAGCGCCCCCGAACGCACATGCCCGTCGACCGGGTTGACCCCGATCGCACCGGTCTTGACCAACACCTGCCCGTAGCTCGGTTCCGGGCGGGCGGCATTCGTGATGCTGAGCACCGACGGGTCGCCGAAGGTGTGCTGGGTGATGACACGCATGACTGTCTCCTGGAACTGGGAAGGGGTGATGTCCGCGACGCGCTGGTGGTGATCACCGAGCGGCGGGGTCAGAAGGTGAGAACGAGCTTGCCCCGGAAGCCGCCCTCTTCGACGCGGCGATGTGCTTGCGCGCCTTGCGCGATGGGCAGCACCTCGGCGACCCGGGTGTGGAGGTCCCTGGCCGCGACACGGCCGATGACGTCCGCCAGCTGGGCGCTGTTGGGCTTGGCGTGCACACCCACGACGGTGACGCCGCGCTCGGGAGCCGGGGCGACAGCCTCCACGGCGGAGACGAAACCACCGCCGTCGCGGACGGCACCGAGCAGCGGTGTGCCGATGAGGGCGGCGTCGAACACCCGGTCGACGCCGTGCGGCGTGGCTTTCCGGATGGCTTCGACGAGTCTGTGCGGTTCGTCGCGGGAGAGCACGTGCTCGACCCCCAGGGAACTGACGTACGCCTCGTCGCCGGAGGATGCGACCGCGAGGACCTCAGCGCCGTCAGCCACGGCGAGCTGGGCGGCGAAGCTGCCCACGGCACCGCTGGCGCCGGTGATCAGGACGGTGGCGCCCGGGGCGAGGCCAAGGAGGTCCAGCGACTGGCGAGCAGTCAGCGAGTTCAGCGGGACGGTGGCGGCAGTGGCCCAGTCCACGGCGTCCGGAAGCGGCGCCAGCCACCTCGGATCGGCGTGGATGATCTCGCTGTTCGTTCCTTGGCCCGTACCTTCGACGAACCACGGGTACAGACCCACCACACGCTGTCCAGCGGTGAACCCGTCAGCGCTGTCCAGCACGGTGCCCGCGATGTCGAAGCCGAGCGTGAACGGGAACGACAGATGCGGCGTGCGATCGGCCATAGTGCCCCGTCGCACCCACCAATCGACCGGATTGACGGCGGTGGCGTGGATGCGCACCCGCACCGTGCCGGAACGCGGCCTGGGGTCCGGTCGTTCGACGAGGCGCAGTACATCGGGGGCACCGAAGGAGGTGACTTCGAGAGCGCGCACAGTGCAGCTCCTTGGGGTCCGGCCCTCGTCGAGGGCGGTGATGGATCAGCGAGCGAACGTGCCCGCCGGAGAAGGCGTTGCGACACCAGGGCATGGCAAATCGACCGTGACGGAAGCCGGTTCGCTTTCGCCCCGGGGAAAGAGGGTTCTTGGCAGCCTCGTGAACCGGGCGCCGGCCAGCGCGCACCCGGAACACTGCTGTGGCTACGGCGTGGTGGTCGCCTCGGTGTCAGGTGAGACGCTGCCGAGTTCCTGGGTACCGATAACGGCGAGCAAGCGCAGTTGCTCGACCGCCGGGCTTCCCGGTGGTGCGGTGAAGAACTGCAACCGCTGCCTGCCGTCCTCACTGAACAGGTTCTGGCAGTTGATGTCGACGACGCCCAGCGTGGGGTGGATGACGCGTTTGCGGTCGCCCCGGCGCACGGCGACGTCCCCGGTGTCCCACAGCTCGACGAACTCCTGGCTGGCTTGGCGTAGCCGGGAGACCATCTCCGTGGACCACGCGTCGCGATCACGGCGCGCCACGGCGGCGCGCAGATCGGACACCAGGACCTTGGAGTGGTGCGGGTGATCCTCATCCGGGTAGATCAACCGGCAGTCGGGCTCGGTGAACCAGCGGTACACGAAGCTCGCCGGGTACCCGCTGCCCTGCACAGGTGGCCCCATCAGCGCCGCGGCGAACCGGTTCTGCACGAGGGTCTCGTGCAGGTCGGTGATGATCTGCGCCGGGGTGGGACCGAGCTGGTCGAGCAGCGCCAGCATGGCCGGTTGCACGTGCACCGCCGTGCTGTGCGTGGTCGGCGCCGGGCGGTCGGCGAGCCGGAACAGGTGGTCACGCTCGTCGCTGTCGAGGCGCAGCGCGCGGGCCAGAGCCGCCAGCATCTGAGTCGACGGCTGTGCCCCCCTACCGCGTTCCAGCTCGATGTAGTAGTCCACCGACGCACCTGCCAACTGGGCGACCTCGTCCCGGCGGAGGCCGGGCACCCGGCGACGCGGCCCGGTCGGCAACCCGACCTCCGCCGGAGTGATCCGCGCACGCCGTGATTGCAGGAAGATCCCAAGTTCAGGCAGGTTCACGCGTTCAATATTTCCGCTGCCGAACAGGCGGAACAAGGGGACGACAACCCCTGCTTGACGGACACCTGGTGACCGTTCGGCGACGGTCGACGTCGTTCACTGCCACGCCGCTCCGCCCTTGACCAGCAGTATGTGCTCACGCCACATCTGAGCACTGCGTCACGTGACCAGGCTGCCTGCTCCAGACCAGTCACCTGGGATCAATAAGGAAAGGAGGGAAAGAACCCTCGTCGTGGACAACGCTCCGCCCGCCTCAGTCGACGACGACATCGTCGTCCGCTTCTCCCGACGAGCAGACCAGCCCCCGTACGGCTTGATCGCGGATGAGGTGTCCTGATCTGGCTAATTCATACGCCGCCCCGCATTCAGAACGTGTCCGAGTTGCTGTCGGGGCACCGTCGGCTTACCCAAGTCCTCCAGCGATCAGCACCCCTAGAAGTAGGGCGTCAAGGCAATCACCACTCCAACCGCTGGCCCTGGGCAGCTCGGGAGCGTCTCGAGATCCTCTGGCAACCGGTGCGGCCCGCGCAAAACTGCTGGTCAGCCCCAGCCCCATCCTTTGGTGATCCCGCCGGCATCCAAGGATGGGACCAGATTGGTCGCCCGTTGCGAGCAAATCCTGGTCTCTTTTGCATTGTTTGTGGTGATCAAGCCCAGAGCCCTGGGCGTCGGTGCTGGCCCTCATCACGGCGTTGCGCCTGCGGCCAGCGCGACATCGGCGGCGAGCTTGTCGCCTCGCATCCAGACCGAGGAGCGGCCTGAACAGACCTTTTCCTCGGGTTTTGCCTGCCAACGCTGGTGCCGTCCACAGACAAAACTCAAGATCTATGCATGCCTTCTGTCTCCTTCACCGGCGCGTGCTGGATCTCCACCGCGAACGAGCTGCCCGAACTGGAGGACGGCTGCTTCGGGGGAGAGTGGACCCGCGTTGGGCAGATCGGCAAGGACGAGGCCGAGTTCTGGAAACAGTTCAAGCAGCCCTCCCGCCGAAGCGTCGGGTTCTACATCTCGATCTTCCGTGAGGACATGACCGTGCTTCCTCCGCGGTTCTGGCTGGGCGTCGAGTGGCTTACCGACCAGCTGTATGTCGCGACCACGCCCGCCGTGCCTCGGGCGTTGGCTCGGCGCGCGCCAGAAGTGCATCCGGGCCTCCGGCAGCGGCCGTGTCGACACTTGAGCGCCCATGTCGCCGCTGGCAAGGGCCAGCCGTTGTTCAAACGCCTCCGCTGACCTTCGGAGCATCCAGCTGACCAGCCGATTGTCGGAGGGCTTCGAATAGACGATCCCGGCATGTCGGTGGCCTGTGTCACAGTGGAAGGCGTTCGTCGGGAGGTGACTGGTGAACCGTGACGACCAAGTTCAGCTGGCCAGGACCGCGCATACCTACACCGAGCTGGCCCGCCGGCGCGACCAGCTGGAGGTCGGGCAGCGGTTCCTGCTCCAGAGACTGGGCGAGGACCTGCTCTACCTGACCGGCCTGGACGACATCGACCAAGCCCTCGCCCAGGCCAAGCGATTCAAGCTGGAGCTGCCCGCCCCGCGCCGCAAGAAGACCGCCGCGTCGAGGACCGCCACGCCGAAGCGGAAGGCCACCACCACGACGAAGTTCAAGGTCTCGGAGTCGACAACATCGACGTGGGAGTGCCGGGGCTGTGGCGGCCTTATGGCCAGCACGAAGTCTCGGGACACGGCGAGGGAGAAGTACTACCACCGCGAGTGTCAGCCGGTGTCGTGCCGGGGATGTCAGCGCACCGTGCCCCGCTGGAAGATGCACGTGCTGCGACAGTGTCCGTGGTGCTCCGAGCCCCTGCGACCCGAGGAGCGCCTGCGTTCCGGGCGGCGGGTCAAGATCCTGCTGGCTCCTCGCGCCAGCAACCGCACCGTGAGCCGCAGACCCACCTCCCAGGAGGTGGTGGAGCTGTTGCGCCAGGACCGGCAACGGCACCGCATCCGGAACACGCCCGCGGCGACCGGCAAGGCCGGGATCAGCGCGGCAGCGCGCGTCACGGTGGTCCGGGGCGGCCTGCCGAGCCTGGGAAAGCGGAGTCACTGACGCAGCCCAGCTGTCCGCAAGCTCGCGCGGCTCGCTGGGCATGAGGAGCCCATGACTGACCGATCACCCGCTCAGGCGGGACGCGGCTATCCAAACAGGACTGCTACTCGCGTCCACCTGACCCGGGTGCGAAGACAAGCCAGTGCAACGCCCAGTCGAGACTACGAACATGCGCACGGCCACTCAGCCCAGCGCCTCTCGTGCACCTCCACGTCACCATCGCCCCGGATCACGTCTCATACCCGGAGCGCACATCCCGTCCACCACGCTCCGGTCCAAGGGGACACAGGCCGCCCGGATTCAGCCACTGTCGCCAGAATCGACGTGGCTGGCCCCTGGCCCTCCAAGGGCGGCACCATGCCTGCAGCGGGCGAACAGAAGACACATTGAGCTACCCACAGGCGCAGGATCACCCAGATGGGGTGGAGCAGAAAATCTGACCCCATTTCGCCGATTTCGGCGATCTGCTCCAGTTTTGCTCCAGTTAGCCGTCCACCGCCGACACGAGAGTCCACAGTAGACCGTCCACAATGGACAAAAAGAAACCGGGTGACCTGCCTATAAGCAGATCACCCGGTTCTCTCTCCAAAGTGGAGCTGAGGGGATTCGAACCCCTGACCCCCACACTGCCAGTGTGGTGCGCTACCAACTGCGCTACAGCCCCTTGAGGAGGATCTTTCGCTCGCTTCCCGATCTCTCGTTCGCGTGCATGCACACCATATACGACCGACCCCAGAACTACGAAATCGGGGGGTGCAAGATCCTCCCGCAGGCCGATGACCTGCACTGATGCCGCGATCAGCCCGCCGGGTTGACGATCTTGTCCAGCCAGCCGCCCTCGCGGATGTCGATCTTCTTGCCGTTGAAGGCCACGGTGGGGGTCCCGGTCCGGCCCTCGGCGTCCTGGTACGCCGGGTTGTTGACGAACGCGTTCAGCTCCGTCTCGCCCGCGGCGTCGTGGCGGTTGCCGCGCACGCACTGCTCGAAGTCGCCACCCGCGCCGACGGCCTTGCCGAGCTCGACGAGTCGGTCGTCGTCGTAGCCCTTGCCGCCCTCCGAGGGCTGCTTGCCGAACAGGCTCGCGAAGTAGGTCGAGAACTTGCCGCCGTCGGCCGCGCACAGCGCCGCGTTGGCCGCGTCCCTGGAGTAGCCCTCCGGGTTGGACATCCGGACCAGGTAGGGCAGGAGGTGGTAGCGGACCTTGAGCTCGCCCGCGGTCACCTTCTCCTCGATCTGCTCGCCGTAGATCTTCTCGAACTGGCCGCACGCCGGGCACAGGAAGTCCGCGTACACGTCGATCGTGGCCTTGGCGGTGTCCTTGCCGACGACCACGACGCCGTCCTGGCGCTGCACCGGGTAGTCCGCCTTGGCCTCCACGACCGGGATCGCACCCGCGGCCTGGTTCGTCAGCAGCACGCCGCCGATCACACCGACCGCGAGCAGCACCACCACGACGACGCCGATGATGACCTTGTTCCGGTCGCTGCTTGTTCCGCGCGCCGCCGCCACCGCACTGGCGGCCTGCTTCTTCTTGTTGCGCGCGTTCCGCTGGGCTCCGCCCACGTCGGCTTCCTCCCGATTCCGTTTCCGGTCAACGCCGGACTTCTGCTGTGCACTTCCCCGCCGGACAGACAACACGGCAGTGGGTGACATCACCGTGTGGCGAGGGTACAAGCGCAGTACATCCGGGCAGGCCAGGCACACCTTCGCAAGGCTGTCCTGATTCGGCTGCGACGACTTACCGTCGCGGTATGGACGAGATCGGCCACACGCACACCGACGTGTCTGGAGGCTGGCTGCGGCCCGCCGTTTTCGGTGCGATGGACGGCTTGGTGACCAACATCGCCCTTGTCGCCGGAGTCGGAGGCGGGGGCGCGAGCAGCACGGTCATCATCCTGTCGGGCATGGCCGGGTTGGTCGCGGGCGCGTTCTCCATGGCGCTCGGCGAGTACGCGTCGGTGGAGACCCAGAACAACGCGGTCAGGGCCGAGGTGGCGACCGAACGCCACGAGCTGCGCACGAACCCCCGCGCGGAGGAGGCCGAGCTGGTGGACATGTACGTGGAGATGGGTCTCAGCCGGGAGACCGCGGAGCGGGCGGCCGCCGAGGTGCACGCCGACCCGGAGTTGGCCGTCCGCGTGCACATCACGCAGGAGCTCGGCGTCAACCCGGATGAGCAGCCGTCGCCGGTGGTCGCTGGCGTCTCGTCGTTCCTGTGCTTCGCCGTCGGCGGGCTGTTCCCGTTGGTCCCGTTCCTGCTCGGATCGGACTCGTTGCTGCTCGGGCTGCTTGTCGGCGGGGTCGGCCTGTTCGCCGCCGGGGCACTGGTGTCGCAGTTCACCACGCGGTCCTGGTGGTACAACGGCGTGCGCCAACTGGTGTTCGGCGCGGTCGCCGCCGGTGCCACCTACCTGGTCGGCATGCTGATCGGGGTCGGAGTCAGCTAGGGCTGCGGCTGCTGCGGTTTGCCCGCGACCCGCTCGCCGGTCGGCACCTCGGGGCACTCGTCGAGGCAGCCGCTCTCCGCTGCCACCTCCGTCGCCGTGTGCTCGCCCGCCTTCTTCGGCAGCGTCTCCGGGGCCAGCAGCCACGGCACCAGGGCCAGCAGCATCGTGATGCCGGTGACCGCGAAGGCCGTCTCGAAGGACAGGTTCTCCGCCATCACGCCCGCGAGCAACGGGCCGAGGATCGTGCCGACGTCGGCGGCCATCTGGAAGCCTGCGAGCGCCGGTCCGCCGCGCTTCTCGCTGCCGACCACGTCCGCGACCGCGGCGCTCTGGGCGGGGTTGAGCAGCCCCGCGCCGAAGCCCGCGACCAGGGACGCCGCGAGGAAGCTCGGGATGGAGTCGGTGTAGCCGAGCCAGATCATCGCGCCGCCCGCGACGAGCAGACCGGCGACCGCGAGGGGCTTGCGACCCTTGGAGTCGGCGAGGCGGCCGGAGAAGAGCAGGACGAGCGCGTTGCCGCCTGCGAAGACCGACAGCGAGATGCCCGCCCACGTCTCGTTCTCGTGCAGCGCCTGGGTGACGAACAGCGGGATCAGCGCCATGCGCACGCCGAACACGGTCCAGCCGTTGGCGAAGCTGGAGGCCAGCGCCGCGCGGTAGGTGCCGTGGCCGACCGCCTCGCGCACCGTCAGCAGCGGGCGGGCGTCATCGCGGTCCGGCGCGACCAGGGTGGACTTGCGCAGGAAGAACCAGGCGACGAAGGCCGCGACGATCAGCGCAACGGCGTAGGTGAGGAACGGCAGCTTGATCGAGATGCCGACGAGGCCGCCGCCGACGATCGGGCCGGTGATGTTGCCGAGCAGGAAGCCGGTCGCCCACACCCCCGACGCGCGGCCGCGCAGGTGCGGCGGGCTCAGCCGGATCAGCAGCGCCACGGCCGAGACGGTGAACATCGTCGAGCCGGTCCCGCCGAGCCCGCGCAGCACCAGCAGCTGCCAGTACTCCCCGGCGAAGGCGCAGGCGCCGGTGGAGACCGCCACGATCAGCAGTCCCCACACGTAGACCGGGCGCTCGCCGAAGAACGCCACCAGCCTGCCGCTGACCGGGGCGAACGCCAGCCGGGTGAAGGCGAAGGCGCTGATCACCACCGAGGACGCGGTGACGCCGACGTCGAAGCTCGCGGCGAAGCTGGGCAGCGCGGGCGCGACGATGCCGAAGCCGATCGCGATCACGAAGCTCGCCGCGACCAGCACCCACACCTCGTTGGGCAGGCGGTTGGGGAGCTGTTCCGGCGGTGCGGTCTCGGCGGCCGTGCTCACCCTTGTGCCTCCTACTGCTCTCGTTAGCAGAGCTAAGAGTAAGCCATTCGGCAACCGGTTTCGTGCTCCGATCGGTGTTCGCCCGTTATTGACCACCCTGGCGACGGCCCACGCGCAACAGCGGCTCCGCTCCCTTGGCCACGACCGGGCGGCCCCGCCAGGTGGTGGACCTGTCCAGCGCGGTCCGCACGGAGTCACCGAGCAGCCCGGCGAACGCGGTCCCGACCAGCGGCGCGACCAGTCCGCTCACGGCGGGCTGGTTGAGCGTGCGGGCGACCGCGGCGTGCGTGATCGCCTGCGCCCCCCACGCGACGGCTCCCGCGGCGATGAGCCCGGTTCTGCGGCGACGGAGCCCCCTCGTCAGCGCGACGATCGGCACGGCGCTGTAGAGGGCCTGCCACGCGGTTCCCGCGCCCAGCACCCGCACGTCACCGTTGTTGCCCGCGACGAAGCTCTTGCGCAGCGACCGCCACAGGACACCGAAACCGTCCATGCCGGAGTTGCCGAGCATGCCCTGGCTGTCCACCGCCAGCGTCCGCGCGCCCTGGTCGCGGAGCAGCGTGGCCATCGCCACGTCCTCCCCGCGCGAGCCCGCCAGCGCGGGCCAGCCGCCGACCCGCTCGTAGGCGTCGCGGCGGAACAACATGCAATGCCCGTACGCCAACGCGAGCAGTCCCCTGCCGTCCGGCCCCGCGGTCTCCAGGATCATCGCGATCGCCGGGGGCAGCACGGTCCAGTGCTCGAAGCGGACCCGGTCGGTCACCCCCGGCGTGGACACCAGGTCGGCCTCGCGGGCGAGCGCGGTGGTGAGCAGGCGGCCCACCAGCTCGGGGTGCGCCGTGGTGTCGGCGTCGAAGAACAGCAGCCACTCGGTCGGCCCCGAGGCGTCCGGCCAGTCCGGCGCGGAGTCGGCAGCGGTGACGCCGACGTGCATCGCGTGCACCTTGCCCGCCCAACCCTCCGGCGGCCCGTCGCTGGTCACCACGCGGACACGGGGGTCTTCCTCGGCGTGCCTGGCGGCGATGGCCCCGGTGCGGTCGGCGGATCCGTCGTCCACCACCACGATGCGCAGCGCCTTGTGGGTCTGCGCCCGCAGCGCGGTCAGGCACCTGTCGATCACGGCCTCCTCGTCCCTGGCCGGGACGATGACCGAGACGGTGGGCTGCTCGCGCAGCGGCTCAGCGGCGATGGGCCGCATGCGGCGCAGGGTGACCAGGGCGTAAGCGGTGCGCAGGACCGAAGCCGTGGCGACGAACGTGGCGGTGCGGCTCAGCAGCTTGCCGGACTTGCGGGTGGCACGAGGCATGCTCGCAGTCTGCCTGGCAGGCTGCCGTTCCGTGGTCGCAATCGCGAGTAATTGGCATCAGCTTCCCGACCTGCCGGTACGTGCGGTACTTGACGAGGTGGGCGCGCTGCTGAGCGAGCACGGCACCGCCGTCCTAGTAGCGCCGCCCGGAACCGGCAAGACCACGCTCGTGCCGTTGGCGCTGGCAGCGGGCGGTGCGCGAGTTGTCGTCGCGGAGCCGCGGAGACTGGCCGCGCGGGCCGCCGCGGCGCGGATGGCGAGCCTGCTCGGCGAGCGGGTCGGCGAGACCGTGGGCTACTCGGTGCGCGGCGATCGCAAGGTGTCGGCGTCCACCCGGGTCGAGGTGGTCACCTCCGGCCTGCTTGTGCGGCGGTTGCAGGCCGATCCGGAGCTCGCGGGCGTGGACACGGTGATGCTCGACGAGATCCACGAGCGGCACCTGGACGCGGACCTGCTGCTGACGTTGCTGGTGGACGCGCGCGCAGGGCTGCGCGAGGACCTGCGCCTGCTGGCGACCTCCGCGACGGTCGCGGCCGAACAGGTCTCCGAGCTCCTCGGGTCGGCCCCGGTTCTGCGCGTGCCTTCGGTGGCTTTCCCGGTCGAGGCCCGCTATGTGGCGCCCGCGAGCCGCGAACGCATCGAGGGCACCGTCGCTCGGGCGGTGCGCGCGGCGCTCGCCGACTGCACAGGTGACGTGCTGGTGTTTCTCCCTGGCGCGGCGGAGATCCGCCGTGTCGGCGAAGCGTTGAGCGGCCTGCGCGACGTTGTGGTCCGCCCGTTGCACGGCCGGTTGCCCAGCGCGGAGCAGGACGCGGCCCTCCGACCGGGCGACCAGCGCAGGGTGATCCTGTCCACGGCGGTCGCGGAGTCGAGCCTCACGGTCCCGGGCGTCCGGATCGTCGTGGACGCGGGCCTGTCCCGAGTGTCCAAAGTGGACCACAGGCGGGGAATGGCCGGGCTGGCAACGGTTCGCGTCTCAACGGCGGTCGCGGAGCAGCGCGCGGGCCGAGCCGGGCGCGAAGCCCCCGGCGTGGTTTACCGCTGCTGGCCGGAGCACGAGCACGGCACACTGCCACGACACCCGGAGCCGGAGATCCGCACGGCCGACCTGACCCGCCTGGCGCTGGAGCTGGCGAGCTGGGGCACACCGGACGGCTCCGCGCTCTCGTGGTGGGACGCTCCCCCCGCCGGAGCGCTGAACGCGGGCCGCGAGGTGCTCCATGCCCTGGGAGCACTGGACGAACGCGGTGAACTGACCGAACGCGGACGCGGACTCGCCGAGGTCGGACTGCACCCGCGACTGGCACGATCGCTGATCGACGGAGCGGCGGCAGTTGGCGCGCGAGCAGCGGCCGAGGTCGTCGCCCTGCTCGACGACGACACGCTTGCGTCCGATGTGGACATCAGAACATCGTTGCAGCGCTTGAAGTCTGGCAGCCCAGCGACACAACGCTGGCGCCGCGAGGTGGACCGGCTCAAGAACCAGGCGCGAGGCGGAAAGGACCGCGAACCGGACCCAGCCCTCGTTGTGGCCCTTGCCCATCCGGAGCGGCTGGCCAAGCGCAGGACCGGCGGCGGACCGGTGTACCTGCTGGCGGGCGGGACAGCCGTGGAGCTGCCACCCGGAAGCGCGCTCACCGACGCGGAGTGGCTTGCCGTGGCGGTCGCCGACCGAGAACCCGGAAAGCGGCACGGGCGCATCCGACTGGCCGCCGTGGCCGACGAGACACTGGCGGTGTCGGCCGGGCGCGCCCTGCTCTCCGAAGCGGAGGAGGTGGGCTGGCAGGACGGCGACGTGGTGGCCCGCAGGGTGCGCAGGCTCGGAGCGATCGTGCTGCACGAGAAGCCACTGTCCACTCCGGACAGATCGGCAGTGCACGACGCACTCGTCGATGGACTGCGCAAGGAAGGCACCGCGCTGCTGAGGTGGTCGGAGGACGCGAGCAGGCTCCGCCAGCGGCTGGCGTTCCTCCACGAGGCGCTCGGCGGCGAGTGGCCGAAGGTGGACGAGGCGAGCCTCCTGTCCACTGTGGACGAGTGGTTGGACCTGTCCCAGGCGCGGCGGCGAGCGGACCTGGCGAAGATCGATGCTGGCGCGGCCCTGCGGCGGTTGGTGCCGTGGTCGCTGGCCGGGCGCGTGGACGAGCTGGCGCCGGAGCGGATCGCGTTGCCGTCCGGGACCAAGGCGAAGCTGGACTACTCGGGCGCGGAGCCGGTGCTGCCGGTGAAGGTGCAGCACGCCTTCGGCTGGACGGACACGCCCAGGATCGCGGGTGGCAGAGTGACGGTGCTGCTGCACCTGCTCTCCCCCGCCGGGCGCCCCACGGCCGTCACCAGGGACCTCGCGTCGTTCTGGCGGAACGGCTATCCGCAGGTGCGGGCGGAGCTCCGGGGCCGCTATCCCAAGCACCGCTGGCCCGAGAACCCCGTCGCTCCGCCCACCCCCGGCTAGCCGGCCATGGCCCGCATGAGCTCCTGGCGGTAGGGGCGCAGGCCCCGCGCGGAGTTCCAGCCCATGGCGGCGGTCAGCGCGCCGTCGCGGCGGTAGGCGGCGATGAACTGCCCCTCCTCCGGTGACCCTTCGACGATCTCCATCTCGTCGCCGGGCAGCGGCCAGCCGAACATCTGGATCTTCGTGTCGTACTGGTCGCTCCAGAAGTACGGCAGCGGCCGGTACTCCTGTTGTGCGCCGAGGAGGTTCGCCGCGACGGCCATCGCCTGCTCGGTGGCGTTGGTGCGGTGCTCCAGCCGCATCCGTCCCAGCACCGGGTGCTCCCAGGACGCCACGTCGCCCGCCGCGTACACGCCGGGCGCGGCCGAGCAGTACGCGTCGCAGCGCACGCCCAGCTCGTCGACCGGGATGCCGCTGCCGTCGAGCCAGTCGGTGACGGCGGTGGCCCCGATGCCGACCAGCATCGCGTCGGCGTCGACCCTGGTGCCGTCGGTGAGCACGACGCCGGTGACCCTGCCCGCCTCCGACAGCACGGACTCCACTCCGACACCGAAGCGCAGGTGGACCCCGTTCTCGGCGTGCAGGTTCGCGACCAGCTCTCCGATGCGCGGCCCGACCTGACGGGTCATCGGCACCGGCAGCGGGTCCACCAGGGTCACGTCCAGACCGAGCTTGCGCGCGGTCGCGGCGACCTCGCAGCCGATCAGCCCGGCCCCGACCACGACCAGCCGGGGCCCGGCGAGCAGCTCGACCTGCAGCGACAACGCGTCGTCGAGGGTCCGCAGCACGTGCACGCCACCGAGGCCGGTCGTGCCGGGCAGCGTCCTCGGCACCACGCCGGTGGCGATCACCAGGCCGTCGTAGCCGACCCGGTCGCCGCCGTCGAGCAGCACCTGCCGCCCGGCCGCGTCGACCCCGGAGGCCCTGGTCGCCAGGCGCAGGTCCAGCCGCAGGTCAGCGATCTTGTCATCGCCGCGCAGCTGGGTGCGTTCCGGCTCCCACGCCCCCGAGAGCACCTGCTTGGACAGCGGGGGCCGGTCGTACGGCAGGTGGGTCTCGGCTCCGACCAGGGTCAGGTGGCCGTCGTAGCCGCGCCTGCGCAGCGCCTCGGCGGCACCGAGACCGGCCGCCGAGGCGCCGACGACAACGATCCGTTGCACCGTGGTCACGCCTGTCACTGCTCCAGCACGGTGATCGCGGCGGCGGGACAGCGCTCGGCGGCCTCCTCGACGGCCTCGCGCAGCTCCTCGCCGGGACGCTCCATCAGCAGCACGACGACCCCGTCGGAGTCCCGCTGGTCAAAGACGTCCGGAGCGGAGAGCACGCACGATCCGGCTCCGCAGCACTTGTCCTCATCGATCTCGACTCGCATCAGAACACTCCTCGTCGTTCCTACCCGTCCCATCCTTCACCAAGCGACGGGCAGCCGGTGCACTCCGTAAATCAACATGTCGTGCTTGTACGGAATTTCCTCGCCTTCCGGCAGGTCGAGCCGCAGCGTCGGGAACCGGCGGAACAAGGCGGCGAGTGCGATCTGCAGCTCGACCCTGGCCAGCTGCTGGCCCAGGCACTGGTGCGGCCCGAACCCGAAGGACAGGTGCGTGATGCGCTTGCGGGTCGGGTCGAGCTCGTCCGGCTCGGCGAAGACCTCCGGGTCCCGGTTGCCCGCGGCCAGCGAGGCGAGCACCCACTCGCCCTTGCGGATGAGCGTTCCGCCGACCTCGATGTCCTCGGTGGCCAGCCGCCGGACGCCGTGCTGCACGATGGTGAGCAGCCGCAGCGCCTCCTCGACAAACTTGTCCACTGTGGACGGATCGGCGCGCAGGGCCTCGACCTTCTCCGGCTGGCGCAGCAGCGCGACCGTGGTCAGCGCGATCATGTTCGCGGTGGTCTCGTGGCCCGCGATGAGCAGCAGCAGGCCGATGGAGGCCAGCTCCAGGTCGCTGAAGGGCTGCTCCATCTCCTCGGAACGCTCGATGAGCCTGGTCATCAGGGCCGCGTCCGGCTCGCGCTGCTTGAGGTGCACCAGCTCCAGCATGTACTCGCGCAGCCGGTTGCCCGCCTTCATCCGCTCCTCGGGCGCCAGGTCCTTGGTCAGCAGCTGCTTGCTGTCCTCCTGGAACCGGGTGTGGTCGGAGTAGGGCACACCGAGCAGCTGGCAGATCACCAGCGACGGGATCGGCAGTGACACCAGCTCCACCAGGTCCGCCCCGTGCCCGGCGCGCTCCAGCTCGTCGAGCCGGTCCTCGACCAGCTGCCGGATGCCCGGTTCGAGCAGCCGGATCTGCCGGACGGTGAACTCCCCGGTCAACGCGCGGCGGAAGCGGGTGTGCTCGGGCGGGTCGAGCCGGATGAACGGCTTGACCGGCTCGTCGGGACGCGCGACGCCCGCCAGCTCCGGCGGGATGAAGTCGGAGGAGAAACGCGGGTCGCCGAGCACTGCGCGGACGTCTGCGTACCGGGTGACCAGCCAGGCCTCCTGGCCGACGAAGTCGAGCACCTTGGTGATCGGAGCCTCCTCCAGGAAGGCGGCGTACTCCGGCGGCGGCATCAGCGGGTCCACGCGCTGGGTCGGCAGCGGCGGGTGGGAGACGGGGCAGCTCATGGTGGGACTCCCTTTTCTCGCGGTGTGCCTCCAGGTCACCAGGGTCGGCTGACGCGAACCCGCACGGAAGCTGACGTCTTGCTGACAGGTGCGTCAGGACCGCCGGGGCAGGGTGACGGTGAACGTGGCACCGGAGCCGGGAACGGACTCCACGCGCGCGGAGCCGCCGTGCGCCTCGACGATCGCCTTGACGATGCTCAGCCCCAACCCGGACCCACCCGGCCCCCGGGACGGGTCACCGCGGTAGAACCGCTCGAAGACCCGCACGGCGAGCGCGGGATCGAGTCCAGGCCCCTCGTCGGAGACGGACAGGGCGACGGCGGCGTCCCCGACCGGCTGCAGGCTGACGTGCACCGCGCTGCCAGGCGGCGTGTGCTGCAACGCGTTGCCCAACAGGTTGCGCAGCACCTGGCGCAACCGGTCCGCGTCTCCGGGGACCATGGCGTCCACTGTGGACAGATTGAGCGTGATCTCCCTTGCCGGATCGATGATCCGGGTGTCGGACACGGCCTCTGAGGCGAGCTGCGCGAGGTCCACCAGCTCGCGGTCCAGCGGTCGCCCCTTGTCCAGCCTGGCGAGCAGCAGCAGCTCCTCGACCAGGGAGTGCATCCGCAGCGACTCGTCGCTGATCCGCGACATCGCCAGCTCGACGAGCGCGGGGTCGTCGATGCCTTGGAGGTACAGCTCCGCCCAGCCCCTGATGGTGGTCAACGGCGTCCGCAGCTCGTGCGAGGCGTCCGCGACGAAGGAGCGCAACCGTTCCTCGGAGCGTTCCCTGGCGTCGAAGGCACGGTTGATCGCGTCGGCCAGCTGCTCGACCTCGCGCCCCGCATCGGTGAGCTCCACGCGCCGCGCGGTGTCGCCGGTCGCGATGGCACTCGCGGTGGATGCCATGTCCCGCAACGGTTTCAGCCCGACCCGAAGCGCGCCGAGGGACAGCACGCCCACGGTCAGCACCACGGCGACGGTGGCGATCGCGATGAACACGGCGAGCTGGCCGAGCGCATCAGCGTTGGGGCGCAACGAGGTGGCGACGACGATCGCGACGAGCCGACGCGGATCGTCCTGCCCCCACAAGCGAACCGGCTCCGCGAGCGGACTCACGAGCACGCGGTACTGCGGTCCGTGCTCGGCGACCGACGGCACCGTGACGAGCGCGCGGCCGGAGAGCAGCTCCCTGGACAGCTCCGGAGCGGGCTCGGGCTGTCCGGACGGCCCATCCGCGGCCGCGGAGTCCAGGACCACACCGCCCGGCCCGACCAGTGCGACGTAGTTCGCGTTGGGACCGAAGGACCTCAGCGTGCGCATCGACTCCGTGGGCGGTGGGAGGTGCCGCAGGTCGAGGTCGCGCACACGGTGGTCGATGGTCAACAGTGCCGAGTCCACCCGTTCTTGCAGGTAGAACTGCATACACAACAGCGCGGCGACGTCGACGACCAGGATGCTGAGCGTCGTCAGCACCATGATCGTGGAGAGCAGCCTGCCCCGGAGGGAGCCGATCCGGTGCCGCACGGGGCTCACGCGCGCGGCGGCCGGAGGCTGTAGCCGAAGCCCCGCACCGTGTGCAGCAGCCGCACCCGACCGGCCGTGTCGATCTTGTGGCGAAGCCGGGAGATGAACTTCTCCACCACCGACCCGTCCCCACCGAAGTCGTAGCGCCACACGTGGTCGAGGATCTGCGCCTTCGACAGCACGCGCCCGGCGTTGACGAGCAGGTAGCGCAGCAGCTTGAACTCGGTCGGCGAGAGCTCGACGTACTCGCCCGCCCGCCGCACCTCGCAGGCCCGCTCGTCCAGTTCGAGGTCGGCGCAGCGCAGCACCGGCTCCTCGACGGCGGCCTCACCGCGCGTCCTGCGCAGCACCGCCTGCACCCGGGCCAGCACCTCGGCGACGCTGAACGGCTTGGTGACGTAGTCGTCGCCGCCCATGCCCAGGCCGCGCACCTTGTCCTCTGTGGAGTCCCTCGCGGTCAGGAACAGCACGGAAACCCCGGGATGGCGGCGCCGCATCGTGCAGCAGAGCTCGAAGCCATCGCCGTCCGGCAGCATCACGTCGAGGATCACCAGCTCGGGGCGCTCGTCCTCGATCAGCCGCAGCGCCTCCTGGCCACTGCGGGCGGTCGTCACCTCGTGCCCCGACAAGCGCAGCGTCGTCGCGAGCAGCTCCACGATGTGCGGCTCGTCGTCCACCACGAGCACCCTGGCACGTACCACCGGAGCCGCGTCCGGCTCCGCTACGCGCGTGTCCCCTCCAACACCCACCACGAGATCATTACACTGCATCCACTGCATGTTTGCAATGAATGCAGTTTCGCAGTCAATGCAGTAACCTGCCCGTCGTGACGGCGGAGCAGGGTCTGAGGGAACGCAAGAAGCAGCGCACCAGGGTGGCGCTTGTCGAAGCCGCACTCGCCCTGTTCGCGGAGAAGGGCTACGAGCGCACGACGGTGGCGCAGATCGCCGCCGCGGCGGACGTGTCGACGCGGACGTTCTTCGACCACTTCCCCAGCAAGGAGGACGTGCTCTTCACCCACCCGGTGGAGCGCGCGGAACTGGTGATGAACACCATCGCCGCCTGCGACGGCAGCGAGAGCCCCAGCGAGCTCCTGGTGCGCGCGCTGAAGGAGAACCTGCTCTCCACGGTGTGGAACCAGGACATCACCTCGGGCGCGGCGGCGCTGCGCATCTCGCTGCTCAAGTCGGTGCCCGCACTCCAAGCGCACGCACTGCACCGCCTGCTGGCCGTGGAGCAGCAGATGGCGGATGCGCTGTGCGCGGTCTACCCGAACCGGCTCACCCCGTACGAGGCTGCGGTGATGGTCGGCTCGGTGATCGGCGGCATCCTGGCAGCCGTCCGCGTGGCTGCGGTCGACTGCGAGGATCCCGACGTGGTGCGGCAGGAGCTGTACAAGGCGATCGACCTGACCTCGCGCGGCCTCGCGCACTTCGACCGGACGAGCGCGGCAGCGCTTTCGTAAGGTTGTTTGCCGCCAGCCCCGAACCGTGGTCGCCCACGCGAAACTGCTGGTAGACCTTGCTCGTCGTCGCCGACCGGAAGGGGTTTGTCGTGCTCAACAGGTTCACCGGTGTCGTTCTCGGCGCGGTCCTGGGCGCGGGCGCGCTGTCGGTCCCCGCAGTGGCGGACCCCGGCCCCGACGCGACCGTGAACGTCGTCACCACCGAACAGGCGAGCAAGAAGATCATGATCTTCGACCCGGCGGTGAGCAGCTGGGGCGGCGGCGCGGCGACGAAGTGGTCCTGGTCGCCGACCTCGGCCAACGGCTTCCCCACCGGGGGCTGGTCCAACCCGTCCGACGCCCGGCTGCGGTCGAACTCCCACCACGGCGGCGATGTCCTGGTCACAGCCGCTTCGGGCGGCTTCCTCGGCGTCGCCGCCTACCCGTCGGGCAAGCGCAAGTGGTCGGTGGCGGTGCCGGGAGCGGACAACCCGCACGCGGCGGAGGTGCTGCCGAACGGCAACGTCGCGGCGGCGGCGAGCCACGGTGGCTGGATCAGGCTCTACGCCGCGTCACAGGGCGCGGGAGCCACGAAGCACGCGCAGTACGACCTCCCCGGCGGCCACGGTGTCCTCTGGGACCCGCAGGCCAACCTGCTCTGGGCGCTCGGCGACCACCACCTGGTGGCGTTGAAGGTCGGCGGCACGGCGGCGAGCCCGACCCTGTCGGAGGCGAAGAAGATCGCGCTGCCGACGAAGGGCGGCCACGACCTCCAGCCGGTCTACGGCGACAAGGACCGCCTCTGGGTCACGACGGGCTCGAAGGTCTACCAGTTCGTCAAGTCCACCAACGCTTTCACGGAGAACTATCCGCAGTCGGCCGCGGTGAACCGCTCGGGCGTGAAGGCGGTCGGCAACCACCCGACGACGAACCAGGTGATCGAGGCGAAGCCGAAGTCGGGCTGCCGCACGTCCTGGTGCACGGACACGATCGACTTCTTCGGCAGCGACATGAAGCGCACGCGGACGGGAGCGGAGTTCTACAAGGCCCGCTTCTGGTACGCCGCCTACCAGTAACCCCACGCCTCCCCCGCGCCCCCTTCGGGACACCAGGAGCCCATCGGGACCAGGCCGTGTCTCGCAACCACCTCGCCGCCCCTGGTGCCCACACCCATCACACGCGCGCACCCCTCATTTCGCGTTTTGTAGTCATGATGCGAAATGGGAGCGCTCTCTCGCGCATTAAGACTACAAAACGCGAAAACCTGGGCGCGTCGGCCAGGCCACGCGAACGCTGTGGGCCGGGTGTCAGGCGGGAGTGGAGCCGGCGAGGCGCGGGGCGACGGTCGGCGTGACGCCCAGTGCGGGCTCGTAGGTGACCAGCGTGCCCTTGCCGTGCCGCTTCGCGCTGTACATCGCCACATCGGCGCGGCCGAGCAGGACGTCGGCGGTCAGACCGCGTTCCTGCGGGTCGGCGCGAACCAGGCCGATGCTGGCGCGGACCAGGTGGTGCTCTCCGCCGATCACGAAGGGCACGCGCAGCGCTTCGAGGAGGCGCTCGCCGACCTTGTCGGCCCGTTCCGCCTCGTCGAGCAGGATGCCGAACTCGTCGCCGCCGAGCCGGGCGACCGTGTCGGTGGAGCGCACGCAGGAGCGCAGCCGGTCGGCGATCGCCCGCAGCAGCGCGTCGCCCGCCGCGTGGCCGAGGCCGTCGTTGACGATCTTGAAGTCGTCCAGGTCGGCGAAGAGCAGGGTGACCGGGTGGCCCCGCCGGGAGCCGAGGTGGATGGCGTGGTCCAGGCGGTCGCGGAAGAGCACGCGGTTGGCGAGGCCGGTCAGCGAGTCGTGGAAGGCCTGGTGCTCCAGCTGGCGCTGGCTCTGCCGGATGCGGTCCAGCAGCCACATGTTCTCGACCAGGGTGACCAGCTGGCGCACCACGACCAGGGCGATCACCACGAGACCGAGGTAGATCTCCAGCGGTCCGGGGGCGTTGCCGAAGGCGGTGCGCACCAGGATGAGCGAGCCCGTCAGCACCAGCGGCAGGTACGGCATCAGCACGTGCACCCACTCGACGACCGGCAGCCTGCCATCCGCGCGGCGCGGCGGGGCCGCGTACATCGCGACGGGCACGGAGCTGGCCGGGGCGAGCGCGGCGAGCGCGAAGAGCACCGGGGCGGTGATGTAGCCGAAGTTCGCCAAGGCCGGGATCTCCTTCACGCCCGCGCTGACCAGGTAGGCGAAGATGCAGTCGGAGACGAACAGCGTGATCACGCCCATGCCGATGAACGCGAGCGGGAGCCGCCGCCCGACGAGCCGGATGGTGGCGAGCATGACGACGATGACCAGCAGCACGATGTCGATCAGCGGGTAGGCGATCGCGACGGCGAAGGCCAGCGGGGACGGCGAGCTGGCCCGCACCATCGACTCCATGACCGTTGTCCAGGTCAGGATGAACAGCGAGCCGACCACGATCAGGCCGTCGAGCACGAGCACCACCCTGGCCCTGGTGAGCCGCCGATCGATCGCCAGCACCACGGAGCCGGGCTGGCGGTGGTCGCTGAAGACGAGCAGGGCGACCAGCACGACCACCGGCATGATCAGGTAGCCGATGTCGGCGAGCGAGGGCTGGGGCGGCTGGCTGCGCAGGACGACGTGGTACCAGGTCCACACGACCTGGCCGAGGGTCCAGATCCCCCAGCCCGCGCCCATGATCAGCCGCCATCTGCGGTCGCTGCCGTGCCTGCCGCGCGCGGACAGCAGACAGCAGAGGGTGCCCGCGGTTCCCGCGGAGAGCTGGGCGAAGTTGTCCAGTGCGAGCACGGAGACCGGGGGCAGCAACCGGAAACCCGCCAGGATCACGACAACGATCGCCAAAGTCATCGCCGTCGCGGCGATCATGGCGAATCGTTTCCTGTCCATAACCCCAGTCACAGTCGGTAAAGGACCGAACACGGACAACTCACTGTAGTAATCGCCGGGTCCGACTGTCGACCAATTCGCCGGGGAACGACCTGCCACATCAAGGTTATGGAATTAGATCGATCGGGGCGTGTCGCGGGTCGTTGATCAGGACCGTGTGCAACATGCGGATTTGTCCGCCAAACGGCCCCTCACCAGCGCGTTCGATAGCGCACGCGACTCTCACGGCCGGTAATTGTTTGATCCACGATCAAGGGGGTCTCTCACTCGATTAGCGCGACCTCACCCGTACGTTGCAATGCGCATCGTTACCCGAACCCCGGGCCGATTCATGCGATCACGGTGTGCAACGTCACCCGAGCGGATGGCGCGGGGAAGCTCTCCGCGGGGCGGGAACCCGCGGAGAGCGGGCCAGCTCAGGCCATCCTGCGCAGCGTCGGCCACAGCCGCGCCCAGCTCCCGGTGAAGCCCTCGCAGAGCCAGATCGGCGTTCCGTCGACGATGCCGAGCCGGGTCGAGACCGCACCGTTCTTCGTGCACGATGCAAACTGCAAACGTAGCGGACCGGGGTCCTCTCCGGAGTAGATGACGTTCTTCGCGTTCTCCGGTGGCGTCCCGAAGTAGGAGAAACCGCGGTGCGGGCTGAAGGAGGCGGGCAGCCCCCGCTCGGGTCCGTAGTACGCCAGGGCGCTGGCCTCCCAGTAGGAGTTGCTGACGAGCACCGTGTCGCGCTGCTTTTCCGGAGACTGGGCGCGATACACCCCGGCCACCGCGTCGGCCAGCTCCGGCCAACCGAACTGGCCGCTGTCGGTGAAGTTCTCGAACTTGACCCCGATGTTCGGGTAGTCCAGCTCCGACTCCGCCTTCAGCGGAAGGGACTGCACCGCGAGCACCGCCGAGAGCCCGAACGCGGGCCACACGACCCAGGGCAGCCACCGCCCGGTCCGGCGGCGCTGGAGCTCCGCCGAGCCCGCCGCGAACAACAGCGGGAACACTCCCGCCGAGTAGTAGATGCGCCCGCCGGTGAGTGCGAACACCGCGACCAGCCCGACAACGGTCAGCCCCAGGAAGCGGTAGTCGCGAAGCTCCGGGGAGCGGAACAGCCGCCACAGTCCGTAGAAGACCAGCACCGTGCCGACACCGAGCCCCGCGGTCAGCAGGGTCGCAGGCAGGAACAGCAGTGGCCCGCCGAACAGCTCCGACTCCCCCGCGACGACGGCGCGCATCTCCAGCTGGGGCCAGCCGTTGGCGGCCTGCCACAGCAGCGTCGGCACGGTGACCACCACGGCGAGCAGCGCGCCGACCCACAACAGGGGCCTCCGGAGCAGGTCACGCGGGCCGAGCAGCAGCGCGCTGACACCGAGCACCACCCACAGCACCGGGATGAGGAACTTCACCTGGATCGCGACGGCGGTCACCAGACCGGCCCAGAGCAACAGCTTGTCGTTGCGCGTGCGCACCCACCGGACCACCAGCAGCAGCACGACCGCCCAGAGCACGGGGTCCACAGTGGACGTCGCGAGCAGCCTGCCGAGCATGACGGCGGAGAAGGCGTAGGCGCCCGCGGACGCCACCTGTGCGCCTGTCCTACCGCCGAACTCCCGCGCGAGCAGCGCCGCGGTGATCGCACCAGAGGCGGTGATCAGCGTCGCGGGCAGCCTCAGCCCGACGACGGAGCCACCGAACAGGTTGTCCATCGCCAGCGCCAGCAACGGCAGCATCGGTGGCTGGTCGGCATACCCCCAGTCGAGATGCCGACCGGCGGTGATGAAGTAGAGCTCGTCACCGAAAAACCCGTAGCGCCCGCTGAACAGCAACAGCACCAGACCGAGCGCCGCGGTCACGCCCAGCACCGGCCCCCAGGCGACCGAGGGGACGCCGGCTCCCTCCCGCGCCGACACCCCCTCGGCCGTGCCACCCCGTCGTACCGTCGACCCCATCGTTTCCTCCCCTTCGAACGGCCAGGGGTATTCGACCGCGCCCACAACAGCGCTGCCAGCGCGCAAGGTGTGCACTCAGTTCGACCAAAGTCTCGGCAGGGACGGGCCGGGGCTACTTTCGTATGGTCTGGCCACCGTCGAAGGGCGTCGCGGCGCTCCGAGTCGCCACTCCCGCCAGTACCGTCACCACGGTGAAGCGTCCACTGTGGCCGACCTGGCGAGACTTCGGGTTCGACATCGCGCCGTTGTCGTTCGTGGTGGGCGTCATCGGCCTCGTCATCGTGTCGGTGCGGCCACCGCTGAGCGACATCCTCTGGTACTCGATCGCGCTCGACCTGCTGGTGCCGCTGACGCTGCTGTTCTTCCGCCGCACCGCGCCGTTGTCCTGCCTCGCGGTGACCACAGTCGCCGCGCTGATCATGTTCGCCAGTGAGCTCTTGTGGCCGGGCATCATGGTCGCGCCGAACGACGTTGCCCGGCCGTGGCTGCCGCTGGCCACGTCGTTCGCGATCTACGGCGCGATGAAGTACGCCGAGCGCAAGTGGTCTGCCTGGTTGATGACGGCCGTCATGCTGGTCATCGCGATGCGCCCGTGGCAGCTGCTTCCGTTGGACAGTCCCGAGTTCGACGTGCGGCCGGCCGCGATCCTCTACACGGTCCTGCCCGCGATGCTGGGCCTCTACAACGGTCAGCGGCTCCGGCTGTTCCACGCGTTGACGGAGCGGGCGGAACGCGCGGAACGGGAGCAGCACCTGCTCGCCGAGCAGGCCCGCGCGGACGAACGCGTGAAGCTGGCGACGGAGATGCACGACGTGGTCACCCACCGGGTGAGCTTGATGGTGCTCCAGGCGGGCGCACTGCGGATCACGGCGGCGGACGAGGCGACCAGGAACTCGGCGGAGGAGCTGCGCGCGGCGGGCTGCCAGGCGTTGGAGGAGCTGCGCGACCTCGTCGGCGTGCTGCGGGCGGGGCCGAGGACCGACGAGGTGATCCCCGAGGACGGCTCCGACTCGACGGTGATCGACCTGACCGCGCTGGTCGAGGAGTCCAGGTCCGTCGGCGTGCGCACGGAGCTGATCGAGGACGGCACCCGGTTCGAGGCCTCACCGGTGGTGGGCAGGACGGCGTACCGGATCGTCCAGGAGGCGCTGACCAACGCGCGCAAGCACGCGCCGGGTGCCTGGGTGCGGGTCTACGTGCGCTACAGCGGCGACCGCCTGCGGCTGATCGTGCGGAACTCCGAGGCGACCTCGCCGGTGGATCCGAGCCTGATCGGAAGTGGCTCCGGCTCGGGCCTGCTCGGTCTCAAGCAACGGGTGGAGCTCGTGCACGGCAGGCTGCGGGCCGGTCCGACCGACAGTGGTGGCTTCGAGGTCGATGCGATACTTCCCGCCTACGTCCCGACGGTCGGGGGCCCACACGATGAACCGTGACGTGATCAAGGTGCTGGTCGTCGACGACGAGCCGATGGTGTGCGCGCACCTGCGCACGATCCTCGGCTCCGCAGAGGACATCGACGTCGTCGACCAGGCGCACGACGGCGCGGCGGCGGTGGAGTCCGTTGTGCGCCACCGGCCGGACGTCGTGCTGATGGACCTGCGCATGCCGGGCGTGGACGGGCTCACCGCGATCGAGCGCATCCACCGCATGCCGAGCCCGCCGACGGTCGTCGCGCTCACCACCTTCGACGCCGACCAGTACGTGATCAGGGCACTGCGCGCGGGCGCGTCGGGCTTCCTGGTGAAGTCGACTCCCCCGGAGGACCTGATCGGCCTGGTGCGAGTGGCGGCCGACGGTCACATGGTGCTCTCCCCCGCGGCCGCGAAGCGGCTGGTGGCGGCCTCCTCGGACGAACAGGCTGCGCGCGACAAGGCGCTGGCGCTGGTCAACGACCTCACCGAACGCGAGTCGGAAGTGCTGACCTGCCTCGGCGAAGGCCTGTCGAACGCCAACATCGCCGCCAAACTGCACCTGAGCGAAGCGACGGTGAAGGGCTACGTCTCCCGCCTCCTGGTGAAGCTGGAGTGCGCCAACAGAACCCAAGCGGGCCTACTCGCCTACGACGCGGGCCTGGTAACCCGCT
>NZ_JBHLZU010000020.1:0-388264 GCF_042429765.1 Allokutzneria oryzae | reverse complement strand
CCCCCCCCCCCCCCCCCCGAACGACGAAAGCGGTCAACGCCACCCGCACCACACCACACGAACCAGCCCCGGAAGCGGCCAAGACCAACCGCACCACACCGAAGCTGGTCAACGCCCAACCGCACAACGCTGGAACAGCAGGAGCCCGCACCGCAGGGGGCTTGGGGGAGTCGCTCCCCCAACAGATACACGGAGAAAGGGAAGCGGCCCCCAGCGAAGCTGGGGGCCGCGAACAGCACTTCGGTGGAGGTGCCGGGAATCGAACCCGGGTCCTCTGCCGGTTCATCAGGACTTCTCCGTGCGCAGTCCGCTGTGTCTCTACTCGACCCCGCCGGTCTCGCGAACAAGTCCGGTGTGACGGGCCCAGCCGCTGTTTGGTGTCCCGTCGCGGTCCGCGGCCGGCCGCGACGGTGAGCCCCCTAGCTGATGCCGGGAACCGGGGCGGAGGCATCCCCGGGCCGACAGAGTTGCCCCGCTACTTAGGCAGCGAGGGCGAACTCGCGCTGGCTACTAGCCTTGGCGCTTATTAGGTTGCGATGACGCTTGAGGTGGTCTCTCGCCTGCACCTGCACGCTTCCCCTGAATCAACGTCCAGAGTCGAAACCGTTCACCCCCTGGCTTGGTGGGAACACACCTAGTTTAACGCGCCGCACCACCGCATTCCTTCCCGGGACGGCCCGAGAGCCGGTTGCCTGGGCAAACCCGGTGATCACCCCTAGCCGCGCGAACACTCCGGGACGCGACTCGGCCCGTGGTGAGCGCGCACCACGGGCCGAGGTCGGGTATCCGGCGTGAACTACATGGTCAGCACGTGACGTAGCGCCCGTTCGCTGACGGCGGCAGCCCCACCGTGACCGAAACCTCCAGGCAGCGCCCCGATGGAGGGTTGCGGATGAAGTAGTTGGTCACGAAGGCCGCGATGACCGGGCACCCGAACTTCAGGAAGCCGGGGGCCACCTTCATGCACGAGCCGTTCGCCGCGAGCGTGCCGCCGGTGAGGACGGCGGAGTACAGGCCCTGGGTGGTGCCCGCGCTGAACGTGTGCGTGTAGACCTTCGCTGCTGCCTGGGACTCGGCGGAGACGGCGGCCGCCGAGGCAGGTTCGGCACTCGCGGCCCCAGCCACGGTGCCCAGCGCCGACGCGGAGATCGCGAGGACCGCCGCGGAACGCTTCCAGAACGTCAAAGACCCCATAATGGGCTCCCTCCAGTTGTGACGTTCAGCTCATTTCGAGCTTCTGGCGAGAGCCTGCGTTCACCCGGTTCAGGCACGGTATGTATCCGATATAGGTACCTGCTTGTCCCGGCTTCACCCAGCGGATAACTTGTTAAGGTCTAACTAGACCATTAGGGCTAACGGTGACCAGTTTTCAGAAGATGGACTTCAGGGTGCTGGGACCACTGGAGATCGCTGGTCCGGACGGACTTGTCGACCTCGGTGCACCCAAGCAACGAACCCTCGCCGCGCTGCTGCTGTGTCGCGCGGGCACGCCGATATCGGCCGACGCACTGGTCGCCGCCCTCTGGAACGATCACGCTCCGCGATCGGCGCGGAAAAACCTTCAGGTTTATGTCTACCAATTGCGAAAAGCATTCGCTGCTGTCGGAGCGCCCGATCGGCTGCACCACGTGCACTCCGGCTACTGCCTGACCGTGGAACCCGGCGAGCTCGACATCGACCGGTTCAGCGACCTGTTCGGCAAGGGTCGGACGGAGCTGGCCGCCGGTGAGGTCGAGCGCGCGGCGCGGGTGCTGGGGCAGGCGCTGTCGCTGTGGCGGGGCGAGCCCTTCGCCGACCTGCCCGACGTGGAGGCGCTGCAGCGCCAGGGCCGGAGCTGGCAGGAGCGGCGGCTGGTCGCCGAGGAGGCCAGGATCGAGGCCGACCTGCGGCGCGGGCGGCACACCGAGGTGGTGGACGAGCTGTTCTGCCTGGTCAGGACGCACCCGCTGCACGAGCAGTTCCGCGCGCAGCTGATGACCGCGCTGCTGCTGGGTGAGCGCAAGACCGAGGCGCTGGCCGTCTACGACCACGGCAGACAGGTGCTCGCGGCCGAGCTGGGCATCGCGCCCGGCGCGAACCTGGCCCGGATGCACGAGGCGGCGCTGACCGGCGAGGTGCCCGCCATCTACACCGGTGCGGTGCGCACCGCGCCGGTGCGCGTCGTCCCTCGGCAGCTCCCCCGCAGCATCTCCGACTTCGTCGGTCGCGCACCGGAGCTCGCGCTGCTCCAGGACCGGTTGGCCGAGGCAGCACGGGGCGGCTGGCCGCTGCTCGTGCTGACCGGGGCCGCCGGGGTCGGCAAGAGCACGCTCGCGGTCAAGGCCGCGCACGCGGCCGCGGCGCACTTCCCCGACGGCCAGCTCTACGTCGACCTCGCCGAGCACGACGGCGGGGACGCGCTCGCCCGGATGCTGCGCGCCCTCGGCTGCGCCGCGCACGAGCTGCCGGCCGGGCGCTGCGAGCGGCAGGCCCTGTACCGGACGATCGTGGCCGACAAGTCGGTGCTCGTGGTGCTGGACAATGCTGCGAACGAGTCACAGGTTCGTTCACTGCTCCCGGGTTCTGCCTGCTCAGCGACCATCGTGACCTCTCGGAGCCGGCTGCTGGGGCTGGACTCGGCGCAGCTGGTCGAGGTCCCGGCGTTCCACCGGGAGGAGAGCGTCCAGCTGCTGCTCTCCTGCTCCGGGCCGGCCGAGCCGGACAGCACGCGGCACGCCATCGCCATCGCCGAGGTGTGCGACCAGCTCCCCCTGGCGGTGCGCGTGGCGGGTGTGCGCGCGGCGCAGAGGTCCCTGCGCGACCTCGCCAGGCGGTTGGTCACCGGACGCAATCCTTTGGATGAGCTGGTCGCGGGCGACGAGTCCGTGCGCGGGCGGCTCACCGCGAGCTACCGGGAGCTGGACGAGGACGGCAGGACCGCGCTGCGCAGGCTCGGCACGCTGGGTCCCGGCGAGTTCGCGCCCTGGGTGCTCGCCGCGTTGCTCGGCACGCACACCGGGCGCGCCGAACGCAGCCTGGACCTGTTGCTGGACCGGCACTTCGTCCGGCAGATCGACAGCAGCGAGAGCTCGGCGCGGTTCGTGCTCCCGCCGCTCACCCACCACTTCGCCACGGAGGTCTCGCAGGAGCCCGTGGTCCCCCAGCTGTCCTAACAGGACGGAACGGGCCTACTGCCCCAGCAGTCGCGCGGGTGTGTCGTGCAGAACCGCGCGGAGGAAGTCCGCGCCGAGCCGGTCGTCGGACTCGGCCCACCCGGCGATGGCGCGCAGCTGCTCGGCGTACGCGTACGGGATGTTGGGGAAGTCGGTGCCGAGGGCGATCCGGCCTGGCAGGGCCGCCAGCCGGTCCGTCCAGTCCGACGGCATCGGGCAGAACGCGGTGGTGAACTCGACGCCGACCATCGTGGTGTCCAGGTGCACGCCGGGCCATCGCTCGGCCAGCCGCAGCGCGTGGTCGAACTCGGGCATGCCCGCGTGCGCGAGGACGGCGACGAGGCGGGGATGCTCGCGCAGCACCTCCTCGAACACGTCCAGACCGGTGTAGGTGCCGGGCAGCGGGCCATGTCCACAGTGGATGATCACGGGAATCCCGGCGTCGGCGAGCTGCCCCCACACCGGCCGCAACAGCGGGGAACGGGGGTCGTAGTCGCCGACCTGGACGTGCGCCTTGAAGCACCGCACACCCGCTTCGACGGCTTGGCGGACATACGCATCCGCGTCCGGCTCCGGGTAGAAGGTCGCCGTGGGGACCGCCTCCGGCACTCCGGCGGCGAACTCCCGGGCCCACTCGTTGAGCCAGGCCGCCATGTCCGGCTTGTGCGGATAGACCAGCGGCGCGAACCGGCGGACGCCCAGCGAGCGCAGCAGCTCGACGCGCTCCGGCTCGCCGGTCCGGTAGTGGATCGGCCAGTGCATCCCGTAGTGCTCGCCCGCGCGGTCGAAGAAGTCCCAGACCTTGGCCAGCACCCGTTCCGGCAGGAAGTGCACGTGCAGGTCGACGAGCCCCGGGATGCCGAGGTCACGCACCCATGCGGCGACCTGGGCATCGGAGGCAGGTCCGGCCTGTCGGCCGGGCATCAGTCGCGGAACCCCTTGCGGGCGCGACCGATGGCCTTGGCCGTCTCGCGGTCGGCGGTCTTCTTCGCCAGGATGTGCCGCTTGTCGTAGGCCTTGTTGCCGCGCGCGAGGGCGAGCTCGACCTTGACCTTGCCGTCCTTGAAGTACATCGACATCGGCACCAGGGAGAGACCGCTCTCCTTGGTCTTGCCGATCAACCGCTCGATCTCCGCCCGGTGCAGCAACAGCTTCCGCTTCCGCCGCGGCTCGTGGTTGGTCCACGTGCCCCAGTGGTACTCGGCGATGTGGACGTTGCGCAGCCACACCTCGCCGTCGTCCACCGACGCGTAGGCGTCGACCAGTGAGGCCTTCCCGGCACGCAGGCTCTTGACCTCGGTACCGACCAGGGCGATACCGGCCTCGTAGGTGTCGAGGACGGTGTAGTTGTGCCGCGCCCTGCGGTTCTGCGCGATCACCTTCTCGCCGCGTTCCTTGGCCATGACAACAATGTTACGTGGCCCGGGAAACGGTTAGAGGCGCACGTACAGGCGCAGGGTCACGTAGCCGGTGATCGCCGAGATGACCGCGCCGATCGGGAACAGCAGCAGCGAGACCTGGAAGACGTCGGCGTAGCCGAGCGGCGCGATGATGTTGGCCTCGATCGGGGCCTTGAGCACGTCGTCGATGAACGTGCCCTTGGCGAAGAACAGGCCCGTCAACGCGAGGACCGCACCGGTGAGACCGGCGACCACCGCCTCGATGAGGAACGGCAGCTGGGTGTACCACCGGGTCGCGCCGACCAGCCGCATGATCCCCACCTCGGTCCGTCTGGTGTAGGCGGAGACCTGGATGGTGTTGGAGATCAGCAGCAGCGCCGCGAGCGCCTGGACCAGCGCGACCGCGAAGGTGGCGTTGCGGAAGCTGCCGAAGAACTCGAAGAGCTGGTTCAGCAGGACGTCCTGGTCCACCACGCGGAGCACGCCGACCTTGCCGGTGAACTCCTTGGAGATCGCGTCGAAGCGCAGCGGGTCCTTGAGCTTGACCCGGAACGACGACGGCAGCGACTCCGGGCGGGTGAGCTTCACCAGCTCCGGCTGCGCCGCGAAGATCTCCTTGAACCGCTCGTAGGCCTTGTCGCGGTTCTGGAAGGCGACCGTGTCCACGATGGAGTTGCGCTGCAACGACTCGCGCAGACCGGAACAGATCTGCTCGGTGCAGTTCTTGTCGGAGGCGCTGACGTCGTTGGTCAGGTAGACCGCGACCTCGACCTTGTCGTAGTACAGCTTCTCGGTGTTGTCGATGAGCCGCACGATGAGCAGGCCACCGCCGAGCAGACCGAGCGAGATCGCTGTCGTGAGGATCATCGCGATGGTCATCGTGATGTTCCGGCGTAGCCCGGTGATGACCTCGCTGAACACGAAACTGGCACGCATCGGGAGTGGTGCTCCTAGTAGTGGCTCGGGAAAGTTGTCTCAGCAGCCGCGGCCGACCCGAGGGGTCAGCGGCCGACTCCGTACACGCCCCGGGCGTCGTCGCGGACGACCTTGCCGAGGTGCAGCTCGACGACCCGCCTGCGCATGGCGTCGACGATGGAGTGGTCGTGCGTCGCCATCAGCACGGTCGTGCCGGTGCGGTTGATCCGCTCCAGCAGCAGCATGATGTCCTGGCTGGTGTCCGGGTCCAGGTTTCCCGTCGGCTCGTCGGCCAGCAGCAGCAACGGCCGGTTGACGAAGGCGCGGGCGATCGCGACTCGCTGCTGCTCACCGCCGGAGAGCTCGTGCGGCATCCGGTCCGCCTTGCCTTCGAGGCCGACCAGCTCCAGCACCTCGGGCACGACCTTCTTGATGGTGTGCCTCGGCTTGCCGATGACCTCCAGGGCGAAGGCGACGTTCTCGGCGACGGTCTTGTTGGCGAGCAGGCGGAAGTCCTGGAAGACGCAGCCGATGCGCTGGCGCAGCCGCGGCACCCGGCGCCGGGAGAGGCGCCCGACGTTCCAGTCGGCGACGACCAGGTTGCCCTTGGAGGGCACCTCCTCCCGCAGCAGCAGCCGCAGGAACGTGGACTTACCGGAGCCAGACGGGCCGATAAGGAACACGAACTCGCCCTTGTCCACGCTCACCGAGACGTCGTCGAGCGCGGGTCGGGTGGAGGTCTTGTAGACCTTGGACACGTGTTCGAGCCGGATCACGAGGCGCGAGTTTACCCACCGGATGTATGACAGGTGTTTCCCGCAAGCCGACGAACGGGTGCTCGGCGTGTCGCGGCTGGTGACGCCTCGTTTGAGGCCGAACGGCCGCATCCCCCGGGAGGGGGACGCGACCGCGCGGGTGTGCGCTTGCGCGCGCCTGTCGGCGACCGGTCCTAGGAGGCCTCGGAGCCGGACTGGCGGCGCCAGCGGATGCCTGCCTCCAGGAAGTCGTCGATCTCGCCGTCGAGCACGTTGCCGGGGTTGCCGACCTCGTGCTCGGTGCGCAGGTCCTTGACCATCTGGTACGGGTGCAGCACGTAGGAGCGCATCTGGTTGCCCCAGCTGGAGCCGCCGTCGCCCTTGAGCGCGTCCATCTTGGCCCGCTCCTCCTGGCGCTTGCGCTCCAGCAGCTTCGCCTGCAGCACGCCCATGGCGGTGGCCTTGTTCTGCAGCTGCGAGCGCTCGTTCTGGCAGGACACCACGATGCCGCTGGGGATGTGGGTGATCCGGACCGCGGAGTCGGTGGTGTTCACGCCCTGGCCGCCGGGGCCGGAGGAGCGGTAGACGTCGACCCTGAGCTCCTTCTCGTCGATCTCCACGTGGTCGGACTGCTCGACGACGGGCACGACCTCGACGCCCGCGAAGGAGGTCTGGCGGCGGCCCTGGTTGTCGAAGGGCGAGATCCGCACCAGGCGGTGGGTGCCCTGCTCGACGGAGAGGGTGCCGTAGGCGAAGGGGCTGCGGACGCGGAAGGTCGCGGACTTGATGCCCGCCTCCTCCGCGTAGGAGGTGTCGTAGACGTCGGTCGGGTAGCCGTGCCGCTCGGCCCAGCGCAGGTACATCCGCATCAGCATCTCGGCGAAGTCGGCGGCGTCGACGCCACCCGCCTCGGCGCGCACGGTGACCAGCGCCTCGCGCTCGTCGTACTCGCCGGAGAGCAGGGTGCGGACCTCAAGCGAGGAGATCTGCTCGCGCAGCTTGGCGCGCTCGGCGTCGGCCTCCTCGACGGAGGAGGCGTCACCCTCCTCCTCGGCCAGCTCGTAGAGGACCTCCAGGTCCTCGATGCGCTGGCGCAGCTCGGTGACCTTGCGCAGGTCGGCCTGCTTGTAGGCGAGCTGGCTGGTGACCTGCTGGGCCCGCTCCTGGTCGTCCCAGAGGTCCGGCCGACCGGCCTGATCCTCAAGTTCGGCCACGTCGGCGCGCAGTTTCTCGAGGTCCATCACCGCCTCGACACCGGAGAGCGTGGAGGAGAGGTCCTTGAGGTCGGCAGCGACGTCCGGGTTCACGTCGTGAAATCGTACTGACTTGGCGGGGGCTCCGTGCGCGAAGGTGCCACCCGCCCTCCCCGGAACGCGCGACAGGGCCGCCCGCCGGAGCGGGCGACCCTGCCGTGAGCTGTCGTTCGATCAGGCGGTGGGAACCGCGTCGAGCAGCTTGAGAACGGCTTTGGTGTGGGCGACGGCGAAGTCCGCCGCGGCCTTGGCGAAGGGGTCCTCCGCCGACTTGGCCTGGGCCTTGAGCTCGTCCAGCTTGGCCGTGTAGGCCTGCTTGGCCGAGTCGACCATGGCCACCCGCTGCTTGCCGCCGAGCGAACCCGCGTGCACCAGCCTCAGGATCAGCGGGCTGCGGAGGTGGTCGGGACCGGGCTCGGTGGCCAGCCACGTCTTGAACGCCTTCTTGCCCGCGGGCGTGATGACGTACTGCTGGCTGGAGCGCGGCCCCTGCTTGCCGAGCTTGAGCAGCCCGGCCGCGGCGAGTGCGGGGAGTTCGCGGTACACCTGGCTGCGGGTGACGCTGAAGAACGCACCGAAGCGTTCCCCAGCGGACGCGACCAGCTGGCCGCCCGTCTTCGGACCGTCGTGCAGCAGGCCGAGCAGCGCTGCCGCGGTTGCGTTCAGTTCAGTCACCTAGCCAACGGTGCCACGGCTTTCCCCCGCTGTCCACAGTGGTCTGCCCATCTGTCCACTGTGGCTTGAAACGCACTGGGACGAACGTGATCGTTGATCACCCGTTCGGCCCCGGAGCGGCCATCCGGGCGACGACCGCACGCAGTGATCAAGGCGGCGGACGGGTGGAGCGGGACGGCATCTGCTACATGATTCATGTTCACTTATTCACCGTATTGACTGAGCGGGAATCGGCTCTGGAGCGCCGGAGCATCACGTATCAATAACGGCCCGGCGCAGTTCCGCAGGTCGGTCCGGTTCAGCTCACTGAATATGCATGTTTCTGTACGGACAGTCACCCGTGGCGTTGCCCTGACCACTCTGGACGTGCGCGTTATCGTCACGGCTCGACAAGGGCTCGAAGCACTCCCGCGCGGTCAAAGACGACCCCGGGGAGTGGATCGTCCGGGAAAGGACATGGCAGGTGATCGGTTTCCTGCTGCGACGGCTGGTGAACTATGTGGTGCTGTGCCTGGTCGCGACATTCCTCGCGTTCAGCCTCGCATCACTGACGTTCGACCCCATCGCGAAGCTGCGCGAGCGCAACCCACCACCTCCGCCCGCGGCCATCGCGGCCAAGGAGCTGAGTCTGCACCTCGACCAGCCGATCCCCCAGCGATTTTTCACGTGGCTGGGCGGGGTCGTGCAGGGTGACTTCGGTCAGACCATCACCAACAACCCGATCACCGAGGAGCTCGGCCGCCGGATGGGCATCAGCCTCCGGCTGTTCCTCATCGGCACGCTCGTCGGCGTGATCCTGGGTGTGGTGCTTGGCGTGGTCAGCGCGATCCGGCAGTACAAGTTCAGCGACTACTTCGCGACGCTGTTCTCGTTCATAATCCTGTCAACACCGGTCTTCCTGCTCGGCGTGCTGCTGAAGTACGGGGCGCAACAGCTCAACGACGCCACCGGCACGAAAGTGCTCCAGTTCACCGGTGAGTTCACACCGGGCTTCGAGGGCAGCTGGTGGGCGATGCTGCTGGACCGCGCGCACCACCTGATCCTGCCAACGCTGACGATCGCCCTCGGCCAGATCGCCTTCTACAGCCGCTACCAGCGCAGCGCGATGCTCGACGTCCTCGGCAGCGACTTCCTGCGCACCGCGCAGGCGAAGGGCCTCACCAGGGGCAAGGCGCTGTTCAAGCACGGCCTGCGCACCGCGCTGATCCCGATGGCGACGCTGTTCGCCTTCGGCTTCGGCCTGCTGATCACCGGCGGTGTGTTCACCGAGCGCCTGTTCACCTGGTACGGCATGGGCGACTGGCTGGTCACCGGCATCACCGAGCAGGACACCAACATCGTCGCGACCGTGACGCTGTTCGTCGCCGTGCTGGTGCTGATCTCCGGCTGGCTGGCCGACGTCCTGTACGCCGCTCTCGACCCACGGGTCCGGATCTAGGGCCGGGAGGAAACATGTCCGTCAACCTCAACGACAGCGACTCGACGGGAACCACCGGCGCCGCGACCGGGAGTCCGGTGGACGCCGCCGTCGAGACGACGCAGTCGACCGGCCGCGGTGCCCTTGTCGTGCGCCGCTTCATGCGCAACAGGCTCGCGCTGATCGGTCTCGTCGTCCTGGTCCTGCTCTACGCGATGGCGTTCCTGGCTCCGCTGTTCTCGCCGTGGGACTACAAGCAGCAGGACTACAACGCGTTCCTGTCGCCGCCGAGCGCCGACCACTGGTTCGGAACGACGCAGATCGGCGAGGACGTGTTCGCGCAGACCATGCGCGGGCTGCAGAAGTCGCTCACCATCGGCCTGCTCGTCGCGCTGATCTCCACGTTCATCGCCACGATCGTCGGCTCGGCCGCCGGCTACTTCGGCAAGTGGTCCGACCGCACGCTGATGTGGGTCGTCGACCTGCTGCTCGTGCTGCCGTCGTTCCTCATCATCGCGATCATCAGCCCCTCGCTGCGCGGGGAGAACTGGCTGTGGTTCGTGGTGCTGCTCGCGGCGTTCAACTGGATGATCACCTCCCGCATCGTGCGCGGCATGACGCTGACCCTGCGCGAGCGGGAGTTCGTCAAGGCCGCGCGGTTCATGGGCGAGAAGCCCTGGAAGATCATCCGCAAGCACATCCTGCCGAACATGGCGTCGCTGCTGATCATCGACACCACGATCAACGTCGGCAGCGCCGTGCTGGCCGAGACCGGCCTGAGCTTCTTCGGCTTCGGCGTGCAGCCGCCGGACGTCTCCCTCGGCACGCTGATCCGCGACGGGACGCGCGCCGCGCTGACCTTCCCGTGGCTGTTCATGTTCTCCGGTGGTCTGCTGATCATCGCGGTGCTCGCGGTGAACTTCATCGGTGACGGCCTGCGGGACGCGCTCGACCCGACCTCGCAGAAGGGCCGGGTGAAGGAGAAGAAGGAGAAGCGGAAGGGCAAGCACTCCCGGGGCTCCGGCGAGACCGCCGCCGTCACCGGCCCCGGCTCGGCCGAGGTGCCCGCGCCCAAGCGTGAGGATGATCGATGACCAGCGCTGACATCCAGTTCGACGCCCCGGCGTCGGCGAACACCGGACCGCTGCTCGAGGTCACCGACCTCGACGTGTCCTTCCCGAGCGAGGACGGCCGGGTCCGCGCGGTGCGCGGCCTGAGCTACCGCGTCGACCGGGGCGAGGTGCTCGGCATCGTCGGCGAGTCCGGCTCCGGCAAGTCCGTGTCCTCCCTGGCCGTGATGGGCCTGCTGCCGCCGCAGGCGAAGATCACCGGCTCGATCCGGTTCCAGGGCAAGGAGCTGCTCGGCCGCTCCGACCGGGAACTCTCGCAGATCCGCGGCAAGCGGATCGCGATGGTCTTCCAGGACCCGCTGTCCGCGCTGACGCCGGTCTACACCGTCGGCGACCAGATCGCGGAGACGATCCTGGTGCACGGCAAGGGAAAGGTCACCAAGCAGCAGGCGGCCAACCGGGCCGTCGAGCTGCTCGACCTGGTGGGCATCCCCAACGCCGGCCAGCGCGCGAAGGCGTTCCCGCACGAGTTCTCCGGCGGTATGCGCCAGCGCGCGGTGATCGCCATGGGCATCGCCAACGACCCCGACCTGATCATCGCGGACGAGCCGACGACGGCGTTGGACGTGACGGTGCAGGCGCAGGTCCTTGAGGTGCTCAAGACCGCGCAGGAGGTCACCGGCGCGGGCATCGTGATCATCACCCACGACCTCGGCGTCGTGGCGGGCTTCGCCGACAAGCTGCTGGTGATGTACGCGGGCCGCGCGGTGGAGTCCGGTGAGGTCGAGCAGATCTACGCCGCGCCGAGGATGCCCTACACGCTGGGCCTGCTCGGCTCGATCCCGCGGCTGGACGCCGAGGAGAAGCAGCCGCTGGTGCCCATCGTCGGCCAGCCGCCGTCACTGGTGTCGCTGCCGCCGGGCTGCCCCTTCGGCCCGCGCTGCCCGATGCACGTCGCCGCGTGCGACACCGAGGAGCCACCGCTGTCCATTGTGGACACCCGGACGGGTGTCGACAACCCGCACCGCGCCGCGTGCATCCGCAGCGCGGAGATCGCCAGCAAGGAGCCGGACCCCGCCGAGGTCTTCGGCGCCGAGGTCGTCGAGGAGGCCGAGATCGCCTCGGTCCCGCGCGAGGACCGCCAGGTCGTGCTGAGCGTCGACGAGCTGGTCAAGCAGTTCGAGGTGACCAAGGGCGTGGTGTTCCGCCGCAAGGTCGGCACCGTGCACGCGGTCGACGGCATCAGCTTCGACATCCGCGAGGGCGAGACGCTGGGCCTCGTCGGCGAGTCCGGCTGCGGCAAGACCACGACGCTGATGGAGATCCTGGGGCTGGAGAAGCCGACCGGCGGCGGGATCTCGGTGCTCGGCCGCAGCGTCGGCGACATCCCCGCGAAGGACAAGAAGGCCATCCGCCGGGACATGCAGGTGGTGTTCCAGGACCCGATGGCCTCGCTCGACCCGCGCATGCCGATCAGCGACGTGCTCGCGGAGCCGATGCAGGTGCACGGCTTCTCCAAGGCCGAGATCCAGAAGCGGGTGCCGGAGCTGCTCGGCCTCGTCGGCCTGCGCGCCGAGCACGCCGCGCGCTACCCGGCGGAGTTCTCCGGCGGGCAGCGGCAGCGCATCGGCATCGCCAGGGCGCTGGCGCTGGAGCCCAAGCTGATCGTGCTGGACGAGCCGGTCTCCGCGCTGGACGTCTCCATCCAGGCCGGTGTCATCAACCTGCTCGACGAGCTCAAGGCCAAGCTGGGCCTGTCGTACCTGTTCGTCGCGCACGACCTGTCGGTGGTGCGGCACATCGCCGACCGGGTCGCGGTGATGTACCTCGGCAAGATCGTCGAGATCGGTGACGTGGACGCGGTCTTCGGCAGTCCGGAGCACCCGTACACCCAGGCGCTGCTGTCGGCGATCCCCATTCCGGACCCGGTCAAGGAACGGCAGCGGGAACGGATCATTCTCACCGGCGACCTCCCCAGCCCGGCGAACCCGCCGAGCGGCTGCCGGTTCCGGACCCGTTGTTTCAAGTTCGCGGCACTGCCCGAGGACAAGAAGCAGCGATGCCTGGAGTCACACCCGCCACGGGAGCGGCACGGGCGCGACCACGAGGTGGCGTGTCACTACGCCGAGGTCCGCGAGGTCGTGTGACACGCGACCCAGCGAACGCCATTGTGGTGTTATACGGCTGTGCTGGGCGAACCGAAAAAGTTCGACGTAGGGTCCACCTGATCGACGCCCGAAATACACAAAGCGGGCGACTAGTAAGCAGTGGAGGAACTGGCGTGATGCGAGGGCGACGGCAACCAGCGTTGCTGATTGCCGCCCTTACGGCCGGGGCACTCGTGCTCTCGGCCTGCGGTGGCGGTGGCGGCAACAACCCGGCGAACAACCTTCAGGGCAAGGTCGACGCCAACGACATCAACCCCAAGCCCGTGAGCGAGCTGAAGGACGGCGGCGACCTCCGCTGGGCGGTCAGCAAGCTCTCGGTTCAGTTCAACTACCACCACCTCGATGGCACCGAGCGGGACAGCGCGGACATCACCGAGGCGCTGATGCCGCGCATCCACATGCCCAACGCGCGCGGTGAGCTGATCCCGAACAAGAACTACGTGGAGTCCGTCCAGCTCGTCTCGACCAACCCGCAGCAGGTCGTCGAGTACAAGCTGAACCCCAAGGCGGTCTGGTACGACGGCACCCCGCTGTCCTACAAGGACTTCGACGCGCAGTTCAAGGCGCTCAACGGCACCAACGCGGCCTTCGTGACCTCCAGCAACACCGGTTACGAGGACATCGAGAAGGTCGAGCGCGGGGCGACCGACCAGGACGTCAAGGTCACCTTCAAGAACAAGTTCGGTGACTGGCGCTCGCTGTTCGACCCGCTGTACCCGGCGTCGACCAACTCCGACCCGAAGGTCTTCAACGAGGGCTGGATCGAGAAGCCGCTGACCACGGCCGGTCCGTTCAAGCTGGACTCGATCGACCGCGGCGCCAAGATCCTCACCCTGGTGCCCAACGACAAGTGGTGGGGCGACAAGCCCAAGCTGTCGCGGATCATCTACCGCCAGCTCGACGTCGACTCCACCGCGCAGGCCTTCGCCGCCGGTGACGTCGACTTCATCGACATCGGCCCGAGCGTGACGACCTTCCAGCAGGTCAAGCCGGTTCCCGGCGCGGTCATCCGCAAGTCCCTCGCGCCCGACTTCCGGCACATGACCTTCAACGGCGCCAAGGGCGCGATCCTGGACGACCCGAAGCTGCGGCTGGCCATCCAGAAGGCGATCGACCGGACCACCATCGCGAAGTCCCAGATCGGCGCGATCATCCCGGACGCCAAGCCGCTGAACAACCACATCTACGTCGAGGGCCTGAAGGACTACAAGGACCAGGGCCAGCTGGTGGCGTTCAACAAGGACCAGGCCGCCAAGGAGCTCGACGAGCTCGGCTGGAAGCGCGAGGGTGAGGGCACCCGCAAGAAGGACGGCAAGGAGCTCGTCATCCGCGACGTGATCCCCAGCGCCGTGGAGACCAGCGCCAACGAGGCCAAGCAGGCCCAGCAGATGCTGGCCGCGATCGGCGTCAAGCTGGACATCCAGACCGTGCCCTCGGAGCTGTTCTTCAAGGAGTACGTGAACAAGGGCAACTTCGACGTCACGCACTTCTCCTGGATCGGCACCCCGACGCCCGCCAGCTCCAAGGGCGGCATCTACAAGCTCGACCCGAATGCCGTGAACCAGAACTACGGCCGGATCGGCAACGAGACCATCAACAAGCTGCTGACCGACGCCAACTCCGAGCTGGACGACGCCAAGCGCGCCGAGCTGGCGAACAAGGCGGACGAGGAGATCTGGAAGAGCGGGCACTCGCTGCTGCTCTACCAGCGCCCCAACGCCATCGGCGTGAAGGACACCCTGGCGAACTTCGGTGCCTTCGGCTTCGCGGGCTTCGAGTTCGAGAAGATCGGCTACGTGAAGTAGAGCAGTGTGATCGTCCGGAGAGGGCCCGCGAGTACTCCTCGCGGGCCCTCTCGCTGTGTGGCACGACAGAGACAGGATGAACCCGGTGAACCCGATTTCCTCGCCACCGCAACGACTTCTCGACATCCGCGCCGTCCGGCACGGTCTCGCGACAGCGCTGCTGGTGCTCGTGGTGTGCGCGGCGATCGGAGCGATCTCGTTGTCCGCCTACACCTCCGCGCGAGCGAGGATGGACACGTTCTCCGCCCGCGCGGTCGGCGAGGTGACCGCCGTGCACGACTACACCGTGCAGGTGCGGTGGGCGCTTCCGGACGGCAGGCAGGTCACCGCACCGGTGGAGCTCGCCGTGACCGCACCGGAGCCGGGCACCCGCACCGAGATCGCCTACGACCCGACGGCTCCGGAGAACGCGGCGATCCCGGGCGCCGCGCTGCTCGCCCAAGCCGACCGGGGCGCGAGCGGCATCACGTTCGGCGCGGTGGTCGCCGTGGTCGTGATCGGCGTGACGCTGGGCCTCGTCCTCGTGCGGGCGAGGTTGCGCGGGCGTGAACCCCGCAAGCTGCTGGTACGCCGCGTGCGCGTGCAGAAGGGGTTGCTGGCGAGGTCCTGGCTGGAGACCGAGTCCGGCCCGCAGCGGTGGATCCCGGTCTACTTCGACCCGGTCCTGGTCCGCATGCCCTCGCCGGTCGAGGTCACCGCGTACGGCGACCCGCGCGACGACCGCCTCGTGGCCGTGGAGTTCGACGGCACGGTGCTCTATCCCTCCGGGGCCACGGCGCGAACCGAACCGGCGGGCCGCCGGACCGACAACCCGGCAACGCCCGGCGACGACGCGGCCGAGCGCGCGCGGGCGGCGGGCACCGTCCTGCGCCAGCTCCGCGCCGACGGTGCCCTGATCGTCCCGGCTCCGCTGGTCGGCCTGTTCTGGTCCTACCTGGACGTCGGCGGGTTCCCGGTCTGGCTCGGCGCCACGCTCATCACGGCCGCGCTGGCACTGTGGTGGGCCGCCATCCGCGGCTCCGACCCGTCCTGAGCCACGGCTTTCAGCACAAGGCCACGCGGCGTCAGCTCCCCCAGTTCGTCGAAGCACGTGTGGTTGTCACTGCGGTGCATGACCACAAGGCAGGTCAGCCGCAGGGTGTGGTCACGCACGTACTCGATGACGGTTCGCTCCCGGCCACTGTCGAGCGCGGAGGTCGCCTCGTCCAGCAACAGGACACGCGGCTCGCGCAACAGCGCACGGACGATGTTCAACACTTGGCGTCGGCCCAGTTCGAGTTCCGACATCGGGGCTTCAAGAGCAGGAGCTGGGGCGCGAAGAGCTCGATAGACCTCATCGAGCTGATGTCGCAGCGCGGACTCGTCCTGCTCACTCCAGGGATCGAGGAACCCGTGCACGGTCAACGGGAACAACGGGACGTCGCTCTGCACGTACTGGAGTTGTTGCCTGGTCCCGTCGGACAGCAGGTCGGGCTCCTGCCCGTGCACGAGGACCTGTCCGGAAGACGGCTTCCGGAAGCCCGCGAGCACCTCCAGCAACGTGCTCTTCCCCATGCCTGACGGGCCAACAACGGCGATCGTGGAACCGCCCTCGACACAGAGGGAAACATCGTCGAGAACCGCGCGTCCGTCGTCGAAGCGCACGCTCAGCCGGTGCGTGCTCAACGCCGGGCCTGCCCCGCCTCCGGTCTTGGTTGCCCCGGTCACCAGCGACGCGTAGAGCGCCTTCGGCCGCTTGGGAACCTCACGAGCCACCTGGTCACGTCGCGGCAGGGTGGTCTCCCCCAGCATGTCGCTCAGCCTGCTGAAGTGGGCGCTCATGGTGTCCGCCTTCTGCAAACGCTCGACAAGTGCGCAGATCTCGGCGGAGAACGTGTAGGTGGCGTAGACGAGGAAGGCGATCGGGACAGCGACCGGCCCGGCCAGCAGGACGGCTCCCCAGAGCGCCGCGCAGAACACGGCGACGCCCATGAGCTCGATCATCAGCAACACCCGGAAGCTGGCCAGGTCGATCCGGTTCAACGCGGCCGCGCGCAGACCGGCCAGGTCGGCGAACCGCTCGGCGAGCGCACTCCGGATCACCGGCGACCGGCGGTATCCCTCGGAGTCGAGTGCGCCGGAGGCGAAAGTGAGCAGCGGCGCGCGGATCGCGGCGGCAAGACGGGCCCCGGCCTGGACCACGACCCGGCTTTGCCGATAGACCACGATCGCCGCAAGTGCGATGGGCACCAGCACGAGCACTGTGGCGGGTGTTGCGATCACGACAACGAGAATCGCGCCGAGTGCCTGGACAACAGCGGCAACCAGCGACGTGTACTGGTTCGGCGTCTGCATCTCCAACACGAAGAAGTCGCGGGCGAGCCGCCCCATCACCCCGGTGCGGCGGGCTTCCAGGGGAGAAAGCAGCAGAGAGCGGAAGATGGCGTTGTGGAGCAGGTCGATCGCCGTTCCCGGCGCAGCGAAGACAACCGCGTAGCGAGCGACCGCTCCGACAACCGCGGCCAGCGCCAGCACCACCATCCAGCCGAGAGGGTCGCTCTGGGCAGCGACGGGGCCGGTCGCCCCGAGAAGCAGCCCCACTCCGAGCTCGGCGGCCACGAACACGGCAACAGCAGCCAGCAGAACTGCCATCTGAGGCAGCGAGAACAGCGCTCTCCCGTTGCGCAAGAAGTCCCGAACGCGAGGCAGCTGGCCGGACGTGACCTCGAACGCCTCGTCACTGACGACCGCACGTTCGCCTTCGAACGAGAAGGTCCGCGCCTTGGCGACAGCGTCCTCGTCCCCGGTTCGCGTGGCCGAGTCCGTTTCGACGGCCAGGATCTGTGCCAGCCGGGCCGGCAGGTCCGCCCCCAGAAGCCCCGTGACGGTGTCGCTGCGCTCACCGGATGCCAGTTGCTCCCTGGTCACCAGGACCCCACCGGTCCGCCCGACCACGAGCACCCGGTCCACATGACGCACGAGCTCAAGCCGGGAGCTGGTCAAAATCCTTGTGCCCCAAGCATTCCCCGGCGCGAGGAGCTCACCGGCCACCTGTGTCGCCCGGGCGTGGTCGAGTGGAACGAAGACATCGTCCAGCAACAGCACGTCCGGTCGGGCGTACAGGGCCTGCGCGAGGCTGAGTCGAACGGTCTGTCCCTCGGACAACCGGCTTTCGGTGCCGCTCAGCAGAGCCGCGTCACCACCAGCTCGTTCCGCGACATCGGTCAGCAACCCGCTCGCACGCAAGGCGCTGACGTACCGCTGCTCGTCGACCTGCTTGTCCCACAACGTGACAACCTCGGCGACCGGCCCGTCGAACAGGGGCTGCCCCTTCTCCACGAGAACACGCCTGCCACCGGCTTCCGCGGCGAGACCGCGCAGCAAGGCCGATCCGCTGCTGTCCTCACAGATCACGAGAACGCGTTCGCCAGGCTCGATCTCCATCACCGGCGAGCCGGGAAGCGAGATCCGAACAGCACCCGCCCGCGCTGGTGACGCCTCCGCCCCGTCACACTCGGGTGCTTCGGTGAACAGCGCGTCGATCTCCGGCGTGGTCTCGGCCGCGTCGCGCAGCGAGTCGTACGTCAGCAAGTTGCCCCGGACAGCGCCGAGCAGCACGCGAACCGACACGAGCAGGGCGAACACGTCGGCGACGGAGGCGGCTCCGGAGAACCACATCACTGCCCCGACAACGGCCAGCGAGACGAAGGTGACGAACGTGTCCTGGAGGGCCAGCGTTGTCGTCGCCAGTGGCGCCCTTCTCCGCAGCACCCGATGCTGCCGCTGCCGAACCTCGGCGACCGAGGCCAGCAGCTGTCCCTCCAGCTGCTGGCGGCGGATGTCCTGCCATCTCCTGGCCAGCAGCTCGATCAGGTTCCCACGATCCCGGTCGATCTTCAGGTACTCGTACTCGACGCGGTTGGTCAGGAACACCAGCCGTTGCAGGACCACGGTGACCAGCACGACCACCAGCAACGGCACCACGACCACAGCGCCGAACGCGACCGCCAGGTATCCGGTGACCGCGACGACCAGCAGTGAGTTGATCACGAACTCGACGACGAAGGCGAGCTGGGACAGCTGCTGGGGGTAGCTCACCAGGTAGGTCAGCGTCGTGGCCTGGCGCTCACGGCACCACCGAGCGTCGACCCGCTGGAGCCGCCGGAAGACCAAGCGCTGTACAAGCAGCTCGACAACCAGAACCAGCCGCCGAACGTGCGCGGTGTTGAGCCAGCGCAGCACCGCCTGCACGACGATCACCAACGTGAGGCTCCCTGCCGCGGGAACCAGCACAGCAAGATCATCGCTGCGGTCGAGCACGTCCAGGCTCCGCCGAAGCACCCAGGGCACCAGCGGCACCACAGCGACAAACAGGAGGCCGACAAACAGGTAGGAGAACACATGCCGACGAGTCGTCCAGAGCACCGAGCGCCACAGGTTTCCCCCTCGGTAGCGCCGCTCCAACTCCTCGACACTGCGCCTCGCGTCGACCCCGGCGTGCTCCCCCTCCCAGGTGCCCAGCTCCGCCGGCCGAGCGTGGATCCGACGCTGCGCATGCGAAAGCCCACGCCAGTACCGAAACCCGCGCCGCACGATCAGGCTCCCAACGCTTCCAGGTTGTGCCGGACCAGATCCGAACCCGGGTACTTCCGCGCGAGCCGACGGAGCCGCTCCCGCATCCAGCCGGCATCGGCTCCGACCGGGTCGGTGTGCGACTCCACTTCCAACGACAGGAGCTCGACCTCGGCCTGCTCGTCCTCAGGAAGCTCGTCACGCTCCAGTCGCTCCAGCCACATGCGAGCAGAGGCGTGGTCACCGGCCTCGCAGTACTCGCGCACCGCAGCGAGGACATAGTCCTTGTTCCCCGCGTACACACCCGCTGCCCGGACGTACTCGGCAGCCGCGGAGCAAAATTGGGCGTTTCCCGACATGATGCGCTTCTGCATCTAGCCGAAACGTCCGACGCCATCCACGAAGTTCTGCTAGGCGGCCGACCGGAAAGAGTCAAGGCGGACACTATTTCGGCAGCACGTCCAACCAGCCCCCGGAGCGCCAGTACTCGCCGTCGCCCCGGGTGAGCAGGCCCTCGTCAATCAGGTACCGCCGCACGGACACGTGGTCGGCCGAGCCGCCCTCGCACCACGCGCGCAGGATGACGTTCACTTCCTTCTCCGGGTAGCGCACACCGGGTTCGAACGCCTGGACCATGTGCTCCAGCAGCACCTTGCGGCGACCGCGCTGCGCGGGCATGCCGACGAGGTGGCCGTCCTTGACGAAGGTCCGCAGCAGCGACTCCGTCTTGGGGTCGGAGACCGCGTAGCCGTGGTCGCCCGCGCGCTCCTCCGGCGCGGCAGCGCGGGCCAGCTCGGTCAGCACCTCGGTGCGCAGCCGGTACCCGCCGCGGCGCTCCTCCAGCAGGCCGCCGGATTCCAGCTTGCGCACGGCCTTGCCGACCGCCTTCGCGTCCAGACCCGTCGCCTCGGTCAGCTCGGTGAGCGAGGTCGATCCCAACGCGAGCGCCGCGATGACGCGCAGTCTCTCGGGGCCCGCCAGCAGCCCCACCACAGTCTCGGGAGTCACGCTCCGCAACCTAGCGCGACCGAGCCAGGCGAGCAGCTGTTTACTCTGCGCAACCGGCGCTGACCGTTACGTGGGTTTTCCCGCTCCAACCCGGTGGATTTGCCCCCGCCGGGCTATCGAGGCCGCGGCCCGAACCCCGAAGATCTGCCCCAATGGGGCCCGACTGTGGCGTGCGGGCCCCTCGATCGACCAAGGAAGCAGGGAGGTCGACCGTGCACCGTAGTTGGTTCCGGACGAAGCTGGTCGAAAAGCGAGAGCAGGTCACGAGCAAGGTCAAGGAGGGCGTCAAGCAGCGGGCGAAGTCACTCGTCCCGGCCCAGCTCACGAAGAAGCCCGAGTCGATGGACAAGTGCATGGTCTGCGGGAAGTCACTGAAGCGTTCGACGGCGATCTCGGGTGACGGCCGGGTGTGCTCCCCTGCTTGCGCCCACGCGTGGGTTCGTGACCTGAAGTAGCTGGGCATGCGAAAGATCCCCCGGCCCTGGCGGCCGGGGGATCTTTCGTCATGTGGTAGCGGGGACAGGATTTGAACCTGCGACCTCTGGATTATGAGCCCAGCGAGCTACCGAACTGCTCCACCCCGCGTCGTTGAGACAACCCTACACCCTCACCCAGCGCACTCCCAAAACGCCCCCTCCCCACCGCGATCAACGCTGGTCAGACCAGGACCCCGCGCAACAACACCGGCCCCACCGGAGCCGCCACAACCAAAGCGGATCAGCACCGCCCCCCACCAGAGCCGGCCGCAACCCGACGCAAGACCGCCAGGGCCCCGGAGGCTGGTCACCACCCGACGCACCGGGGCTGGTCACAAGCCAGCGCAGACCACCACTGGCACCTGGCACCTGGCACCCCACGATTGCTGGTCACACCCGAACGCACCAACGCCGGAACCCAGCAAGCCCGCACCGTGGGGGTCCGGGGGTTCGACCCCCGGGACGCAAATGCGAACAATCCCCGTCCGCGCACTCTGCGGACGGGGATTGCCGAATTGGTAGCGGGGACAGGATTTGAACCTGCGACCTCTGGATTATGAGCCCAGCGAGCTACCGAACTGCTCCACCCCGCGTCGTTGAGATAACCCTACACCCTCACCCAGCGCACTCCCAAAACGCCCCCTCCCCACCGCGATCAACGCTGGTCAGACCAGAACCCCACGCAACAGCACCAACGCCCCACCGCCGCAGCTCACGCCCCGAGCCCCCCTGGCCAGCCGCGCAACGCAGATCAACACAACGCCCCAACCTCCGCTGGTCACACCCCCAACGCACCAACGCCGGAACCCAGCAAGCCCGCACCGTGGGGGTCCGGGGGTTCGACCCCCGGGACGCAAATGCGAACAATCCCCGTCCGCGCACTCTGCGGACGGGGATTGCCGAATTGGTAGCGGGGACAGGATTTGAACCTGCGACCTCTGGATTATGAGCCCAGCGAGCTACCGAACTGCTCCACCCCGCGTCGTTGAGACAACCCTAGCCGGTGGCGTCACCGAGGAGCAAATCGGTTAACGCCACCGGCGTTGGGCCGCTACTTCTGGTTGAACCGCTTGGTCGCGTCCTCCAGGTCCTTCTGCGCCTGGCCGATCGCGGCGAAGTCACCGTTCTGGGTCGCCTTGCGCAGCCGGTCGATCGCGGCGCCGATGTCCTGGATCGCCTTGGCCTGTTCCGGGGTGATCTGCTGGTTGCCCGGCGGCGCGGTGCCGCCGGGGTTCTCTCCGGGCGGCGGCGTGGCACCCGGGTTGGGCTGCGTGGTGCCCTCACCGGCTCCGCGGCCGAAGACCTCCTCCAGCGCGCCCGCCAGCGTCTCGGAGAAGCCGACCTTGCCGCCGAAGCCGACGAGCACCCTCGCCAGCTGCGGGAAGGCGTTGGTGTCCTTGCGCTGGATGTAGATCGGCTCGACGTAGAGCAGCCCGCCCGCGACGGGCAGCGTCAACAGGTTGCCGTTGACCGCGTTCGCCTGCGGGTTCTGGAACAGCGTCCGCGCCTCGGTGACCTTCGACGCCGAGAAGAACTGGTTCTGCATCTGGCCGGGACCCATGGTCTGGGTCGTGGTCGGCAGCTGGAGAACGGTGATCTTCCCGTAGTCCCCCGGGTCCGAGGACGCCGACACCCACGCGGAGAGGAACTCCCGTCGCAGACCCGTCAACGCGCTGGTGATCTGGAACGTCGGCTTGTCCTGGCCCGGCGCCTGCGCGATCACGTAGTACGGCGGGAGCTTGCCGCCCGAGGTCTGCGAGGCCGCAGCACCCGGCTGCTGCGACTGCGGCGGCTGCTGGGTGGTGGGCTGCTGCTCGTCGGTCGGGTCGTCCGGCACGTCCCAGAACTCGTTCTGGGAGTAGAAGACGTCCGGCTTGTTGACGTGGTAGCGGGCCAGCAGCTCGCGCTGGACCTTGAACAGGTCCTCCGGGTAGCGGAAGTGCTCGCGCAGCGACATCGAGACCTCGGAGTTGGGCTTCACGGTGCCGGGGAAGACCTTCATCCAGGTCTTGAGCACCGGGTCCTTCTCGTCGATCGCGTACAGGTTCACGGTGCCGTCGTAGGCGTCCACAGTGGCCTTGACGGAGTTGCGGATGTAGCTGAAGGTCTGCGCGGGTTGGCGGACCCCCTGCGAGGTCTGCGTCGCCTGGCTCAGCTGGGTCTTCTGCGCGTAGGGGTAGTTCTCCAGCGTGGTGTAGCCGTCGACGATCCACTTGATCCGGCCGTCGATCACGGCGGGGTACGGGTCGCCGTCGGTGGTCAGCCACGGCGCGGTCATCTTCACCCTGGACCGGGGGTCCCGGTTGTAGAGGATCTTCGACTCGTCGCCGATGGAGCTGGAGAACAGGATGTTGCGCTCGCCGTACGCGGCCGAGAACACCAAGCGGTTGAACAGGTTCCCGAGGGAGACACCGCCCTTGCCGGTGTAGCCGTAGGAGGCGGTGTCGGTGTCGTACTCCCGGTCCTTGCCGCCGTCCTTGCCGCCGACGATGGCGTAGTCGGTGGCCAGCTCGCCGTAGTAGATCCGCGGCTGGTCGACCTTGATGTCGCCCTGACCGCTGGTGTCGCTCACCGTGTAGACGGGGTAGCCGCCCTGGCCGCTGGTGTCCTGCAACGCCGAGTTCACGGTGTTGGCGGGCGCGGCGACGAAACCGTTGCCGTGCGTGTACACCAGGTGCCGGTTGATCCAGTTCTGCTGGTTCTCGGTGAGGTTCTTCGGGTCGATCTCGCGGACCGCCACGATGTAGTCACGCAGCTGCCCGTTGACCCGGTAGCGGTCCACGTCCAGCTTGTCGCCGAAGCCGTAGAAGTTCTTCCGCTGCTGCTGCTGGGTGAAGGTGCGCGCGAGCACGTTCGGGTCGAGCAGCCGCACGTTGGAGATCGTGCCCTGGTTGTTGGCGTTGCTGCGGATCTCCTGCGGGGTCGACTCGGAACGACCCGGGTACTCGGTGAAGGTCACCTTGTCCTGGGTCAGTCCGTAGGCGTCCCGCGTCGCCCCGATGGCGCGCTCGATGGACTGCGCTTCCTTCTGGATCGCGTTGGGGCGCACCGAGAACTGCTCCAGCAGCGCGGGCCAGGCCGCGCCGACGAGCAGGCTGGAGAGCACCAGCAGCACGGTGGCGATGGCCGGGATCTTCAGGTCCCGCAGGAAGGCCGCGGCGAAGAAGGCCACCGCGCAGAAGATCGCGATGATGGTGAGGATGAGCTTGGCGGGCAGCACCGCGTGCAGGTCGGTGTAGGTCGCGCCGTAGAAGTTCGGGTTCCTGCCGGAGAACAGCAGCTCGTACCGGTCGAAGAAGTACGAGGCCGCGTAGAGCAGGACGAACAGGCCGGCGAGCACGGCGAGCTGGATCCGCGCGGGCGCGGAGAGCTGGCCGCCGCGGCCGGCGAGCCGGATGCCACCGAAGATGTAGTGGGTGACCAGGGCGCCGACGAAGGACGCGGCGACGATCACGAAGCCCCAGGAGATCAGCCAGGTGTAGAACGGCAGGCCGAAGGCGTAGAAGCCGATGTCGAGGTTGAACTCGGGGTCGGTGATGCCGAAGTTCTCACCGTTGAAGAAGGTCTGCACGACCTGCCAGTCGGCCTGCGCCGCGACACCCGCCGCGATGAACGCGACCACCGGCACGGCGAACCCGACGAGCCGGAGCCGCTGGATGATCACCGAGCGGTACTTCGACACCGGGTCGTCCGGCCCGCTGACCGGCACGAAGACCGGGCGGGACCGGTAGGCGATGGTCAGGTTGAGCATCAGCACACCGGCGACGATCAAGCCCATCACGACGAACAGGCCGATCTGGGTGAACAACACGGTGTTGAACACCGAGCGGTAGCCGACCTCGCCGAACCACAGCCAGTTCACATAGGTGCCGAGCAGGCGGGACGCGGCCACGACCACTGCCAGCAGCACCGCGCCGATGATGAGCAGGATCCGGCTGCGCTTGGACAGCTTCGGTATTCCGACCGGGGGCCGCATGGCCACGTGGCACGCTCCTAGGGGATGGTTCCTGGGCGACGGGACGCACGCGAGCACGAAGGTTCGACGACGCGGACACGCGTCCCGATATGTCCAACTCTACGAGGCCCCTTCCGGGTTCCCGTGGCGGCCTTCACGTGGGGGGATGAAAACATGCCCGTATGGGATCTCCTACCGAATCCGGAAGCTTCTCCACGGCGCTGCCCGCCGCGGTGCGCGAGGTCGAGGACTTCGTCGCCTCGGCCGGATGGGACCAGCCGCCGCAGCTGTTCGCGCTGGTGCCGACGGCCGACCTGATCGAGCGGGAGCCCGGACTCGCCGAGCGCATCGACCCCGAGGCGACGCTGACCCCGATCGCGCAGGACTCGCTGCCCGAGGACGACCTCGGCACCACGCTGGCCAGGATCGTCTGGCCGGACGCGGTCGCCGGGTGCGTGCTGACGCAGGAGATCCTGATGCTGCCGCCCGAGGCGGAGGCCGACCTGCCGGACGAGGAGGCCGACCCGGCGGCGGCCGAGAAGTTCATCGCCGAGCACCCGCTGCGCCGGGAGGCCCGGCTGGTCGCGGGCGTGCTGCGCGACGGCGAGAACGGCGTCTGCCTGCTGCGGCTCAAGAGCGGCGGGGCGGAGGAGGCCGACGAGCTGATCGAGCACCCGGACCTCGCGCCCAACCTGGTCGACGCGCTGCGCTCGACCTTCCAGCACGACAAGGCACCCGAGTAACCGGTGAGCACGGAAGCGCCCGCGGGACCACCCGCGGGCGCTTCGGCGTCGTCCGGGCCGCCTGGCTCAGCAACCGGGCGTGGGCTTGCCCTCCTGGAGCGCCTGCAGTGACTCCACCGCCCCCGCGAGCGTCTCCACGCGGACCAGCCGCAGTCCCTCCGGCGCGCGCTGCCGCGCTTCGACGCAGTTGTCGGCTGGCACGAGGAACACCTCGGCCCCCTGGTCCTTGGCGGCCCGCATCTTGAACGGGATGCCGCCGATCGCGCCGACCTTGCCCTCCTGGCTGATTTCGCCGGTGCCCGCGACCGAGATGCCGCCGTTGAGCTTGCCGGGGGTCAGTTTGTCCACAATGGCCAGTGCGAACATCAGCCCGGCCGACGGCCCGCCGACCTCCTTGAGGCTGATCTTGATGTGGAAGTCCGCCGAGGGCCGGTCGATCGGCGTGATGCCGAGGAAGCCGTAGGTCGGGCGGTCCGGCCCCTTCTCCGGGCGCTCCCCGAGGGTCACCTGCGCGGAGGTCGGCCCGGACTGTTCGTTGCGCTGAAAGCGAACAGTGACCTGCTCGCCGGGCCTGGTGTCCTGCAGCGCGGCGCGCACCTGGTCCGACGTCGTCGCGGGCTGCCCGTTGACCTCGACCAGCTTGTCGCCGGGCTGCACCACCTTGTCCGCGGGACCGTTGGTGACGACGGAGCCGACGAGCACCTTGTTGGGGTACTTCAGGTACCGCAGCGCGGCCACCTCGGCGCTGTTCTGGGAGTCCTCGAACGCCTTGGTGTTCTCGGCGTCGACCTCCTGCTTGGTCTTCTCCGGCGGGAAGATCTCCTCGCGCGGGACCAGCGCGAACCTGCCACCCGCCCACAGCCCGAGCGCGCCGAAGAGGGTCACGCCGTCGGTCACGCCGACGGTGGTCATCGTCAGGTGTCCACCGAAGTCCGCGGTGTCGCGCCCCTCGAACTGCACGACCGGTGTGTCACCGATCTTGCCGAGGGTGTCGTAGGTCGGGCCGGGGCCGAGCGCCACGTACGGCACCCGGACGAAGCCTCCGACCAAGCCGAGCACGAGCACGAGCAGAACGCTCAGTGACAGGGTCCAGGTGCGGCGGGTCACAAGCCGACAGCGTACGGGTCCACGCACCCCGCGACCGGGTGCGGGACCCGCGCGCCGCGTACCGTGGATGACATGAGCGATCTGCCCTTCGGGTTCAGCGGCTCCGATCCCGACAAGGACCCGGAGCGCAAGGGAGAGAACAAGCAAGGCCCCCAGGACCACGGCCAGGGGTTCGGGTTCGGGCAGGGCATGCCCGGCATGCCGCCGGGGTTCGTGCCGCCCGGCGGCCAGAACCCGTTCGGCGCCGCGGGCGCCGGGGGCTTCGACATCAGCCAGCTCGGCCAGATGCTCAGCCAGCTGGGCCAGGTGCTCAGCCAGGCGGGCTCATCGAGCGGGCCGGTCAACTACGACCTGGCCAAGCAGCTGGCCATGCAGCAGCTCGGCGGCAACGGCGGCACCACCAGGCCGACCTCCCAGCAGGAGAGCGCGGTCGGTGACGCCGTCCGCCTCGCCGAGCTGTGGCTGGACCCCGCGACCGCGCTGCCCGCGGGTGCGCGCACGGCGAAGGCGTGGTCGGCGGGTGACTGGGTGGAGAGCACCCTGCCCAGCTGGCAGCGGCTGTGCGACCCGGTGGCGCGGCAGATGTCCGGCGCCTGGGTGGAGGCGATGCCCGAGGAGGCCAAGCAGGCCGCGGGTCCGCTGCTGTCCATGGTCGGGCAGATGGGCGGCCTCGCGTTCGGCTCGCAGCTGGGCGGCAGCCTGGCGCAGCTGGGCTCCGAGGTGCTGACCTCCACCGAGGTCGGCCTGCCGCTCGGGCCGGAGGGCGCGGCCGCGCTGCTGCCCGCCAACATCGAGAAGTTCACCGAGGGCCTCGGCAGGCCCGCCAGCGAGGTGCTGGTGTTCCTCGCCGTGCGGGAGGCCGCGCACCACCGGCTCTTCGCGCACGTGCCGTGGCTGCGGCAGCGGCTGATGAGCACGGTCGAGGAGTACGCCAAGGGCATCAAGGTCGACACCTCCGCCCTGGAGGGGCTCGCCGGCCAGATCGACCCCAGCAACCCGCAGGCGCTGGAGGAGGTCATGCAGTCCGGCGTGCTCCAGCCGCAGAACACCCCGGAGCAGCAGGCCGCGCTGGCCCGGCTGGAGACCCTGCTGGCGCTGGTCGAGGGCTGGGTGGACGTCGTGGTCGCGGACGCGGTCGGTGACCGGCTGCCCGGCGCGGAGGCGCTGCGGGAGACCCTGCGCCGCAGGCGGGCCAGTGGCGGCCCGGCGGAGCAGACCTTCGCCACGCTGGTCGGCCTGGAGCTGCGGCCGAGGCGGCTGCGCGCGGCGGCCGGGCTGTGGCGGTTGATGACCGACAAGCACGGGGTCACCGGCAGGGACTCGGTCTGGGACCACCCGGACTTCATCCCCACCTCCGCCGACCTCGACGACCCGCTGGAGTTCGCCGAGCGCTGGGGCGAGGCGTCGGTGGACCCGATCGCCGAGCTCAAGCGCACCGAGGGCAACGCGCCCGAGGAGGACAGCTGAGCCGAGTCCTCCCCTCGATCGGCGCTTGACCGCGCCGGTCGAGGGGCACGAGGCTGGTTTTCGCCGCCGCGACAACGATGTCAGCCTCGGGAGGCTCGATGGAGCCCGATCGCTTGTCCACTGTGGACAGAAGAACCGTGTTGCACGGCATGGCAGCCGCACCGGTGGCGGGAGCGCTCGGCGGGGGCTCGACGAAGCGCCGCGTCCGGCTCGGCGTGAACTACGTGCCCAGCCGGAACTGGTGGTTCAGCTGGTCGGACTGGGACCGCGCCTCGATCACCCGCGACCTCGCCGACATCGCGGGCCTCGGCGTGGACCACATCCGGATCATGTGCCTCTGGCCCGACTTCCAGCCCAACGCAGGGCACGTGCGCGGCGAGATGCTGGACCGGCTCGCCGAGCTGCTCGACCTCGCCGACACCGTCCGGCTCGACGTCGAGGTCACCGTGTTCAACGGCGCGCTGAGCGGGTTCCTGTTCGTGCCACCGTGGCTGATCGACAACAGCACCGGCAGGACCAGGAACATCTTCACCGACCCGGTGGCGCTCGCCGGGCAGCACGCGTTGCTCGAAGCCATCGCGGCGCGGGTCGGCGCCCACCGCCGCTTCCTCGGCTTCGACCTGTCCAACGAGGTCAACTGGTTCGCCCAGCCCCTGGGCATGAACATCACCCCCGAGCAGGGCGACGCGTGGCACACGGCACTGTTCGCCACCTGCGAACGCGTCGCGCCCGGCAGGCTGCACGTGTCCGGGATCGACCACTACCCGTGGCTCAACGACGCCTACTTCACCCGCGAGGGGCTTGCCACCAGCGGCACCGCGACCGCCTGCCACACCTGGGCGGGCTGGACCAACGTCATCCAGCGGTACGGACCGCTGTCCACGCCCTCGCTGCACTACTCCGAGTACTTCGTCGAGCTGCTCAAGGCCTTCCACACCGACCTGCGCCGAACGGTGTGGATCGAGGAGACCGGGGTGTCCACGAAGTGGATGGACGCCGCGGTCATCCCCGAGTGGACCGAGCGCTCCATCAGGAACATGGCCGCCTGCGGCCAGCTGTTCGGGATCACCTGGTGGTGCTCGCACGACCTCAGCCCCCGGCTCACCGGCTTCAACCCGCTGGAGTACGACCTCGGCCTGCTCTCCCGACGCGGCGACCGCAAGCCGATCGGCGCGGTGGTGGCGCGGCTGGCGCGGGAGTTCGACCACCACCCGCCCCGGGAGCTGCCCCGCCCGGTCGCCCTGGTCCTGCCCGACGGCGCCGTTCCCGGGCTGTCGTTCCTCCTCGCCTGGGCGAAGCTGGTGGACCAGGGTGTCCGGCCTGCGATCGTCCGGCAGGGCCGCAGCACGGACCTGCGCTACCTCGCGGCTCGCGGGATCGACCGGGTGGTGCTGCCGGACTGACCGGGCTCAGTCCTCGGCCTCGATCTCCCATCCGGCCGCCGCGGCCAGCCCCTCCAGGTAGCCGACGGCCCGCTCGGTGCGCGGGTAGTTGCGCACCAGCTCCCAGAACCGCGGTCCGTGGCCGGGCACGAGCAGGTGGGTCAGCTCGTGCACCAGCACGTAGTCGAGCACCCAGGACGGCACGTCGCGGAGCCGTTCGCTGATCCGGATGGTGCGGTCGCTCGGCGTGCAGGACGCCCAGCGGGTGCGCATCGGCGGCACCCACCGCACGCTCGCCGGGTTCGCCTTCCCGCCCAGGTAGCGGGCGGAGAGGTTGGCGCAGCGCAGCAGCAGCGCCTCGTCCGACTGCCGGGCTGGCGAGCGCCGTTTGGTCTCGCTGCGCTGGAGCCTGGCCAGCATCTCGGCGACCCAGTGCTCCTCTTCCGACCTGCTCATCCTCGCCGGGATGAGCACGATGACCTTGTCTCCGTCGCGGTACGCGGTGACCGTGCGCCGTCGTCGCGTGCTTCGACGGACTTCAACTTCCGCCTGTGTCACGAGGAGCACGCTACGACGAGGGACCGACAGCCTGCTGCGGTTTGCCCGCACCTCCCGGCGCAATCACACGTTGGACGTGTCATGCGCGCATCTACATAGATGCACAGGTAGCGTGGCGCCGAGTCGCGAGCACGGACGGTGAGACGTGCTCACGGTGCTCCCGTCTCACCGCGGGGGCCGTCCGAGCAAGGGAGGAAGCCGTGGCGGAGTCGTACAACGGCTACTGCGTCAAGTGCCGTGAGAAGCGGGATTTCCAGGGAGAAGTGGAAGAGAAGAACGGTCGCCGGATGGCGAAGGGCACCTGCCCGACGTGCGGCACCAAGATGACCCGGATCCTCGGCAAGGCGTCGTAGCAAGAGGTTTCCTCGGGGGTGGCCTTCGGTCCACGGGGCCCGAAGGCCACTCTCCGTAACCAATCCTGCGCGGTTGCCGAGGCTGTCAAGCTCTTCCCACAGGTTGTGGACAACTTCGCGATCCTGTGGACAACCGTTTTGCCGACGGTCTTCCCCGGTGCGACTGTCGATGCCATGAACGCAACCGGAACCCACCCCGCTCCCCTGCCCAAGCGCCCCCGGCTGCTGCCCGGCCTGCCCGTTCTGTGGCGCGGGGAGGGCACCGTGCAGATCGGTCTCGACCCGCGCTACGCCGTGGTGGTCGACCGGCTCTCCCCGGACCTGGTCCGCGTCCTGCGCGAGCTCGACGGCAGGCACACGCTCCAGCACCTGCTCGCCACCGGCGCTCCGGACGGCGGGACCACCGCGCGGTCCGACCTCGCGGGCCTGCTCACCGCGCTGTCCCGCGCGGGCGTGCTCGACCGCGACGGCGCTCCGAGCCCGGCCAGTGGCTCCGGGGGTTCCGAGCGGGAACCCCCGCCGGGGCTCGCCGTCGACGCGGGGGTCTGGGCGCTGCGGACCGGGCGCGCGTGCTCCGACGTGCTCGCCGAGCGCGGCCGGGCCGCGGTGACCGTGCACGGAACGGGCCGGGTCACCGACGCGCTGGCGTCACTGCTGCGCTCGGCCGGGATCGGATCGGTGCGCAAGGTCGCGAAGCGGTCCCGGTCGACGCCGGACTTCGTGGTGCTCACCGGGGCGGCCGTCCGGGACCAGGACCTGCGTTCCGACCTGATGTCGCGCGGGGTCTCCCACCTGGCGGTGGAGCTGCACGAGGCCAGCGCGCACGTCGGCCCGCTGGTCAGCCCCGGCCGGAGCAGCTGCCTGACCTGCGCCGACCACTGGCGCGGCGACCGGGACCCCGGCTGGGCCGTTGTGGCGGGCCAGCTCGGCGGCCTGTCGCCGCCGGAGGAGCTGGTCTGCGCGCACGGTGCCGCGGTGTTCGCAGCGGGACAGGTGCTGCTGGCGCTGGGCCACCTGCGCGGCGGGGCCGAGGCGCCGCCGACGTGGAACGCCGCGATCGAGCTGGATCCGGTGCGGGCACAGGCTTTCCGCCGTTCGTGCCCGCCCCATCACCGATGTGGTTGTGGCGGGAGCGAAGGGGGGTCTGTTTATATGTAGACACGCAACTCAGACCCTTCTCGCACCACTCGGACGCGTCAGGAGGTCAGCGGCCCGGCGAGGGCCGAGCCGGGAAACGGCTGCGTCCGGCGGGGCTGTCAGGAGAGAATCAACCGGTGACAGAGATCCCGCGTCGTGCCGTGCACCGCACGGCGAAACTCGCCAGCCTGCCGCTCGGTGCCGCGGGACGAGTCGCCGCCGGATGGGGCAAGCGACTCGTGGGGCGCAGTTCCGACGAGATCAGCGCCGAGTTCTCCGCCAAGACGGCCGAGCAGGTGTTCGCGGTCCTCGGCCAGCTCAAGGGCGGGGCCATGAAGTTCGGCCAGGCGCTGAGCGTGTTCGAGGCGGCGGTGCCCGAGGAGATGGCCGCCCCGTACCGGGAGGCGTTGACCAAGCTCCAGTCCGCCGCGCCCGCGTTGCCCGCGAAGACGGTGCACCGGGTGCTCGCCGAGCAGCTCGGCCGGTCCTGGGAGAAGCGGTTCTCCTCCTTCGACGAGGTGCCCGCGGCGGCGGCGAGCATCGGTCAGGTGCACCGGGCGACGTGGCACGACGGCCGCGAGGTCGCCGTCAAGGTGCAGTACCCCGGCGCGGACGAGGCACTGCTGGCCGATCTCCGCCAGTTGGAGCGCTTCTCCCGCCTCTTCCGCGCGCTGATCCCGGGGCTGGAGGTCAAACCGCTGCTCTCCGAGCTGCGCGAGCGCATGGTCGAGGAGCTGGACTACCGCATCGAGGCCGACAACCAGCGGGCCTTCGCCGCGGGCTTCCAGGGCGACGACCAGATCCTGGTGCCCAGGGTGGTGGCGAGCGCGCCCAAGGTGATGGTCTCGGAGTGGGTCGAGGGCACACCGCTGTCGGCGACGATCAAGGACGGCACCCGGGAGCAGCGCGACGCCGCGGGCTACCTGCTCTCGGTGTTCCACTTCTCCGCGCCCGCGCGGACCGGTCTGCTGCACGCCGACCCGCACCCCGGCAACTTCATGACGCTGCCGGACGGCAGGCTCTGCGTGATCGACTTCGGCGCGGTCGCCCGCCTGCCGGAGGGGCTGCCGCACACGCTGGGCGTGCTGAGCAGGCTGGCGTTGCAGGACCGGTCGGAGGACCTGGTCGAGCTGCTGCGCCAGGAGCGCTTCCTCGGCCAGGAGACCGAGCTGGCCCCGCAGGACGTGCTCGACTACTTCACGCCGTTCGTGGAGCCGATGCACGGCGAGCGGTTCCGCTTCACCAGGAGCTGGTTGCAGTCGCAGGCCGAGCGGATCAGCAACCTGCGCGGCGCGGACTTCCGCACCGGGCGGTTCCTGAACCTGCCGCCGAACTACCTGCTGATCCACCGGGTGACGATGGGTTCCATCGGCATCCTGTGCCAGCTGGACGCGGAGGTGCCCGCGCGCGAGATCGTCACGCGCTGGCAGCCCGGCTTCGCCGAGGACGACGAGGACACCGGGACCGGCGAGGACTGAGCGGGATCAGGCCCACCACTCGCTGGGCAGCTTGCTCTCGATGTCGCGCACGTGGGCCCTGGCACAGGCCGGGCACAGCCAGCGGGTGCGACCGTTGTCCCGGTCGCTGACCCAGGCCAGCGCGCCCGCCGGGTCGCCGTCGAGGTCGCGCTGGGTGCCGCAGCGGTGGCAGGCGGCGGGTTCGCTCATGCGCCCGAAGGCTACGCGACCGGCCGGCGGGCGAGGTGCACGGTGTTGGCCTGCAACCAGAACAGGTCCGCTCGGCCCCCGAGGTACACCTCGTCGGCCGGGTCGAGCAGGCGGTCCAGCAGCGCGGTGTCCTCGGCGGAGCACCAGCCCTCGGTGGTGTCGCGCAGCCAGCGCACGCGGGAGAGCACGGTGTGGCGGTCGTCCTCGCTCAGCGGCGCGGGCCGGTCGAGGAGATAGCTGAACGCGGTCACGTCGGTGAGCCCGGCGTCGCGGAGAACACTGCTCCAGCCGACGTTCAGCTGGACAGAACCCGCCATCTCCGCGCGCATCGACACGAACCACTGGGTTTTCGCGATGTCCAGCCGCTGCTGCAGACCGGGCTCGCCCAGGCCGATGGTGTTCAGGAAGCGAGGCGCGAGCCCGCCCTCGGCGAGCGCGAGCCTGCCGCCTTCCGCGAGCGACGCGGCCAGGTTCCGAACGCCCTGCTGCTCGTCGGGCAGGTGGTGCACGACGTGCGAGGCCCACACGAGGTCGGCAGGGGGAAGCTGCCCGGCCAGCTCCGGCGAGGCGGCATCGCCGTGCACGGCAACGACTTCGACCTCGGAACCGGCCGCGGCGCGGACGCTCTGCTCGGCGGCGGCCAGCAGCTCGGGGACGGCGTCGACCAGGACGAGGGTCGCGCCGGAGGCGCCAGACGTGCGCAGTGCCTCGGCGAAGGACGCCGCCCAGCCACCGGAACCCGACCCCATGTCGATCACGGTGCGCACGCCGTCGTCGATCAGCTTCGCGGCGACCTCCGCGCGCGCTGGTGCGCTCAGCCGGTCGGCCCGGCGAAGCTCGGCGAGCTTGCTCGGCCAGTCGATGTTGTCGTGTGCGTGCGCGTGGGAACCCATGGGCTGACCGTACTGACGGGCACTACCGATTTCGGGTGCTCGTCGCCGCGGAACACCCGCACGGCTTGTCCTTGTTTCCGGCTGATCAGCAAGCATCGGGGCCGCACAACGACGACGGGCGCCGTCCCGATGAGGACGACGCCCGTCAGTTCACGGTCGATGACGTTGTGTGGATCTTGTTGGGGCGGAACGGGTTCGGCCCGCCCCCACCATCAGAGCGAGGCGGTGTGCCGCGCCGCCCGGCGGTTCGCCACGGAGGCCAGCCACTGCCAGCGCTGCGCGGCGGAAAGGCGACGGGCTTGTCGCTCGTGCGCGGCGGAGTGCTCCGCCTCCCGCATTCGTTGACGGGTTAGATGCTCGTGCAGAAACATTTTCGAAGCCACCCTTTGGTGAAGGTCGTTGCTGGTCATCGCGTTGAAGTAGATGTGGTCGTTCATGCGGCTGCCTCCTGCTTCGTGGTGACGCCGGCGGTGGCGCCGACGCTGACCTCCTTGCGCGGACGGCCACGGGGCCGCTTGCGCGCGATCACCGCGCCACGCTCGAAGATCTCACCTCCCCAGACACCCCACGGCTCACGCCGTGCCAGCGCTCCGGCGAGGCACTCGGCCTTGACCGGGCAGCCCACGCACAGGGACTTCGCACGGTCGAGGTCGGAGGGCGCCTCCGCGAACCAGAGGTCCGCGTCGTCGACCCGGCAGGGCAGGTTGCCCGCCGCGTCGAACACGTCGGCGGTTCCGCAGTCGGGGGCGAGCCCGACCTCGGGGATCGCTCCGCTGAGCGGAACGGTCGCGGTCAACACAGTGTTCTCCTCGGTTGTTGCTGTGTTTTCTTTGTGCGGAAATGACGAAGGCCGCGAACCGACTTGCGGTCCGCGGCCTTCGTGAGCCTGTCCTGACTGGCGTCAGGGACTTCGGTCCACTGGTACGGACGTGCAAGCACGGACGATCTGCTGAGCATCAACGGCGAACTGGTTCTCACGGCCCACGTGGAGCGCGGCGGCAGCGGCGGAGGACAGAGTCGTCCCCTCCGGCTTCAGAGCGCCTGGGGCGGCGATGGTCCACGCGCCACCCCTGAACTTCACGCCGCCGCCAACGGGCGCGGACATGCCAATGCCCCCGGCCAAGGGGTAGTCCACGAGCGAGAGATTCCTGATGTTCTTCACTGGGACCACCTCCTTCCGAGGGCATTCGCGGGCCCGTGACCGGGCCTGATCAAGTTGATGTCAGGAGCCTGGGCTCCGTCCTTTGCAGGCTATGTCTCGTGTGCCAGGGCGTGCAACCGATTTATTCGAGTTGGTCTTCAATCGCCCGTTCCAGTGACCGAGCGGTCACCGTCCGAACCCCCAGCGTGCACGAGATCGAGCACGTCGGAACCATACTTGTCCAGCTTCGACGCGCCAATACCCGAGATGGCTACCAGCCCTGCGACCGTGGTCGGACGCTGCTCCGCGATGGCCATCAGGGTCGCGTCGGTGAACACCACGTAGGCCGGGACCTTGAGCTGCTTCGCGCGGTCGGCGCGCCACAACCGGAGCCGGTCGAGCAACAGTTCGTCCACATCGGACGGACAGGCGGCGCACCTGCCGAGCTTGACCGCGACGCTGCCGATCAACGGTCCGGCGCACGTCCTGCACACCGGCTTGGCGGCGTCCCTGCGCAACGACGAGGCGCCCGCGACGGTGCCCTTGGCCGGCAGGGCCGCCGGGTGGTCGTCGGGCACGAGCCCGTAGAGGAAGCGGCTGCGGCGGCGAGGGCGTCCACCACCGGCGGAACGCACCAGTGCCCACGACAGCCAGAGGTGCTCACGGGCACGGGTGACCCCGACGTAGAAGAGCCTGCGCTCCTCCTCGACCGCTTCGGACTGGCCCGAACTGTCGGAGACCGCGTGCTGGATCGGCAGCGTTCCCTCGGTCAGGCCGACCAGGAAGACGGCGTCCCACTCCAGGCCCTTCGCCGCGTGCAGCGAGGCCAGGGTCACCCCCTCCACCGTCGGCGGGTGCTGCGCCTCCGCCCGAAGCAGGAGCTCGGCGACGAAACGCGGGAGATCGGCATCGGGCACCGCGGCGGCGAACTCCTCGGCGAGCTCGACGAGCGCGAGCAGCGACTCCCACTTCTCCCGCATCGCGCCACCCGCGGGCGGCTCGTCGGTGAGGCCGATCGTGGCGAGCAGCTTGCGCACCACGTCGGGCAGCGTGTTCGCACCGACCTCCAAGTCGCTGTTGGCGCGCAGCACGTGCATCGCCTGGCGGACCTCGGGGCGGTGGAAGAACCGCTCGCCGCCGCGCACCTGGTACGGGATCTCGGCCTCGCTGAGCGCCTGCTCGTAGACCTCGGACTGCGCGTTGACCCGGTAGAGGACGGCGATCTCGCTGGCGGCCACGCCCGCGTCCATCAGCTTGCGGACCCGCCGGACGACGGCCCTGGCCTCCGCCGTCTCGTCGTCGAACTCCGCGAAGTGCGGCTGCGGCCCGTCCGGCCGCTGGCCGATCAGCTGGAGCCGGGAGCCCGCGGGGCGGCCGCGCGCGGCACCGATGACCTTGTTGGCCAGCGCGACGACCTGCGGGGTGGAGCGGTAGTCGCGTTCGAGGCGGACGACGGTCGCCTCGGGGAAGCGCTTGGAGAAGTCCAGCAGCGGCCGGGGGGAGGCGCCGGCGAAGGAGTAGATCGTCTGGTTCGCGTCGCCGACCACGGTGAGGTCATCCCTGGCACCGAGCCAGGCGTCGAGCACGCGCTGCTGGAGCGGGGTGACGTCCTGGTACTCGTCCACCACGAAGCAGCGGTAGCGGTCGCGGAACTCCGCGGCGACCTCGTTGTGCTCCTCCAGCGCGGCGGCGGTGTGCAGCAGCAGGTCGTCGAAGTCCAGCGACCGCGCGCGGGTCTTGAGCGTCTCGTAACCCGCGTACACGGCGGCGACCTGCTCCGAGGGGCCCGGGATGTCCCTTCCGATCTTCGCGGTGGCCGTGCCGTAGTCGTCCGGGCTGATCAGCGAGGCCTTGGCCCACTCGATCTCGCTCGCGAAGTCGCGCAGGGACTCGCGGTCGGTCGGCGCGCCCGCGCGCTGCGCGGCCTGGCCGACGAGCCGGAGCTTGCCGTCGAGCAGCTCCCACGGCGCGTCGCCGACGACCCTAGGCCAGAAGTAGCGGAGCTGGCGCAGCGCGGCGGCGTGGAAGGTCCGCGCCTGCGCCCCGTGCACGCCGAGCGCGCGGAGCCTGGTGCGCATCTCCCCCGCAGCGCGCGCGGTGAACGTGACCGCGAGGACCTGTCCCGCGGCGACGTGACCGTGGTTGACCAGGTGCGCGATGCGGCGGGTGATCGTCCTGGTCTTGCCGGTGCCCGCGCCCGCGAGCACGCACACGGGACCGCGCGGCGCGTGCACCGCCGCCCGCTGCTCCGGATCGAGCCCCTGCGTCAGTCCTTCGCTCAGTTGGTCTCCACGCTCCGAGTCACCCACGGCCTCATACTCGCAGAGGCCGCGCGCCGAGGTGACGCGCGGCACGGCGAGGGGGGATCCCGTTTCACGACCGGACGTTCGCCCAGGCGCCGAGCATCCGGTGCGCGATCGAGCTCGCGCCCGGAAGGCCGAGCCCGGGGACCGCGCCACCCGCCTCGAAGGCCGCGCGGACCTCGTCGCGGTGCACCCACTTGGCGTGCTCGATCTCGCCCTCCGCCGGGGCGAGCGGCGCGTCCCGGTCAGCGAGGGCGGCGAAGCCCACCATCAGCGAGCGCGGGAACGGCCACGGCTGGCTGCCGAGGTACCGGACGTCGCGGACGGCGACGCCGACCTCCTCGCCGACCTCGCGGACGACACACGCCTCCAGTGACTCGCCGACCTCGACGAACCCGGCGAGCACCGAGTAGCGCTCCGCGGGCCAGATCGGCTGACGCGCGAGGAGCACATGGGAATCCCCGTCGTGCACGAGGCAGATCACAGCGGGATCGGTGCGCGGGTACTCCTCCCGCCCGCAGCCGGTGCACTCGCGAGCCCATCCGGCGCGGACGGCTTCGGTCGGCGCACCGCAGCGCGCGCAGAAGTTGCTGAGGTCGTGCCACGCGAGCAGTCCGACCGCCGCCGTCATCAGACCCGCGTCGGTGTCGTTGAGCAGCGCCCCGCACATGCGCAGGTCCTGCCAGTCGTCCGCACCGGGGCCGCGCACCGCCCAGTAGGCGACCTCGTTCTCCTCGCCGAGGAACACCGCACCGTCGACGGGCGCGTCGCCGAGCTCGCCGCTCCACCCGAGGTGCAGCACGTCACCGGCCAGCCGGGCGCGGCCACGCTCGTCGATGACGACGAGCCTGGCTTCCTCCCACCCCTTGGCAAGCCGTTCGGCGTTGTCCCGCAACGCGTCCGCACGGTCCACAGTGGACCGAGAGAGCGCGGGGAGGCCGTCAAGCACGAAGTCGGCTCCGGTCACGGGAGGACGACACCCCCGAGTGCGCGCAGCGGAGCCTCCAGTGCCGCCGCGTCCCCGACGACGACCCCGGTCCACGCGGTCGGCCGGAAGAACTCCATCGCGGCCTCGGCGACCTGCTCGACGGTGACCTGGCGAAGCCGGTCCGGGTGCGCCCACAGCCACTCCGGGCCGAGGCCGACGGCCGCCATGCCCGCGAGGTTGCTGGCCAGACCGGCCTGCGAGGAGACACCGATCGACAGCGAGCCGACGAGGTAGCGGCGCACGGTGTCCACTTCGGACTCAGTCGGGGGCACGAGGCACATCCTGCCGAGCTCGTACCGGGCTTCGAGCACGGCGGGCGCGGTCACCTCGCTCGCGGTGTCCCCGCTGAGCAGCAGGGTCGCCTTGCCCGGGGTGAACTCGAACATCGAGTGCACCGAGTAGGTGTAGCCCTTGTCCTCGCGCAGGTTCTCCACCAACCGCGACGAGAAGAAGCCGCCGAAGGCCACGTTGGCCATCTGCAACGCGGGATAACGCGGGTCGGTGCGCGGAATCGCCTGCGTGCTGAAGCGGAGCTGCGACTGCACGGCCCCCGGCCGGTCCACCAGGCACAGGTCGCCGCCCGCGATGTCCGGCAGCTGCGGCATTTCCACCGCGCTGGCGTCGGAGTGCCATCCGGCGAGCTTCGCGGCGATCTCGTCGGCCGCGCGCCGGGGCTCGACATCGCCGACCACCACGAGCACCGAGCCACGCGGTAGCACGGCTCGGCGGTGCAGCTCGCGGACGTCCTCGACGGTGACGGCGGTGGCGTCCTCCTCGGTCGGCACCTCCCTGGTGAACGGGTGGTCGCCGTAACGGTGGCGCTGCAAGGCTTCCCTGGCGATCGTGCCCGGCTGGCTGCGCATCAGCGAGATCGAGCTGACCAGCCGCTCGCGCTCGCGGTAGACCTCCTGCTCGGGGTAGGCCGCGGCGGTCAGCAGGTCGGCGAGCACGTCCAGCTGGAGGTCCAGTCCGCTGACGAGTCCGCTCCACGACAGGGAAAGGTGCTCCGGATCGACGCCGACGCTCAGCGCCGCACCGACCCGCGCCAGGTCGCTGTCGAGCTCGACCATGCTGCGGCGGGCGGTGCCGGAGAGCAGCGTCGCGGACAGCAGCTCCGCCTGCGCGGCGTGCTCAGGGCGGTCTCCCGCGAACGGGATGTTGAGGCGGAACTCCACCATCGGCACGGTCGAGCGCCGCGCGACGATGACGCGGAGTCCGTTGTCCAGCACCGTGTCCACGAGCTCGGGCTCGACTGCCGTGCTCTGCGTGACCAGCTCGGGCAGCGGGCGCGGACCGGCCTCGGTGCGCCCGATCGCCTCGGCGGTGCGGTGCGCGGTAGGGATACTCACTGCTCGCCTCCTGCGGGGGTCAGGGTCAGCACGGCGCGGGAGTCGGGGCGCAGGCCCTTGGCCGCCTTCGCCACGTCGTCGGGGGTGACTCCCGCGATCAGCCCGGGAAGCTCGCCGATCAGCTCGGCACGGCCGAACAGCAGCTCGGCGGAGCCGTAGTTCAAGGTGCGCGAGGTCAACCGGTCGTGCGCGCCGTGCAGCGTGGCCGCCCACCGCGCGGTGATCCTGGCCAGCTCGTCGGTGTCGGGGCCGTGCGCGGCCAGCTTCTCCAGCTCCTCGTCGATCGCGCCCAGCACGCGGGCCTGCTCGACCTGCCCGGGGTGGATCGCCACGACGGCGAAGGTGTCCGGGTCGCGGGCGTCCAACGAGCTGCCGAGCAGCCCGCAGCGCGCGCTGACCTCGATCACCAGCTCGTCGGAGTGCACCAGCCGCTGCACCAACCGCGCGGAGTCACCGTCGCTGAGCAACGAGGACAACACCATGTACGCCAGGTAGGCGTTCATGTCGGTGCTCGGGTCCGGCAGGCGGTAGCCCACGGTCAGTCCGGGCAGCGTCGCGTGCCGGTCGACGTGCTCGCCGCGCAGCTCGGTGGTGGGCAGCGGCTCGGAGAACGACGGCCGCGGCGGCACCGGGCGCGCCGGCACGTCGCCGAAGTGCTTGTGCACCAGGTCGATGGTCGGCTGGACCTCGAACTCACCGGTCACCGTCAGCACCGCGTTGCCGGGCGCGTAGTAGGTGTCGAAGAACGCCGCGCAGTCGTCGAGCGTGGCCTCCTCCAGCTCGGCGAAGTCGCCGTAACCGTTGTGCGCGTTGGCGAAGCTGGAGTACAGCACCGGCGGCAGGGTGATCCACGGGAACCCGCCGTACGGCCGGTTCAGCACGTTGAGGCGGATCTCCTCCTTCACCACGTCCACCTGGTTGCGCAGGTTCTCCTCGGTGATCTTCGGAGCGCGCATCCGGTCGGCTTCCAGGAACAGCATCCGCTCCAGCGCCGCGGACGGGGTGACCTGGTAGTAGTCGGTGTAGTCCTGGTGCGTCGAGCCGTTGAAGGTGCCGCCGGAGCCCTGCACGTGGCGGAAGTGGGCGAGCTTCTCCAGGCTCTCGCTGCCCTGGAACATCAGGTGCTCGAACAGGTGGGCGAAGCCGGTCCGCCCCTCCGGCTCGGAACGAAATCCCACGTCGTAGTGCACGCTGACGCCGACGACCGGAGCTGAGGGATCCGGAGCCAGGAGCACCCGCAACCCGTTGGGCAGGGTGAACCGGTGAAGCTGGGGTTGGGCCATGACCGCAAGCCTATGCCCGCACACGCCCCCTGCATCCGCCTATGCTTTGAAGCGCCATGGCTTGGCCCCGGGGACGTGCGTCTTCGGTCCGACCGAACCGGCTTGTGGAGGCCCCGACGATGACAGAGCCAGTCGAGCCGCCGCTGGAGGACCCGACAGCGCACTACCGCAGGCGCGGCAACTCGCCGCTGGTGATCACCCTCGTCGTGGCCGGTCTGCTCGCGGGCACGCTCGGGTTCGCCGGGCTGGCGCGCACCTGGGGATCGGAGCCGGACATCGGCGACCCAGGACTGGCGGGACCACTCACGAGCACCTCCCGCGCCCCCGAGGACGAGAAGCCCATGGCGCGGCCGAAGTACCGCCTCGCCGACCACCCGCTGCTCGCGGAGGGGCTCGGCCTCGGCCCGACCGACTGCGAGCTGCCCGCGTTCGGCCGCACCGCGGAGCAGCTGCACGACTACTACGCGGCGGGGCTGAAGTGCCTGGAGGCCGCGTGGTCGCCGGTGCTGCAGGCGACCAACCTGCCGGTGCACCAGGCCAAGCTGGACACCTCGCCGGACCTGCCCCGCAACCCCTGCGGAGAGCCGCCGAACGAGGACGAGGCGATCGCGATGTACTGCGGCGCCAACTTCACGATCTACATGCCGATCACCAGGCTCCAGCGCAACTACGGCTCCGGCAAGGCAGCCGCCTCCGGTCACCTGGCGACGCTGGCGCACGAGTACGGCCACCACGTCCAGGCGGTCAGCGGCATGCTCTCGGCGGCCAACCGCCAGCAGATCGACGCCGGTGAGTCCACCCCAGCGGGCCGCGAGACCTCGCGCCGCATCGAGATGCAGGCGACGTGCTTCGCCGGCATGTTCTTCGCGGCCACCTCCGGCCGAGGCTCGGTGACGAAGTCGCTGGCGGACAACGGCGTCGCGGACTTCCGCCGGATGGACGACACCTCGGTCCAGGGCAGCACGCACGGCAAGGCCAGCAACCAGGCGGCCTGGGCGAAGCGCGGTCACAAGGACAACCGCACCGCCTCCTGCAACACCTGGACCGCCTCCTCCGCCGAGGTCAGCTGAACCCGGTCCGGGACCGGATCAGTCGAGGCCGCTGGTGCGGGCGGTGTCGGTGAGGAGCCTGCCGACCTGGTTGGTGAGGCGGGCTATGCCACCCGGCGCGATCGTGGTCCAGGCAGGGCCGTTGTAGGTGGCTCGCTGTTCGATCAGGTAGCGGCCGTGCTCGGTGTCCACGAAGGCGACCGCGTGGTTCCCGCGCTTCCTGCGGTTGAGGGTGTCGCGCACCGCCGAGGTGAACTGGCCACCACCGACCACCCCGCTGAGCATCTCGCCGATCATGGTCGCGTCCGCGGTGCTCACCTTGCGCTCCACCAGGCTCCTGGTGAGGTCGTCACCCGCGGCGCAGGCCGCGTCGAACACCGCGCTCGGCAGGCTCACCGAGCGACCGGGGCCGCCACGCATCGCGGGCATCGCCGTGACGATCGTCCTGGTCAGCGCCTTCCCGAAGATCGTGCTGAGGGTGATCCGGTCACCGTCGCACACCGCGAGCACGCCCGAGTCGCCCGCGGCCGCCGCCATCGCCCTGCGCCCGGGCTCCTGGCGCAGCGTGGCGTGCAGCTCGTGGCGGCCGGTGGCCAACAGGGTCAGCAGGTCGCGCAGCGGCGCGTCCACCGGACCGGGCGGCACCGGGCCGCGACCGCCGAGGTGGGCGAAGGGCTCCGGCAGCTGTCCCAAGCCGAGGGCGCGCCAGCCGCGGTCGAACTCGCCCGTTGTCAGGCGGACCAGCGTCCGGGCCCGCGCGGTGTGGTGCGGCATCGGACTCCTCACGGCGAGCGGGCGAAATTTCCCGCTCCGACGTGCTGCCCGCGCTCCGGGTTCCCGGCGTGACCAGGGGGTGATCAGTCGGTGATCACGCCGGCTGGCCCGCGGTCGGGCGCCGTCGTCCGCGCCCGGCGAGCAGCAGCGCGTAGATCGCGCCCGCGACCCCGGCGACGGTGCACAGGACCGCGCGCAGCCGCTGGCCGAGGCCGCTGCTCGCCTGCCCGGTGCCGACCACCTGGACGACCAGGTTGTCGGTGTCGGCCGGCAGCTTCTGCGGCACCTCGACCTCGATCCGCTCGCCCTCACGGCTGCCGCACGCGTCGAGCTTGGCGCGCATCGGCAGCCCGTCCACGCGCAGCTCGATGCCGTCGCGCGCCTGCGAGCCGCACGCCACCGGGGAGACCACGGTGGCAGGCACACGGCGGGTCGGGGCGAGATCACCCGACGACGAGCCCGTGACCAGCGGCAGCCCCCACACGACGAGGGCGGCGCCGAGTCCGACAAGGCCGACGACGAGCAGGATCAGACCCCAACGCACAGGGGCAGGGCGAGCGACCACGGGGAGGATGCTCCCAGACTCCCCGGGACTAGTGCTCGCCAGCCGGTGTCACCTTGCGTACGTAGAGCAACCGGTCCCCCGTCTCGACGGCGTCGGCCTCGGGCGCGTCGACCCGGTAGAGCCGCCCGTCGCGCACGACGCCGAGCACGATGTCGGAGATGTGCCGGGGGGAGCCGCCGACCTCGCTGGGCTCGACGTCGCGCTCGGAGATGGCCAGCCCGGCGTCGGGGGTGAGCAGGTCCTCGAACATCTCCACCACCGACGGCGTCGAGGTGGCCATGCCGAGCAGGCGGCCCGCCGTCTCGCTGGAGACCACGACCGAGTCGGCGCCGGACTGGCGCAGCAGGTGGACGTTCTCCGCCTCGCGCACCGCCGCCACGATCTGGGCCTTCGGCGCGAGCTCGCGAGCGGTCAGCGTGACCAGCACCGCGGTGTCGTCGCGGTTGGCCGCGACCACGATGGCCTTCGCCCTGGACGCGCCTGCCAGCCGCAGCACGTCCGAGCGGGTGCCGGAGCCGTGCACGGTGACCAGGCCCTGCGCGGACGCGGCTTCCAGTGCCTCGTGGTCGGTGTCGACGACGACGATCTGGGTGGCCTCCGTGCCCTCGCCGAGCAGCGCGGTGACCGCGGAGCGCCCCTTGGTGCCGTACCCGATGACGACCGTGTGGTCGCGCACCCTGGACCTCCAACTTTGGATCTTGAGAGCTTGCCGGGAACGGTCGGTGAGCACCTCCAGGGTGGTACCGACCAGGACGATCAGGAACAGCACGCGCAGCGGCGTGATCACCAGGACGTTGATCAGCCGGGCCGACGGCGACGCGGGGGTGATGTCGCCGTAGCCGGTCGTGGACAGCGAGACGGTCGCGTAGTAGATCGAGTCCAGCAGCGACAGCCCGTCCTCGTTGACGTCGCGGTAGCCGTCGCGGTCGAGGTAGACGATGAGCACCGTGGCGATCAGCGCCAGCGAGGCGCCGATGACCCGCCGCACGATGGCGCGGATCGGGCTCGCGGTCGCCGTCGGGATCTTCAGGACGCCGACCAGGGCGTGCCCCGGTTTGACGTCCAGGTCGCTGTTGTTGCGACGCAGGCGGATCATGCCGCGCTCCCGTGGTCGAGAAGGTCGATCCTCGCCGGGTTCCGGTGCAGACCGCCCAGAAGTCCCGCCAGCCGCACCGCGTTGTGCAGCAGCAGCGAGGTGCTGAGCTGTTCATCCTGATGGGTGGAGTCCTCCGCACCGCACGCGGCCCCGTCCTGGACCGGCAGACCGGGCAGCGCGGGCACTCCGAGCTCGCCGAGCAGCACCGGCTCGGCGGCGCTGGGGGCGGGCGCGAACATCAGCAACAGCTCGCAGTCGAGCTCCGGCCGATGCGCGGCGACCAGGCGTTCCAGGTGCTGGGAACCGACCGCGCCCGCGCCTTCGGCGAGCAGCACGAGGTTGGCGGCGGGGCTGGTCCTTCCGGTGACCGCGAGGTGCGCGGCGATCGCGAGGCGCACGGAGGTGAGCAGTCCCTTGTTCCGCGCTCCCCTGGCGACCAGCGCGCCGTCGCGCAGCGTCGGCTCGAACGGGGGGTAGCGCCAGCCCTGCACGTCACGGATGGGCGCCACGTCGTGGTGGCCGTAGACCAGCACCGTGGGGCCGTCGCCGCGCCAGGTGGCGTGCACGGCGGGCCGGGCGGAGCCGTCGTCCCAGACGCGGGCGACCGGCCAGCCGTCGCGGCGCAGGGTCGTGGCGAGCCAGCGCGCCGAGCGGGTGAGGTCGTCGCCGTGTGCGAGGTCGGAGCTGATGGAGGGGATGGTCAGCCAGTCACGCAGGTCCGCGAGGTAGGACTCGGCGCGGGCCGAGACCTCCTGTACTTCGGCGGAACCCGCGCCCGGATGGTGCGCGTCGGTCACGGCGCAGGAGGTTAGGGCATGTGAGCGGCGCGCGGGCTGTGATTCCCCACGCGCCGCCCGTTCCGGTTGCCGAAAATACGGTTACCGTTCAGTAGTGCCCCAGCAGAAGCAGACCGCGGCCGTCGTCCTCGCCACCTTCCTCGGCGGCATGGGCGTGCTCCACTTCGTGAAGCCGGAGCCGTTCGACGCGATCGTGCCGCGCCAGTTGCCCGGTGCGGCGCGGACGTGGACCCACCTCTCCGGGGTCGCCGAGCTCGGTTGTGCCGCTGCCGTCGCCGTGCCGCGCACCCGCAGGCTGGGCGGGCTGCTCACGGCGGGCCTGTTCGTCGGCGTGTTCCCGGCCAACGTCAAGATGGCCTTGGACTACCGGCGCAAGCCCGCCAAGCAGCGGCTGGTCGCCCTCGCCCGGCTCCCCCTCCAGGTTCCCCTCGTGCTGTGGGCCCTGCGGGTGCGCGACAAGGCACCGCGCTAGCGGCGGTCACCAGTACAGGACGTCCCAGTGGTTGCTCTCGTTGGTGTAGATGTTGCCGCTGGGCGCCTTGTACTGCTCGATGCCGAAGGTCGGCGGGTTGACCTTGGTGAAGTTGCGGCGGATGTAGCCCTCGACGCACTCGCCGCGGCTGAAGTCGACCTTGTAGCCGTTCCAGTGCGAGTAGCCCGCGTGCGAGCCGTGCGCGTCCTCGGTGCCACCGGTGACGTTGATCGGGCAGCCACTGGCCTTCTTCAGCGTGACGACCCCGTCGATGGTCCCGGAGTTGATCTGCTCGAAGGACGTGCAGTTCGGGTTGAGCCGGTCCGAGCAGTTGCCGCTGGACCAGATGGTCAGCCCGGCGTTGCGCAGCCGGGTCACGGCGGCGCCGTGGCTGAGCTTGACGCCGCTGCGGTCGGCGGCGGGCGGGGTGAGACCGGCGAGGCGCTGGGCCTCGGGAACGCTCGCCTCGGTGCCGGGCAGCCCGGACGCGAGCGCGGACGGGCCGCCGGCGAGCAGGGTTCCGGCGGCGATCGCGGCGACGCCGAACACGGTGATGACCGAACGTCGGTTCATCGACCACTCTCCTTCGCTTGAGACGCCCTGACCTGCGATGCAGGGGGTGCAGGGGGGCGCTGGTCACCCGATGGGGCGACACGCGGTGGAGAGTCGACAGGGTGACTAAAAATTTGGTGAATGCGCGCCAAAATCCGCAGGTGATCCCGGGCAAGGCGCTAAATGCCAATTGCATTTTCGGCGCCACGGCCTCCCCAAGGCGGCATCGCTGGGCCTACGATGCCCCGGTGCCGCCTCTTGAACACGCCGCGAACGCACTCGGCTGGCACGGCGTGGTCGTCCCAGACGTGTCCGTTCTGGGGCAACAGGTTTCCGCCGTCGTCCGGATCCGCAGCGATGTGCACGAGTGGCGCGCCCGCAACGGCTGGCCACCGGAGTCCGACCCGTCGTGGTTCCGCTCGTGGTTCGAGCCGAGCTTCCACGACCAGGTCCCGGTGCCCGCGGTGGAGCTGCTCGGGGTCCTGGTGTTCGAGTCATCGGTGGATCGGGCGCTGACCTCCTGCGGAACGCTGATGACGCTGGCCCCGTGCGCGGTGGTGCTGCCGACCCCGCAGCCGGAGGACCCGTGGCGCATGATCGAGCTCGACTACTACGGCATCGGCGTGGTCACCGCGGACGGCGAGGGCGCGAAGGCCCTGGTCCCGCCGGAGGACCGCTCCGGTGAGTTCGGCCCGTCCCTGTTCGGCCGCTGGCTGTTGGAAGTCCTCTACGAACGCACGCTGGAGTTGGCGCACCAGCCCTCTCCGCGCTGACGCCCCAGGTCCTCCAGCCGCGCGCCGAGCCTGCCGAGCAGCTCGCGCAGGGTGATCAGCTCCTCCTCCGCCAGGCACGAGCGCACCTCGGCGTCGGCCTCGGCGACCTCCGCGCGCAGCGTGCCGAGCAGCGCGCGCCCCTTGCGGGTCAGCGACAGCCGCACGCAACGCCGGTTGTTCTCCGGCACGATCCGCTCGACCAGCCCGGTCGCGACCAGCTTGTTGATCTGCCTGGTCAGCGTGGGGGCCTCGATCTCCAGCCGTGCGGCCAGCTCGGAGTTGCCGCGGGCACAGGCGGCCAGCTCCTGGAGCGCGAGGAACCCGGCGAAGGTCAGCCCGCGCGCGGCTAGCAACCGGTCGAGGTGACAGCGAGCGGCCCTGGCGACGACGGTCAGCTCCCGGCCGACGCAGGACCACGCGCCGCTCGCCGGGTCGAGCAGGACAGCGGGCTCGTCGGTGCTGGTCGCGTTCGCTGGGGCTGGTTCGGCGCTGGCGGGCACGTCGCCAGGTTAGCCGGGACGGGGGATGGAGCGGAGCAGCCCGCGCAGCCCTTCCGCGTCCAGCAGGTCGGCGGGCCGCAGCGTGTGATCGTGCCGGACGTAGTGGAACGCGGCGCGGACCTTCTCCAACGGCACCCCGTGCAGGCTGGCCCACGCGAGCCGGTAAGCCGCCAGCTGCACCGCGACGGCGGGCAGGTGTGCGTCGTCGGGCACCGCTCCGGTCTTCCAGTCCACCACCGTCCAGCCGCCGTCGGCCTCGGCGAAGACCGCGTCCATCCGGCCGCGCACGGCGATGCCGTCGACCTCGGTCTCGAAGGGCACCTCGACCTCCAGCGGCGTGCGGTCGGCCCAGGCGCTGGCCAGGAACGCGCGCTGGAGCGCGTCGAGGTCCGCATCGGGCACGGCCGTCTCGTCCGCGGCCCCTGGCAGCTCGTCGAGGTCGAGCAGCCGCGTCGCGCCGAAGCGCTGCTCCAGCCAGGCGTGGAAGGCGGTACCGCGGCGCGCGGTCGGGTTCGGCGGGAACGGCAACGGCCGCCGCAGCCGCCGCGCGAGCGCGCCGGGGTCGGCCGCGAGCTCGACGAGCTGGCTGACCGAAAGCTGCGAGGGCAGCAGCACCTGCTCCCGCCGGTTCGCGGCGGCCGCCCGCTCCGCGAGCAGGACATCGACGTCGCGGGCCCAGCCCTCCGGGTCGTTCTCGTCGGCGAACTCGTCGTCGTCCGGCGGCTCAGGGAGTGATTTGTCCACAGTGGACGGATCTGGCAGCTCGGTGAGCGCGGCGCGCACCATGTCCGCGCCCCGCTGGACGGCGGATCGCCTGCGGGACAAGGGATCGTGCGGCCACTGCGCGCTCTTGGCCCCCTGGGCGAGCGGGTTCTCCGCGTCGAGCACCGGCTCCGGAGCCCAGTGCGGCACCGAACCGATCTCCGGGGAGGCGAACACCGCATCGCGGATCTCGGTCAGGAACTCCGAGGGACCGCGCGGCTTCTCCCCCGTCTCGCCCCACCAGTGCCCGGAGACCAGCAACGCGTGCTCGGACCGGGTCAGCGCAACGTAGAGCAGCCGCCGCTCCTCGATCAGCCTGCGCTCCTCGAAGTCCTCCGCGTGCACCTTGAGCGCGGTCTCGATCTCCTTGCGGTTGCCGCAGCTCTCCAGCGAGAGCGTCGGAAGGTCCTGTGCGTCACCGCGCAGCTCCGCGGGCAGCTGCTGGGGTGTGCGCAACCAGCTCGACGACCTCTTCTTCCCGGGGAACACGTCACGGACCAGGTGCGGCACCGCGACGATCTCCCACTCCAGTCCCTTGGAGGCGTGCACGGTCAGGATCTGCACGCGGTCCTCGGCGACCTCCACCTCACCGGGCTCCAAGCCGTCCTCCGCGCGTTCCGCCGCGCTGAGGAAGTCCAAAAGGGACGGTAGCGTCGCTGACGGGCTGGCCGAGGCGAAGTCCGCGACCACGTCGGCGAAGGCGTCGAGCTGGGCGCGGCCGATCATGTTGGGACGGGCCAGGGTCTCGATGTCCAGCAACAGGTTCCGCTCGACGTCGGCGACCAGCTCCGGCAGCGGCTGGTCCATCCTGCGCCGCAGCGCCGCCAGCTCCCGCCCCAGCCTGCGCACGCGGCGGTAGCCCTCCGGCGAGTACGCATCGGCCTCGCCGGGATCGTCCACCGCGTCGACAAGACCGGCCAGCTCGGCGTGCTCACCGGGCAACGCGTCGGCGATCGCGTCGGTTCCGGTCCGCGTCGCGTCAGAGCCGCTGGCGAGCAGCTTCGCCCGGTCCCACAACGCGGCGATGTCGGAAACGCCCAGGCGCCACCGTGATCCGGTGAGCAACCGCATCGCGGCCGTGCCCGCGAGCGGGTCGACGAGCACCCTCAGCGCGCTGACCAGGTCGCGCACCTCGGGCTCGTCGAGCAGCCCGCCGAGGCCGACCACTTCGACGGGAAGGCCGCGATCGCGCAGTGCGGTCGCCATCTCCGCCATGTCCGACCGCCGACGCACCAGCACCGCCGCGGTCGGCGACTCCCCCGTTGTGTCCACTCTGGACTGCCAGTAGGCGGCGATCGTGTCGGCCACCCAGTCCAGTTCCTGGTGCACGTCAGGCAACAGCGCCAGCCTAACGTCGCCCGGTCCCGCGTTGTCCCTGGCGCGCAGCTCCTCCACGTCCAGCCCTGCGGAGCGCAACGGCTCGGAGACCGCGTTCGCCAGTGCGAGGACCTCCGGCGGGTTGCGGAAGCTGGTGAGCAGTCCGTATCGGCGAGCGGGTTCCAACCGGTCTTCGCCGTAACGCGGGAAGTCGGTGGCGAAGCGCGGGAGGTTGGCCGCACTCGCACCGCGCCATCCGTAGATCGCCTGCGCCGGATCACCCACTGCCGTAACGGGAACGGGCGTGCGATGGCCGCCACCGAACAACGCGCGCAGCAACACGCGCTGAGCGTGTCCGGTGTCCTGGTACTCGTCGAGCAGGACCGCGCCGTAGCGTTCGCGCTCACCGGTGACGACCTCCGGGTGGTCCTCGGCGAGGCGCGCGGCCATCGACATCTGGTCGGCGAAGTCCATCGACGCCTCGCGCCGCTTCCGCGCGGAGTACGCCTCGACCAACGGCAGCAGCGCGATCCGAAGCCGTTGTGCTGCAAGGACTTTCTGCAAGTCCTGACTCAGCTCGTCGCGTTGGCGCGGTCCCTTCGGAGCGCTCTCGACGTAGCGGCAGAACTCCTCGGCGTGCTCGCGCAGGCGCTCGGGGCTGACCAGGTGCTCCCCGAGCTCACCTGCGAGCGCGAGCAGGTACCCGGTGACCGTTGACGGAACCTTGTCGGTGTCGATGTCCTCGGTCCACGTCGAGACCACCCGATGCGCGAGCTGCCACGACGCCGTCTCGCGCAACAGTCGCGCGCCCGGCTCGACCGGCAGCCGGAGCCCGTGCTCGCCGACGAGCCGTCCCGCATACGCGTGGTAGGTCAGCACTGTCGGTTCGCCGGTCATCACGGCGTTCGTGCGGTCACCACTGGGATCGAGCTGGTCGAGCAGACCCGATCCCGCCAGCCGCCGCAGCCGGAGCCGCACCCGGTCGGCGAGCTGGCGCGCGGCCTTGCGGGTGAAGGTCAGGCCGAGGACGCGGTCCGGTGTGACAAGACCGTTGGCGACCAGCCAGACCACCCGGGCCGCCATCGTCTCGGTCTTGCCTGCTCCCGCGCCCGCGATCACCAGTGCGGGCTCGGTGGTCGCGGCGATGACCTCGGCCTGTTCCGGTGTCGGTGGGTGCAGGCCGAGGGCTTCCGCGATCCGGGCCGGACTGGCGGTCATTCCGTGACCTGTCGGCCGGACGGCTGGATCGGACAGCAAGTCCTTGCGGGGCAACGGGAACAGTCCGCGTTCTCGGTCGCGGCGTACTCGGGCCCGACACAGGAGGCCGCGGCGGCGTGCACCACGTCGGTCCACGCCTTGATGGCCTGCTCGTCCAGTGGCGGCTGAACCCGTTCCGCCGCCCCGGTCTTCTTGTCCTCCTTGGACACGAACAACAGCCGCGCTCCGCCCGGTTCGTTGCTGAGCCCCAGCTTGGAGAACGCGCCGAGCGCCACCGCGAGCTGGTAGACCGCGAGCTGCGGGTGTTCCTCGGCCTCGGCCCTGCTCACCGGGGTGCGACCGGTCTTGACGTCCACCACGACCGCGCGGCCGTCCTTGTCCACGTCGAGCCGGTCGACCCGGCCGCGCACCCTCAGCCAAGGTCCACCGGGCTTCGCCGGGAGGTTGACCGACAGCTCGTTCTCGACCGCGACCTGCGTCAGCTCCGCGCGGCTGGTGGACAGCCACGTCATGAAGGCGGACAGCATCGCCTCGACCCGCGTGCGTTCCTTGCGCGAGAACCACGGCGCGCCCGCGTCCACGGTCGCCCACGCCTGGTCGAGCGTCTTGCGCAGGGTGTCGTTGTCCGCGCCCTCCGCTGCGGCCTGCACCAACGCGTGCACCAGCGATCCGGTGATCGACGCCAGCTCGGCGGAGTCCTGCCCGCCGTGCCTTTCCACCATCCACCGCATCGGGCACCGGGTGAGCACATCCACTGTGGACGGGGAAACCGACACGGTGTCCTCTTCTGTCCACAGTGGAGCCTTGGTCGAGGTGTCCGGCAGCCCGTACCAGGTGTCCGGGTGCGCGCCGGGAACCCCGGCCTGCGCCAGCCGGGCGAGCTGCCTCGCGGCGCGGTCGCGCTTGTCCGGCTCGGCGTCGTCGTCGCACACCACGGAACGCAGCTCACCGACGAGCTCGGCGAGCACCAGCCCGCGCTCCGGCTTCGCGATCGGCCTCGGAGCCTCCTCGGTACCGAACTGGTCGAACCCGTCCAGCTCGTCGAGGAACCGCGACGGCTGCTCGTCCTCGCCGCGCACCGCGCTGACCAACAGCTTCTTCTTCGCCCGGCTCGCGGCGACCAGCAACAGCCTGCGCTCTTCGGCCAGCAGCGGAGCCGTCGCGGAGAGCTTGTCCGACGGCTCCAGACCCGCGAGCTGGTCGATGAGCTTCTCCACTCCCAGCAACGACCCGCGCAGCCGGAGGTCGGGCCAGGCGCCCTCCTGGACGCCGGGAACCGCGACGACCGTCCACTCGCGACCGACCGCCGCGTGCGCGGTGAGCACCGTGACCGACTCACCCCGCGGCGCGGTGGCCGCGAGCGTGTCACCCGCGATCTGTTGCGCCGTGAGGTAGTCGGCGAACCCGGCGACGTCCTGACCGGGCAGCCGGTCGGTGTAGCGCGCGGCGGCGTCGAACAGCGCCACGATCGCGTCCAGGTCCCGATCAGCTTGCGCCCCAACAGGTCCAGACCGTGTTGCTTGCCGGGTCCAACGCTCCTCCAGACCGCTCGCCTGCCACACCTGCCACAGCACCTGCTCCACGCTGGCGTGCTTGGCGATGGCGTCGCGGGCGATCTGCAACAACCCCGAGACCCTGCGGGCGGGCGCGGCGGCCAGGTCCTCGAGCCCGGCAAGCTGATCCGGCACCTGGAGGACGTCGACCAGCAGGTCACCGCTCGGGCGGTCGCTGCCCGCCGCCAGTTCGAGCCGCCGCAACCCGCGCCGAAGTCGCCGCAGTGCCAACGGATCCGCACCACCGAGCGGGCTCGACAACAACGCGGCGGCGACCTCCGGCTCCAGCTCGGCGGGGCGCGCGGCACACCTCAGCAGCGCGAGCAGCGGCCACACCGCGCTCTGCTGCGGCAACGGCAGCTCGTCCAGATCGACCGCCACCGGCACCCCCGCCGCGAGCAGGGCTCGCCGCAGCACGGGCATCACCCTGCCGGTCGACCGCGCCACGACGGCCATCTCCGACCACGGCACCTCGTCGATCAGGTGCGCCCGGCGAAGCTGGTCGGCGACCCACGCCGCCTCCTGGGCGCCTGAGGCGAACAACCGCACACCGACCTCACCGGGCGGCTGCTCACCGGGAGCGTTCAGAACCCTTGGCGGACCGGGCAACCGAGCCGACAACCGGCGCACGGCCTCGCGCACGGCCGGGCTCATCCGGTGGTCGGTGGACAGCGTGACCGTGCGCCCACCGGCGTCGCGCAGCAGCTGCGGATCGGCGCCCCGGAAGGAGAACACGGCCTGGTCGGGGTCACCGGCGAGCACGAACTCCCCCGCCGAGCCACCGATCACCCGCACCAGCTCGAACTGTTGCGGGTCAAGGTGTTGCGCGTCGTCGACGAGCAACAGCCGCACCCTGGCGCGCTCGCGCTCCAGCAGCTCGGGTTCGAGGTGGAACACACCGAGCGCCGCGCCGACGAGCTCAGCGGCGTCCAAGGCGGGCGCGGTGGCCTGGGGCGCCTCGGAGCCCACCGAGCCGCGCAACAGCTGCACCTGCTCGTACTGAGCGCCGAACGTGCCCGCGGCGACCCACTCCGGCCGCCCGCGCTCGCGCCCGAGCTCGACGAGGTCCTCCGGCCCCAGGCCCCGTTCGGCCGCGCGCAGCAGCAGATCCCGGAGCTCCGCGGCGAAGCCCGGCAGCGCGATGGCGGGCCGCAGCCGTTCCGGCCAGTAGTCCGCGCCGTCCTCGATGTCACCGGCGAGCAGCTCGCGCACCACGACGTCCTGCTCCGGCCCGGACAGCAGGCGCGGCGGCGGCTGGTCGTAGGTCGTGGCGTGCAACCGCAGCACGGCGAAGGCGTAGGAGTGCACGGTCCGCACGAGCGGCTCGCGAACCGTGCGCAGCGGGCTGTCCACCCGCGCCTCGCTGATCAACGACGTGATGTGCGCCCGCATCGTGGTGGCCGCCTTGCGGCTCGCGCACAGGACCAGCACGCTCTCCGGATCGAGGCCCCGGTTCAGGATGCGGTCGGCGGCCAGCTCGGCCAGCAGCGTGGTCTTCCCGGTCCCCGGCCCGCCGAGCACGCGCACCGGCCCGCCCGGGTTCTCCAGCGCGCGCCGGCCCGCGACGTCCCACTCGGGGCGACGCCGGACCGGGTCCGACCCCCGTACCAGGGTCGGCGCGTGGACTACAGGCACCGTTGGATGCAACCACGCTGCACCGACGACATCGCGCACGGGGGCCGTCGTGTCGCCCTTTTCGCGTCCGCGAACGCGGTGACCGACCTACTACCGGATGCTTGACACCGCAAGTGGTCTAGTCCACGGTGGAGAGCGCTTACCGCTCGCTCGGTTCGCCGCCTCGACGCGAGTCCCCCTGCACCGCGAGCACTGGAGGACCCATGAGGTTTCTGCGGCGGACCCTGCTCTGCGCGCTCAGCGCCACCGCCATGCTCGGCCTCGCGACCCCGGCCCAGGCCGCGGTCAACCCCGTCACCGCCTCGCCCTACCTGTACAGCTGGGGCCGGACGATCAACCCCGTCGACGTGATGCGCCAGACCGGCGTGAAGTCCTTCACCCTGGCCTTCATCCTCTCCGACGGCGGCTGCAACCCGAAGTGGGACGGCAACCAGGAGCTGTCGGCGAAGTCCGCGATGATCAACCAGATCCGCGGCGCCGGAGGCGAGATCGTGCCCTCCTTCGGCGGCTGGTCCGGCAACAAGCTCGGCGACCGCTGCTCCAGCGCGAGCGCGCTCGCCGGGGCCTACCAGAAGGTGATCGACGCGTTCCGGCTCACCGCGATCGACATCGACATCGAGAACACCGAGTTCCACAACCCGGCGTCGCAGGACAAGGTGCTCGGCGCGCTGAAGATCGTCAAGGACCGCAACCCCGGCGTGAGGACCGTGATCACCATGGGCACGGCCAAGAACGGCCCGGACGCCGACGGCCAGCGCCTCATCCGCCGCGCCCGCGAGCTCGGCGCGAACGTGGACGTGTGGACGCTGATGCCGTTCAACTTCGGCGGCGGCAACATGGTCACCGACACCATCAGCGCGGTCGACAACCTCCGCTCCCGACTGAGCAGCACCTTCGGCTACTCCGCCGCGGACGCCTACCGGCACAGCGGGATCTCCTCGATGAACGGCAAGACCGACCAGAACGAGACGGTCACCGCGGCCAACTTCACGGCCATGCGCGACTACGCCACCAAGAACCACCTGGGCCGCTTCACGTTCTGGGCCACCAACCGCGACTTCGGCAACTGCGGCGCGGCAGGCTCGAACTGCAGCGGCATCAACCAGGGCACCTACGAGTTCACCCGGATCACCGGCGGCTACACCGGTTGATGCTTGGCCCTGGGGCGTTCTAAGCCCAGAACGCCCCAGGGCCATTACCCACAACTCACCGAAACAAACCTCGCATTACCCGCACACCGCGAAGAAGACGAAGGTACCTAGCGGAGTTCCCGCAGGGCGTTTGATGAAATCCCTGTGCACCAGGCACTTTCACGCCAACCGACCGTGAAGGGATTCTCCGGCACGGGATTCCGCCAGGGCCGATCGGACCGTTGACACCGAAATTGGTCCAGTCCACTGTGTCCGTGGCCATCAGCACCCGACCCGGTTCCGCCGCCACCGGGCACGACGTCCTGGAGGACGCGATGAAGTTCCTGCGGCGGACCCTGCTCTGCGCGCTCAGCGCCACCGCCCTCGTCGGCATGACCGCCCCCGCCAACGCCGAGACCGCCGTCAACCCGGTCACCGCGTCGCCCTACCTCTACGGCTGGGGCGACGACATCGACCCGGCACAGGTCATGCGGACCACCGGGGTCCAGGCGTTCACGCTGGCGTTCATCCTCTCCGACGGCGGCTGCAACCCGAAGTGGGACGGGCAGCGCGAGCTCACCGGCCCGGACGCCGCGAAGATCGAGAAGATCCGCTCGGCAGGCGGCGACGTCGTGCCGTCCTTCGGCGGCTGGGCAGGCAACAAGCTCGGCGAGAAGTGCGCCAACGAGACCGATCTCGCCGGGGCCTACCAGAAGGTCATCGACGCCTACGAGCTCAAGGCGATCGACATCGACATCGAGGCCAGCGAGTTCGAGACGCCCGCCGTGCAGGACCGGGTGCTCGGCGCGCTGAAGATCGTCAAGTCGAAGAACCCCGGCATCAGCACCGTGATCACCATGGGCACCGCGAGGACCGGGCCGGAGACCCACGGGCAGCGGCTCATCGACCAGGCGAAGAAGATCGGCGCGGACATCGACGTGTGGACGCTGATGCCGTTCAACTTCGGCGGCTCCGACATGGCGGCGGACACCATCACCGCGGTGGACGGACTGCGGTCCAAGCTCAGCAGCACCTTCGGCTACTCCGATGCGGAGGCTTACAAGCGCAGCGGGATCTCGTCGATGAACGGGATCACCGACCAGAAGGAGACCGTGACCCCGGCGAACTTCACGGCGATGCGGGACTACGCCGTGAAGAACCACCTCGGGCGCTTCACGTTCTGGGCCGCGAACCGGGACCAGGGCAACTGCGGTCAGCCCGCACAGAACTGCAGCGGCATCAACCAGGGCAGCTACGAGTTCTCCAAGATCGTCGCCGGGTACACCGGCTGAGGTTGTCGGTGCCCTGCGCCACAATCAACGGCGTGGACGAACAGACACACGACCGCGTCCGGGACGTGATCCGCTCCATCCCCGCCGGCCAGGTCGCGACCTACGGTGACGTGGCGGCGGTGGCCAAAGCGCCGTCGCCGCGCATCGTGGGCCGCATCCTCGCCGAGGACGGTCACGACCTGCCGTGGCACCGGGTCCTCCGCGCGAACGGCACCCCCGCCCCGCACCTGGCCGACGAGCAGCTCCAGCTCCTCCGGGCGGAGGGCGTCGCCATCATGGACGGCAAGATCGACTTCGCCGCGCACCGCTGGGAGGAGTCGCCCTCCGCTCACGCCGAGGAGGACGACTCCCAGCCCGGTCTCTTCTAGGCAGCGCCGAGGGCCGCGGCGAGCTTGAGCTCGACGGCGGCTTCGGCGTCCCGGCCCTGGCGGGTCAGCGTGCGGCCCAGCAGCAGCCGCGCGTAGCCGTCCGACGGGTCCAGCCGGACCAGCTCCCGCGCGACGGTCTCGGCGCGACCGAGTGCCGCCGACTGGAAGTGGGCCAGCGCCAGCTCCTCCAGGACCGCGCGGTTCGTCGGCTCGACGGCCGCCGCCTCCGCCAGGAACCGGGCCGCGCCGCTCGGGTCGCCGGCAGCGCGGAACATCCGCCCGCGCTCGAACAGTTCCATGGTCATTCCGTACCTCCCGGCAGCTTCTCGTCGGTCTCCCCGCGGTGCGCCATGCGCTCCGCCGGGATCGTGCCCAGGCGACCGGCCTGGTAGTCCTCCATCGCCTGGATGATCTCCGCGCGGGTGTTCATCACGAACGGCCCGTAGCGCGCGACCGGCTCGTTGATCGGACGCCCGCCGAGCACGAGGACCTCCCAGCCAGTGGCCGAGGCCTGCGGCTGGCTGTCCGCCGCGCGCAGAGTCAGCGCCGAGCCCGCGCTGAACACACCCAGCTGCCCTTCGTCGAGCGGCCGGGCTTCGGCCCCGATGGTCCCGCGCCCGGAGAGCACGTAGACCATCGCGTTGAAGTCCCGCGGCCACGGCAGGTCCAGCTGCGCGCCAGGGCTGACCGTGGCGTGCAGGTAGGTGATCGGCGTCCACGTGACGCCGGGACCGGCGTGCCCGTCCAGCTCGCCTGCGATCACCCGGACAAGGGCTCCACCGTCCACACTGGACAGGAGAGTCACGTCGCGGCCACCGATGTCCTGGTAGCGCGGGGCGGTCATCTTCATCGCCTTCGGCAGGTTCACCCACAGCTGGACGCCGTGGAAGAGCCCACCCTTGGTCACGATCTCCTGCGGCGGCAGCTCGTTGTGCAGGATCCCGCTCGCCGCGGTCATCCACTGGGTACCGCCGTCGGTGATCACTCCGCCGCCGCCGATGGAGTCGGTGTGCTCCATGGCGCCGTCGATCATGTACGTGACCGTCTCGAAGCCGCGGTGCGGGTGCCACGGCGCACCCTTGGCCTCACCGGGCGCGTACTCCACCGCGCCCATGTGGTCGAGCAGCAGGAACGGGTCGGCGAGGCTGAGGTCGATGCCGGGGAACGGGCGCCGGACGGCGAAGCCCTCGCCCTCGAGGAAGCGCTGGGCCTGCACGACGCGCTTGACGCCGCGCCAGTCGGTCTCCGCCCGCGGCAGCTCGGGCAGGCGGGGCAGGGTCAGGGTGTTCGCGGTGACAGCGGGCATGGTGGGCCTCCTCGGTCTACGGCCATCCACACCCTACAAGCTCGTTGAACTCTCAACTATTCCCCGGGCGGCTCAGGCCGCCATGCCGAGCTCGACCGTGCCGTCGACCACGCGCACCGGGTACACCGGGATGCTCAGCTCCGGATCGTCCACGCACTCGCCGGTCTCCAGGTCGAACGCCTCCTTGCGCATCGGCGAGATCACCACGAGCCGCCCGCGCCGATCGCCGATGATGCCGCGCGAGAGCACCGCGGCACCGGTGGTCGGGTCCACGTTGCCGACCGCACGGACGTAGCCCTCGAAGGTGCGGAACACCGCCGCCTCCGCACCGTCGGGCAGCTCGGTCACCGAGCCGCGGTCGGGCCACAGCGCGTCGTAGCCGCAGATCTGGATCCACGAGAGCGGGGTCATGTGCTCACCTCCGGGACGCTGGTGCACGTATCGTGCTTCACCCGGATGTCGCAGCGTTCACCCCGATGTGACGGCGGTGTTAACCAGCTACAGGGTCTCCAGCACCAGCTGCGCCGCGCGGTCGAGGCCGGTCAGCGTCTGCGTGGTCGAGCGCGGGTGCAGCGCGTGCATGGCGAGCCGGTGGAGCAGCGCCCGCAGCAGCATCTGCGGCCACTCCGGCAGGTGCGCCCACCGTTTGGTCAGCCCGGCGTCGGCCCCGCCCCACGCGAGCGCGTCGACGGCGATCACCGCCGCGGCCCACTCCGGCGGACGCCAGTACGGGGCGAAGTCCATGATCCCGGGCGGCGCGTTGCCCGCGAAGAGCACGTTGCCGAACAGGTCGCCGTGCACGAGCTGGGAGCGCAGCCGCGTGGGCCTGCGCGAGTTGACCAGCACCGCGAACATCCGCCCGCCGAGGTCCGGGACCAGCCGCGAGTCGGCCTCGCCCCACGCCATCCGGTCAGCGAGCGCGCTGATGTCCTTGCGGGCGTCCAGGAAGTCGGGTCGGCGCAGCTCCACCGTTGCCGCGTGCAACCGCAGCGAGACCGAGATGACCTCGTCGTGCCGGGACTCCGGCTGACCGGCGATGTGCCGGGTCGCCGACCAGCCCGAGACCACCCACCTGCCGTCGGTGGAGCGCAGCGGCCGGGCGAGGCGCAGCTGGTCCACTTCGAGGGAGTCCAGGGTCTGGGCGGCCCACGCCGCCTCCGACGGGTCGAAGACCGGCTTGAGCACGACGTCGCCGCACAGCCAGGCGGGTCCACCGGCGTAGGGCTCGGGAAGGGCGGTGCGTGCACCGAACGCCGCGCGCACGTGCTGGGGTGGCGGCTCCGGTGGTCTCACGACACGGCACGCTACCCCGACCCACCGACAGAACGCGGGATCACCACGGTGTGGTGAAGGGCGCTTTTGGCTTAACCAGCGCCCTTCACCGCACTGCGAGTGATCAGTAGGTCGGCAGGCTGGGGTCGATGTCGCGCGCCCAGCCCAGCACCCCGCCGCCGACGTGCACGGCGTCGCCGAAGCCCGCGCGGTGCAGCGCGGCCAGCGCCTCGGCCGAACGCGCGCCGGACTTGCAGTGCAGCACGATCGGCTTGTCCTGCGGCAGCTCGCCGAACGCCTCGCCGGAGAGGATGCGGTCCTTGGGGATCAGCACCGAGCCGGGGATCTTGACGATCTCGTACTCGTGCGGCTCGCGGACGTCGACCAGCACGAAGTCCTCGTCGCGGTCGAACTTCTCCTTGAGCTCGCGCGGGGTGATGGTGCGCCCGGCCGCCGCGTTCTGGGCCGCGTCCGAGACGACGCCGCAGAACGCCTCGTAGTCGATCAGCTCGGTGACCGGCTCGGCGTTCGGGTCCTTGCGGATGCGGATCGTCCGGTAGGTCATCTCCAGCGCGTCGTAGACCATCAGCCTGCCGAGCAGCGTCTCGCCGATCCCGGTGATGAGCTTGACCGCCTCGGTGACCATGATCGAGCCGATGGAGGCGCACAGCACGCCGAGCACACCGCCCTCCGCGCAGGAGGGGACCATGCCGGGCGGCGGGGCCTCCGGGTAGAGGTCGCGGTACTGCACGCCCTCGACGCCGCCGGGCGGGGTGGCCCAGTACACGCTGGCCTGGCCCTCGAAGCGGAAGATCGAGCCCCACACGTACGGCTTGCCGAGCAGCACGCAGGCGTCGTTGACCAGGTAGCGGGTGGCGAAGTTGTCGGTGCCGTCCAGGATCAGGTCGTAGTCGCGGAAGACGTCGAGCACGTTGTCCGCTTCCAGGCGCACCTGGTGCAGGTTGACCTTGACGAACGGGTTGACCTCGGCGATGGAGTCGCGGGCCGACTCCGCCTTGGGCCGCCCCAGGTCGGACTGGCCGTGGATGACCTGCCGCTGCAGGTTGGACTCGTCGACCGTGTCGAACTCGACGATGCCGAGCGTGCCGACACCGGCGGCGGCCAGGTACAGCAACGCCGGGCTACCGAGCCCGCCCGCGCCGACCACCAGCACCTTGGCGTTCTTCAGCCGCTTCTGACCGTCCACCCCGACGTCGGGGATGATCAGGTGGCGGCTGTAGCGGGCGACCTCTTCCTTGGTCAGCTCCGCGGCTGGCTCCACCAGCGGTGGCAGCGTCGACATGGGTGTTCCTCCTCGCCACGTGGGCACTGAAAACGTCCCTGCGCGTGTCAACGCCCGTCTTACACGCGTTCTTCCACGTGGACCAGGCATCCCAGCAAATGGGAGCTGGGAAGTGGGAGCTACGGGAAGGGCCAGGGCCAGGGGTTCGTCTTGCACGTCTTCCCGTCCGCCTTGACCGCGTTCTTGTTGCCCGGGTCCGCCTGGTTGAGCTGGGCGACGTAGTCGTTGGAGACGCCGAAGGACTGCTGCATCATCACCGGGGCGAGATCGCCCTCCGCCGCGCAGCCCCTGTGCGGGTTGCGGAACACGTGCCCGACCTCGTGGTTGATGGCGTACGTGCGGTACAGGCCCAGTTCGGTGCCGTAGGCCGCCGCGCCCCTGACCCACCGCGCGAGGTTGATGTAGACGCGCTCCTTGTCGCGGTTCCAGCAGGACGCCTCGTACTGGATGGTGTAGTTGCACACGTCGGGCCTGCGAGCGGTCCCCGGCGTGGTCAGGCTGATGCGGAAGTCCGGCTTGGGGGTGGTGGTGTCCACCCGCTGGAGCCTGATCTTGCCCGGCTTCGTCCAGCTCTTCTCGCTGCCGAGGATGCCGTCAACGGTCCTGGCGAACGCGTCCTCGCCACCGATCTTGGCGAGGTCGATGCCGTTCTCCACCTCGATCGTGTAGCGGTACAGCTGACCGCCGGTGCCCACCACGGGGCCGGAACCCCGGACGACGGTGAACGTGTTCGGCCCGTTCTCGGTGTACGGGTCGCCCTTGGGCAGCACGGCCGACGGGATGTTCAGGTCGATCTTGCCGGGTGGCGCCTCCGCGACCACCGGCTCCAGCTGCTCCGGCGGTTCGCCGTCCTCCGAGGCCTGCGAACCGCCCGCCGCCTGATGGTTGTCCAGCGGCGCGGAGCCGAAGTCGACGAAGGCCAGCACGGTCAGCACCACCAGGATCGGCAGGGCGTAGACCCGCCAGCCGTAGGTGGCGATGGCACCGGCGACCCCGGTCTTCTTCTGCTTCTTCTCGCGCCGTTCCTCGCGCCGTTCCGCGTGCGGGTCCCAGGAGGCGGCCAGCGGCTCGAACTGGCTGCGGCGCTCCCTGCGGACCTGCTGCGACTGGCGCGGCCGACCGTCACGCGGGGACGACGACCGGGCGGAACCTTCGTTGTCGAGCGTTCCGCGCGATCCGTGCTCCGTTCGGGTCACCGATCCAGATTGCCACAGACGATGTTGGGTCCGCGTGCGCGACCCTCCGCGTTCACCATTCGTGGGCGTCGACCGCTTCGAGCATCCCGAGGAAGGCCCTGGCCACGGTTCTCGGCCGCTCCATCTGCGCGACGTGCCCGGTCCTCGGCAGGACGAGCAGCCGCCCGCGCGGCAGCAGGCGCGCGGTCCGGGGCGCCTTGCGCACGGTGACCAACCGGTCCTCGGTGCCCCAGACGACCAGGGCGGGCTTGTCCACCTTGGGCAGCACGGTGCGCCAGACCGACCGGTGCGGCGGCGCGAGCCAGGACCGGATCAGCCCGTAGGCGGTGCGGTCCAGCGCGTCGGAGGCCCAGTGCTGGCCAGCTCGTTCGTGGTACTCCTGCTCCGCGAGGGCCCATCGGTCCTCGGGGATGTCCTCGGTGCTGGCCATGACGAGCTTGGCGAGCCGCTCCGCGCGCATCCGCGCGGTCACCACGCCGGCCTGGCGACGCAGCCGCGGCCCGATCAGCGGCAGGTTCATCAGGAGGTAGCGCGGGTCGGAGACCCGGCGCGGGTCCGGCCGCAGGTCCGGCATGGCGGGCGAGACCAGGGTGAGCGTGCGTACCAGGTCCGGCCGCAGCGCCGCGATGCGCAGCGCGATCGCACCGCCGAGGGAGTTGCCGAACAGGTGCACGGGTCCGAGGTCGAGCCCGTCGAGGAACTTGATGATCATCGGAACCACGGAGGTGAGGTCGTAGTCGTGGTCCGGCCCCGGCTCGGTCAGCCCAAAACCGGGGAGATCGATGGCGATGCCGGGGAACCGGCTGCCCAGCAGCGCGGCCAGGTCCGTCCAGTTCGTCGCCGAACCGCCGAGCCCGTGGATGTAGAAGGCCGTGGTGCCGTCGCCGCCGCTCTCCGGCCCCGGCGTCCGCCTGACGTGCAGCCGGACCCCGCCGGAGGTCACGAACCCGCCAGGCCACCACGCCTGGGTCAGGTCGAGGGCGGGCAGCTCGGCCCGGGACAGGGGAATCCTGGTCAACGGCGCGCGCTCGGCTGTCCGGCTCATCGCTCCAGCATGCCCCGGCGAGCGCGTCCCGTCCTGTGGATCGGCTGGCGTGAAGGCGATGACATCCGACTACCAGCGAGTAAGGTCATGGCCACCGTGCGGGTCGGCGAAACCCGGCGGCACGGCAGAAGCACGGCTGGAGGCGGTATGACGGAGACGGCGCAGCAGGGCAACGAGCAGGTGGCGCGTGGCGTTCGGCTGCCACGAACGGCCCGCCGGGCGCAGTTGCTCACAGCGGCGCAGGACGTGTTCGTGGCCAACGGCTACCACGCCGCGGCCATGGACGAGATCGCCGAGCGCGCCGGAGTCAGCAAGCCCGTGCTCTACCAGCACTTCCCGGGCAAGCTGGAGCTCTACCTGGCGCTGCTGGAGACGCACACCGACGAGCTGGTCCGCCGGGTGCGCGAGGCCATCGAGTCCACAACGGACAACAAGCTCAGGGTGCACGCGGCGGTCGCCGCCTACTTCGACTTCGTCGACGGCGAGGGGCAGGCGTTCCGGCTGGTCTTCGAGTCCGACCTGCGGCGCGAGCCCGCCGTCCAGGACGCGGTGGACCGGGCGACGACCACCTGCGTCGACGCGATCGTCGGAGCGGTCACGGCCGACGTCGGCCTCGACGAGGACCGGGCGCGGCTGCTGGCGATGGGCCTGGTCGGCCTGAGCCAGGTGACCGCGCGGTTCTGGCTGGACGCCAACCGCGCGGTGCCGAAGCAGGAGGCGATCTCGCTGATCGCGACGCTGGCCTGGAAGGGCATCGGCGGCGGTTACCCGATGCAGCACGGAGCACAGTAGGAACGACAAGCACAAACGGCCGGTCAGCGCGCATTCTGACCGGCCGTCGTGCTGTCTCCCCCAGGTCGTGTCCTGCGAGTGGCAAAACCACCTCACCACCCCCTGGCGCCCTCACCCGCATCCCCCTCATTTCGCGTTTTGTAGCCTTAATGCGAAATGAGAGCGCTCTTTTGCGCAATAAGGTGACAAAACGCGAAACCCCGGCCACGCCAGCTGGCCCATGCGCGCACGCGGGTGCGAGGGCGGCGCCGCCTCGGGGCATCGGGACGCCTTGCAGGACAGGCGCTAGCCGACGGGCACGGCGGCGCGCGCCATCCGCGCGAGGTGCCGGGCCGCTTCCCTGCTGCGCTCCACCGGCACCATGTGCCCGGCCCCCGGATAGATCACCAGCTCCGCGCGCGGCAGCTGGTCGGCGATCACCCGCGAGTGCTTCGGCGGGGTGAGCCGGTCCCGTCCGCCCGCGAGCACCACCACCGGCACCGAGCTGAGCGCGGTGAGCGCCTTCGCGCGGTTGTGGACCAGCACGTCGCTGAGGAACCCGTGCAGGGTCAACGGATGGGAGGTCGCGATGATCTCCGCGGTCTCCCGCAGGTGCGCGCGGTCGTAGCCGACGCCGAACAGCAGCCACCGCAGGTACGGCCGCAGCAGGGTGGGCGGGCCGAGCTTGGTCATCCCCCGCCGCTCCAGCAGCCGCCCGTGCACCAGCTGCGCCTTCACCATGGCCCGCGCGACCGGGGCCGGCACCCCCGGCGCTTCCTTGCCCAGGTCACCGCTGGAGGTGTTCACGAACCCCACCCCCGCCACCCGCGCCGCGAACAGCTCGGGATGCCGCTCCGCCAGCGCCATGATCGTCATGCCGCCGATGGAGTGCCCCGCGAGCACCACGGGCCCGGTCGGCACGACCTCGGTCAGCACCTCCGCGAGGTCGTCGGCCAGGTGCGCGATCGTCGTGCTTCCGCGCTCCGGCCCGGCGGAGTCGCCGTGGCCGCGGTGGTCGTAGCGCAGCACCCGCACCGGCTCGCCGACCTCCTCGGGCAGCAGCGCCGCGACGCGCGCCCACGTGCGCCTGCTCAGCGTCCACGCGTGCAGCAGCAGGACCGTGACCGGCGCGTCCGGGTCCCCTGTCTCCTCGATGACCAGCCGCGTGCCGTCGCTGGTGGTGAAGGTCCGCATCCGCCCCTCCGCTACTTCCCGATGAAGAACGACTTGCGCCACAACCGCATCCCCGGCGCGCCCAGCAGCCCGACCTCGTCGACGAAGGGCACCAGGCGCTCCGCGGACCACTTCATCGTCTCCTGGTGGTGCGGGTTCGACAGCGCGGCCTTGCGGCCGGCCTTCGGATCGATCCCCACCGCGCGGTAGACCTCGGGATTGATCAGCGTGCGCGAGACGTAGTAGGCCATCGCGCCCGCCTGGTAGCGGTGCACCGCTCGCTCGGCCTTGGACAGGTTCTTCATCCCGCGCACGATCTCCTCGCGGGCGTAGCGGACGTGCCGCGCCTCCTCAAGCACGTGGATGCGGTTGATCATCCGCACCAGCGGCTGCACGTTCTCGTCGGCCATGGACTCGCGCTGGATGCGGTCCAGGATCTCCTCGGCGATGAGGATGCCCGCGAACATCGACGGGCCCCAGCCGATCGTCTTGAGGATCCTGCCGAGGAAGTGCGGGGTGCGCTGCGGCCCGTACGCCGGGCAGCCGAGCCGCTCGACCGCCCTGGCGAACATGATCGAGTGGCGGCACTCGTCGGCGATCTCGGTCAGCGCGTACTGCACGTGCCTGCTGGTCGGGTCCATGCTGTAGGTGTGCCTGATCAGCAGCTGCATCAGGATCATCTCGAACCAGATGCCGTTGCTGGCGACGCTGGCGACCTCGTGCTTGGACAGCTCGATCCGCTGCTCCTCGGAGAGCTGGTCCCACAGCTCCGTGCCGTAGAGCGAGACCCGCTCCGGCGGGGAGAAGTAGGCGCCTTCGACCAGCGGCGCCTCCCAGTCGATGTCGAGGTTGGGGTCGTAGGAGTTCTTCGCCGAGGAGTTCAGCAGCCGCTCGGCCGTCTTCTCCCGGTCCGCGACCTGTAGTGCACGGCTCATCGCTTGGTCACCTTCTCCCGATCGGTGGTCCGGATCATTCGTTGTGCCAGCGCCACGGCGTCGTACTCCCCGCGCCGCAGGTCCCGGCCGTGCCTCGCCAGCACGACGCGGTCGACCAGCGCGGGCAACGCCCTGGCGAGCTTGGTGGCGGCCCCGCCGAGGCGGGTGGTGCCGACGTCCCTCGGCGGCCTGCGGGACTCCAGCACCCGCACCGCCGTGGTGATCACATCCTCAAGCCGCTCCGCGGGCACCTTTCCCTCAAGGGCGGTCCCCGCGGCCTGGCTCTCGCGGTGGATCGGCGTGCGCACGTAGCCCGGGTAGACCGTGGTCACGGCCACTGCCGAGCCGTACTCGACGCGGACGGAGTCCGCGTAGGCGGCCAGTGCCCGCTTGGACACGCTGTACGCGCTGGCGAAGGGCGCCGTGACGTACGCAAGGCCCGACGCCGTGAACACCAGGCGCGGCCGGTACCCCTCGGACCGGCTCTCCAGCAGGGCGGGCAGGGCCGCCGCCGTGACCCGCCAGGCTCCGAGCAGGTTGACCTCGAACGTCCGACGCACCTTGTCGCCAGGCGCGTCACCGCTGTCGACCGGCAGACCGATGCCCGCGTAGTGCACCACCGCGTCCAGTCCACCGAGCCGTTCCACCGCGTGGGCAACGGCCACCTCGGTGGCGTCGTCGTCGGTGAGATCGCAGCTCAGCACGCCTTCGGCGGCGCTGACGTCCAGGCCGAGCACCTCGGCGCCGCGCACCCGCAGCGCGGCCAGCGTGGCACTGCCGAACGCCCCGGCCGCCCCGGTGACCAGCACCCGGCGCCCGGCGAGGGGAGAGGGAGCAACCGCCATGCCGCGAACTCCTTCGGATTCTGTAACCACAAGTAACAGCTACTAGTGGTAACGTCCCCTGTCATGGCCGGATCTGTCAAGGGCAAACGCGGAGGACCCGACGCCAGGCGGGAGCGCTGGAAGGAGCACCGCAGCGCGCGCAGGGCGGAGTTCGTCGAGGCCACCATCAGCGCACTGCGCGAACACGGGCCCGACGTGGGCATGGACGAGATCGCCGCGGCGGCCGGGGTCACCAAACCCGTGCTGTACCGGCACTTCTCCGACAAAGCCGACCTCTACGTCGCGGTCGGCCAGCGCGCGACGGAGATCCTGACCGAGCGCCTGGTCCCGGCGCTGGAGGAGCTCGGGTCGATCAACGACGTCATCCACCGGGCCCTCGACGCGTACCTGAGCACCATCGAGGAACAGCCGGAGCTGTACCGCTTCATGATCCGCGGCGGTTTCGCGGACCGGCCGCTGGACCAGGACCCGGCCACCGCGACCGAGGACATGATCGCGACCAAGCTGGCCCGGCTGCTCGGCGTGTACATGCGGCTGCTGCAGCTGGACTCCGGCGCGGCGGAACCGTACGCGTTCGCGCTGGTCGGGGCGGTGGAGAAGGCCGGGGAATGGTGGCTTGAGCGGCAGTCGATGAGCCGGGAGAACCTGCGGGACTACCTGGCGCAGATCGTCTGGCACGCCATCGACGGCGCGGCGCGGGCGGGCGGGATCGAGCTGGACCCCGACCTGCCGCTGGATGAGCTGATGCCGAAAGAGGCGACGCAGTTGACCGTGATCAGGGGCGAGGCTGGAGGTACCGGTGTCCAGTGAGGCGACGGCGGCGACGCACGAGGAACACGACCACGACGAGGACGGCTACGACGGCCCGGCGACCCTCGTCACCAAGGACGGCGAGACCGAGGTCGAGGTGCGCCTGTCCGGCCACTTCGAACCCATCGACGGCCGCTACCACTGGTACGGCAGGCTGGCGGCGAACGACAGGGTCAGCGAGGCCGCGGAGAAGCACCGCCGCGCGGTCGTGCTCCGGACCCCGCACGGCGAGGCCGAGGGCGCCCTGTCCGACCAGGACCCCTGGGGCCGCTTCCGCATCACCGGTCTGGGCCGCCCACCGTTCGAGGTCCTGGAAAACCTCCCGGACGAGGACTGACCGCCCCGGCGAACCGGGGCGGTCGGCGTCACTTCAGCTGTCCCGGCTTGAGCCGCTCAGCGGGCCAGGACGGCGCCTTCGGCTTGCCGAGCTGGCTCGTCTCCGGCACCGGGAGCTTGCCGTCCCACAGGTACTCCACCCGCCGGGCGGACCCCTCCGCTCCGGTCGGGTCATCCGCCGGGTCGTACGACAACTGCTCGGAGTACGTGGGCAGCAGGGTCTTCGGGTCCAGGTAGAACACCATCTCGGTCGTGCCGCCGGTGTTCCCCATGGGGAAGTAGGGGTGGTCGTCGAAGGACAGCTTCGTCTGCTGGAACGCCCAGATCAAGACCTGCGACCCAGCCGGTCCTTGTGAGGTTTCGATCACGTTGAACGCCACGGGGAAGCGGACGTACTGCTTGCCCTCCCGGGAGACCATCGTGGGCTTGCCCGGCTTGAGGAAGCCCTCCGACTCGTGCAGGTACGCCAGGAAGGCCTGCGCCTGCGTCTCGTTCATCCCGCCGGGGATCAGGCCGTTGCCGACCTTGCCGCCCATCTCCACCGCCTTGATGGGGTCGCACGGCCCGGCCTCGGCGATGGCGCCGTCGTAGCGGACCCGGCGCTTGGCACCGTCGACGCAGGCGTTCCAGTCATCGAAGAAGTTCATCTTGCGCTGCTTGTAGTCGAACCCGCCCTCGACGATCTTGCCTTCGTAGGGCTGCCCGGCCAGGTATGGCCCGATCCGGCTGAGCACGATCGAGTCGATCCGGGTGTGCAGCACGGGCTGGGTCAGCTGCGCCATGATCGTGTCGTCGAGGAGCTTCTTCGGGTCCGTCGTGGCGACGTCGGCCTCCGTCAGCTCCTTGCGCTTGCCGCCCTCGGCCTGCGAAGCGCCGGGCTTCTCCGATCCGCCTCCGCCGAACAGCGCCCAGCCACCAATGCCGAGACCGGCCACGAGCACGACCACCAACGACACGATCAGGGCCGTTCGCCCCCGTCGCGGTCGTGGCTGCGGCTGCTGCGGCGGGTACTGCTGCGCGTACGGGTGCGCGTACGGCTGGGGAGGTCGGGGCTGGTAGGGCCCCTGCGGGCCGGGCTGCCCCTGCCATCCAGGACCAGGAGGTGCGGTCATGGGGCGGATTGTCACATCGGCATCGCCCGAACAGCCCAGGATTCAGCTCAACGTGAAGGCCCGCCGTCCCGGGCGGGGCGGCGGGCCTTCAGCGGGAACGAGGACCTAGGAGACGGCGAAGCCGACGCGACGGGTGTCGGTCGCGCCGATCTCGACGTAGGACACCTTGCTCGCCGGGATGATGAAGCGCTTGCCCTTGTCATCGGTCAGGGAGAGCACCCCGCCGTCCTTGCGAAGCGAGTCGGCGACCAGCTCCTCGACCTCGTCCTGAGACAACGCGCTTGAGATAACCAGCTCACGCGGGCTGTACTCGACGCCGATCTTGACCTCCACGCCGACCTCCGGGTGCGAAAAAGTCCGATGGGAAACAGGCGCCAGGCTAGTCCAGCCGAGCGCGGGGGCCACGCGCCACCACCCGCTTGCGCCGAGGGCGAACGTGAAGCGCGTCTCAGCCGAGGCCGAGCGCGTTCATCCGCTGGCCGTGGTTGTTCTGCAGCCTGCGGATCAGCGCGCCGATGCCGGACAGGTCGCCGGTGCCGCGAATGATCAGCTCGGCCAGCCCGTCGCGCTCGGCGGTGACGTGCTGTGCCTGGGTCACGGCCTCGCCGAGCAGGCGGCGGCCCCACAGCGCGAGCCGGTCGCGGACCTTGCGGTCGGCCTCGCACGCCGCGAGGACCTCGCGCTCGGCGAAGGCGGAGTGCCCGGTGTCGGCGAGCACGTCGAGCACCAGCTGCCTGGTGGCCGGGTCCAGCCACTCGGCGATCTCGCGGTAGAAGTCCGCGGCCAGCCCGTCCCCGACGTAGGCCTTGACCAGCGACTCCAGCCAGGAGCGCGGGGCGGTGGACGCGTGGAAGGCGTCCAGCGGGGCCTGGAACGGCGCCATGACCTCCTCGATGCGCAGGCCGCGCGCCGCGAGGAAGAGCTCCAGCTGCCGGTAGTGCCCCATCTCGGCACCCGCCATCCCGGCCAGCGCGGCGCGCCCGGCCAGCGTCGGCGCGCTGCGCGCGTCCTCGGCCATCCGGTCGAAGGCCGACAGCTCGCCGTAGGCCAGCACGCCGATGAGGTCGACGACGCCGGGCTCAAGCGGCTCGGTGTCCGGTTTCTGCAGGTCCGCCTCGGTCATGCCGATGAGCGTATCGGGCAGTTCCGGTCACACCCGGATGGCTGAGCGGGGACGGCGGAGCGTGAGACACGTCCTAACGGAGTGCTCACAGCGCTGGTCGTTTGCGGTTTCCCAGGTAGACTCCCGACCCAGACGTACGACGACTGCTCGAGTGAAGCCGCTGGTGATGAGCCCATCGCCCGCTCTCCGGGCCGCGTCGGCGCTGCGATGGCGGAACGGACCGCCACCGCGACAGGGCGCGCGTATCGCCTCGTCAAAGCCCTCCCGCGCGGGAGGTCCGCCCCAGCGGACCCCACACCGCGGTTGAGCGCCGTTCCATGGCGTACGCGCAAGGTACGAGAGAGGCGATCACTCTGACCGTCAGCAGCAACACCGAAACCACCGAGGACTCCGTCGACGCCATCGTGGCCGAGGAGCTCCAGGAGGCCCACCCGCTCCGGGCAGCGGCCACCGTCACCGAGGACTCCCCCACCTTCACCGAGCTCGGCGTGCACGAGAAGATCGTCAAGGCGCTCGGCGAGGCGGGCATCGAGCGGACCTTCGCGATCCAGAAGCTGACGCTGCCGCTGGCCCTCGCCGGCGAGGACGTCATCGGACAGGCCCGCACCGGCACCGGCAAGACGCTGGGCTTCGGCGTGCCCGCGCTGCAGCGCCTGCAGCTGCCCGGCGACGGCACCCCGCAGGTGCTCGTGGTCGTGCCGACCCGTGAGCTGTGCCTCCAGGTCACCGCCGACCTCAAGGACGCGGGCAAGTACCTCGGCGCGCGCGTGCTGCCCGTCTACGGCGGCCGGCCGTACGAGCCGCAGATCGCCGCGCTGCGCAAGGGCGTCGACGTGGTGATCGGCACCCCCGGCCGGCTGCTGGACCTGGCCGAGCAGCGCCACCTGGTGCTGGGCAAGGTCCGCACGCTGGTGCTCGACGAGGCCGACGAGATGCTGGACCTGGGCTTCCTGCCCGACATCGAGCGCGTGCTGCGGATGGTGCCGGACAAGCGCCAGACCATGCTGTTCTCGGCAACCATGCCGGGCCCGATCATCACGCTGGCCAGGACCTTCCTCAGCCAGCCGACGCACATCCGGGCCGAGGAGGTGGACGCCAGCGCGGTGCACGAACGCACCGCCCAGTTCGTCTACCGCGCGCACTCGCTGGACAAGGTCGAGGTCGTCTCCCGGGTGCTGCAGGCCGAGGGCCGCTCCCTGACGATGATCTTCACCCGCACCAAGCGCACCGCGCAGAAGCTCGCCGACGACCTCGCCGAGCGCGGCTTCGCCGTCGCCCCGGTGCACGGCGACCTCGGCCAGGGCGCCCGCGAGCAGGCGCTGCGCGCGTTCCGCTCCGGCAAGGTCGACGTGCTGGTCTGCACCGACGTCGCCGCGCGCGGCATCGACGTCGAGGGCGTCACGCACGTGATCAACTACCAGTGCCCCGAGGACGAGAAGACCTACGTCCACCGGATCGGCCGCACCGGCCGCGCCGGGCGCACCGGTGTCGCGGTCACCCTGGTCGACTGGGACGAGGAGCCCCGCTGGAAGTCCATCAGCGACGCGCTCGAGCTGGGCAAGCCGGAGCCGGTCGAGACCTACTCCACCTCCGACCACCTCTTCGGCGACCTGGGCATCCCCACCGACGTGACCGGCCGGCTGCCGCTGGGCCAGCGCACCCGCGAGGGGCTCAAGGCCGAGGAGCTGGACGAGGAGCCGCGCCGGAGCCGGGGCGGCAAGCGGGAGCCCAAGCGCGAGCCGCGCACCCGGCGGCGCACCCGGGGCGGCCGTTCCGGCGACGCCGAGGCCACCGAGAACGGTGAGGCCAAGGCGTGCACCGCCGAGACCCCGGCTGCCACCGCGGACACCGGTGACGAGACCCGTCCCACCACCCCGCGCCGCCGCAGGCGCCGGACCAGGGCTGGAAGCACCACCGCCGAGGGAGCTCCGGCCGCCGACGGGGGCCAGGAGCCGGTCGCGGCGCGCGCCCAGGAAGATGGGGACAGCAGCGCGACCGAGCGCCCGGCCCGTCGTCGGCGCAGGCGTCGCGCGGGTGTGGAGACCGGCGGCGAGCAGGCCGTGGCGGCGAGCGGCGAGGAGTGATGTGAGTGACGGGCTCTGGGCAGCACGGCGATCCGGACCAGCCGACCAGCCGCGACCACGAGCCCGTCCCCTCGGGAACACCGGCGTCCGAGAGCGGGACGCCGGACCTCCCGGACGAGGTGGCGCGGGAGCCGGAGCCACGGCAGCCACAGCACCCCTCGGCTCCTCCCGCGGACGACGACCTGCTGGGCTTCGACCCTGATCCGGACCCGGCTCCGCGGCCGAAGCCGGTGCACCAGCACGGCATGGCCGTGGCCACCGAGCCCGTCGCCGAACAGCGTCCGAACGTCCCGGCGCGGTCCTTCCACCGCAAGTCCGACTACGTGGCGGTGGCGCTGATCGTGGTCGCGGTGGTCGTCGCGGCGCTGGTGGTCCACCAGACCAGTGACGCGGCCGCGACCGTCTCGCGCACCACCGCGGAGCCCATGGTGCAGCTGCCGCAGCCCACCGCGCTGCCCCCGTCCTTCGCCGAGGTGTGGCGGGCGCCGAGCCCTGCCACCTACGCCCCGGTGGTCGCCGGCCCCGCCGTCGTCACCGGCGAGGGCGGCGAGATGGCCGGCCGCGACCCGCTGACCGGCGAGAAGAAGTGGACCTACAGCCGCGACCTGCCGCTGTGCACGGTCGGCGTCGCCTGGGGCCAGCCGTTCGCCGTCTACACCAAGAAGGGCTGGACCGGCGGCAACGGGCCGCAGAGCGGCAACTGCAGCGAGATCACCGGGGTGGACGGCTCCACCGGCAAGCGGACGCTGTCCCGCAACGGCAACGCGGGCATGGGCACCCGGCTGGTCACCGACGGCACCCACCTGGTGATGACCGGGCGGCGGCTGCTGGAGGTGCTGCGCTACGACCTGGTGAAGGCGCTGGAGTACGGCAAGGTCGAGGCCGAGGTGCAGCCGAACAAGCAGCCGAGGACCGACTGCGAGTTCGGCTCGGTGGCCATCGGCGGCAACCGGCTCGGCGTGATCGAGCGCTGCCCCGACGACCTCGGCGACCGGCTGACGGTGCAGAAGCCCAACCCCAAGGACAACGACACCCCCGAGGTCGCGTTCAGCTCGGTGCTCAACGGCAGGGGCGCGCGACTGGTCGCGGTGACCGCGGAGCGCGCGCTTGTGGCGCTGCCGAACCCGGCGCGGCTGGTCACCCTCGACGTCAACGGCGGCCAGGTCGCCGAGCAGCCGCTGGACATCCCCGCCTCCGACCTCGCGGGCGACCCGCCCGGCCTGGTCACGCCGCTGGTCGAGGGCAGCTCGAACATGTACTGGTTCACCGGCTCGAAGCTGGTGGCGCTGTCCTCGGGCGAGCTCCGTCCACAGTGGACCGTGGACAACGCGGTCGGTTCGCCGACGCTGTTCTCCGGACGGCTGGTGGTCCCGGTCCCGGAGGGGCTGCTGGTGCTCGACGCCGTCACCGGCGCGCGGATCGGCTCCGTTCCGGTCCGAAGGGAGCAGCCGGGACCCGTCACCCTGGCGACGGCCGGTCCGGTGATCTTGGAACAGCGCGGGGGGACTCTCGTCGCGTTGCGGTGATTCCGGGCGTCATCTGGGAGAGAATCAACAGGTGACAGTGCCGTTCCCGTCTCCTCTGAGCCCGCATCGCGCCACCAGGGTCGAGCTGCCCAGCGGCTACGGCCCGGTCGTCGCGCTGCGGTCGAAACCGGGTCCCTCGGTGGATCTGGGCGCCGTCGTGCTGCTGGTCCACGGCTACCCGGGCTCCAAGGAGGACTTCGCGCCGCTGCTGGACCCGATCGCCGACGCCGGTTTCGAGGTGGTCGCGATCGACCTGCCCGGCCTCAACGAGTCCGGCGGCCCCGAGGACGAGGAGGCCTACCGGCCCGGTGCGCTCGGCGAGGTCGTCGCGGAGCTGATGTCGCACCTCGGCGCGGACGGCAGGCCGGTGCTGCTGCTCGGCCACTCCTTCGGTGGCCTGGTCGCGCGGGCCGCGGTGCTCGCGGGGGGCCGCACGGCCGGGCTGACGCTGCTGTGCTCGGGGCCGAGCGAGCTGCCCGACGGCGACCGCAGGCAGGCGATCATCGAGGGTGAGCCGATCCTGCGCACGAGGGGCATGGCAGCCGCGCAGGAGCTGCGCGAGGCGCGCGACGCGCGCAGGCCGGGCTGGGCGCACGTGCCGCAGCGGCTCAAGGAGTTCTACCGGCGGCGGTTCCTCGCCTCGAAGCCCGCGGGCCTGCTGGGCATGGCCGACGGCCTGCGCTACGAGCCGGACCTGGTGCCGAAGCTCGGCGTCGTGCTCCAGTCGACGGGCACGCCGAGCCTGGTGGTCTGCGGCGAGGGCGACGACGTGTGGCCGGTCAGCGCGCAGCGGGACATGGCCGAGCGGCTGGACGCGGACTTCGCGGTGCTCGCGGGCGCGGGCCACTCGCCCAACGTGGAGAACCCCCATGCGCTGCTGGCCACGCTGCTGCCGACCTGGCGGGCCTGGCTGAAGGAGAAGAAGAGCTAGGACCACCACCAGAACCACAGGGTGGCTCCGGCGATCACGTACACCCCGAACACCATGGCCAGCCCGACGCGGCCGGGCTCGTGGTCGGCCCGCTGCTGCAGCACGACCATCACGGCCGCGACGACCAGGTGGCCGATCACCTCGGCGATCCCCGGCCCCGGTATGCCGGTGGCGGTCGCGTAGACCTGCACGACGATCATGGCGAGCGCGAGCAGGGCCACCCCGGCGGCGAGCGAGCCCGCCAGCCCGCTGAGCAGCCTGCGGGGCAGCGAGTTGCGGCGGCCGATCGCGGGGCTCATGGCGCCAGGGTGGCCCACGGCTCGACCTCCGGTGCGGCCTGCTGACCCTCCTCGCAGTGCCTGCGGAAGTCGCACCACGAGCACTGCCTGCCGGGCACCGGAGGGAACAGCACGTCCTGGTCCCCGCCAGCGGCGAGGGTGTCGGTGGCCAGCGACAGCTCCTCCGCCGCCTCCTCGGCGCGGGTGAGGTGCCTGCCGAGCGACTCCTCGCTGTGCTCCCACACCGCGACCTCGCCGGTCGGCAGGTGGTGCAGCTCGACCCGGCGGCACGGCTTGCGCAACGTGCGGCGGGCGGCGATGGCGTAGAGCGCCAGCGCCTGCGAACCGCGGGCGTCGTCCACGCCGAGCGCGTGCCTGCCGGTCTTGTAGTCCACGATCACCAGCTCGCCGTCGCGCAGGTCGATGCGGTCGACCCGGCCCTCGGCGACGATCTTCTCGGTCGGCGCGGACACCCACCGCTCCAGGCCGATCGGCTCCAACCCCTGCGGCAGCCCGCGCACGTAGTCGGCGACCCACTGCCGGGCGCGGTCCCGGTAGACCTCGGCCTGCTCGGCGTCCCGGAACCCGTCGCTCTTCCAGCACCTGCGCACCAGGTCGGCGGCCTGCTCCTCGCTGCGCCGCTCCGGCGGCAGGTCGAAGTAGCCCTTCAACGCGTTGTGCACCACCGCGCCGAGCGTGCTGCTCGCCCACGGCCCGCCGCGCTTCGGCGCGGGCCGGTCGAGGTAGGTCATCCGGTAGCGACGCGGGCACCCGCTCCAGGTCGCCAGCTTCGCCGGGGTGACCTTCACCAGCTTGCGCGGCATCCCTTCGAGATCAAGACCCAGCTGCCCGTCCACCCGCCCAACGGTACGCACCCGGCACGGAGCGATGTCACCGGGACACCTGCTCCTCCCACGCCGGGCACCAGCCGGGCTTGGCGCGCGCGACGAGCGCCTCGAACTGGGCGGGGTCGGTGGTCTCCTGACCGAGCCGGATCGTCTTGTTGGTGCCGTGGTAGTCGCTGGACCCGGTCATCACCAGGTCGAGCTCGGCGGCCAGGTCCCTGAGCTCGGCGCGCGTCGGTTCGTCGTGGTCGGGGTGGTCGACCTCGACGCCGGAGAGCCCGAGCGCGGCGAGATCGGCGACCACCTCCGGCGTGACGACCGGCCCGCGCGCCCTGGCGAAGGGGTGCGCCAGCACGGTGATCCCACCGGCTTCGGCGATCATCGCGATGGCCCGCTCGACCGGGGTGTCGGTGCGCGGCAGGAGGTAGGAACCACCGGTGCCGAGGAACTTCGCGAACGCCTCGTTCACCGAGCTCACGACCCCTGCCCGCATCAGTGCCTGGGCCAGGTGCGGACGCCCGGCGGGCGCGTCCGGCGGCAGACCGGCCATCAGCTCGTCGGCGTCCACCGGGAACCCGTCGGCCGCCATCCGCGCCGCCATCCGGTGCAGCCGTGCCCGGCGTTCCAGCCGCAGCCGCGACTGCTCGGCGACCAGCGGCTCGGAGTCGGGGTCGAACAGGTAGGCCAGCAGGTGCACGGTGACAGTGCCGCCGAGACCGTCCGGCGAAGCGCACGACAGCTCGGCGCCGGGCAGCATGCGCATCCGCGTCGGCAGCGCGGCCAGCGCCTCGGACCAGCCCGCGGTGGTGTCGTGATCGGTCACCGCGATCACGTCGAGCCCGGCGGCGGCAGCGGCCGCGACCAGCCCGGCGGGCGAGTCGGTGCCGTCAGAGGCGGTGGAGTGGGTGTGGAGGTCGATGCGCACGCAAGGAGTCTCCTCCACCCTCGGCGAACCGCGCCAACGGCGCCGAAAAGCACAGAGCCTCCGTCCAGGCGCGGATTCCTCTGTGCGCCTGGCGGAGGGCTCCACGGCTGGCTACCAACCCCGTGTGGCCAGCCGTTGTCGGTGTGTCGAGGGGCTCCGGGACTAGCCGGTCGCCCGCTTGCTGAGTGCGGCCTTCTTCTTGGCCTGCATCATCGAGAACCGCTCGGCCTGGGCCTTCTTGTCACCGAAGACCAGCTCGGAGATCGCGTCGTAGACCTCTTCTGGCCGGGGCAGGTACTCGATCCTGTTCAGTGCCTGGATCTGACCGGCCGACTCGACCACGATCGTGCCGTAGCCCCACATGCGGCCGTTGAGGCTGCGTTCGTAGGTGAGGTCGGTGACCTTGCCGATCGGCATCATCGCCACCTTCGTGGTGAAGACGCCGTTGGTGAGCATGAAGCGCTTGTCCGTGACGACGATGCGCTCGACCCACCACTCGATGACGAAGTAGGCGAACCGAAGGAGAACGAACAGGGCGGCGTACCACAGGATGTTCTGCAGCAACCACTGACCTGGTGGGAGCAGGTACGAGATCATCACGGCGCCCGCGAGCAACGCGACTGTCTCGAAGATGTCCCACAGCAGGGTGGCCCAGTGCCGGCGCACCCTGATGATCCGCCGCTCGGTCTCGAGCAGGTACTCGTCTGGATCGCGAGGCGCGAACACCGTCTCTACCGCCCTGTCGCCGTCATCAGACGAACAACGACCTGACGAACGTGATGATCGCCTGAGCCGCGTCCCGCAGTCTGCCCAGAATCCCGTTCACAGCGCCCGCGGCCTGATCCGGTGCGGTGAACACAAGGAACAGGACCAGCGCAATGCCAGCAAAGGTGAGGATCTTCTTGATGTTCACGTTGTCCAACCCCGTCCGCTAACGGCCTTGTTGGCGCCTGCGGAACCGTTGTACCGCACTCCGCCGCGCTTCGGCAGATTTGTACCGCACTTGGCTGAGCGCCAGCGCCAACTGCCTCGCCAAGACTACTGTCCGTGTTCGTGCTTGGCGATCGCGAAACTTCGATCCGCTGCGTCGGGGGAATCACGTTCGACGCGTCGGGCCGACTCCTGATGATCCGCCGTTCGAACGACCCCGGTCGGGGGCTGTGGTCTTTACCCGGCGGCCGGGTCGAGCCGGGCGAGACCGACGCGGTCGCCGTGGCCAGGGAGCTCCACGAGGAGACGGGGCTGGTCGTGACGGTCGGCGACTTGATCGGTTCTGTCATCCGGAAGACGGAACGGGTGTCCTACGAGATCTACGACTACTCCTGCCGGGCGGTCGGCGGAAGACTGCGCCCGGGGGACGACGCGGCCGCGGCGGCGTGGATCAATGGTGTGATCTTTGCCGCACTCGATCAGGACGGGGCGCTCACCGAGGGCCTCGCCGAGGCGCTTCGCGAGTGGGACGCAGTGCCCCAAATCACCGAGAATCGCCCACAACGGTGATCAGGGCGAAGCGACCGGCCTAGAGCCACTCCAGCCATTGTCCGTGCATCCCGCTCCTGGCCAGCGGACGAGGCTCTGACCTGCCTTTTTCCCACTGCGTCACGCTGACGACCGCATGCGCGGGTCCGTCGGCGACGAGGTCAATCCGCTCAGGCAGCATCATCTTCAGGCATGCGCCAAAGGACTCCTGCGCCACCCACCACAGCGCGCGTTCGGCGGCCAGCTCCCGCAGCGCCTCGACGTACTCGACGCGCCGCTGCTCCGGCAGGTAGGCCAGCACGTTGCTGTTGAGGACCACCAGCGGCAGCTCCACGGGGATGCGCGCGGCGGCGGCGTGCAGGTCGTCGACGGCGTCGCCGGTGACCAGCGTCGGCGGGTCGGCCCTGACCTCGTCGGCGGCCAGCCGGAGGAAGCTGAGCCTGCGCGGCTGGTCCGGCCACACGCAGGCCTCCAGCCAGCTCAGCTGCTCCTCGTCGAGCACGTCGACCGGGGCGCGGTCCAACCCGACCTTCGCACCGAAGGCCGGCGCCTTGGACCGCACCCTGCCCTGCTCCCGCCGCACCGTGGTGTCCAGCACCAGGCGCGCCTTCTTGCGCCCGGTGGTCACGTCGGTGCCGTCGGGCATGCGGTACCGGTAGCCGTAGCGGTCCATGCCCAGGAGCAGGCCCGCGCTCGCGCCGACCTCCAGCAGCCCGAGGGGCGTCTTGCCGGCCTGCGCCGCGATGAGCGAGAGCACCGGGTGCAGCACCGCCGCGCGCCGCACCTCGTTGGTCTGGGTGGTCCGGGTGGCGATCAGCTCGCGCATCTTGTCCGACCGCCCGAGCACGAACTCGCGGAACAGCGGCCACGCCGCCTCGTCAACGCCGTCGCTGCCGCCGACCGAGGGGTAGTAGCGGGTCAGCGGGTGCCACGGTTCGGCGAACAGCGCGCGCTGCGCGGCGGCGAAGAACAGCGTCGGCACGGCGAAGTCGGCGGCCGCCGCGGTCAGCAGGCCCGCGACCTCGGCGTCCTCGGCCGCGCCGAGCGCGAACCGCTCGTAGAGCGGGGAGTTTCCGGCGGCCTCCCGCTCGGCGAACCGGTGGAACCGCTGTTGAACGGCGTCGAGCTGGGAGGTCATCTCGGGCTCCTACGAGAGCTTCGGCTCGGGGCGACCGGGCTGCTCGCCACCGCGCGCGAGCCCGTAGGACTTCTTCGGCACCATCACCTTGCGACGGAACACGCACACAACTGTGCCGTCCTGCTTGTAGCCGCGCGTCTCGACATAGACAACTCCACGGTCGTCTTTCGACTTCGACGGCGTCTTGTCGAGCACCTCGGTCTCGCCGTAGATGGTGTCACCGTGGAAGGTCGGCTTGACGTGCTTGAGCGACTCGACCTCGAGGTTGGCGATCGCCTTGCCGGAGACGTCGGGCACGGACATGCCCAGCAGCAGCGAGTAGATGTAGTTGCCGACAACGACGTTCTTGCCGAAGTCGGTGGTCTGTTCGGCGTAGTGCGCGTCCATGTGCAACGGGTGGTGGTTCATCGTGAGCAGGCAGAACAGGTGATCGTCGTACTCGGTCACCGTCTTGCCCGGCCAGTGCTTGTAGACCGCTCCGACCTCGAACTCCTCGAAGTAGCGCCCGAACTGCACAGCGTCCTCCCGGGTTAGCTGGATCATGGTGACCGCGGGGAACAGTCTTGCCCCCAAACGGGTACCCTCGACAACTGGTCTGTGAGCGACTCCACCGTTCATCGGACCCCCGGCATAAGGAGGTGGGACGCTGATGAGTGCAGACAGCACGCCTCCCAGTACCGGCTCGCGTCCCCGCCGCCGGACCGCCACCCTCGGATAGGTCCGTCCGCACCGGATAGGCCGGGACGCGCACCCCAGAGTCGGAGCGGCCTTCCAGGCGAGGCTCCGGCATCTCGTACGCACTCGCGACGCGAACTCTCGGGAGCCCGTCATGCCTGCTCTGCCCATGCTCGGCCTCAAGGGCCGCACAACTCGAAACGGTCGAGGGATGACTCCGATTCCGGTCCCGCTTTCGGCGTACGTCGTTGACTGCGGCATCTACGTGGACGGCAAGCGCCTGCCCGGTCGCTGGACGCACATCGCGGCGATCGAGGAGGTGCGCAAGCGGCAGAACGGCTTCGTCTGGATCGGCCTGCACGAGCCGGACGAGGAGCAGATCCAGAGCATCGCCGAGACCTTCGGCCTGCACGAGCTCGCCGTCGAGGACGCGGTGCACGCGCACCAGCGGCCCAAGCTCGAACGCTACGACGACATGCTGTTCATGGTGCTCAAGACCGTCCGCTACGTGGCGCACGAGTCCCCGGAGACGGCGAACGAGATCGTCGAGAGCGGCGAGATCATGGTCTTCGTCGGCCGCGACTACGTGATCACGGTGCGGCACGGCAAGCACGCCGGGCTGGCCACGCTGCGGCACCTGCTGGAGGAGGACCCGGAGAAGCTGGCGCTGGGGCCGGCCGCGGTGCTCTACCAGATCGCCGACCACGTCGTTGACCGCTACCTCGAAGTCACCAGCGCGGTCGAGGACGACATCGACCAGATGGAGGTCGCCGTCTTCGACCCGCGCAGCGACGTGGACCCGGAGCAGATCTACCTGATGAAACGCGAGGTCATGGAGCTGCGCAGGGCGGTCGGCCCGCTGGCCACCCCGCTGCGCAGGCTGGCGGAGGGCTACATCCCGCTGGTCCCGGAGCAGGTGCGCTCCTACTTCCGGGACGTCGACGACCACCTCACCACCGTGCACGACCGGGTTGTGGCCTTCGACGAGCTGCTGACCACGCTGATCGACGCGGTGCTCGCCAAGATCACGCTGCGGCAGAACAACGACATGCGCAAGATCTCGGCGTGGGTGGCGATCATCTCGATCCCGACCATGGCCGCCGGGATCTACGGCATGAACTTCGAGAACATGCCGGAACTGAAGTGGGCCTACGGCTATCCCATGGTCCTGACCGTCGTGCTGATCGCCTGCGTCGTCGTGTACCGGATCTTCCGGCGCAACCGCTGGCTGTAGAACGTCCCCCCGCCCCACCGTCCCCCGTTGGGAGGTCCCGCATGCTCCGGCTGCTGCGCAACCTGCGCGTCTGGATCCTTGTCATGGCTGTCGCCTGGATCACCACCATCCTCGTGATGATCACCGGCCGACCAGAGGACGGGGCCCCGTCGGCCGATGTCCTGGCCACGCAGATCGCGGACGCGCTGCGTGCCCAGGACGCCGACCGCCTGGCCCGCCTGGTCTCGCTGGAATCGGGTGGCGACGAGGTCGCGAAGGTGACCGTGGCCAACTTCGGCAGCGTGGACACCAACCTGATCAGCTCGCACCTGGAGCGCCGCAACGGCGTGCAGGTGGTCGTGGACTACGTCCGCCCGGACGGCGGGCAGGGCGCGCTGCGGCTGCCCGCGGTCCTCGCATCGGGCCGGTGGAAGGTCACCCCCGTCGCCACGCCCTGACAGCCTTGGTGATCACCGCGGCCGCACCGTGCACGCTGCCGAGCGCCACGGGGAACCACAGGAACGAGCTCGCCCGCGTGCGCAGCGGAATGCCGTTGTCCCGCAACAGTTTCAGCGCCCACAACGAGAAGGGCGCGACGATCAGCGGCGCGGTGATGACGCCAGGCGTGTAGCGGCGCAGCAGCGCGGACTGCGCGAGGTGGGTCAGCGAGTGCAATCCGAACCCGGTGAGCACGGTCTGGAACAGCGCTGACCGCCCGCCGGTCCGCGCGCCCGCCGCTGAAGCGGTCGCGATCACCGCGCCCATCAGGCCGATGGCGGTGGTGACGTGCGCCTGGTCGACCTCGGGCAACCAGCGCTTGTTGTCCCGCGAGAACTTCGCCATGGTCAGCAGCTCCTCGGCGTCGTGCAGCGTCCACGCCGCGAGCAGGCCCCAGGTGACGGACGTGGGCAAATTTTCGTTACGTGACGTCATGTAATTAAGATAGCTCTGGAGAAGGGAGCCGTCCATGGTGGAGAGCAAGCCGAGGGGCCGTCCGCGCAGCGCGCGGGCACAGGAGGCGATCATCTCCGCGACACTCGCGGTGCTGGTGGAGACGGGGTTCGCGGGCCTGACCATCGAGGCGGTCGCGTCCAGGGCGGGCGTCGGCCGACCGACGATCTACCGGCGGTGGGCGACCAAGGAGGACCTGGTGGTGGACGCGTTGGCGGCCACGGTCCCCGTGGCGTCCACAGTGGACACGGGTGACCTGGCGGCAGACATCGCGGAGACGGTGCGAGCGGCCATCAACGGCCTCGGCGGCTCCGAGGTGGGCGGGGTGGTCGTCGGCGTGCTCGCGGCAGCGGCGGCGAACCCCGTGCTGGCCTCAGCCCTGGCGGAGCGCTATCTCGCGCCGCGCTTGGGCGTGGTGTCGGAGCTGGTCGCGCGCGGGGTGGCGGCGGGAGTGCTGCGGTCGGACCTGAGCCCGGAGGTGATGCGCGACCTGCTGATCGGACCGCTGGTCTACCACTGGCTGGTGACGGGCTCCCCGATGTCCGAGCCGAACACCACCGCCCTCTTCACCGCCATACTCTCCACCCTCCGCACGTGACCCCGTCGGCCATTCGCGGGCTTATGGACGTCTTCGGAGCTCCGGAACGGTCCATAAGCCCGCGAATGGCGAGGAAGGGTCAGGCGGAGTGGGCGTGCTCTCGGGCCTGGGTGTCGGTGTGACCGGCGAAAAGGCCGATGACAGCGCTCACCACCGCACGGAACAGGAAGCTCGTCGTGCGCGGCGTGGTGGTCGTGGTCCCGATGGGGGTCATCGCTGTTGCCTTGTCTTCTCGTTGTCGGGTGCCGGTTCGATCTTCGGCATACCCGCTTCTCGCGTCGCCAAACATCTTCGTTAACGACTTCGATGTCGCTTCATCCGGTCAGGCGTGAATCCGATTGTGAACGTAACGAAGTCCCGTCCGCGAGCGAATTTCCCAGCCGCGTCCACTGTGGACAACGATCATCAGTCCTCTGTGGAGTGTGTGACGAGTCTCCAGCTCACCGAGGTGATCCCCGGTTCCAGGCTCAGCCTGCTCACCGCCCGCTCCAGCTCTCCGCCGTTCGCGCCGCGCCCGAGCACCCGAGCGGTCACCTCGACCCGGTCCGGCGCGACATCGGCGCTGGTCAGGGCGCGCAGCTCGAAGCCGCCGTCGGCCACCGACCGCACGACCAGGGCGCGGATGTGCGCCTCGTCGGCGTCGCGGCACACCGCGCGCAGGTCGTAGTCGGTCTCCGCCAACGCGGGATCGGCGGCGCGGCCGTCGACGATGCGGCCCAGCTGGCGCAGGCCCACGTTGGCGACAACGATCACCACCGCGCCCGCCACCGCGACGGCGTAGTGACCTCCGCCGCACATCAGGCCGATACCGGCCGTTCCCCAGATCGTCGCCGCGGTGTTGATACCCCGGAGGTTCCCGCCGTCACGAATGATCACTCCCGCGCCCAGGAAACCGACACCGGAGACGATGTACGAGGCGATCCGCGTCGTGCTGCCCGCATCCGGCGTGAGCACGCTGAACAGCTCGAACAGCGCCGCACCGACGCAGACCAGCGCGTTCGTGCGCAGGCCAGCCGTGCGCGCCCGCCACTGGCGCTCCAGTCCGACCAGCGCGCCGAGCGACGCCGCGCACACCAGGCGCAGCGCGATCTCCCACCACGTGATCGTCATGACTCACTCCTCAAGCACCAGTTCGCGGGCGACCGCGTCGAAGGAGAACAGTTCGCCGTAGCGGCCCCAGTCGACCGCCGTCGCGAGCTGCCGGAGCGCGTCGTGCTCCGGGAACCCGCCGCGGAGCAGGTCGAGGAAGAACTCGTCCCGCAACCGCCCGTTCCTACTGGTGCGCAAGGCATCCGCGATCACCCGCACCAGTGGCGCGTTCGCCGTGGCCAGGCGCGCGAAGACCGACTTGGCCGTGGGGATGTCCGCGTCGAACCAGTCCTCGCCCGCAGAAGTGATCAGCAGCTCCGCGCCTGCGACCTCCGCGAGACCGAGCAGCGCGGCCGCGTCGACCAGGGGCAGCAGGTCGTCCACCTCGAAGCTCAGTGCCGCTGCCAGCGAGTGCAGATCGGCACGACCCCCTTGTGCGCCAAGCAGTTCCACCAGACCTGCGAGTCCGCCGACCGTCGCAGGGGGCAGCGGCCGGCGCAATGGGGTGTCCTGCTCCGCCCCAGCGGCCTGGCCCATGAGCGCGGCGTAGATCTGGTCGACGATCGTGGTGAAGGCGGGGGCGCGGCGAACGCGCGGGCGCGTGAGCGGCACGCTCAGTTCGAGCGCGATCCGCCCTGGGTTGTCGGCGAGCACCACGATCCGGTCGGCCATCGCCACGGCCTCCTCGATGTTGTGCGTCACAAGGCAGATCGCCTTCGTCGGGAAGCGGGCGGAGGTCCACAGCGACATCAGCTCACCGCGCAGGTTCTCGGCTGTGAGCACGTCCAGCGCGGAGAACGGCTCGTCCATCAGCAGCGCGTCGGGCTCAAGCACGAGCGCCCGCGCGAAGCCGACTCGCTGGCGCATGCCACCGGACAGCTCTTTGGGGTAGGCGTTCTCGAATCCGTCGAGGCCGATCAGGTCGATCGCCTCCACGGCGCGACGGCGGCGCTCCTGCGACGGCAGCCCCCGTGCGCGCAGGCCGAGCTCGACGTTCTCCAGCACCGTCAGCCACGGGAGCAGCGCGAAGTTCTGGAACACCATGCCCACACCGGGATTCGCGCCGTGGATGGCGCGGCCTCGGTAGGTGACGCGACCGCTCGACGGCTCGACGAGACCGGCGAGGGTGCGCAGCAACGTGGACTTGCCCGAACCGGACTTTCCCAGCAGCGCGAGCACTTCGCCTGCGCGCAGCTCCAGTGAGACGTCGCGGAGCACGGTCTGGGAACCGTTGAAGGACTTGGTGATGTTCTCGGTGGTGATCAGGGCCATGACGGGCTCCTCACTGGATCGCGTAGTGCTCGGACAGGCGGTGCAGGCGTCGCCAGAACACGCGGTTGATACCGACGACGAAGGCGCTCATGACCACGACACCGACGAAAACCCTTGGCATGTCACCGAGTTCGGTGGCGTTGGTGATGTAGGCGCCCAGGCCGTTCGCCTCCAGCCGGGTCGGGCCGTAGGTGATCACCTCGGCGACGATCGAGGCGTTCCACGCGCCGCCCGCCGCGGTCAGCGCCCCGGTCACGTAGGCGGGGAAGATCGCGGGAAGGACCAGGAAACGCCAGCGCTGCCATCGGCTCAGCCGCAGGTTCGTCGCCGCCTCGCGCAGGTCGTTGGGGATCGCGCTGGCCCCCGCGATCGCGTTGAACAGCACGTACCACTGCGCGCCGAGGCTCATCAGCAGGGTGCCGCCCCAGCCGAGGCCGACGTGCCAGGCCGCGAAAACCGCCGCGGCGAAAGGGAAGAGGAAGTTCGCGGGGAAGCTCGCCAGCACTTGCACCACGGGCTGGGCAAGACGGCTCACCCGTGGGTTCATCCCGATCCACACCCCGATCGGCACCCACAGCAGCGACGCGGCGACCACCACGACGAGCACCCGGCAGAGCGTGATCAGCCCGAGCCCGGCGGCGTGCGCGACCTCGGCCCAGCCCGTTGTCGCGGAGACGTAGTCGGCGACCAGCCAGGAACCGACCACGACGAGCACGACCAGCAATGCCGACGCGTCCCGCGAACGGGGTGGACGGGCCGCGCCGGTCCTGCCGAAAACCCTTGCCGCGCGGTCGATCCCCTCCCCCACCGGGCGCAGACCACGGCCGAGGAGACCCGGCAGGCGGGAGCGCCGGAGCAGGTCGAGCAGCAGGCTGCGCGGGGCGGCGGCCGACTCGGACAGCTCGATCCGGAACCGCTGCGCCCACGCCGTCAGCGGCCGCCAGAACAGCACGTTCACCGCGACCACCATGATGATCATCGCGCCCACGGCGAGCAGCAGGAGGTCGGTCCTCTCCTCGGCGGACGCGGCGGCGACATAGCTGCCGATTCCCGGCAAAGCGAACTTCTGGTTCAGCACGCTGATCGCCTCGGACTGCACGAGAAAGAACCAGCCACCGCCGAAGCTCATCATCCCGTTCCACACCAGGGGGATCATCGATCCGGGCACGTCGAGTTTCCAGAATCGCTGCCAGCGGGTGAGGCGCAGCGCTCTTGCCGCTTCGTCCAGCTCCGCCGACTGCGTCACGAGCGACTGGTAGAAAGCGAATGTCAGGTTCCACGCCTGCGAGGTGAAGATCGCGAAGACCGACGCGGACTCCAGGCCGAGCGCCGAGCCGGGGAACAGCGCGATGAACGCGGTCACGGTGACCGAGAGGTAGGCGAGCACGGGCACCGACTGGAGGATGTCCAACGCGGGAATGATGATCTTCTCGGCGCGGGCGGACTTGGCCGCTAGCGCCCCGACCACCAGCGTGAACAGCAACGACAGGGCCAGCGCCGCGAACATCCGCAGCAGGGAGCGTCCCGCGTAGCCGGGCAGCGCGGCCGGGTCGGTGTCGATCGCCGAAGGCGCGTCGGCCGGGGAGAACGGCGCGAGCGCTCCCGAGCCGATCCTGATGACCAGCCAGAGCAGAACGCACACCCCGACGGCGACCGCGATATCGACGACAACGTGGCGTGGGCGCGCGGAAACAGCACGAGTGAACATGGGAATGCCCTCACATCACGAGCAGCACAAATCACACCGCGGGCACAACCGGCGGCGCGCAGGAAAAAGGCCCGGACGCGCGAAAGAAGGCGCGATCCGGCGAGGAAGAAAAGAAGGGGGCCCAGTCAGCCCTGGCGGCTACTGGGGGGATCGCTCGGACTCAGACTCACGGCGATCACCTCCCTGCGCGCAGCACGAAAACCAAGCGCGGAAAGGCTACCTCCGCCCTTCCCGGAAATGAAACCCCTCAGATCCAGTGACGCTCGTCCCAGGTGAACGGATCGCCGTGGCCGACGCCGGTGCCGAGGTGCAGCGAGATCCCGGCCGGCCACAACCGCAGCAGCAGGTCGAACCGGTACGGGTCCGCGGGGTCGTTGCCACGGCGCGGTTCGAAGACCAGCAGTGCCAACGGCGCGTCCTTGGTCGCCTTCGCCGCCGCGGCCGCGAGCACGGCGCGACCGCGTGCGCGCTCCCGAGGCGGGGCGTACTGCCACACCACCGAGTGCCACACGACGGTGACCATGTCGGTGGCGCTCTTGGCGAGCTGGTCGCGCAACCACTCCGACCCCTCGGCCCGGTGCACCGGGACCGGGTCGTCCTGGGCGAGGTCGATCGCGCCCTGCAACCGCCGGTAGCGACTGACCTGGTCGGGCCAGACGAACGAGGACAGGTGCCTGCGGCCGTCCTCGGTGGTCACGTCGACCGGGTTCATGTCGCACGCCGCCCGGTCGGCAACGATGAGCGGGATGGCGAGGTTGGCGCGGGGCCGCCCGGTCCACGCCAGGTCGAGCTGCACCGGGCTGGCGTTGTCACCGAAGCTGGTGCCGTCGTCGAGGCGGTAGCCGAAGAGGTGCGGGCGCAGGTTCAAGCCACCGCTCGCGCCGATCTCCAGCAGCCGGACGGGGAGGGGGCGGGCGCGACCGGAGTGCTTCGCGGCGCGCTCGGCGGCGACGAGCAGGCCGCCGTAGAGCGCGGCGCTGCGCGCGGGTTCATTGGTCTGCACGACGTTCGCGCGGATCATCGCGCGGAGCTTGTCGGCGTGCTCGGCGAGCACCGGCTCGGCGTCGGCCCAGAGGCGGTCGCGCTCCAGGTGCCCGCCGACGGTGGGGTAGTGCCTGGCGAGGCCGGGCGCCTTGCCTTCGAGGACGAGCCGGTGCACGGAACCGGCGAACCGAAGACCGGGGACGGTGCCACCGCGGTCCAGTTCACTTCCGGCCATCACCTTCGTCGTCACGCCGCCAGCAGCGAGGTCGTCTGCCGCAGCGCGAAGCAACGTGGCGTTGAGCGGGCTGTGTGACTGGCAACCGCGGGCCGCATCTCGAAACAGCTCCACGAGCACCTGTGGAACGGTAGTCCGGCGATGTGGCGAACGCACGCTCCCGATCCTCGATTCACTCGGCTGCGAACAAGCGTTACCAGCCGTTCACAGAGGTCGGCCGTGACAACGTTGGTTCACTGGAACCCAGGCACGGCAACGACGTTGTACGGCACGTTCGGGCCAGGCGTTGTGGTGAAACGGGCGTTCGGCAGGTACAGCCGGTCACCAAAGGCAGCCACGGTGGTCGGGGTGTCGAAGCGAGGATCGGTGGTCCGCCGGAACAGGACTCCCTTCGTGCCCGCGCGGTCGAGCCGGAGTGCGGTGAGCGTGTTGAGCCGGTTCTGCACCACATAGAGGATTTGTCCCTGCCGCAACAGGCCGTCGCCGTTGGTCAGGGTGGTCGCACCGATGTCGACGAGCGTGGCCGCCCCGGTGCGCGGATCGACGCGGTAGAGCTTGCCGGAGCCGCTGTTGACCACCAGCAGTGCCTTGCCGTCCGGCGTGGTCTCGATGCCGTTGGCGTTGAGCCCCGCCGCCTGCACCCACTCGCCGCCGAGCGCGACGGTCACCGCCTGAGCGGGCAGTGCGCCGCCACGACCGAGGGGAAGCTTGTACAACACGGCCTTCTGCGAGTCGGTGAAGAACGCGGCGTTCCCCGTGAGCACCACGTCGTTGACGAACGCGCCGCCGAGCGCGTAGTTCGCGAGGACCTTGCCGCTGCGGCTGTCGATCACCCGCGCGTCGCCGCCAGTGCCACCTGCGACGAAGAGCCTGCCGCGCTTGTCGATCTTCATACCGAGCGATGGCTTGCCCGGCCCGGCGCTGAGCGTGCGCCCCTCCCCCGTGCGGAGGTCGACGCGGTAAACCGATCCGTCTCGGCGCGAGCCGAGGTAAGCGGTGGTGGCACCGATCGCGATGCCCTCGGGCTGGAAGTTGTCGGGTAGCTGGAGCGTCGTGGGGAAGGGCGGCGATGTGGCCAGCGCGGGAGCACCGAGCACAGCGACCAGGCCCACCGTGGCCGCACCGATCACGAACGCGCGTCGACTCGTCATTTTCATCACGTTAAGAACGGCCGCGTCAGGCCGACGTGTGAGGGCGCACACCGCCCCGATCGGCCATAAGCTCAGCGCGTGGTCAGGGTGCTCGCGGTGGCGGACGAGGTCGTTGAACAGCTGTGGACTTCTTACATCCAGCAGATCGAGGTCGATCTGATCCTCGCGGCGGGTGATCTGCCCTACGACTATCTGGAGCATCTGAGCAACGCGCTGGACCGGCCGTGCGTCTTCGTGCCTGGTAACCATGACCCCGACCTGACCGGATATACGAACGTGCGAGGTTTGTGGACGAAGAGCGGGATACCGACCAGATGGCCGGGGCCCGCCGGTGGCGTGAACGCCGACGGCCGGGTCGTGGACGCGGCCGGGCTGCGGATCGCGGGCATCGGCGGCTCCATCCGCTACAACCGCGGCCCCAACCAGTGGACCGAGCGCCAGCAGGCGCGGCGGGTCCGCCGGATGGCGCGGCTCGCGGGCTGGCGGCACCTGCGCGACGGGCGGGGCGTGGACGTCCTGCTCACCCACAGCCCGCCGAAGGACTGCGGCGACCGCGACGACCCGCCGCACCGCGGCTTCGCCTGCCTGCACGACGCCGTGCGCAGGCTGGAGCCGCCCCTCATGCTGCACGGGCACATCCACCCGCACGGCGAGCCGACACCTGATCGTCAACTGGCGTCAACACGGGTGGTCAACGTCGTCGGCTATCACGTAATGGAGATCCCCTCGCGCGGACAGGAGGCGAAGAATGCGCGGTGACACCGGTTTTCCTCGCGCCGACGCGGAGAACGACTTCATCAGGGCCCGCAGGCGCCAGGTCATGTCGAGGCTGGCCAAGTGGATGCGCCGCGAGCCGGACGACGTCAACATCATGCTGCCGTACAACGAGGTCATCTCCGCGCTCGGCCAGGAGGGTGAGCGGCGGCTCGGGCTCCAGGTGATCCAGCTCGACTCGATCGTCGGCAGCGTCGACCGCACCAGGGACTTCGACCGCTACTTCCGGCCCACCTCCGGCCGGACCCGCCAGCGGTGGGAACGGTTGGCGCTGGCCCAGCGGCGCGGCGAGTCCATTCCGCCGATCGACGTCTACCGCGTCGGTGAGCTGCACTTCGTCAAGGACGGGCACCACCGGGTGTCGGTGGCGCACGCGCTCGGCCTGCGCACGATCGAGGCGCACGTGACCGAGGTGCGCACCAAGATCGGCTCCTACGACATCCGCTACCGCAACGACCTGCTGGTCAAGAACGACCGCAGGCTGTTCCTGGAGCGCGTCCCGCTGCCCGGTGAGGCCCGCGCGGCGGTGCTGATGAGCGACCCGTGGGAGTACACCGAGCTCGGCGAGACCGTGGAGGCGTGGGGCTTCCGGCTGATGCAGGACGAGGGCAAGTTCCTCGACCGGCTCACCGTGGCCAAGCGCTGGTACGAGGAGGAGTTCGTGCCGGTCGTGCGCATGCTGCGCCAGGCCGACCTGGTCGGTGAGCGCACCGAGGCCGAGGCGTACCTGCACATCGCGGGCGAGCGCTTCCGGCTGATCAGGACGCACCGGTGGGACGACGAGGTGATCGACGCGGTGCGGCAGAGCAAGAAGCGACGCTAGCGTGGTGGGCATGACTCGCTTGGCTGTGGTCGGCGCGCGCGTGCTCCCGTTGCTGCTCCTGTTCGCCGCCGGGTGTGGGTCCACGCCCGCGCCCGGCGCGAAGCCGCCCGCCCACGTGGACACCTGCGCGGTGTTCACCGAAGCGGACCTCAAGGCGCTCGACCTCGCGCGCGGCCAGCGGATGGCGAACAAGCCCACCGGCTGCATGCTGGCGTCACCGCGCGGGTTCCGGGTCTTCGTGGTGCACGAGGAGAACGTGACGGTCGCCGACGCGGAGAAGCGCGAGCACACCTCGTTCTCCCGCAACGAGATCAACGGGAGGCCGGGCTACCTGTCCGCGAACCAGCAGCCCGTGTGCACCCAGGGGCTGGAGTTCGGCGCGGGCACCCTCCAGGTCCTGGCCAACGTGGAAGCGGCCCAGGTCCCGATCGACGCGTGCGACCTGGCCCGCAAGGTCGCCGACGTCGTCGAACCGAAGCTGCCGGCCTGAGCCCCCGAAGGAGCCGTTGACGACGTCGGCGGATCCGAGCAGCGGGAGTGCTGAGTGGAGATCCACCCAGCCCTGTTCTGGCCTTGTCGTTTCTCCGGGCAGTCGGCGATCCTGGAATTGGGGGGTCCCCTGGGCGGGCGAAAGCCACCCTCGCACGCGGCAGGACCGCGCCGTGTCCTGGCACGCGGCATGACCAAGCCGTGTTCGGCGAGTCCTTGCGGGACCGCCTCGAACCAGGCGCACGCACCGATGCGGTCATCCCACCGACTCCCCCGACGTCCATCTCACACGCTCTTCGTTCGCGTTTTGTAGGCTAAATGCGAAAAGAGAGCGCTCTCTCGGACATCTTGCCTACAAAACGCGAGAAACCCGACCACGCCAGCCCGCCCAGCCCGCGCACGCAGCAGCGCGGCGCGTTAGGGGACCTGCGCGCGAAGAGACGAGATCTATCGATGGGTGGACGAATTCACCCTGCCCGGCTCACGAACCTGGTGGCATGAGATTACGACTCCTCGGCGCGCTCGCCGCGCTGAGCCTGCTGCCCTTGAGCGGCACGACAGCGGTGGCCTCGGAGATCGGGTGGCTGGACTGCGGTGACGGGCTCCGGTGCGCCGGCGTCACGGTGCCCTCGGATTGGGCCTCCCCCAAGCACTCCACGCCGATCACCGTCAACCTCGCGAAGCTGCCCGCGCGGGACCAGACGCGCAAACTCGGTGCGCTGCTGGTGAATCCCGGTGGTCCCGCCGCGGCGATCCCGGGCTTCCGGTTGTCGAAAGCGAGCTACGCGGAACTGACGCAGTGGTTCGACGTCGTCATGTTCGACCCGCGTGGCTTCGGTGCGGGTGATGGGGTCTCCTGCCCTTCTCCATTCCCGGCGGCGGTGGATTCTCCTTTGGAGCGCAAGGCTTTCACCGACTACCGCGAGGCGAACGCGAACTTCGCGAGGTCCTGTTCTCCGGGCATGGGCCCTTTGGTGGGCAAGGTGAACTCGTGGCAGGTCGCACGCGACATGAACGCGATCCGCAAGGCGCTGGGCGAGCGCAAGCTCCGCTACTACGGCAACTCGTACGGCACGGTGTTCGGCCAAACCTACGCGGAGTTGTTCCCCCACAACGTGGAGCGCATGTTCTTGGACAGCGTGCTCGACCACGGCGAGCGGCGGTTGTTCGAGTGGATGGCACCGATGGCCGCCACGACCGAGCGCAACCTCCACCGCTTCGCCGAATGGTGCGCCAAGGCTGAATCTTGTGCCCTGTACGGCAAAGATGCTCTCGCGGTGTTCGACAGAGTGATCGCGAAAGCACCGGTTCCCGCCCCAGGAGCGGGTTCTGGCGTCACCGTGTCCGCGGGAACCATCGCCGCACGTGTCGCGGACCAGACAGCCGAACGCCGTTGGCCCGCACTCGCCACGGCTCTCGCGGAAGCCGACGCGGGCGATGCCACCGCGCTCAGCAGGGCTCCGCAGCAGCCACCGGACAACAGCCTCGCCCGCACCATGCTCTGCGCGGATTTTCCGTTCGATGCCGGATTCGTTGGCCACAAAGCGATTGAGGAGCAGTTGCGCCGGACCGTCGCGCCGAGGGTGGGCTGGGCCGATCCGGTCTGGGGCATGACCGGACATTGCGATGGCCTGCCGAAGACCGGCACGCACCCGCCGCACCCGATCCGGCCGGTCGGCCTGCCACCGGTGCTGATCACCAGCGGCAGCAACGACACGATCACACCGGTCGAGCACGGAAAGCGTGTGGCCGCACAGCTTCCAGGCTCGCGATACCTGCCCGCCACCGGCGGGCACGCGGTCTACCGAGGCGGGAATCCCTGTGTGCGCCGCCATGTCCACCGCTACCTGACCACGGGTGAGCTTCCCGCTCCTGGGACGAGCTGCCCAGCGGTGTAGAGACGACGAAGGCCGCATCCCCGAAACCGGGGATGCGGCCTTTCGACGCCACTGAGGCGGAACTTACGCCGAGTAGGTCAGGTTCTTACCGCTGGACGGGTCGAACAGCTGGACCTTGTCGGAGTCGAACCACACGTCGAGCGAGGCGCCCTCGGTGGCCGAGGAGGCCGCCGCGAGCCGCGTCACGATCTGGCTGCCGCCGTCGGCACCCAGGTCAGTGACACCCGCGTCCGCCGCCAGCTCCTCCAGCTCCGCCGAGCTCGCACGCTCACCGGAGACCGAGAAGTAGGCGTACTTGTCCGAACCCATCGACTCAAGGACGTCGACCTGGGCGTTGAACACCGCACCGCGGGCACGGGCGGCGTCGTCGATCAGGGAAGCGTCCTCGAAGTGCTCGGGACGGACACCGACGATGACGTCGCGGCCCACACCGGACTTCTCGACGCTCTGCCGGGTGCGATCGCTGAGCGGGAAGTCGCCGAGCGAGGTCCGGAGCGCGCCGTTCTCCAGCTTCGCGGGGATGAAGTTCATCGCAGGAGAGCCGATGAAGCCCGCGACGAAGAGGTTCGCCGGCTGCTCGTAGAGGAACTGCGGAGAACCGACCTGCTGCACCGCACCGCCACGCATGACCACGACACGGTCGCCGAGGGTCATCGCCTCGGTCTGGTCGTGGGTCACGTAGACGGTGGTGGTGCCCAGGTTCTTCTGCAGCCTGGAGACCTCGGTGCGCATCTGCACGCGGAGCTTGGCGTCCAGGTTGGACAGTGGTTCGTCCATGAGGAACGCCTTGGGGCTGCGCACGATCGCGCGTCCCATCGCAACGCGCTGCCGCTGACCACCGGAGAGGTTCGACGGCTTGCGCTCCAGGTGCTGACCGAGATCGAGGATCTTGGCGGCTTCCCTGACCTTGGCATCGACGGTCTTGTTGTCGACCTTCGCGAGCCGCAGCGGGAACGCCATGTTCTCGAAGACGGTCATGTGCGGGTAGAGCGCGTAGGACTGGAACACCATCGCGATGTCCCGGTCCTTGGGCGCCCGCTCATTGACCCGCTCACCACCGATGCGCAGCTCGCCGGAGGTGATGTCCTCAAGGCCTGCCAGCATGTTCAGCGTAGTGGACTTACCGCAGCCCGAGGGCCCGACCAGGATGATGAACTCGCCATCGGCGATCTCGAGGTTCACTTCCTGAACGGCCAAAGCGCCGTCTGGATACTTCTTCGTCACCTTGTCCAGGACGATGTCGGCCACGACTCACCTACCCCTTGACCGCGCCGGACGTCAGACCGGCGACGATTCGGCGCTGGAAGAACAGCACGAAAAGAATGATCGGAATGGTGATCACCACGGCGGCGGCCGAGGTGGTCCCCGTTGGGTCTTCGAACTGGCTGCTGCCCGTGAAGAACGCCAGCGCGGCGGGAACGGTCCTGGACGCCTCGGTCGAGGTGAGCGAGATCGCGAACAGGAAGTCGTTCCAGCAGAAGATGAACACCAGGATCGCCGTGGTGAACACGCCGGGCGCCGCGAGCGGGGCGATGACCTTCTGGAAGGCCTGCCCCGGAGTGGCGCCGTCCATCTTGGCCGCCTTCTCCAGCTCCCACGGGATCTCCTTGAAGAACGCCGAGAGCGTGTAGATCGCCAGCGGCAGGGAGAACGTGATGTAGGGCAGGATCAGGCCCGGCCAGGTGTCGAACAGCCCGAGCGAGCGCTCGATGTTGAACAGCGGCGAGACCAGCGACACCTGCGGGAACATCGCGATCAGCAGCGAGACACCGACGAGCAGCTGCTTGCCGGGGAAGTCCAGCCGGGCGATCGCGTAGGCCGCCATGGTCCCGAACACCACCGCGATCAAGGTTGCGATGATCGCGATGCCGATCGAGTTGACCAGCGGCCGGATGAACTCCGAGGTGGAGAAGATCGCGGCGTAGTTGTCCAGCGTCCACTCGGTGGGGAAGAAACCGCCGTCGCTGATCGCCTTCTTGGTCTTGAAGGACAGCGAGGCGATCCACAGCACCGGGAACAACGCGTAGACGACGACAACGACGTTGATCAGACCCCAGCGGACCTTCTTACCCGTCGTTTCGGCACCTCCGATGCCGGCCATCAGCGCTTACCTCCGTTGTCACTGCCCGGCGCCGAGGTGCCGAACACCTTGATGAAGACGAACGCGATGATGGCCACCGCAACGAAGATCAGGACGGACATCGTCGAACCGATGCCGAGGTTCAGCCCCTTGATCAGGTTGCTGTACGTCAGCATCGACACCGACGAGGTGCCCTGCGCCCCGCTGGTCAGCACGAAGATGTTGTCGAAGATCCGGAACGCGTCGAGCGTGCGGAACAGCAGCGCGACCAGGATCGCCGGCTTCATCATCGGCAGCATGATCTTGGTGAACCGCTGCCAGCCGTTCGCGCCGTCCATCGCCGCGGCCTTGAGCATGTCGTCCGGCACCAGGGCCAGACCCGCCATCAGCAGCAGCGCCATGAACGGCGTCGTCTTCCAGATCTCCGCGCCGGCGATGATGCCCAGCGCGCTCAGCTTGTCCGTCAGCGGGGCCGACTCGCCCGCGAACCAGCCGGCGAGGTAGCCGGTGTCCGGGGTCCAGGCGTAGCGCCACGAGAACGCGGCGACCACGGTGACGATGCCGTACGGGATCAGCGCGGAGGTCCGCACCAGGCCACGTCCGACCAGGGTCCGGTGCATCACCAGGGCCAGCCCCATGCCGAGCACCAGCTCGACGATGACGGTGACCACGGTCAGCAGCACGGTGATGCCGAAGGCGTCCCACCAGTACGGGCTGCTCAGCACCGCGACGTAGTTGTCCAGCCCGACGAACTCCTGCTTGTCGGGGAACTTCAGGTCGTAGCGCTGCAGCGACAGCCAGAACGAGTAGATGATCGGCCACGCGGTCACCGCGATCATGATGATCGCGGCGGGCGCGCACAACAGCAGGCCGAGACGACGCTCCGCCTTCTTGCCCTCGCTCAGCACGGGCTTGCCCTTGCCGCCCTTGTTGAGCACGGACGTCGCGACAGCGCTGTCGCCGAAGGACGAGTCACTCACGGCATGACCCCCTTGGAGTCAATCGCTGCCTGGAGCTCGGTGCGCAGCCGCTCCGCGGTCTTCTGCGGGTCGATGCTCGCCGGCGGGGAGAGAACGGTGGACAGCACCGTGGAGACGTTCTGCCAGGCGGCGGTCAGCGGACGGTTCGCCGCGTCCCGCAGCTCCTCGCGGATGGTCTCCTTCATGGGGTACTTCTCGGTCATCTCGGGCCGGTCGTAGACCGACTCGATCGTCGGCGCGACACCGTCGTTGAGCGCCGAGAAGAGCTGGTTCTCCGGCTTGCGCAGGCACAGCGACGCCTCGAAGGACAGGTCGGCCTTCGTGGAGTACGCGCTGACGCCGTAGTTCGCGCCACCGATGGTGACCTTGCTCGGCTTGCCCTTGTCGATGCCGGGGTAGCGGGCCCACTTGAACTTCTTGGCCAGCTCCGGCTGGTTCTCCTGCATCGCCGGGTAGACGTACGGCCAGTTCAGCTGGAACGCGGCGTTGCCCGCCTCGAACTCCCGCCGGACCTCGTCCTCCTGGGAGTTGGTCAGCGACGCGCTCGCGATGCCGGAGGTGGCGAAGTCCTTGAGGGTCGCCAGCGCACGGACGGCGTTGTCGTCGACCACCGCGCTGAGACCGTCCTCGGAGAGGATCTTGCCGCCCGCCGAGGCCACCATCGTGTTGTACTGCACGACCAGGCCCTCGTACTGCGCGCCGGTCATCACGGCGGTGTGGGGCTTGCCCGCGGCCTTGAGCTCCTTGGCCTGGGCGATCATCTCGGCCCAGGTCTCCGGCGCCTTGGTCACCACGTCGTCGCGGTACCACAGCAGCTGGACGTTGGTGTTCTTCGTCGCCGCGTAGGTCCGGTCCTTGTAGCGGGTCGACGCGAGCGGCCCGGCGAGGACGCCGCGCTCGGCCTCCTCCTTGTACGTGCCGGTCCACTCACGGATCCAGCCGGCCTCGGCGAACTCCGCGAGCCACGGGCTGTCGAGATAGAGGATGTCCATCTCGTCGTCGCCCGCGGCGAGCCTGCGCACCATCTGCTCGCGCTGACCGTCGGCGCCACGCGGAAGCTTGTTGTACACGATGCGGTACTTGCCGCCCGCCGACGCGTTGCAGCTGTCGACGACCTTCTGCAGGTTCTCCTCAGGAGCCGCGTACAGGTTGATCGTGTTGCCTCCGGTGTCGCCGGAGCCGCAGGCCGCAAGCAGCGGAGCGGACACCAGGGCTGCTCCGAAGAGTGCTGCCATCCGCCCCCGCGAGCGGGTTTTTGGTGTAGTGGTGGATCGATAGCGGGCACTGCGACCCGGGCCGTCCATGAACCCAGCCTCCTTCCTGTGAAACGCACGGAAGGCTCCGAGGTCATGGCACTCCAGCGGCGGCACGAACCTCGACGACGAAGGTCGGACAGAACAGCTCCGGACACCTCGTCGTGCCCTCCGGCACGGGCGTGAGCCAACGCACACGCCCGCAGGCTGGTGACAGAACCTAGGCCCCTTGTTCAGGGGCCGCAACCGGCTGACGGCAACGATTCAGATAAGGCTGTTGCGGAAAGGATTCAGAAAGCTCTCTGCGCCGGTCACGGTGGGTACGTGCGCGCGCATCAACATCATCGGGGCGAGATGTGAAAGAACGAACGGGCCACCTTTCGGAAAGAAGGGCGGCCCGTCGCTCAAGCGAATATCAAGTGTCCTGGCCGGGGGCCTTCATGGCGAGCTTCGCGAGCGCGTCACGACCCCGCTCCGCATTGCGAGGCTGGCACAGCACGTCGTACCGACCGGCGACGAGCTGGCTCGCCGAGACGAAGTCACGGCGACCCCGCGTAGCCGCGTAGCCGGCGGCGTTGAAGATCATGAAGAAGATCACACCAGTGGCCAAGGCCACAAGAATCGGGCCCAGCTGAAAGCCGGACGTGTTGAACAGGCTGAGCAGGATGCCGACGAACAGGCCGAACCAGGCACCCGATGCGGCCCCTGTCGCCAGCACCCGCCCCCAGGTCAGCCTGCCGGTGACCCGCTCGACCAACATCAGGTCGACACCGACGATCGTCACCTCCTGCACCGGGAAGGACTCGTCGGCCAGGTAGTCGACGGCCCGCTGCGCCTCCTCGTAGGTGGCGTAGGAACCGATCGGCCACCCCGAGGGAGGCGTCGGCAGGTTCTGGGCTCCGCCGACAGGCCGGCCGGAAAATGGACTCGTCACCGTTGTCACCTCCGCGAGCTGGACACTCATGGTGACCCCGATCATCCTCGCCCGCGTGCCGAGCGTGGACAGCCGCCCCCCGATCGGCCCAGGGCCGCCTCCCGCGAGCCGAGCCCGTTCCCCGATGTGCGCCGACCGGCTGGCTGGCGTGGTCGGGGTTTCGCGTTTTGTCACCTAATTGCGTAAAAGAGCGCTCTCATTTCGCATTAAGGCTACAAAACGCGAAATGGGGGGCACGCGAGTGAGGGCGCCAGGGGCGGTGAGCTGGTGTCACCGCCCGCAGGGCACGGCCTAGCCGCGCGAGCGGTACTCGCGCAGCAGGCCGCGGCTGATGATCGTCTTCTGGATCTCCGACGTCCCCTCGCCGATGAGCAGGAACGGCGCCTCGCGCATCAGCCGCTCGATCTCGTACTCCTTGGAGTAGCCGTAGCCGCCGTGGATGCGGAACGCCTCCTGGGTGACCTCGGCGCAGTACTCCGAGGCGATCAGCTTGGCCATGCCCGCCTCGACGTCGTTGCGCTGGCCGGAGTCCTTGAGCCGGGCGGCGTTGACCATCATCAGGTGCGCGGCCTCGACCTTGGTGGCCATCTCGGCCAGCTTGAAGGCGATGGCCTGGTGCTGGGCGATCGGCTTGCCGAAGGTGGTGCGCTGCTGGGCGTACTCCACGGCGAGCTCGAAGGCGCGGATGGCGATGCCGCAGGCGCGGGCGGCGACGTTGACGCGGCCGACCTCGACGCCGTCCATCATGTGCGCGAAGCCCTTGCCGCTGTCCCCGCCGAGGATCGCGTCGGCGCCGATCCGGAAGCCGTCGAAGACCATCTCCGTGGTGTCGACGCCCTTGTAGCCCATCTTCTCGATCTTCCCGGGGATGCTCAGCCCTGGAAGGACCTCGCCGAACCCAGTCGGCTTCTCCACCAGGAAGGTGGTGAGGTTCTGGTGCGGCTTCTCGGCGCCCTCGTCGGTGCGGACGAGCGTGGCGACCACCGTGGAGCTCCCGCCGTTGGTCAGCCACATCTTCTGCCCGTCGATGACGTAGCCGTCACCGTCCCGCTTCGCCCTGGTGCGGATCGCCGCCACGTCGGAGCCGAGCTCCGGCTCGGACATGGAGAACGCGCCGCGGACCTCACCGGTGGCCATGCGCGGCAGGAAGTGCCGCTTCTGCGCGTCCGTGGCGTGTTGCTTGATCATGTGCGCCACGATGAAGTGGGTGTTGATGACGCCGGAGACGCTCATCCAGCCGCGCGCGATCTCCTCGACCACCAGCGCGTAGGTCAGCAGCGACTCCCCGAGCCCGCCGTGCTCCTCCGGGATGGTGAGGCCGAACAGCCCCATCTCCTTCATGCCCTCGACGATGTCCGCCGGGTAGGTGTCACCGTGCTCCAGCGTCTGCGCGTGCGGGATGATCTCCTTGTCCACGAAGCTGCGGACGGTGGCCAGGATCTCCTGCTGGACATCGGTGAGACCGGCGGTCTGGGCAAGCCGAGCCATGGCGAGCTCCCCTTCCTGCGACGCTGCGTCAACGGGGTTCAGGCGACTGGGTTACTGGCGAGTATGGCCGGTCGCGGCGGGGTCCGCGGTGTGACAAGGTCCTCACCGAGCGTCTTGATCGGTACCGGTCGCGATCGGGTGGCGGTCCCACTTCCACGTCTGGAACCCGCCGATGAGCTTCTTCACGGTGAACCCGAGCTCGGCCAGCTTCAGCGCCGCCTTGTCGGCCCCGTTGCAGCCCGGCCCCCAGCAGTAGGTCACCAGCACATCGCCACGCGGCAGGTCGCGGGTGCTCTCGGCGTTGATGTCCTTGGCGGACAAGGAGATCGAGCCGGGAATGTGCCCAGCGGCGTAGTGCTCCGGGGCTCGGACGTCGAGCACGAGGAAGCCGCCGGCGCCGTCCTCCATGTCCGCACGCAGGTCGGCGGGATCGGTCTCGACGGAGAGCAGGTGGCGGAAGTGCGCGGCAGCTGCGGCCGGGTTCGCGGGGCTCGCGGCAACTCGTGTCATGAGAGCAACGGTAGGCGTGGAAGTGGCCATTGAGCAGGGCTTTTGCTCGATGCATCACTGCTTTCACAGCTGAATCCACGCTAGCTTTGCGTTGTGACCGGTGATTCCACGTTCGAGCTGGATTCGACGGACTGGCGCGTCCTCGCCGAGCTCCAGGAGGACGCGCGCCTCAGCTACGCGGAGCTCGGCCGCCGCGTCGGACTCGGCGCCACGGCCGCGACCGACCGAGTGCGGCGGCTGGTCGAAGGCGGTGTGATCAAGGGGTTCCGCGCGGAGGTGGACCTCGAACGCGTCGGCTACGGGGTGCTCGCGGTGGTGCGGCTGCGCTACCCGTCCGGCAACTACCGCAAGCTGCACGCGGAGCTGGAGCGCACCACGGAGATCCTCCAGTGCCACCACGTCACCGGCGAGGACTGCTTCGTGCTGTTCGTCGCCGCGCGGAACATGCGCGACCTGGAGCGGCTGGTGGGACGGATCGCGAGCCTCGGGTCGACCACCACGTCGGTCGTCTACTCCTCGCCGCTGCCCTCGCGGGTGGTCACCGCACCCTCGGGCTGAGTTTGTGGCTAAGTTGTGCGGCCGTGACAGAACCAGCCGCTGTGGCGCCCGCGGGTGAAGAGCCGAAGAAGCGCCGCTCCCCCGTCCGCAAGCCGAACTTCGACGCGTGGACCGCGGGGAAGAACGCGCTCGTGGTCATCGCCCTGCTCCCGGTGTTCGCGGTGGTGGCGTTCTTCGCCCAGTTCGTCGAGCTCGCGTACTACCTGGTGATGGGCGTCTACTACCTCGTCACCAGTCCGTACTGGATCTGCCGCGCGGTCTATCGGGCGAGCAGCAGCGAGGACACCCCTCGGCGCCAGGAGGCTCGCGACTCCATCGCGGCGTTCTTCAAGGTGGGCGGCTGCCTGCTGCTGGTGCTGGTGGTTTTCGGCGGTGGGTTGTACCTGCTGGTGGAACTGCTGAGCGCCGCGGAGGAGTGAGCGCTTCCGGAAGAAACGGGCACGGCCGCACACCGGCCGTGCCCGGTCCGTATCAGGGGCAGGTCTTCCAGTGGAAGTGGTACGTGGTGGTAATGCTGCCGTCGGTGGAGTCCATAGCCATGAAGCTGGTGGCGTTCGGGTCCGACGTGCCCTTGTTCACGCGCAGCTCGGTATTGATGTTGACGTTGCGCTTCTCGCCGCAGGGAGCGTAGACGAGCGAAGCGATGTCCACCTTGTCCGTCGTCTGCCAGTTGTCGTCCAGCGGACCGGAGAAATTGTGCTTCGATACTACGGTTGGTGACATTCCTTGGAAGTAGTAGTTCGCTTGCTGGACCGCCGTCGCGCCTCTGGCGAGGTTGGCGAAACCGCGGTAGTCGGACTGCGCGATCGCGTACGTGAAGCCCGACGGGACGTGCACCTTCAGGTTGAGCTGGCAGTTCTTGCGGAAGTCCGTGGGCTTCGCCTGCGGCCCGACCTGGGCCATGTAGTCGCTGTAGGTCACCGTGAACGCGGTGTTGTCAGGGGAGACCGCCACGGCGGCGGTACCCGCCGGACAGCCCGATCCGTTCACGGTTGCGAGTTCGATGACAATTTTGTCCGGCGGCGGCGTGATTTCCGCCTGAGCCACTGCCGGGATGGAAATCAATGACAGGGCCATTCCGGCAACGGCCAACTTCTTCATCATGGAGCACCCTCCGCTAACCCAGGGATAGTGACCACCAACTTCGGACACACGGTATCGGAATCAACCTTTTCGCGTACCCCTGAACGGGCGACACGAACCAAGGCGTGATCCAAATTGACCGCAACGGAGCATTGGTTAGGCGCCACGCTATACCCACCCCAATGCGTGCTATACCCAAGTATTTGACGCGGCAATCAATTCGACATTGGGAATCCAGCCGGAATGCAACCGATTGTGGAGGCGGTCGGCTACGCCTTTGGTGTGAAAGGTCTTGCCCGCGACGACGAAGGGCACCGGCAGCGGATGGCCGCCGGTGCCCTGGGCGAGGAGGGAGTGCTGGTCAGTGCTGTTCTTCGGGTTCGGCGATGAGCCGGACGACTCGGAGCTTGAACTCGTAACTCAGCATGGCCTTGCGGTAGAGCACCACGTAGGTGCCCTCACCGACCAGGAAGACGTTGCGCTTGCTCGCGGCACGCGCGGAGCTCTTGAACTCGAAAGCCTGTTTGCGGGCCTCGACTCTCGCCTGTTCCGCGGTGTCGAACCCACCGGACAGCACCTTCGTCGTGTACCCGTGCTCATGCGGGGTCTCCACGAGTACGAACCACGGACGCTCGTGCGTCAGCTCCGGGTGCTCCTCGGGCTCCTGCGACTCGCTCATGCCTCCGGACGCTATCGCGTCCGAGTGGTCACCCGGAGTGTCAGTTCGCCGGGACGTGGTGTTCATTCGGTGGGCGGCGTCCAGCGGTCGGTGCGCTCCATCCCGGCGGCGCGGCCCTTGGCGGAGACCACGAGCGCCATCTTGCGGGAGGCCTCGTCGATCATCTCGTCGCCGAGCATCGCGGCACCGCGCTTGCCACCGGCCTCGGAGGTGAACCAGTCGTAGGCGTCGAGGATGTTCTCCGCGTGGTCGTAGTCCTCCTGCCGCGGGCTGAACAGCTCGTTGCACGCGTCGATCTGGCCGGGGTGCAGCACCCACTTGCCGTCGTAGCCCAGCGCGGCGGAGCGCCCGGTGACCCGGCGGAAGCCGTCGAGGTCGCGGATCTGGAGGTAGGGCCCGTCGATGGCCTGCACGTCGGTGGCGCGGGCCGCCATCAGGATGCGCATCAGGATGTAGTGGTAGGCGTCGCCCACGTCGTAGCCGCTGGGCTGCTCGCCGACGACGAGGGACTTCATGTTGATGGAGGCCATGAAGTCCGCGGGGCCGAAGATGATCGTCTCGATGCGGGGCGAGGCGGTGGCGATGGCGTCGACCTCGACGAGGCCCTTGGCGTTCTCGATCTGCGCCTCGATGCCGATCCGGCCGACCTCGTAGCCCATCGTCTTCTCGATCTGGGTCAGCGTGAGGTCCAGCCAGGCGACCTGCGCGGCGGTCTGCACCTTGGGCAGCATGATGCAGTCCAGGTTCGCGCCCGCGCCCTCGACCACCTCGACGACGTCGCGGTAGGTCCACTCGGTGGTGAGGTCGTTGACCCGCACCACGCGCGTCTTGCCCTCCCAGCCGCCCTCGTTGAGCGCCGCGACGATGGTCTTGCGCGCGCCGGGCTTGGCCAGCGGGGCGCACGCGTCCTCCAGGTCGAGGAAGACCTGGTCGGCGGGCAGCCCGCGCGCCTTGTCGATCATCTTCTGGCTCGACCCGGGAACCGCGAGGCAGGAGCGACGGGGACGCCGACGATCAGTCACTGCGGACCTCCTTGTACCGACGAGTAACACGCGTGATGCTGGCACGCCGGGTGGGACTCGACCACACGCTGAGGCGCCTTTCACAACCGTGGGATGCTGCGCGAATGGATATCACCCGTCTGCTGGACGCGGCGCTGCGCAAGGCGGCGGCGGTCTGGGTCCGCCCGGAGGGCCACCCGCCGAGGCTGGTCTGGGCGCTGTGGCGGGACGGCGCGATCTGGCTGGCGACCGGCCCGGAGGAACAGGAGGTCCCGGGCCTTGCGGACCGCTCGACCGCCACGGTCACCGTCCGCTCCCCGAGCACCCACTCCCACCTGGTGGACGTCCAGGTCTCCGCGGAGGCGGTCACTCCCGACGAGCTGACGACCGCGGCCCTCACCACGACCCGCCTCAACCGCCCCTCCCTGTCCGCACCCCCCACCTGGACCACCGTCTACCGCCTCACCCCTCAGCACCCTTGAGCCATTCGCGGGCTTATGGACGCCTTCGGAGCTCCAGAGCGGTCCATAAGCCCGCGAATGGCCGTTGTTCAGGTGGAGGGGGTGGCGAGGGTGCCGGAGGCGACGGGGACCACGCCGCCGCGGACGGTGGCGCGGGTGACCGTGTAGTCCTCGACCGTCACCGTGCAGTCCAAAGTGGATGGTCGACCGATCTCCGCTCCCTGGCTCACCACGTAGCGGGTGTCGCCGTCGCCGACCAGACCGCGGTCGGCCAGCCACACGCCCAGGCCCAGTGCCGCGGAGCCGGTCGCCGGGTCCTCGCGCACACCGAGGTTCGGCGCGAACATCCGCGCGTGCGCCGCGTTGCTCTCGCTGTCGTAGGACACCACCACGAGCCCGTGCGGCACTCCGGCCCGCTTCGCCGCTGCCGCCTCCACCATCGCGCGGGACACCGCGTCCGGGCGAACCAGCAGGTAGGCGAACTCGATTCCGCAGCCCGCGATCCCCGGAGCGCCCGCACCATCCACATCGGACACATCGAGGCCCGCGGCGGCGGCGAGCTCGGCGGCGTCCAGCTCCGCGCCGAGCCGGGCCGGACCGCCGGTCAGGGTGGCACCCGCCTGGTCGACGGAGATCGGGAGCAGGCCCGCCCCGCACTCCTGGACGGCCTCGCCGATGCCGATGGCGCCGTCCCTGGCGAGCACCCAGGCGGAGCCGACGCTCGGGTGACCGGCGAAGGGCAGCTCGGCGCGGGGAGTGAAGATCCGCAGGCGGTAGTCGGCGCCGTCCTGGGTCGGCCGCATCGGGAATGCCGTCTCGGAGAGGTTGAACTCCTGGGCGATCCGTTGCAGCTGGGCGGTGTCGAGCCGGTCCGCACCGTGCACCACGGCCAGCGGGTTACCGGCATAAGGGCGGTCGGTGAATACATCCACCACGTCGTACCGGAGACGTGCGTCACCAGGCTTGATCATGGTCCGGACACTAATCTTGCCGATGTGGCTGCCACGAGCAGGGTCTTCGCCGCTCAGCTCGCCGGACTGCCGGTGTTCGGGCCGGACGGCGAGTCGATAGGCAAGGTGCGCGACGTCGTCGCGGGGCTCCGGTTGGACCGGCAACCGCCCCGCGTCCTCGGCATGGTCGTCGAGCTGATCACCCGGCGGCGCATCTTCGTGCCGATGCTGAGGGTGACCTCTCTGGAGGCCAACGCGGTGACGCTTGCGACCGGAATGGTGAACCTGCGGCACTTCCACCAACGGCCCAACGAGGTCATGGTGCTCGGCGAGCTGCTCGACGCGCGGGTGACGGTGGTCGGCGACGGCGAGTCGGCGGTCGTGGTGGACGCCGGGATGGAGCAGACTCGCACCAGGGACTGGGTGATCGCCAAGCTCGCGGTGCGCGAGCGCACCAGGAGGCTCAGCCGCAGGGGGCCGATCCAGGTGCTGCCGTGGGAGGGCGTCAGGGGCCTGGGCCTCGCCGAGATCACCGCACAGCCGCAGGGCGCCCAGGAGCTGATGGCGGTCTTCGACACGATGCGCGCGGTCGACGTCGCCAGCGCGCTGCACGACCTGCCGGTGAAGCGCCGCCACGAGATCGCGGACGCGATGGACGACGAACGCCTCGCCGACGTGCTGGAGGAGCTGCCGGAGGAGGCCCAGAAGGACCTGCTCAACCACCTCAACGACGACCGCGCCGCCGACGTGCTGGAGGCGATGAACCCCGACGACGCGGCCGACCTGCTCGCCGAGCTGCCCGACTTCGACAAGGACCGGCTGCTGTCGCTGATGGAGCCGGAGGAGTCGGCCCCGGTGCGCAGGCTGCTCGCCTACTCCTACGACACCGCGGGCGGTCTGATGACCCCGGAGCCCGTGGTGCTCACCCCCGACGCCACCGTCGCCGAAGCGCTGGCCCGGGTCCGCAACCCCGACCTCACCCCGGCCCTTGCCAGCATGGTCTTCGTCGCGCGGCCACCGCAGGCGACGCCGACCGGGCGCTACATCGGCTGCGTGCACATCCAGCGGCTGCTGCGCGAGGCGCCGTTCGACCTGGTGGCCGGAATGGTCGACCATCACCTGGGATCGTTGTCCCCCAACGCTTCCCTTGGCGAGGTCACCCGCTACTTCGCCGCGTACAACCTCGTGGTCGCGCCGGTCGTCGACGACCAGGAGCACCTGATCGGCGCGGTCAGCGTCGACGACGTGCTCGACCACCTGCTGCCGGGCGACTGGCGGGAGAGCGGGCTGCCCGAGACGGGCGTCGACGCGTCGATGACGCCAGAGACCTAGGAGCGTCCATGCCCGAGCTGCACCCGCGCCGCCGTCTTGACCAGCCGAGGCAGCCGCGCAGGCTGTCCTTCGACGTCGACCCCGAGGCGTTCGGCCGGTTCTCCGAACGGATCGCGCGCTTCCTCGGCACCGGCACGTTCCTGTTCTGGCAGACGGTGCTCGTGATCGTGTGGATCGCGATCAACCTGATCGCGGTGTCGCTGCAGTGGGACCCGTACCCGTTCATCCTGCTCAACCTGGCGTTCTCCACCCAGGCGGCCTACGCGGCCCCGCTGATCCTGCTGGCCCAGAACAGGCAGGACGACCGGGACCGGGTCTCGCTCGAAGAGGACAGGGCCCGCGCGGAGCGGACCAAGGCCGACACCGAGTACCTGGCGCGCGAGCTCGCCGCGCTGCGGCTGGCCGTCGGTGAGTCGGTGACGCGGGACTACCTGCGCTCGGAGCTGGACCGGCTGCGCGTCGACCTGCTGGAGGGCAAACCCAGAAGGGGCAAGCGCTCTCCTGCCACCGATGACGCGCGGTGGGACGGCGAACCGGCGGAAACGCGCTAAGCCTGTGCGCGTTTCGCCTGTGTGACCGGCAGTTCCCCGTCCGCGAGCTGCCCGCAGGTGCGCCCGAGCGCGTCAAGCTCCTTGTGGTCCAGCATCGCCACGAAATGCCGCGAGATCCCGCGCATGTGGGTCGCGGCCGCCGCTCGCAGCCGCTCCAGACCGCGCTCGGTGAGCACGGCGACGACCCCCCTGCCGTCGCTGTCCGCACGCTCTCGCGTGACGAGTCCGGCGCGTTCCAAGCGGTCCACCAGCCGGGTCACCCCCGACCGGGACAACAGGACCAGCTCGGCGAGCTCGGTCATCCTGAGCTTGTACTCCGGCGCTCCGGCCAGTTGGACAAGCACGTCGTAGGCCGCCAGGGATAGCCGCTGTTCCGCGATGAGCTCTGTCTCCAGCCAGCGCGTGACGCGTGCGTGCGCCCGCAGGAACGAGCGCCAGGCGGTCAGCTCCCCACTGGTCGGTAATCGAGCAGTACCCGAATCTGACACGAATCCATGTTACGGAGCGCGTCTTTCCGGTTGCTCAACGCCCCCGTGCCGTAGCGCACACAGCCGGTGAGCGAACCGTCGCCCTACCGGCCGTAGCATGGTCCGAGCGGGGGTAAGCCGCTCCAGCAAGCCAATCGGTACCGGAAGGTCGGTGTCCGCACTCGTGAGCACCATTGACATCGCAGCCGTGCGCACAGCCGCGGGACGCGTCCAGGATCCCGAGATCCGCAAGCCCTTCGCCGAACTCGGGATGATCAAGGACGTCTCCGTCGTCTCCGACGGGGTGGTGTCGGTCGTCGTGTGGCTCACGGTCGCGGGCTGCCCGCTGCGCGACAAGATCACCAAGGACGTCACCGCCGAGGTCTCCCAGGTTCCCGGCGTGCGCGAGGTCCGGGTGACGCTGGACGTGATGGGCGACCAGCAGCGCACCGAGCTGCGCCAGAAGCTGCGCGGCGACAGCAAGGAACCGGTCATCCCGTTCGCCCAGCCCGGCTCGCTGACCCGCGTCTACTGCGTGGCCTCCGGCAAGGGCGGCGTCGGCAAGTCCAGCGTGACGGTCAACCTCGCGGCGGCGCTGGCGCAGCGCGGGCTGTCGGTCGGCGTGGTCGACGCGGACATCTACGGCCACTCGGTGCCCAGGATGCTGGGCGCGGAGGGCAAGCCCACCCAGGTGGAGCAGATGATCATGCCGCCGCAGTCGCACGGCGTGAAGGTCATCTCGATCGGCATGTTCACCCCTGGCAACACCCCGGTGGTCTGGCGCGGGCCGATGCTGCACCGCGCGCTGCAGCAGTTCCTCGCCGACGTGTTCTGGGGCGACCTGGACGTGCTGCTGCTCGACCTGCCGCCGGGCACCGGCGACGTGGCGATCTCGGTGGCGCAGCTGATCCCCAACGCGGAGATCCTGGTCGTGACCACCCCGCAGCAGGCGGCGGCCGAGGTCGCGGAGCGGGCGGGCGCGATCGCGCTGCAGACCCGCCAGCGCGTGGTCGGCGTCGTGGAGAACATGTCCTGGCTGGAGATGCCCGACGGCTCCAGGATGGACATCTTCGGCAGCGGCGGTGGCCAGACGGTCGCGGACTCGTTGACCCGCGCGGTCGGCTCGGAGGTCCCGCTGCTGGGTCAGGTCCCGCTCGACACCCGCCTGCGCGAGGCGGGCGACGCCGGGGTCCCGCTGGTGGTCTCGGACCCGGAGGCGCCTGCGTCCCAGGTGCTCCGCGACGTGGCCAAGCGGCTCGGCACCCGCGCCCGCGGGCTCGCGGGCCGCATGCTCTCCGTCACGCCGGCGGGCCGCTAGCCCTACCGGCAGCTCCGGATCAGGTGGCGTCGGGGTCGAAGGGCGGGCGCTCGCCGTAGGACAGCGGGCGCTGCGGCGCCGACGACGGGGGCGGCGTGGAGTCCGACGCGGTGCTCGGCGACGCGTAGCCGGTGCCGTTGCCCTGGGACGCGTAGCCGTTGCCGTTGGACCGGTAGTCGTGGTCTTCGTCCTCGAAGAAGGTGCGCACCGCCTGCCTCGGGTTGAGGTTGTTGCGCAGCTCGCGCAGGTCCTCGATCGGCTTGCGGAACTCCTCGAAGTCCGTTCCCATCTCCGACTTCAGCTGCTGGCGGGCGCCGGTGGCGTACTCGCGGAGCTTGCGCATGTTGCGGCCGAGCCAGGAGGCCGCCTCCGGCAGGCGCTCCGGGCCGAGGATGAACAGGGCCGCGATCAGCAGGACCAGGATCTCGGACCAACCGATGCTCTCGAACACGCTCGCACCTCCCACAGCAGCCCGGAACCGACCCCGCAAGCGTAGTCGCCGCGACCGCCGGGGTCAGCCGTCACTGTTGCCGCTCAGTCCGACTTCAGGGTCACGCTCAAGGTGAGCTGGCGCCCCTGGCGCACGATCTGCACCGGGACCGTCTCGTCGATCTTGCGCTGGCGCACCGCGACCACCAGGTCGTCGGCGTTGGCGATGGGCCGGTCGCCGACCTTGATGATCACATCGCCCTCCTGGATGTTCGCGGCAGCTGCCGCGCCACCCTGGCGGACGTTCTGCACCTGGGCGCCGCTTGAGGTGTCCGCGGTGACCGACTTGGCGTCCAGGCCGAGGTCGGCGTGCTTCACCGAGCCGGTGCGGATCAGCGACTGGGCGATCTGCGTGGCCTCGTCCATCGGGATGGCGAAGCCCAGGCCGATGGAGCCCTTCGAGGTGCTGTAGATCGCGGTGTTGATGCCGATCAGCGCGCCGCGCGAGTCGATCAGCGCGCCACCGGAGTTGCCGGGGTTGATCGCCGCGTCCGTCTGGATCGCGTTGATCACCAGGTCGGTGTCCAGCCGGATCGCGCGGTTCTTCGCGCTGACGATGCCGGTGGTGACCGTGCCCGCGAGGCCGTGCGGGGCGCCGACGGCGATCACCGCGTCGCCCACCTGGAGGTCGGCGGAGCGGCCGACCTGCGCGACCGTGGGGTTGCGCACCTCGACCTTGATCACCGCGAGGTCGGTCTTCGGATCGGCGCCGACGATGCGGGCGGGCACCCGGCTGCCGTCGGAGAAGATCGCCTCGACCTTGGCGGCCTGCGCGTTCACCGCCATGTCCACGACGTGGTTGTTGGTCAGCACGTAGCCCTGGCCGTCGATCACCACGCCGGAGCCGGTTCCGCCCTTGTCGCCGAGCATGACCTCGATCGACACGACCGACGGCAGCACCCGCTTGGCCACGTCGGACACCGAGCCCGGCGGGCGCTCCACCGCGGGCGACACCGGAGAGAGCGTGACGTCGGAGCTGGTCAGCGGGTTGCCGCCCTCGGCGGTGAGCCGCCCGACGACGCCGCCGACCGCGGCGACCAGCAGCACGACACCGAGCAGCGCCAGCGTTCCCGAGGTGGAGAGCCTGCGGCCGAAGAGCAGCTCGCGGGCGGAGAGCCGGGCACCGGGTTCGCGCGCGGCCTCGGCCTTCGGCTTGTCCGCCGCGGCCATCGCGGGCGGTCCGAGCGCGGCGCCCGCGCTCGGGTCGCGCCAGCCGCCGGAGCTCTCGGCCCACAGCGGCTGCTCGGCCTCGGGGACCGGGTCGGTGACACCGGGGTCGCCCGGCGGGCGCTGGAGCACCTCTCCGTTGCCCGGCGGACGGCTGAACGCCTTCGCCAGCGCCTCCGGTGGCGGGGCGACGAGCTGGAAGTCTCCGCCCCGCTGCTCCCGGTCGGCCCTCGGCGCGAACGAGCTGTCCACACCGGACGGACGCCCGAAGGCGGCCGCCTGCGACGGATCGACGTGAGGCTGCTCCAGCGGGCGCGGACCGAGGCGGTTGTGCCCCCGCGCGGTGGGACCCTGCTGCTGGTTGGGCTGTTGGCTCATCGTTCCCCGGGCTTGAGGCGCTGTCCTGACACGGCTGCATAAGCACGGCAGAAGCCGAGATTAACGCGCCCCTAGCGTGCCTGGTGGACGGTGAAGTCCGCGTAGCGGGGGTCGCCTCAGCGGCCGGGGACCGCGGTGAACAACGAGACCGCGTTCGGGGACAAGGAGTTCAGCGAGGACAGCAGCTCGGAGGAGGGCTGCGGCGAGCGGTCCTGCGCGGCACGGGCACCCGGCTGCGGCGGGGTCGGCCACTGCTCGTCGACGAGGTCGCTGACGGCGGGACTGACCAGGGCGAGCACCCCGAGCACGAGCCCGGACACCACGACCCCGGTGCCCTGACGGCTCCTGCGCCGCCCGAGCACGGAGGAACCCTGGCCGAGCATCGGCGAGGAACCCATCATCGGTGAGGACCCGAGCCCGGCCGGCGCCTCGGCCGCGCCGACCCGTCCGGGCCGCAGCACGGCGACCAGCTGGCCGTCCGGGGTGACCGCGAGCTCGTCGGGCCCCTGCGGCAGCTCGACCTGCTGCGGGATGGAACGCAGGCTGTCCAGCAGCCCGGAGGGCAGACCCGGCATGCTCGCCGAGCGCACCGCGGCACGAGCCTGACGTTGCGCCGCGGCCTCCGCCGCGCAGCACGCGCACCCCGCGAGGTGCGCGGACGCCCGGTCGTGCGCGAGCGCCGACAGCTCACCGTCGACGAACGCGACCAGCGCGTCCGGGTTCAGGTGCTGTCCGGCGCGAGCCCATGCGCGCAGGTCACTCATGACGAGACCTCCGGGGTCATGCACAGTCCTCCTGAGCCTGCTCTGCCCGACGGCGCTCCAGCGCCGCCTTCAGCGCCTGGCGACCGCGGTGGATCCGCGAGCGCACCGTGCCCAGCTTCACACCGAGCGTCGCGCCGATCTCCTCGTAGGACAATCCCTCCACGTCACACAGTACGACCGCGGCGCGGAACTCCGGCGGCAGCTCGTCCAACGCCGCCTGCAGGTCCGGGCTGAGGTGGGTGTCGGAGTAGACCTGCTCGGGCGACGGGTCGTTGCCCGCGAGCCGGTCGGTGTCCTCGGGCAGACCCTCCATCCGCAGCCGGGTGCGGCGGCGGGCCATGTCCAGGAACAGGTTGGTGGTGATCCGGTGCAGCCAGCCCTCGAACGTCCCCGGCTTGTAGGAGGCGAGAGAGCGGAAGACCCGGATGAAGGTCTCCTGGGTGAGGTCCTCGGCGTCGTGCTGGTTGCCGGTGAGGCGGTAGGCCAGCCGGTAGACGCGGTCCGCATGCTCCCGGACCACGTCGTCCCACGACGGCGGCGTCCAACTGGCCGCGTCGGGAGTCACGGTCGTCGTGCCGGCGGTCGGCGCCGGAGTCAAAGGCTGCGTTCGCATCGGACGGGAAGGCACCTCCATGGCGGGCTGTCTGCCCTACTCGTGAACGTTGAGGAGACCCGCTGTGTTCCCGTGAGTGACCGGTGCCATGTCGAGTTCTCTTCGCTCTTGTACTCCCTCACGGTGCACCACCCTGGTGTGGCGATGGTGAGAACCGGCTGAGAGCAGCCTGAGAAACCCGAGGTTGCGCGCTCCGTCCCCGGACTGGTGACGTTCGTCCGCGCCGGGAAACCGGCGACGCTAACCTCCTCGCGTGGCAGCCGACATCCCGCCCCTTTTCGCGCCCGCGGTGCGCGAGTACGTGGACGAGTACCTCGTGGAGGACGAGGTGCTCACCCTTGCCAGGCAACGCGGTGGCCAACTCGGCTGCACACCGGTCGGCGCCACCGGCGGCGCCGCGCTGAGCTTCCTGGCCGCGGCGGTGCAGGCGAAGGCCGTCGTCGAGGTCGGGACGGGCGCGGGCACCAGCGGGATCTGGCTGCTGCGCGGCATGGTCGCCGACGGCGTGCTCACCTCGATCGACCTCCAGCCGGAGCACCAGCGGGCCGCCCGCCAGGCGTTCGCGGCCGCGGGCTTCCCGGCAGGGCGGACCCGGCTGATCCACGGCGAGGCCCTCGACGTGCTGCCGAGACTCACCGACGGCGGCTACGACCTGGTGTTCGTGGACGCGCTGAAGACGGAGTACCCGAAGTACCTGGAGGAGGGCGTCCGCCTGCTGCGCCCCGGCGGCGTGATCGCCTTCGACAACGTGCTGTGGAACGGCCGCGTCGCGGACCCGGAGGACCAGGACACGGCCACCGAGGCCCTGCGCGAGGTGGCCCGCCTGGCCCGTGAGGACGACCGCCTCGTCCCGGTCCTGCTCCCGGTGGGCGACGGCCTCCTCGTCGCCGCCAAGCGCCCGTAGCACTCCGCCCGGAGTGGTCCGGGAAGTGCGACGCCGACCGGGGCTGGGGGTTACTCGGCGCGGATGCCCTTGCCGATGACCACCACGCCGCCGCTGCTGACCGTGTAGCGCTCGCGGTCGGCCGCGAGGTCCACACCGATCTGGGCGCCGTCGGGGACGACCACGTTCTTGTCCAGGATCGCGCGGCGCACCACGGCGCCCTTGCCGATGCGAACGCCGGGGAGCAGGACGCTGCCGTCCACCTGGGCGCCCGCCTCGACCACCACGTCCGCGCCGACCACCGAGTTGCCGACGTGGCCGCCGGAGATGATCGTGCCGGGGCCGACGATCGACTCCTGCGCCGATCCGCCCTGCACGAACTTGGCCGGAGCCAGCGGCGGCGTTGCCGTGCGGATCGGCCACGCCTGGTTGTAGAGGTTGAAGACCGGGTGCACCGACACCAGGTCCATGTGCGAGTCGTAGTAGGCGTCGATCGTCCCGACGTCGCGCCAGTAGCCGCGGTCGCGCTCGGTCTCGCCGGGCACCACGTTGTCGGCGAAGTCGTAGACCGACGCCCGGCCCGCCGCGACCAGGGCCGGGATGATGTCGCCGCCCATGTCGTGGTCGGAGTCGGGGTTGGCGGCGTCCGCGCGCAGCGCCTCCAGCAGCGCGTCGGTGCTGAAGACGTAGTTGCCCATCGAGGCGAACGTGACCTCGGGGTCGTCCGGCGTTCCCGGCGGGTCGGCGGGCTTCTCCAGGAACCGGGTGATGCGACCGCTGGCGTCGGAGTCGATGCAGCCGAACGCCTTGGCCTCCGCGCGCGGGACCCGGATGCCCGCGACGGTCACGCCCGCGTCCGTGGCGATGTGCTGTTCCAGCATCTGGGAGGGGTCCATGCGGTACACGTGGTCCGCGCCGAAGACGACGATGTAGTCGGGCTTCTCGTCGTAGACGAGGTTCAGCGACTGGTAGATCGCGTCGGCGCTGCCGGTGTACCAGCGCGGCCCGAGCCGCTGCTGCGCGGGCACCGGGGTGATGTACTGCCCCAGCACGCTGGACAGCCGCCAGGTGGTGGAGATGTGGCGGTCGAGCGAGTGCGACTTGTACTGGGTGAGCACGCATATCTGCGTCAGGCCGGCGTTGACCAGGTTCGACAGCACGAAGTCGATGAGCCGGTAGTTGCCCCCGAAGGGCACCGCAGGTTTTGCCCGGTCGGCGGTCAGCGGCCAGAGCCGCTTCCCTTCGCCGCCGGCCAGCACGATCCCGAGGACGTGAGGCTGCCCCTTCACAATGGGTGACCCTATCCGGGCCGATCACCGGATGGCCACCACATCGGGTCGCGGCTTACGCCGGTGTTGCGCCACGTTCACCCGGCTGCCGCAGAGCGCCCCCGCGAAGGGCTAGCGTTTCCCGTCGTGCGCATCGGTCTGCTGACCCGTGAATACCCGCCGGAGGTCTACGGCGGGGCCGGGGTACATGTCGGTTTCCTGGTTCCTCGACTGCGTGAGCTCATCGACGTGGACGTGCACTGCTTCGGCGGCGCCCGCGCGGACGCTCACGCCCACTCCAGCGCCCCCGGCCTCGAACGGGCCAACGCGGCGCTGCAGACGCTGTCGGTCGACCTGTCGATGGTCGCGGCGGTCGAAGGCGTCGAGCTCGTCCACTCCCACACCTGGTACGCCAACATGGCAGGCCAGGTCGCGAAGGTCCTGCACGGGATCCCGCACGTGGTCACGGCGCACTCGCTGGAGCCGCGGCGGCCGTGGAAGGCCGAGCAGCTCGGCGGCGGGTACCAGCTCTCCTCGTGGGTCGAGCGGACCGCGTACGAGTCGGCCGACGCGATCATCGCGGTCAGCGCGGGCATGCGCGCCGACGTGCTGGACTGCTACCCCGCGCTGGACCCGGCCCGGGTGCACGTGGTGCGCAACGGCATCGACACCCAGGCGTACCACCCGGTCACCGAGCACGACGCGCTGCGGGCGCACGGCGTCGACCCGGACCGGCCGATCGTGGTCTTCGTCGGGCGGATCACCCGGCAGAAGGGCGTCGGCCACCTGATCGCCGCCGCGCACCGGATCGACCGGGACGCGCAGATCGTGCTGTGCGCGGGGGCGCCGGACACCCCGGAGATCGCCGCCGAGACCGAGGCCGCGGTGTCCGAGCTGGCCGCCGCCCGGCCCGGGGTGTTCTGGATCCAGAAGATGCTCCAGCCCGCCGAGGTCCGGCAGTTCCTCTCGCACGCGACGGTGTTCGTCTGCCCGTCGGTCTACGAGCCGCTGGGCATCGTCAACCTGGAGGCGATGGCCTGCGGGACCGCCGTGGTCGCCTCCGACGTCGGGGGCATTCCCGAGGTGGTCGACCACGGCCGCACCGGGCTGCTCGCGCACTACGACGAGCACGACACGGAAACTTTTCACATACAGCTGGCCGATTCGGTAAATGAATTGCTGGAAGACCGTGGCCGCGCGGCCGAGATGGGGGCCGCGGGCCGGGAACGCGCAGTTCAGGAGTTCTCCTGGGCCAGCGTCGCCGAGCAGACGGTCGCCGTCTACCACGCGGCCCGCTCCGGCCACAAATGATCATCAGGATCTTTGCCGCCGTGCAACCCGGGAGGGGACTCACGCGCATTTAGGTAGTCGGGTTTTTCACCAACTCGCTACCGGAGAACCTCTTGTCACCGCGTCCTCGTCATGGCCAGGCGGTCCTCGTGCTGCTCCTGGCACTGGTCGGGGGCTGCGGCCTCCCCCAGGAGCCGACACCCCAGCCGCCACCCCCCACCACCAGCTCGACCCCCGAGCCGATCGAGGTCACGCTCGAAGGCCATCGGCTGCCCAACGCCGACGCGCTGCTGCGGGCGGGCGAGCAGGCCGTGACCACGGCGATCGAACAGCAGCAGGTCGCCAGATCCGGGGACGGCACGGTGCGGTGCTGGTTCGCGCGCAGCGAGTCCGGCCAGGCCAAGTACTACGTGCCGGTGGAACCGGAGCTGTGGTGCGGCCCGGTCCAGGTCCCCGGAACCGGACCGGCCCCGGACTGGGTCCCGATCCCGGTGCTGACGAAGGGCGACCGGGTCGAGCTCGACAAGCCGAAGGTGCCGGCGCCGGGGCAGGCGGCGAACCCGGGAACGGAGATCCTGCGACCGGACGGCACCAAGCGGAAGCCGGACGCGCAGGCCGAGCGCAACGCCGGTCCCGGCTACCTCGCGGTGCTGCCCGACGACGGGAAGCGGACGAACGCCGAGCTCGGCCTGAGCAACGACGCCGACATCCACCTGCGCGACGACTTCGCCTCGGTCCAGGGCAAGGGCTGGGGCATGCCGGGCAGCTTCCCGTTGCCCGACGACGGCGGAACGCTGAACCCGGAGCGCGGGATGCGGCTGTGGGTGCTGCGGCTGCACGTCGACCGCAGCCAGCTCGACGAGGAGCTGCGGGCGCAGCAGTGGGGCATCGGCACGCCGCCGACCCCCGGCATCGCGCTCGACCTGCCCGGCGGCTGGCGGCAGCTGCCCCAGGCGCAGGTGCCGCAGTCCGGAGCGATCTTCGTCGTGTTCACCCTGCCCGAGCAGGGCTCCACCGGCGCGCCGCCGAAGCTGGTGCTCAACTCCAACGTGCAGTCGCTGATCGAGCAGGCCGTGGAGCTGCCGTCCGGCAAGCCCGCCTACGACCTGCCCGCCGTTCTGCGCAGGAAGAACGCCTCGGCGAAGTCCCCGTCGGGCTCGCAGGCGCTGTCGTTCAAGGTCACCGGTTCGAGCCCCGCGTCGGGCACGGCGAACCTGACCGTCGGCGGGCTCCGGCTCGGCTGGCAGCGACCGGTGCGGCAGGCGGAGACCGGCAAGCTCGGGCTGGTGACGGCCACCGGCAACGGCAAGGGGCTGTTGGAGGTCGCGGTGCAGGTCAACGGCGACGGACTGCCGGACGCGCTCGCCGGGTACCTGACAGCCGACCGCTTCGCGCTGGAGCTGCCGGACGGGGGCAAGGGAAAGCTGGTCGGCAAGCGCTACGACGGCGGCCTGTTCCCGTCCGCGCTGGTCTTCGAGGTGCCGGCGGACCTCACCTCCGCGAAGATCACCATCGACGCCGGCTCGGTCACCGTGCCGTCGCTGGGGAGGCTGGAGCTGGCTCCGACCGGCGCACCGATCGACCTGCGGCTCGACCCCTGAACACGACCAGCCCGGCCAGCGCCAGCCAGCCGCAGTTGACCAGTGCCACCGGTGTCCACCCACCGGCGCCGTAGGCCCAGCCGCCGACCGACGCGCCGAAGCTGCTTCCGAGGTAGTAGGCCAGCAGGTACACCCCGGACGCCTGCGCCCGGGACTCCGGGACCGCCCGCGCGCCGATCCAGCTGCTGGCGACGGCGTGCGCGGCGAAGAACCCCGCCGACAGCAGGGCGATGCCCGGCAGCACGGCGAAGAGGTTGTCCGGCAACGTCATCAGCGTGCCCACCACCGCGACGCCCAACGCCGCGAGCAGGACGAGCGGCCTGCCGACGCGGTCGGCGAGGCGTCCCGCCGTCGCGGACGCGGCTCCGCCGAAGAGGTAGCCGAGGAAGACCATCGCGGCGATGCCCGGTGTGAGCAGGAACGGCTCGGCGATCAGCCGGAACGAGATCACGTTGTACACCGCGACCGTCGATGCCATGCCGAGGAATGCCACCGCGTACGGGCCGTAGAGCCCGGAATCCCTTGTGGCGCCACGCATTCCGGCGAACAGCGAGCCCAGCCGCATCGGCTGCCGGACCTGCGCGCGGGATGAGGGCATCAGCACCGCCATCGCCACCGCGCACAGCGCCGCGAGCACGGCAACCGCGAGAAGGCCGTAGCGCCAGTCGGCGACGTCGCCGACCACCCCGGCGAGCAGCCTCCCGGACATGCCGCCCGTGGTGTTCCCAGCGACGTAGAGCCCCATCACCGCACCGAGGCCGGAGACGCCGATCTCCTCTGCCATGTACGCCATCGCGACCGCGGGGAGTCCGGCGACGGCCACGCCCTGGACGGCACGGAGCGCGATCAGCGAGGCGAAGTCCGGGGCGAGCGGCAGCAGCAACCCGATCAGCACGGCGGCGAACACCGAGCCCAGCATCATCGGCCGCCTGCCGACGACCTCGGACAGCGCGGCCATCGGCAGCACCGCCAGGGCGAGGGTGATCGTCGCGGCGCTGACGGCGTAGGAGACCGCGGCGGGGCCGAGGTGGTATTCGGCGGAGAGCAGGGGAAGCACCGGCTGGGGCGCGTAGAGCAGCGCGAAAGTCGCCAGTCCCGCCGCGAGAACGGCCACTCCGATGCGTCGGTTTCTGCTCTGAGCCACGGCAAACACGCTGGCAGCTCGCTTCTCATACGTCCAATATTGAATTCGGCGGTAAGTTAGTCATTTGTGGATGATCGAGTGGAACGGCTGGTCACCGAGCTGGCTCCCCGATTGCGGCTGCTGCGGGCGCTCGCCGAGGAGCAGCACGTCACACGCGTGGCCGAACGCCTCGGCGTGCCGCAGCCCACGGTCAGCCGCTGGCTGGCCGAGCTCGGCCGCTCCTTGGGCGCGCCGGTCGTGGTGCGCTCGGGCCGCGGCGTGCAGCTGACCAGGGCGGGCAGGCTGCTCACCGAGGCGGCCACCCAGTCACTCGGCGCGCTGGAGCCGGGCTGCCGCAGGGCCGCGGAGGAGACCGACCCCGGGGGCGGGCACGTGGCGTTCGGCTTCCTGCAGACGATGTCGCCGTGGGTGCCTGAGCTGCTGCGCGAGTTCAAGGCCCGCCGCCCCGCCGTCCGGTTCACGCTGATGCAGGGCGCGCATCCCGAAGTGCTGGCGAAGCTGCGCGAAGGCGTTGTCGACCTGGCGTTGACCTCACCGATGCCGGAGGAGGAGTCGGGCCTGCTGACCTGTCCGTGGGTCGAGCAGGAGCTGGTGCTCGCGGTGTCCGCCGGGCACCGCCTCGCCGCCCGGCGGCGCATCCGGCTGGCCGAGGTCTCCGACGAGGAGTTCGTGACGACGAAGCCGGGCTACGGGCTGCGGCAGATCAGCGAGCGGCTGTGCGCGGCGGCGGGCTTCACACCGAGGCTGGCCTTCGAGGGCGACGACGTGGACACGCTGCGCGGCCTGGTCAGCGCGGGCCTCGGCGTGGCGTTGCTGCCGAGGGCGGACCCGGGGGCCCGGGGCGTGGTGGAGCTGGCGATCACGCCGAGGCCCACGAGAACGGTCGGACTGGTCTGGGTCTCCGGCCGCCCGGTCCCGGCCGCCGGCCGGGCCTTCCGCGACTTCGCCATCGCCCACTCCCACCACGCCCGTCCCTGAGCGCCGCCGGCTAGAGGTAGGAGGCGGCGAGCTGGACCAGGGTGCGGGCGGCGAAGCCGGTGCCTCCGGCGCCGACCTCGTCGTAGGGCTTCTCCGCACGGGCGGGGCCCGCGATGTCCAGGTGCGCCCACGGCAGGCCCGCGCTGAACTCGCGGAGGAACAGGGCCGCGGTGATCCCACCGGGGCCGGGCGGGCACTGGCGGAGGTCGGCGATCTCGCTGCGGACGTCGTCGGCGTGCGCGTCCAGCAACGGCATCTCCCACCAGGACTCGCCGACCTCGGCACCCGCGGTGGTGACCCGCTTGGCCAGCTCGGGGTCCGTGGCGAAGACGCCGCCCGTGCGCAGGCCGAGCGCCACCTTCATCGCTCCGGTCAGCGTCGCCACGTCGACCAGCACGTCGGGGTCGTGCTCGCGCACCGCGTAGGCGAGTGCGTCGGCGAGCACCATGCGGCCCTCGGCGTCGGTGTTGGTGACCTCGGTGGTCTTCCCGCCGTAGTGGCGGACCACGTCGCCGGGGCGGTAGGCGGAGCCGGACACGTGGTTCTCCGCGCACGGGACCAGACCGGTCACCCGGATCGGGAGCTGGAGGGCGGCGATGCCCCGCAGGGCCGCGATGACCGCGGCACCGCCGGACATGTCCGTGCGCATCAGGTGCATGCCCTCGGCCGGCTTGACCGAGATGCCGCCGGTGTCGAAGGTGATGCCTTTGCCGACGAGCACCAGGTGCGGGGTTCCCTGCGCCGCAGGGGGGTTCCAGGACAGCTCGACGAGGCGCGGCGGGCGGGAGGAGCCACCGCCGACCGCGAGCACACCGCCGAAACCGTTCTTGGCCAACCACTTCTCGTCGCGGACCACGACGTCGAGCCCGGCGACCGCGGAGCACGCCTTGCGCGCGGTGCCCGCCAGCCAGGCGGGGTCCTTGATGTTGGAGGGAGTGCCCGCCATGTCGCGGGCGAAGGCGGTCGCCTCGGCGAGCAGGACCGCGCGGTGCACGGCGGCGTCGAGCGCGGCGAGGTCGTCGCCGGGAGCGGCCAGCAGCTCCAGGGTCTTGGCGCGCGGCGCCTTCGCCTCGTTGGTGACCTTGAGCTCGTGGCCGCCGAGCGTCGCGCCGAGCGCGAACTCGGCCGCGTTGGCGACCGCAAGATCACCCGGAAGCGCTACCTGAACGGAGCCAACCGGCTCGTCCAGATCGCGGGCCCTGGCGTTGAGCGCACGCGTCAGCGCGGCGCCCGCGGCGCGCCAGTCGCGCGGGCCGCCGTCACCGACACCCACCAGCCAGCCGGGGCCCGTGGACAGCGGGAGCCGCCTGACCTCGCCCGTGGCCGCGGTCACCGCGAGCGCGTCCAGCAGGCCGGCGCCGACGGCATCGGCACCCGATGCGGACCTCAGCTCCGGTCCGTCCGGCCCGGAGCCTGCGACCAACGCGAGCGCACCGCCCCGGCGGGCCTTCGCGGTCACCGACACGCGCGGCAACGGGGTGGGCACGGAAGGCGACACCGAGGGCACGACTCTCCTCCAGGTCCGGAGCGGGTGAACTTCACGACAACGAGTCCCCGGGTCGCGTGGGTGACGCGCCGGGGACTCGGTGAACTGCGGGGTGGCCGGGCCGCTGCCCAGCCAGGACTGGGCGGTGGGATCAGCCTGCGGCTGCCTTCAAGGCATCGCCTAGATCGCTGGCCTCCTCTGCCGACATCTCAACGACGAGCCTGCCCCCACCTTCCAGCGGAACGCGCATCACAATGCCGCGTCCTTCCTTGGTGACCTCAAGGGGACCGTCGCCGGTCCGGGGCTTCATGGCCGCCATAGCGTGCTCCCTCCGTCAACTTCTTCCCCACGACACATCCCCCGACGTGCCGCTTATGGACCTCATTCTCCCCCATATGGCCGCACGGGAGAAACCGAACCGATCACTTCGTGTCTCCGTCGATGCAGAGGACGCTTGTGCGTGTCCGTTCACAGGTGGTGGCCGAGCAGGCCATTCACTGTCAAAATCGCCCATCATGCGGGCACGTTCGGCGTTGTTCGATGTCTACGGTGGACACCTTCGACAGCGGGGTGGCACCGCGACCATTGCCGCTCTGGTGCGACTGCTGGAGCCGCTGGGCTTCGCGCCGCCCGCGGTGCGCACCGCGGTGTCCCGCACCGTGCGACAGGGCTGGCTACGGCCGGTGCGGCTGCCGGCGGGCCCCGGATACGCGATGACGGCGCGCGCGGAGAAGCGGCTCGACGAGGCCAGCGCGCGGGTGTTCCGCACCAGACCGTCCACTTGGGATGGTCGATGGCACGTCGTCGTGCTCGAAGACCTCCCCGCGCGGCCGACGCGCGACCAGCTGACCTCCTCGCTCAAGCTCATCGGTTACGGCGAGCTCGGCCCGGTCACCTGGATTTCCCCGCGCCCGTCACCGGAACTGGCCGACCTGCTGGCGATCGAGGGCACGGCGGCGCGGATCTTCCACGGGGAGCACGACGGCGACGACGCGGAGCTGGCCGCGCGGGCGTGGGACCTCGACGCGCTCGGCTCGGACTACCAGAGCTTCGTCGAGGACTGGACCGGACGAGTGTCCACTGTGGACATAGAGAGCCATTCCGAGGCGTTCGCCGTTTCCCAGGAACTCCTTCACGCCTGGCGGAAGTTCCTCTTCCGCGACCCCGGCCTTCCGCCGGAACTGCTGCCGCCGGACTGGCCGGGACACACCGCGGCGCGGTTCTTCGATCAGCACACCGAACGTCTCGCGGTGGCCACGAACGAATTCATCGAGAGCTGCCTTGGCAACACGCGCGCCCCTTCGAGCGCGTGATGAGAACCGAGCGGAAAACGGAGAGCACCGTGTCCCTGGACCGTGAGAATAATCACGATGCCGAACTTCTGGTCAGCGACAGCGACAGCGTCCGAACGCTCACCCTGAATCGTCCGGATGCCTTCAATTCGCTCACTGTTCGCTTGAAGGAAGAGTTGCTCGCCGCTCTGCACGAAGCGGCGGGCGACCCCGCGGTGCGGGCTCTGGTGATCACCGGTTCCGGCCGCGCGTTCTGCGCGGGACAGGATCTCAAGGAGCACGTGCGACTGCTCTCCTCGGGTGACCCCAGTCCATTGAGCACGGTCGAGAAGCACTACAACCCGTTGACCCAGGCGCTTTTCCGGATGCCTAAGCCGGTGATCGCCGCGGTGAACGGCATGGCGGCGGGCGCGGGCGCCTCGCTGAGCTACGCGTGCGACCTGCGCATCGCCGCGCGGTCGGCGAAGTTCCTCCTCGCCTTCGCCAACGTCGGGCTCGCCGCGGACTCCGGGGCGTCGTGGACGCTGCCGAGGCTGATCGGCTACGGCAGGGCGATGGAGCTGATGCTGCTGGCACAACCCGTCGACGCCGAGGAGGCGCTGCGGATCGGCATGGTCACCCGCGTCGTCGACGACGGCGAGGCGCTGGCCGAGGCGCAGCGGCTGGCCGCGCGGATGGCCGCCGGGCCGACCACCGCCTACGCCAAGATCAAGCACGAGATGCTGGTCGCGGCGAGCGCCGAGCTGACCGACGCGCTCGGCGCCGAGGCCCTCGCCCAGGCCGAGGCGGGGCAGACCGCCGACCACCGCGAGGCGGTCGAGGCCTTCGTGGAGAAGCGCGAGGCCGACTTCACCGGCCTGTGAGCTCCTGCCTGACCCCGTTGTGCCATTGGGAAAAGGGCAACGGGGTCAGGCACGCCAACAGGTCGCGACGTGGTCGTTGACCATGCCGGTCGCCTGCATCAGCGCGTAGCACGTCGTCGGCCCGACGAACCGGAAGCCGCGGCGCTTGAGCTCCTTCGCCATCGCCTTCGACTCCGCGGTCACCGCGGGCACGTCGGCCAATGTGGACGGACGGGACGCGCTCTCCGGCGCGAAGCCCCAGAGCAGCTCGTCCAGCGCGACGTCCAGCTCTCCCACGGCTCGCGCGTTGGCGATCGTGGCCTCGATCTTCGCGCGGTTGCGCACGATCCCCTGGTCCGCCAGCAGCCGCTGGACGTCGTCATCGCCGAACTCCGCGACGCGCGCCGGGTCGAAGCCCGCGAAGGCGGCGCGGAAGTTCTCGCGCTTGCGCAGGATCACCAGCCACGACAGGCCGGATTGGAACGCCTCCAGGCTCACCCGCTCGAACAGCTCGCGTTCCCCGCGCAGCGGAACGCCCCATTCGGTGTCGTGGTAGTCGATGTACTCCGGCGCTGAGGTGACCCACCCGCACCGGGTGCGGGTATCGGCTGGACTCACTGGTACTCCTTGCAGAACTCGGCGAACCGGCTCAAGGAGTACCGCACACCACCGACAAACAGCGGCCGCACCAACGGCCAGCCGAGGTTGCCGACGATGCCGAGCGGCAGGTACAGGTCCTCGCCCCACACGAACCGCGAGCGGCCCGGTCCGTCGGGGCGTACGGCGAAGATCCCCGGCCCCTGGACCGGCCAGCCGGTGTGCAGCACCTGGCACCGGTGCGGCGGGTCCCACACCGTGATCTCGAAGTGGTCGGTGAAGCCGACCCCCGCCTTGCCGGTGAACGCCGCCAGCTTCGAGCCGACACCGCGGCCGTCGCCCTCGGTGACCCGGACCGTCGTGCCCAGCATCCACTCGTGCTGCCGGGACCAGTCGGTCGCGGCCGCCCAAACGGTCTCGACCGGTGCCTCGATGGCGACCTGGCGGACCAGCCTGGTCACCGCGGCACCTCCTCCTGGACCTCTTCGACCTCCGGGGCCAGTCGGCGCTCCAGCTCGTCCACCCTGGCGCGCAGGGCGTCGATCTCGCCCGCGACCCGGTCGAGCACCCAGTCGACCTCGGACATCTTGTAGCCCCGCACGGTCTGCTGGAAGCGCAGCGCGCGCAGGTCGTCGCCGCTGGCGCCCGCGGCGGGCAGCTGGGTCGGCGACGCTCCCGGCGGCAGCGCGGCGAGCTCCTCGCCGCGGCCGAAGACCAGTGATGCCAGCAGGAACACCACGGCGGCCACGAGGATCATGATCAGGAGGTAGATCAGAGCGGTGGTCACGCCGAAGATCGTGGCACGAACGGCCGGGCGAGGCAGCCCTCAGGCCGCCGCCGACACGGTGAAGCACCTCCGGGTCATACCGACCAGCCGCGCCATCACCACGAGGCCGATGCCCAGCGTCGCCAGGATCGCCGGGGACAGCAGCAACCCGAGGTTGACGTAGGCGGTCGCGGCGATCAGCGTGCCCTGGAGCACGACGCACGCGGTGAGCGCGCCAGTGCTGAACGAGCCCGCGAGCCGCCCGAAGGAGCGACCGGACTGCCTGCAGCGGCGCAGCCTCGGCCCGGCGACCAACGCGATCGCGCCGAGCACCGCCACCACGACCCAGGCGTGGTCCACGGCGGAGGCCAGCGCCGGGAACCAGGACGGGGCGGCGGGCTGGACCGGTCCGCGTTCGAGGAACAGCAGCCTGCCGCCCTCCCAGAGCACGTGGATCAGCGGCATGGCCACCAGCAGCGAGCGCACGGTGTGCGAGCCCTGGGCGACCGCGAGCTCTTCCTGGTACTCGTCGGCGATCAGCGGGAGCGGGCCGAAGTCGGCGACCGCGCGGGCCTGCGCGGTGCTGTCCGGGAAGCCGGCGTCGCGGTAGCCCAGCGCCGCGTCCTCCAGGCCGTGCCTGGCCTCGGCGAGCAGGTCGTCCTTGGTGGAGCGGGGCCCGTCCAGCCGCGCCCCGAGCCGGGAGATGTAGTCGTCGATCAGGCTCTGGCCGGCCATGGGCCGCTCCCGAGCACGCCCTCGATCGCCACGGTGAACTCCCGCCAGGCGGTGCGCTCGTTGGCGAGCTCCCGTTCACCGGACGGGGTCAGCGTGTACGTGCGGCGCTGCCTGCCCGCGACCGTGCTCCACTCGCTGCGCACGAAGCCCGCGCGCTCCAGGCGGCGCAGCGCCGGGTAGACCGTTCCCGTCGGGAGGTCGAGCGCTCCGCCGCTGCGCAGCTGCAATGCCTCGATGATCGCGTACCCGTGCAGTTCCCTGCCGTCCAGCGTGGCCAGCAGCAAGGCATCCAAATGCCCGCGCAAGGCGTCTGACTTCACACCGGGGAGTGTAGTGCGCCACACCCGTTCAGGGTAGTTCCGCTACGCATCCCCAGTACCTCGCGCATCGGCGGCCGGTCGGCCAGCGCCACCGGCGCCACCTCCGGCAGCCACTCCCCCGCGACCTGGGTGAACTGCACGAAGTCGGCATCGTCCCCGGCAGGGACCCCGCAGCGCGGCAGCGCGGCGCCGAGGATCTGCCGCGACATCACACCCAGTTGGGCCAGTGACCGGTTGCGGTGTTTGCGCACTCCCAGGTTGACCTGCGCGAGCCCGTCGAGGCCGTGGCGCGAGTGCGCGTCGAGCAGCAGACCGATCTCGACGCCGTACCCCGGCGCGAACGGCACCGACTCCAGGAAGGACCTGCGCGCCGCGTACTCGCCGCCGAGCGGCTGGACGACGCCGGAGAGCTCCGGGCGCAGTGCCGAGAGCACCGGACGGGCCAGCAGCTCCGTCACGCGGCCCCCTCCGGAGCTCTCCAGCCGCAGCGGACGGCGGTAGAACCCCTTCACCAGCTGGACCTCCGCATGGGTCAGCAGCGGCCCGAGCAGCGCGACCACGAAGCCGGGGTCGAAGTCGACCAGGTCGGAGTCCAGGAACGCCACCAGGTCCCCGGAGGTCGCCGCCAGCGAACGCCACAGCACCTCGCCCTTGCCCGGCACCGGCGGCAGCGCGGGCAGGACGTCCTCGCGGTGCGCGACGCGGGCCCCGGCGGCCGAGGCGACCTCGACGGTGCGGTCGGTGGACCCGGAGTCCATCACGACCAGCTCGTCGACCAGCCCGCTCCGCGCGAGTGGCACCAGCTCGGCGACGATCGCGCCGACCGTCGCCTCCTCGTCCAGCGCGGGCAGCACGACGCTGATCCGCTGGGAGCCCTTGCGGCGCAGCAGCTCCTCAACCGTCCACTGTGGATCTTGCCAGGTCCGGTCGGCGAACCAGCTCGAAGTCCCGGGTAGCACCGGCCAACCCTGTCACGCCAGCGCGCGCAGGACGCGGGCGGGCGGCCTTGTCCCGGCGATGCTGGCCACCATCTCCACCACCTGGCGGGTCCGGCCGACCTCGTGCGCCCGGAAGACCCGCGCGCCCGACCACGCGGCCACCGCCGTTGCCGCGAGGGTGCCGTCGACCCGCTCGCGCACCCCCGCGTCCAGGGTCTCGCCGACGAAGTCCTTGTTGGACAAGGCCATCAGCACCGGCCAGCCGGTCGCGACGAGCTCGTCCAGCCGCCGCAGCAGCTCCAGCCCGTGCCAGGTGTTCTTGCCGAAGTCGTGGGTCGGGTCGATCAGGATGCCCTCCTTGGGCACGCCGAGCGAGGCCATCCGCTCGGCCAGCGCGACCACCTCGTCGGCGACGGCGGCCACCACGTCGCGGTAGCGCACGCGGTGCGGGTCGGTCCTCGGCTCCACTCCGCCGGTGTGCGAGCAGACGATGCCGACGCCGAACTCCGCGGCGACCTCGGCCAGCCGGGGGTCCGCACCCGCCCAGGTGTCGTTGAGCAGGTCGGCCCCGGCCCGGCAGACCTGCCTGCCGACCTCGTGCCGCCAGGTGTCCACGCTGATCACCAGGTCCGGGTACCGCTCGCGCACCGCCGCGACGAACGGCACGACCCTGCGGGACTCCTCGGCGGCGTCGACGTCCTCCCCGTGCGAGCCCGCCCGGACCCCACCGATGTCGACGATGTCCGCGCCCTCGGCGACCGCGCGGTCCACCGCGGCCATCGCGGCGTCGTCGGCGAAGGTCGCGCCGCGGTCGTAGAAGGAGTCCCTGGTGCGGTTGACGATCGCCATCACCAGTGCGCGATTCTCCGGCACCCCGCGCGTGCCGAACTTCAACGGCGTCATCCCGTCGATCGTGCCAGGCGGCGCCATCCCCCAGACGAGCCGCCAAGAACGTGAGGGTTGTCACACGTTCTTGCTACTTGCGAGTAGGCAGCCCTCTACTTCTCCCATCACTGTGACTCAAGTCACCGGCGACAAGTCACCCTGGAGACGTCGTGCGACGCTTGTTTTCCCTGCTCACAGCAGCGTTCCTCGCGTTTGTCCTGCCCGCCGCCCTCGCCGCGCCCGCCTCCGCATCGGGGATCGGCGCCCGCTACGAACGGATCACCGGCAGCGGTGGGGTCGCCCTCACCGCCCGCGTGTACACCCCGGCAAGTACCGGAAAACACCCTCTTGTCGTACTACCGGCGAGCTGGGCCGTGCCCACTCTGGAGTACGAGATCCCCGCGCGGAAGCTCGCCGAGCGCGGCTACGTGGTCGTGTCGTACACCGCCCGCGGCTTCTACACCTCGGGCGGTCAGATCGAGGTCGGCAGCGCCAACGACGTCGCCGACGCGCGCGCGGTCATCGACTGGGCACTGACGAACACCCCCGCCGCCGCGGACCAGGTCGGCATGGCGGGCATCTCCTACGGCGCCGGCTTCAGCCTGCTCACCGCGGCCGCCGATCCCCGGGTGAAGGCCGTCGCCGCGCTGAGCACCTGGGCGGACCTGGAGAAGTCCTTGGGCGCCAACGACACCTGGAGCTCGCAGGGCATCGCGCTGCTGGGCGCGGCCGGCAAGGTCACCGGCCGCTTCGGCCCGGAGCTGGACGCGATGCTCGGCAACGTGCTGGCCAACGAGCGCGAGCCCGTGCGGACCTGGGCCGCCCCGCGCAGCCCCGGCCGGAAGCTGGCGCAGCTCAACGCCAACAAGCCCGCCGTGCTGATCGCCAACGCGTGGCAGGACTCGCTGTTCCCGCCGGACCAGACGGTGGAGCTGTTCACCAACCTCACCGGTCCCAAGCGGCTCGAACTCGCCCCCGGTGACCACGCCACCCCGGAGCTCCTCGGCCTGGCCGGGCTGCCCAACGACACGTGGGAGACCACCTACCGCTGGCTGGACCACTACCTGCGCGGCACCGACAACGGCGTTGACCGGGAGGCCCCGGTGCGGCTGAAGCCCACGATCGGTGGCGCCGCGCGCGAGTTCGCCAGCTGGTCCGCGCTGACCGCGTCCACCAGCAGGCGCTACCTCGGCGACGTGAACCCGCTGATCGGCCGCACCGGGGACCTGGGGACCACCGCGAGGACCGGCTGGACGCACACCGCCAACGGCGGCTTCGACACGGTCGCCGACTCGGGAACGGTGATGCTGACCGGAGGCGCGACGCAGATCGGGTTGCCGGTCGCCGGGTGGCTGCCCGCGGTGAACCGGCTCAACGCGGGTGTGTGGCAGACCGAGCCGATGGCCAGGCGCACCACCGTTTCCGGCACGCCGAAGCTGCACGTCACCGTCACCCCGAGCGCGGCGGACACCTCGCTGTTCGCCTACCTCTACGACGTGGACGCGACCGGGACCGGGCGGCTGATCTCGCACAAGCCGCTGACGCTGCTCAACCGCAAGGCCGGTGCCGCGCAGCAGGTCGACCTGTCGTTGCAGCCGGTCCTGCACGACCTCGACGCGGGTCACCGGCTGGTGCTCGCCATCGACACCAAGGACCAGCGCTACTCCTCGGAGACCGGCCTTGGCGAGCGGCTGACCTTCAGCTCGCCCGCGTCGAGTCCGTCCTATTTGGATGTCCCGCTCGGCTGAGCGCAAAGGGCCCCGCACTCGCGGGGCCCTTTGTATGGTCCAGGGATGCTCCTGTCCACCGCCCGCCTGCTGCTGCGGCCGTTCACCCACGACGACGTCGATGACGTCTGGGCCTACCAGCGGCTACCGGAGGTGGCACGGCACATGCGCTGGGAGCCACGGGACCGGCACCAGGTCCGGGACGCGGTCGAGCGGCTGGTCCGGGAGAACGAGCTGGCCGAGGAGGGCGACTGCCTGAGCCTCGCCGTCGTCCTGCGGGACAACGCGGCGGTGGTGGGCCAGGTCGAGCTCGTCTGGCGCAGCAAGGAGAACCGCCAGGGCGAGATCGGCTACATCTTCAGTCCCGCCCACCAGGGCAAGGGGCTGGCCACCGAGGCCGCGCGCGAGGTGCTCCGGTTCGGGTTCGAGGAGATGGGGCTGTACCGGGTCTTCGGACGGTGCTCCGCGAGGAACACCAGCTCCGCCGCGTTGCTGGAGCGACTGGGCATGCGCCGCGAGGCCCACTTCATCGGGACAGCGCTGGACAAGGACGGCTGGCGCGAGGAGTTCGTCTACGCGATGTTGCGGCACGAGTGGCGGGCGCGGGGTGCGCCCGCCGTCGCTCGCCGCACCTAGGTCGTGTTTCACAAGTCCATGTTCGCGACAGCCGGGCCGAGCCCGCTCCTGGCAGCGCCACCGGAAAGCCCCCGTACAACACCGGTACGCGGTCTTCCCGCCGTCTTGCCAGGAACGACCTCGATCCCGCCTCTCATCGAACGAGACCCGTGAAGCGCGACCTAGTGCGCGTCCTCCCACGCCTTGTACGCCTCGTTGACGATCTGGACGGCTTCGTCGATGTCGTCGGTGACGTGCACCAGCGCCAGGTCCTTCTCGCCGATCTTGCCGTGCTTGAACACGCTGTCCCGCAACCAGTCCGCGAGGCCGTTCCAGTACTCGCTGCCGAAGAGCACCACCGGGAACTTGGTGACCTTCTTGGTCTGCACCAGGGTCAGCGCCTCGAACAGCTCGTCGAGGGTGCCGAAGCCACCCGGCAGGCAGATGAACGCCTGCGAGTACTTCACGAACATCGTCTTGCGGGCGAAGAAGTAGCGGAAGTTCACGCCGAGGTCGACCCACGGGTTGAGGCCCTGCTCGAAGGGCAGCTCGATGCCGAGGCCGACCGAGAGGCCACCGGCCTCCTGGGCGCCGCGGTTGACCGCCTCCATCGCGCCGGGGCCACCGCCGGTCATGACCGCGAAGCCCGCCTCGGCCAGCGCCCTGCCCAGGTTCTGGCCGATCGCGTACTCGGGGTGGTCCTTGGCCGTGCGCGCGGAGCCGAACACGGTGACCGCGCGCGGCAGCTCCGCCAGCGCGCCGAAGCCCTCCACGAACTCGGCCTGGATGCGCATGACCCGCCACGGGTCGGTGTGCACCCAGTCGGACGGGCCACGCGAGTCCAGCAGGCGCTGGTCGGTCGTCGTCGCCTCGACGCTGCGGTCGCCGCGCAACGTCACCGGTCCGCGCTGCTTCTCGCGAGGATGCCCGCCGTTGCGGGACTTCGCGTTGTCCTCGGTCATATCTCTCACCCTAGTGACGCTAGAGACGGATGATTACGGGAAAGCCTGGTGAGGAAAAGTGGAACCGAAACTCGATCGGAGAGTGTCGCGAGCCAGCCGACCGCTCCGAACGTCGCGATCATCTACCACAGCTCCACCGGCGACGTGCCGACTGCCCGGCGCTGAGGAGGCGTCCCGGTTCGACAGCCTGAAATGGTTGCGGGGCAAGGGTTTGCACGCGAACAAAGCGCACCCGGCAGCCGTCCGGGCAGCCACGCCGGGCGGCGGGCGCGAGCCGCTCCGCTCGTGCCGGCCACCACGGTTCACCACTTCGGTGGAATCCTGGTGACACCCGGCTGTACGGCCCCGATCCACTGCGGGACGAGTGCCCCCGCACGACGGCGCGCGGGGGCCGATCGGCTCAGCTGACGAACTTGCGCAGCACGTCGGAGCAGTGGGTGATCTGCCAGGCGGGGACGTTCTCCTCCTGGGTGTGCGCCAGCTTCGGGTCTCCGGGACCGAAGTTCACCGCGGGCATGCCGAGCGCGGCGAAGCGGGACACGTCGGTCCAGCCCAGCTTCGCGACCGGCGAGCCGCCGCCGGATGCCGCGATGAGCTCCTGGGTGACCGGCGCGTTCAGGCCGGGCAGGGCTCCCTCGGCGCGGTCGGTGACCGTGACCTCGAAGCCGTCGAAGAGCTCCCGGAGGTGCGCGAGCGCCTGTTCGCTGCTGCGGTCCGGGGCGAAGCGGTGGTTGATGGACACCACGCACTCGTCGGGCACCACGTTGCCCGCGACGCCACCGGTGATCTTCACCGCCTGGAGGCCCTCGTGGTAGCGGCAGCCGTCGATCTCCGGCTGGCGCGGCTCGTAGGCGCTGAGCCTGCGCAGCACCTCTCCGGCGCCGTGGATGGCGTTCACGCCCATCCAGCCGCGGGCGGTGTGCGCGCGACGGCCTGGCACGCGCACGTCGATGCGCAGCGTGCCCTGGCAGCCCGCCTCGATCGCGGCGTCGGTGGGCTCGCACACGACCGCGAGATCGCCGAGCAGCCACTCCGGCAGGTCGCGCTGGATGCGGGTGAGGCCGTTGCGCTCCGCCGCGATCTCCTCGCAGTCGTAGAGCACGAAGGTCAGGTCGAAGCGGGGCTCGGCGACGGTGGCCGCGAGGTTGAGCATGACCGCGTCACCGCCCTTCATGTCCACCGTGCCGCAGCCGTGCAGCACCAGCTCGTCGCCATCGCCGGACCGCGTCAGCGGCAGGTTCTTGTTGATCGGCACGGTGTCGAGGTGCCCGGCGAGCACCACCCGGGACGAGCGGCCGAGGTTGGTGCGGGCCAGCACGGCGTTGCCGCTGCGGATGATCTCCAGGTGGCCCGCCTGAGCGCGCAGGGCCGCCTCGACGGCGTCGGCGAGCTCCTGCTCGGTCTCGGAGACGCTGGGGACGTCCACCAGCGCGGCGGTGAGCTCGATCGGGTCGGCGGTGAGGTCAAGTGGCGGGGTCACGTCGGGCACGCTACCGAGAAAGTCACTCCGCCCGCACTCGGCTCGGCGGGCCGGTGGCGACTACCGTGCAGGCGTGACGCACACTCCTGACCCGCAGACCACCGGCGCGCTGGGCGTCGGCCTCGCCACGATCGCCGCCGACGGCACGGTGCTGGACACCTGGTTCCCCGCGCCCGAGCTGACCGAGTCCGGCGAGTCCGGCACCAAACGCCTCACCCGCGAGGAGACCGTCGAGGCCCTGGGAGACGCGGCCCTCGCGGTGCTCGGCCCGGACGCCGAGCGCGGCGTCGAGGTCGTCGGCGTCCGCACCGCCATCGGCAGGCTGGGCGACGCCCCCACCGACGCGCACGACGTGTACCTGCGGCTGCACTTGCTGTCCGCGCGCCTGGTCCGCCCGCACGGCCAGAGCCTGGACGGCATTTTCGGCCTGCTGGCGAACGTGGTGTGGACCAACTACGGCCCGTGCGCAGTCGAGGGCTTCGAGGCGACGCGGCTGCGGTTGCGCGCGCGTGGCCCGGTGACCGTGTACAGCGTGGACAAGTTCCCGCGAATGGTGGACTACGTGCTGCCGACCGGGGTCCGCATCGGTGACGCCGATCGGGTAAGGCTCGGCGCGCACCTGGCGAGCGGGACCACGGTCATGCACGAGGGCTTCGTGAACTTCAACGCGGGCACCCTGGGCGCGTCCATGGTCGAGGGCCGCATCTCCGCGGGCGTGGTGCTGGGCGACGGCTCCGACCTCGGCGGCGGCGCGTCGATCATGGGCACCCTCTCCGGAGGCGGCAAGGAGGTCGTCTCGGTCGGCGAGCGCTGCCTGATCGGCGCCAACGCCGGTGTGGGCATCTCCCTTGGCGACGACTCCGTCGTGGAGGCCGGGCTCTACGTCACGGCGGGCACCAAGGTGACGGCGGAGGACGGCAGCGTGGTGAAGGCGCGCGAGCTCTCCGGCGTCTCCGGCCTGCTGTTCCTGCGCGACTCGGTGTCGGGAGCGGTGAAGGTGAAGTCCCGCACGCCCGGGGGCTTCGAGCTGAACGCGGTGTTGCACGCCAACGACTAGGAGGTCCCGATGTCCCGGCTTCGCGTCGTCAAGATCCGTCGGAGCCGGGACACGGCCGCGCTCGGCCTGCCGGACGACCCGGTGCCGAGCGCCCCGGACGCCGATGTCGCCGCCCACGTCCGAGCCGCGGTCGACCGCTGGCTGCGGGTGATCGTCGCGCGCGAGCCGGGGGTCCGCAGGGGCAAGGACATCGAGGACCTGCACCAGATGCGCGTCGCGGTGCGCCGCCTCCGTGCGATGCTGCGCGCGGCCCGCCCGCTGTTGGAGGCTCCGGAGCTGGAGGACCTGCGCCGGGACCTGGGGTCGGTGGGCCGCGCGCTCGGCCCGGTGCGCGACCTGGACGTACTGCTGGCAAGACTGGACGAGCAGGCGAAGACGCTGCCCCGCGCGGAACGCGCCGCGATCGGGGCGCTGCTCGACGACATCGAGTCGGAGCGCGTCGCGGCCAGGCGACGCATGACCATCTTGTTGGACAGCAAGCGCTACGACCGGCTGTTGCACCGCCTCGCCCGGTTCACCCCAGAGTCCACTTCGGACAGATCTGCCCTACTTCCCTTGGTGCACAAGCAGTTCACCAAGCTGGCCAAGGCAGTCGAGGAAGCCGGGGACGATCCGGGGGATGACGTGCTGCACGCGCTGCGCATCCGGGGCAAGCGCCTGCGCTACACCGCCGAACTGGCCAAACCGCTGGCGGGCAAGCCGATGCGCAAGCTGATCAAGGCGGCGAAGGCGTTCCAGGACGTGCTCGGCGAGCACCAGGACGCGTGCGTCGCCGAGGACCGCATCCGTGCGCTCCTCGCCGCACGGAAGCGGGTCGACATCGACATGGCCTTCGCGGCGGGGCGCCTGGTGGAGCGAGAACAGGCCCGCAGAGCCGAGAGCCGCGCGAACTGGCTCCCCGCCTGGACCGAGCTGGCCGAGCGCGCCCGAGCGATCTGAACGCGGCCCGGCCGTGGGTCAGGCGGAGAGGCGGTCGGCGGCGGCCGCGACGCGTTCGTCGGTGGCGGTGAGGGCCACGCGGACGTGCTTGGCGCCGTTCGGGCCGTAGAAGGTGCCCGGCGCCACCAGGATGCCGCGTTCGGCGAGCCAGGCCACCGTGGTCCAGGCGTCCTCGTCGCGAGTCGCCCAGAGGTACAGGCCCGCTTCGGAGTGGTCCACCCGGAAACCGTTGGCGTGCAAGGCGTCCAGCAGGACCTTGCGCCTGCCCGCGTAGCGGTCCCGCTGCGCGACCACGTGCTCGTCGTCGCTCAACGCCGCCGTCATCGCCGCCTGCACCGGCCGGGGCATGATCATGCCCGCGTGGCGGCGCACCTCCAGGAGGCGTTTGACCAGCACCGGGTCGCCCGTGACGAACCCGGCCCGGTACCCCGCGAGGCTGGAGGTCTTGGACAGCGAGTGGGCCGCGACGATGTCGTCCAGCCTGCCGCCGTGCACCGCGGGGTCCAGCACCGAGACCGGGCGGGCCGTCCACGGCAGGTCCAGGTAGCACTCGTCGGAGGCGACGAACGCGCCGACCGCACGGGCGCCCTCGACCAGCGCCGCGAGTGCGGCGGTGGCCAGGACCCGGCCCGTGGGGTTGGACGGGGAGTTCACCCACAGCAGTGCCGTGCCCGCCGGGGGCAGCTCGCCGTCACGCAGCCGGACGACGTCCGCCCCGGCCAGCCGCGCGCCGACCTCGTAGGTCGGGTAGGCCAGCTCGGGGATCGCCACGATGTCGCCGGGGCGCACGCCGAGCAGCGTCGGCAGCCACGCCACCAGCTCCTTGGAGCCGATCGTGGGCAGCACCGCGTCGGAGTCCAGGCCGGTGATGCCGTGCCGCCGCTCCAGCGCCCCCAGCACCGCGGCGCGCAGCGCCGGGGTGCCGTGCGTCAGCGGGTAGCCGGGCACATCGGCGACGGAGCCCAGCGCCTCGCTGATGACCGGGGCCACCGGGTCCACCGGGGTGCCCACCGAGAGGTCGACGATGCCACCGGGGTGGGCGCCCGCCGTGGCCTTGGGCCCGGCGAGCGAGTCCCAGGGGAAGTCGGGCAGATCCGGACCGCCGCGACCGGCCGAGGCCGGGGCGATCAATGCTCCGACGCCTGCGGGGGCAGCGCGGCGACCATCTTGTCGTCGGCGTTGATCTTGCCGACCTTCGAGGCGCCACCGGGCGAGCCGAGGTCGTTGAAGAAGTCGACGTTCGCCCTGGTGTAGTCGGACCACTGGTCGGGGACGTCGTCCTCGTAGTAGATGGCCTCGACGGGGCACACCGGCTCGCACGCACCGCAGTCGACGCACTCGTCGGGGTGGATGTAGAGCATCCGATCACCCTCGTAGATGCAGTCGACGGGGCATTCCTCGATGCATGCCTTGTCCAGCACGTCGACGCAGGGCTGGGCGATCACGTAGGTCACGGCGGTCTCCTGCTCCTTGTCAGTTCGGTCACGCAGTACGGCCCTGGTGAGGCTCACGCGACCACGCAAGTATCCCCCGAGCACCATGCAGAGTGTCACCCGGTGCCGGTTCTCACAAAGAAATCCGATGCGGATCCCGCCTGGTGAACCGGAAGATGCGCGGATGCGCCCCGAGGACGAAGCACTTGAGCTGCTGTGCGCCCGCGCCTGGCCCGCCGTTGCCGAGCTCCGGATCGGCGGCTGGCGGGCCCGCACAGCCGGCGGTTTCACCGGGCGCGCGAACTCGACGCTGCTGCTCAGCGACCCCGGAATGCCCGTGGCGGACGCTCTCGCGAAGGCCGCCACGTTCGCCGGGGAGCACGGCCAGCCAGCCCGCGCGCACGTGGTCACGGGCAGCCGCTGGGAGCCGGAGCTGGAGGCCGCGGGCTGGAGGCCGGAGGTCGAGTACACAGGAATGCCGTCGTTGGTGCTAGTAGGACCGCTGGAGGCGCTCCTCGACGCACCACCAGCCGAAGTCCGCGACGAACCCTGGCCGCAGTGGTGGCCGCTGGTGGTGGGCCGCGCCGAGCCGACCGACGCCGAGCGCCACGTGCTGACCTCCGCCGAAAAGGTCGGCTACGGTGCGGCGTCCGTGGACGGCGAGGTGCTCGCGGCGGCACGGGGCGCCGTGGTCGAGGACCACCTGCACTTCGCGCGCCTCGCGGTGCGGCCGGACGCGCGCCGGCGCGGACTGGCCAAGAACGTGCTCGCGGGGCTCGCCGCGTGGGCGCAAAGCCATGGGGCGCAGCGCTATGTGCTCCAGGTCTCGGAGAACAACGAACCCGCGGTGCGGCTCTACGAGTCCCTCGGCGCGCGGCCGCACCACGGGTACCGCTACTGGGTACCCGCCTAGGCCCGATCCCGCAGGCAGCGCCCCCACCGCACCGCCCCCGGCTCCCCCTCATTTCGCGTTATGCCACCTAAACGCGAAAAGAGAGCGCTCTATCGCGCAACAAGGTGACAAAACGCGAAAAGCCCGACCGGGCCAGCCCGACCACGCCAGCACACGGAGCAGCGCACTGGAGCGGTCGTCCGGCGCTTGGACGCCCTGCGGGACAAGGGCTCAGGCGCGGGTGGGCGGCTGGCCGAGGACGCCGCCGAGCATGACCGCTCCGGGCAGCGCGCCCGCGGCCAGCAGCGCCAGCGAGCGCCAGTCGTTGGTGAGCATCAGGTCGCCACCGGGACCGGCGATGCCGAAGCCGATCACCGCGACGAGCCAGAGCAGCAGCGGGGCCCCGGCGACCGACATCCTCGACGACAGGCGGGCCGCCGAGCTGACCAGCAGGGGCACGGTCAGCCCGGCGACGAGCACCGAGATCGGCAGCGGCCAGTTCGCGTCGACGCCGACGCCGGGTGCGAGGTCGCGCACCCGCAACGGCAGGAACGCGAGCTCGGCGACGGCCAGCAGGACCGCGTCGACGAGCAGGACCACGAAGAAGAGTCGATCGCCAAGACCGCGCACTACCGTCCGGCTCCTCCCTGGGTGACGGGGACGCCGAACAGGTCGGACTCGGCGCCCTCGGCGCTGCCCTTGGCCAGGACGTAGTACTCCGTGGTGGCCATCGGCTGGGCAATGCCGTTGGACAGCGCGTAGGCCGCCGTCCCGTCACTACCCTGCCAGACCTGCACCTGGGTGGCGTGCGCGCGCAACGCGCCGATCTTGGCGGTGAGGTGCTCCGAGACGTCCACCCTGGTGGTGATCTCGGAGTCCTCGGTCACTGGCAGCTCCCCCGGCTCGGGCAGCCGGAACGGCAGGCCCTCGATCTCGGTGAGCGCGGCGACGCCGGTCTCGGTGGCCTCGCGGGAGGTCACCGCGTAGAACACCCGGTCGACGTCGGAGACGCGCTCGGTGGCGGCCATGGTGACCTGGTGCGCGCGGATGTGGTCGGGGTGGCCGTAGCCGCCGTTGGGGTCGTAGCTGACCACGACCTGGGGCCGCAGCTCGCGCAGGACCGCCTCCAGCGCCGCGACCTGCTCGTCGAGGTCGCCGTTGACGAAGGCCCTGGGGTGGGCGTTCGCCGTGGTGTCGACCATGCCGGAGTCGCGCCAGCGGCCGAGGCCGCCGAGGAAGCGGTGGTCGGCGATGCCCAGCGCGCCGCAGGCGGAGCGCAGCTCGCCGACCCGGTATCCCCCGAGCTGGTCGGCCGCGTCGGGACCGAGCCCGCGCAGGCCCTCGGGGATGACCTCACCCTCTTCGCCGAGGGTGCAGGTGATCACGGTGACGTGCACGCCCTGTGCCGCGTAACGCGCGATCGTGCCGCCGGTCCAGAGACTCTCGTCGTCCGGATGTGCATGGACCAGCAGCAGCCGTGGTGGAGCCGTCAGTGTCACCGGAACAGCCTAGTGGCGGGGTTGTCAACGCTTCGCACCGTGGTCACCCCAATCGGGGGGAATATTCGCCCCCGCGGTGGGAATACCGACTTTTTCCAGGTGAATGCCCACACTTGGGCAACGGCGCCACGCTGGGTAGTTCATACTCCGCGCCCTCGCGCCGGCCTCGCCCAAAGATCGACATGACAGACAGCAACCACGTGCGACGGCGCCCCCTGCGCAAGCAGGGGGCGCCGTTCCACCAGCGTCGACGGGCTCAGACGACCTCGCGGACCTCCGGGAAGTGGCACGCCGAGAGCGTGCCGCCGACCCGCTGCTCCAGCTTCGGCTCCTCGGTGGCGCAGATGTCCTGCGCCTTCCAGCACCGCGTGCGGAACCGGCAGCCCGACGGCGGGTTCACCGGGCTCGGCACGTCGCCGGTGAGCACGATCCGCTGGCGCTGCCGCTCGGCCTTGGGGTCGGGCAGCGGCACCGCGGACAGCAGCGCCTGGGTGTAGGGGTGGGTCGGCTGGGTGTAGATGTGCTCCCGCGCGCCGATCTCCACGATCTTGCCCAGGTACATGACCGCGACGCGGTGCGAGATGTGCCGCACCACCGACAGGTCGTGCGCGACGAACAGGTACGCCAGCCCGAACCGCTCCTGCAGCTCGTCCAGCAGGTTCACCACGCCCGCCTGCACCGAGACGTCCAGCGCGGAGACCGGCTCGTCCAGCACGACCAGCTTGGGGTTGAGCGCCAGCGCGCGGGCGATGCCGATGCGCTGCCGCTGGCCACCGGAGAACTCGTGCGCGTAGCGGTTGCGGTGCTCCGGGTTGAGCCCGACCAGCTCCAGCAGCTCGTCGACCCGGGCCTGGACGTCGCCGTCGAAGCCGTGGATCTGGAACGGCTCGGAGACGATGTCGTTGATCGACCAGCGCGGGTTCAGCGAGGCGTAGGGGTCCTGGAACACGATCTGCATGTCCCTGCGGACCGGCCGCAGCTGCTTGCCGGACAACGCGGTCAGCTCGCGGCCCTGGAACTTCACCGAGCCCGAGGTCGGCTTGTGCAGCTGGAGGATGGCGCGCCCGGTGGTGGACTTGCCGCAGCCGGACTCGCCGACCAGGCCCAGGGTCTCCCCCGCGGCCAGGTCGAAGGTCAGCCCGGAGACGGCCTGCACCTCGCCGACGGTGCGCGGGATGACCCCGCCGCCGCGGATCGGGAAGGACTTCACCAGGTCGCGGACCTGGAGCAGCGGCTCGGTCGCGGTGTCGCCCGCGGTGCTGCTCCGCGCCGCGGAACCAGTCTGGACGCTCATGAGGTCTTCCCCTCCTCGGCGAGGCGGGCCTCGACGGTCGCCAGGTCCTCGACGACCGGCAGGCTCGGGTCGACGGCGGTCAGCTCGGCGGGGTTCTCCACCGTGCCGATCTCGCTGTGCGCGAACAGCTTCCTCGGGTCCGGGTGCTCGGCGAGCTGCTCCCAGCGGATGCACCGCGCGGAGTGCCCGTCGTTCCCGATGACCTCCAGCGCGGGCTCGGCCGAGCTGCACGCGTCGACCGCGAGCGGGCAGCGCGGGCTGAACGCGCACCCGGGCGGCAGGTTCATCAGCGACGGCGGGGCGCCCTTGATCGGGGTGAGCCGCTGGCCGATGAGCCCCGCGTGCGGGATCGAGCCGAGCAGGCCGACGGTGTAGGGCATCCTCGGCGTCTCGAAGACCTCGTTCACCGGGCCGGACTCGACCACGGTGCCGCCGTACATCACCTGGACCCGGTCCACCATGCCCGCGACGACACCGAGGTCGTGGGTGATCATCATGATCGCGGCGCCGGTGATGTCGCGGATCTGCAGCAGCGTCTCCAGCACCTGGGCCTGCACCGTCACGTCCAGCGCGGTGGTCGGCTCGTCGGCGATGATCAGCTCCGGGTCGTTGATGATCGCCATCGCGATCATCGCCCGCTGCCGCATACCGCCGGAGAACTCGTGCGGGTACTGCTTGGCCCGCCGGTCCGGCTGCGGGATGCCGACCTGCTCCAGCGCGGCGACGGCCTTCTCCCACGCGGTCTTCTTCGGCACCGCGTGGTGCGCCCGGTACGCCTCCGCCAGCTGCCAGCCCACGGTGTAGACCGGGTTCAGCGAGGTCATCGGGTCCTGGAAGATCATCGCGATGTCGTTGCCGCGGATCTTCTCCAGCGCCCTGCCCTTGAGCCCGACGATCTCGGTGCCCTTGAAGGTGATCGAGCCGGAGATCTTCGCGGTCTTGGGCAGCAGGCCCATGATCGCCGAGGACGAGACCGACTTGCCGGACCCGGACTCGCCGACGATGCCGAGCACCTCACCGCGGCCCAGCTCGAAGGACACGCCGCGCACCGCGTGCACGACGCCGTCCTCGGTCGGGAAGTCCACGCCGAGGCCGTCGACGGTCAGCAGTTTCTCGGTAGTGGACATCAGGCACGCACCTTCGTCTGCCTCGGGTCGAACGCGTCGCGCAGACCGTCACCGATGAAGTTGATCGTCAGCGAGATCAGCACGATCACCACGAACGGCGCGTAGAACAGCCACGGCCGGTCCTGGAACTGCGAGTAGTTCTCGATGATGATCAGACCGAGCGAGGTGTCCGGCGGCTTCACGCCGAGGCCGATGAACGACAGCGCGGCCTCGGAGAGCACCGCGGTCGCCACCGCCAGGGTCGCGTTGACCGTGATGATGCCGGTCAGGTTCGGCAGGATGTGCTTGAAGATGATCCGGCTGTTGCTCGCGCCGAGCGCCTTGGCCGCCTCGATGAACTCCCGCTCGGCCAGCGACAGCGTCTGGCCGCGGTTGATCCGGGCCACCTGCATCCAGCTGAACAGGCCGAGCACGATGGCGACGGTGTACCAGCTGGCGGGGAAGGCGTGCACCGCGATGGCGACCAGGGCCAGCTGCGGCACGATCAGGAACAGGTCGACCAGGCGCATCACGAACGTGTCGACCGCGCCGCGCAGGAAGCCGGCGACCGCGCCGAGGGTGACGCCGATGATCGTCGCCATGAATGCGACGACCAGCGCGATCAGCAGGGAGAACTGCGTGCCCTGGAAGATCAGGGCGAGCATGTCCTTGCCGATCTGGCTGGTGCCGAGCGGGTGGTCGGCGCTGGGCGATGCGAAGGAGGCGCCGCCGGTGTAGGTCACGTCGTACTTCCACAGCGCGCCACCGATGATCGCGCCGAGGGTGAGCAGCACGAGGACGACGAGGCTGACCATCGCCAGGCGGTGGCGCATGAAGCGACGCAGGACGGTCTGCCACTGCTTGCGGGCGCCGGTGCCGAACTCGTAGCTCGACGACGCCGGGACGCCGGATTCCGGCGCTGCGGTGATCTGCGGGTTAGCCAAGGCGAATCCTCGGGTCCAGGATGCCGTAGAGGATGTCGGCAACGAGGTTGAAGACGACGACGAGGATGGCGGTGACCATCAACCACCCCATCAGCATCGGTGGGTCGAACTGCTGGACCGCGCTCACCAGGAGGTTGCCCATCCCGTTCCAGCCGAAGACCTTCTCGGTGATGATCGCGCCGCTGAACACCGCGCCGATGTTGAGCGCGGCCAGGGTGGTCACCGGGATGAGCGCGTTGCGGAACGCGTGCCGGAAGATCACGCGCGCCGGGCGCAGGCCCTTGGCGTGCGCGGTCCGGACGTAGTCCGAGCTCAGCGTCTCCAACATGGACGCGCGCTGGAACCGGCTGTACGCGGCGAAGCTGATCGCGCCCAACGCGATGGTGGGCAGCAGGAACGTGCCGCTGTAGAGCCGGATCTGCTCCAGGACGTCGCCCTTGAACCCGCCGACGGGCGGACCCGCCGTCGTCAGCCAGCGACGCATGCCGAGGCCGGTCAGCACGTTGTTGAACTGGATGCCGTAGGTCTTGACCACGATCGCGACGCAGAACACCGGCATCGAGAACATCACGAACGCCGTGGAGGTCGCGATGTAGTCGAAGATGGAGTACTGCCGCACGGCCGCGAGCACGCCCACCGCGATGCCGAGCGTGATCGCCAGGATCTCGGCACCGAGCACCAGCTTGAAGGTGGTGCCGAAGGCCGTGGTGACCCGGTCGAAGACGTCGGCCTGCGCCTGGCCGAGCGCGATGCTCTTGCCCCAGTCCCCGCTCAAAAATGAGGTGAGCCAGTCCCAGTAACGTGACAGGATCGGCTTGTCGAGACCGAGTTGCAGCGCGAGGTTCTGGATGTCTGCCTCGGTGGTGCCGGGGCGGCCGCGCAACCCCGACAGCGGGTCACCGGCCGAGGCGACCATGAGATAGGCGAGGAAAGATCCGATGCCGAGGATCGGGATCGAGACCAGTAGTCGCCGAATGATGTAGCGAACCACGTTGTCTTCCTTGGTGGGAGCGAGTTCGGGGCGAACGAGCCGCTTGTGGCGGCGGGAACGCCTTTCCGCAAGACGCGCAGCGCGACCATACCCGCTAGTAACCCGGTTATGGCCGGTCCGTCAAAGCTTCGAATCCAAAGCGGGCCGGAACCAGGTGAAGTTCCGGCCCGCTTTGGTTTTTCACTTCTGTTCCACTGTGGAACGCGGAGGTCAGGAGACCTCCCACTCCCACGCGTTCCAGGTGGAGCCGTTGCGCGAGTGGTAGCCGACGTTGGTCACGTTGTCGTTGAACGCGATCAGGTTCGCCAGCGAGAACAGCGGCAGCGAGGCGTAGTCCTCGGCCATCGCCTTGTCGGCCTTCTGCAGCGCGGCGTCGCGGACGGCCTCGTCGAACTCGGTGTCGACCTTCGGCATCTCGGTGTCGACGGTCGCGTTCGAGTAACCCTGCCAGTTCTGGCCGCCGCCGGTCACGTAGATCGGCTTCTTCTCCGCCTTGAACGGCGAACCGACCCACGCGAACAGCGCGACGTCGTAGTCGCTGTTGCTGACCCGCTCGTCGAGGAAGTTCGGGTCGGTGTCGTCCTCGATCTGGATACCGGCCTGGCGGCAGGAGGACTGGATCAGCTCAACGGTCTGCTTGCGGCGCGGGATGTCGGTGTGGCTGATCTTGAAGGAGGCCTTCTGGCCGCCCTTCGCGTAGATGCCGTCCGCACCCTTGGCCCACCCAGCGGCCTCCAGGGTCTTGCCCGCCTTCGCCGGGTCCGCGGGCATGACCGCGGAGAAGTCGTCCTTGTAACCGGACTCCTCAGCCATGAACAGCAGGCTGCCCAGCGGCTTCGCGGACGGGTCGACGCCCTTGACCAGCTTGTCGACGATCTCGTTGCGGTTGACGCACTCCGCGAACGCCTGACGGAACGCCTTGTCCTGGAACAGCGGGCGCTTGAAGTTCAGGTCCAGGTGCTCGAAGGTCGCACCCGCCTTGGCGGAGTACTTCACGCCCTGGGAGGACAGCTCACGGAGCTGACCGGCCAGCACCGGCTCGGCCTGCGGGGCGATGATCTGCATCTCGCCGTTCTGCAGCGCCTGCTTCTGCGCGGTCGGGTCGGCGATGCTCTTCATCGTGATGGCCTCGGGACCACCCGGGTTGCCTGCCCACTTGTCGTTGCGCACGAAGCGGACGTACTGGCCCTGCTGCCAGGAGTCGAACTTGTACGGGCCCGACGCCGGCATGATCTCCTTCTTGAACCCGTTCCAGCCGGTGTTCCAGAAGTTGGCGACCTTCTCCACCTCGGGGGAGGTCGGGGTCACCTTGGTGATGTCCGCGACGCCGGTCTCCTTCTCCAGGATGTGCGCCGGGAGCATCGAAGCCTTGTCGAAGATGCCCTTGTAGTCCGCGTAGGGCTGGCTGTAGGTGGTGACGAAGGTCAGGTCGTCCTTGCACTCAGCGGAGATGTACTCGTAGCCGCTGGTGCCGGCCGGGGTGAAGTAGGTGGACTTGCCGTCCGGCTTCTTCGCCTTACCGCTCTGCGACAGCCACGCCAGGTAGAAGTCGTCGCAGTCCCAGGCGGCGCCGTCGGACCACTGCACGCCCTTCTTGATCTTGTACGTGATGACCTGCGGATTCTTCGAGGTCTCCTCGACGGCGTCCATCACATCGCCGTTCAGCAGAACCTTGTTGTTGATGTCGACGAAGAAGGGCTCCGTCAGGATCAGGTTCGCGATCAGCGTGTTGTTGAAGTTGTTGCCGTCGGCGGTCTGGTTGTTGTACGTCGTGTACGGGGCATCGTGACCGACAACGACTTCCTTGCCCGACTTCACCTTGGGCGCCTTGTAGATGCCGTCCGGCTGCGAACCCTTGGCAGCCGTCAGGACACCTCCGCCCTCGGAGCCGTTGCTGTCGGTACCGCCACCTCCGCCGCAGGCGCTCAGCGTGAGGACCCCAACGGTCAGCACGGCGAACGCGGAGACGGCCTTCGATCTCCTCATGGACACGAGCCCTCCTAGCGCTGGGACAGGCACGGGCGATCGGGCCCCGCCGACCCATCATCAAAGGACGCGCCTTCTCACTGCCCTCGACCGGCGCGTCGGATTGCACGCTAGGAACCCTGTCAGCGACGGTCATCATCCGCCCGCCGATCGTGACCAAAGGGTGACTCGTTAACGACAGAGGGTGACCAGTCGGTTACCGAACGGCAGAGTTCGTTTTCCGAACGGTAACTTACACAGATTTTCCATCGTCAGTACGTAACTTTCAACTGGCCAACCACCCGTTCGAACGACACTTCACGACACGTATGGCCGAAAGTTGGCTCTCTAGGTAGACGGACGGTCACGGTGGCCGCGCGCCACCGGGGGTAGGCGGCCTAACCGGTCAAACCGCGGGCAAGTCCATAGCCGAGAACAGAGCGTGAGCTTCACCGAGGCCCCTCGCCCCGTCGCCGCCCCCGCGAACCGTGCCAGGGACGAGGAGCGAACGGGCCAGTTCGAGCCGCTGCCCGAAGCCGCGGTTCAGCTCAACCGCCTCCTGCGCCCGGAGCAGCGCGGCGTCGTCCTCCCCGAGGGCGAGGTGCGCCTTGAGCTGGGGCACGCCGAGCCGCCGAAGGCCGATCGAACAACGGACGTGCACGATCGCCTCCTCGGGCGGCAGTGGTTCGCCCTGCCCGAAACCGCGAGTGTCCGTCCACAAAGGACGAGCTGGGCTGGTCAGGTGGCAACTTTCGCGCTGTGTCGCAAGGGGTGTGACGGCACATCGGCCAGGAGGTCACCGCGCCACAGTTCGAGCGACGCGGCTTCGCGATGCCCCCGTTCCGCTTCATGGAGTCCTAGGGGCGCAGGCCGATCAGCTCGTCCACCGGCACAACCCTGTTGGGACGCAACAGGAGTGCGGCCAGGAGCACCCGCTGCTTACCGGGACGAAATGGTACGTCCGTCCCGTCGACCACCACACGCAGTGGGCCGAGGACGCCGAAGTGGGCAGTCACTTCGTGGGCGTGGGTGTGGGAGGCGGGGGGCTGCTGGAGGAGGTGCGTTCCGTGGCGACGCGCTTCCAGTCCGACGCGCCGACGAACGGGCCGGCCAGCGGTGGGCCCGCGGTCACTCCCGTCACCTCCGGACGGGCCACCAGGGTGTCGCTGAGCTGGAACAACGGGATCGAGATCGCCTGCTGCCAGAGCGCGGCCTCGATCCCGGGCAGCGCGTCGGCGAGCGGCATCGAGCCGGTCAGCGCGCCGTCGATCACCGGTTGCAGCGCGCGGTCGCAGAAGCTCGCCGGGTTCGGCCGACCTGCCGGGATGCTGGTGCTGTCGGCGCTGTCGGTCTCGGTCCAACAGCCGTAGTTCGAGGCCAGCACCGTCGCCGGGTCGTCGCCGAAGACCTGCGGGACCACCGCGATGTCCACGCCGCTGTCCACCGGCACGCCGGGCTGCGGCGTCACGGGCGAGAGCATGTCGCCGTAGAGCTGGTCACCGACCGAGGTGACCACGCGGGCCGGGATCGACGCCCCCGCGAGCTGGCGCTGCAGCTGGTGGGCGACGGTCACGTACGGCTCGTTGTCGGCGGGTGCCGCGATGATCAGGTTGAGCTGCTGGCCGTTGCGCATCCACGCCCCGGCCTGCTGGGTGTAGCCGGCCTCGACCATCAGCCGCTCCACGGTCGCGAGGTCGGGCTTGCCGCTGCCGGGGATGCCTGCGGGCATGGTGGGCCGGTAACCGCTCTGCGAGGGCGCGTAGACGTGGGCGTCCGCGCGCAGCTGGGCGGACGGGCCGTTGCCGGTTCCCGCCGTGATCAGCGCGTCGCGATCGACGGCCGCGGCGACGGCGGCGCGGACCCTGGAGTCGGCGAGGCGGGCGCTCGCGGGACGCAGCAGCAGCTGGACCACGGTGGGCCGCGGCACCGTGGTCAGCGAGACCGTCTTGCCGAGCTCGTTGAGCGACTCCATCGCGATCTGGTCCGGGCGCAGCAGCGACACCTGGTCGTTCCCGCTGCGCAGCGCGGAGACCAGGCCGTTGTGGTCGCTCTTGCGCAGCACGATGCGGTCCAGCACGGCGGGCTGGTCCCAGTAGCGGTCGTTGCGCTCCAGGATGACCTCGCCGCGGTCGACGTCCACGCTCTTGAGGGTGAACGGGCCACCGGAGGCCGGGAAGCTGTCCTCCATCGCGCCGACCCAGCCGCCGGGGGCGTCCTTGAGCAGGTGCGCGGGCAGCAGGTTGGTGAACAGGGACCGCCAGCCCGGGTAGGGCTTGCGGAAGGTGACCTCGACCGTCTTGCCGCTGTCGCGGGAGGCCACACCGGAGATCAGCCGGTAGCCGGCGGCGTTGGCCACGCCGGGCGCGGTGCGCATCTGCTGCCAGAGGTAGTCGAAGTCCTCGGCGGCGATGGGCGCGCCGTCGGACCAGGAGGCGTCGCGGCGCAGCGTGTAGCTGACGGTGAACGGCTCGGCCTTGACGACCTGGGCGGAGCTGGCGATCGTGCGGTCGAGGACCGGGGCGCCGTCCGGGCCGGGCCGGTGCACCGAGGGCAGCAGCAGCGCGCCCAGCGTGGTGGTCAGCGCGGACTGGTCGGCGAGGGTGTGCGGGTTGAAGCCGCGGTGCAGGGTGTCGATGCCGACCACGACCTCGGTGAGGTTCGGCGGCTTGGACGGTGTGACGCTCGGGGTGGTGGTGACCAGTTGCGGCGGCGGCAGGTTGGTGCACGCGGTCGCCCCGGTGAGAGCCGCGCACAGCAAGGCGAGCAGCCGCCTCGGTCTACCGGGCCGCTTGTCCCCTGACGAGCCCACGCAGCACACCTCCCATGGCTAGTGTCATGAATCGGCACCACCGTGACCATGTCGGAGCCATGTCGGAAGGACACGAGGTTGCCAGACGGGGCTCCGGGCGTCGTCGGCGGCACCCCAGTTCCCACCGGGGCGCGCGCCCCTGTCCTTCCTGACGTGCCACCCGGTTCCGGGTTGCCTCAAACATGATCTTGAACGCGAAAAGGCCCCACCGGGGTCACCCGGTGGGGCCGTCGCACGGTCAGTTCATCCGCTTGGCGCGGGCGCGCTCCCGGCCGCGCAGGTGCGAGTCCAGCACCAGCTTGCGCACCCGGACCACGCTCGGCGCGACCTCGACGCACTCGTCGGAGGCGCAGAACTCCAACGCCTCCTCCAGCGAGAGCTTGCGCGGGCGGGCCAGCGTCTCCATCACGTCGGCGGAGGACTGCCGCATGTTGGTCAGCTTCTTCTCCCGGCAGACGTTGACGTCCAGGTCCTCCGAGCGCGGGTTCTCGCCGACGACCATGCCCTCGTAGGCGTCCGCGCCGGGCTCGACGAAGAAGGTGCCCCGGTCGGCCAGCTGGATCATCGCGTAGGCGGTGATCGCGCCGGTGCGGTCGGCGACCAGCGAGCCGGTGTGCCGGGCGCGGATCTCGCCGGCCCACGGGAAGTAGCCCTCGAAGACGTGGTTGGCGATGCCGGTGCCGCGGGTCTCGGTGAGGAACTCGGTGCGGAAGCCGATCAGGCCGCGGGCCGGGATGACGTACTCCAGCCGGATGCGGCCGGTGCCGTGCCCGCCCATGGTCTCCATCTGGCCCTTGCGGTTGGCCATCAGCTGGGTGATCGCGCCCAGGTGCTCCTCGGGGGAGTCGATGGTCAGCCGCTCGAACGGCTCGCAGAGCTTGCCGTCGATGGTCTTGGTGACCACCTGCGGCTTGCCGACGGTGAGCTCGAAGCCCTCCCGGCGCATGGTCTCCACCAGGATGGCCAGCGCCAGCTCGCCGCGGCCCTGCACCTCCCAGGTGTCGGGGCGCTCGGTGGGCAGCACGCGCACGCTGACGTTGCCGACCAGCTCGGAGTCCAGGCGGGACTTGACCATGCGGGCGGTCAGCTTGCTGCCGCCGTTGCGACCGGCCAGCGGCGAGGTGTTCACACCGATGGTCATGGAGATCGCGGGCTCGTCCACGGTGATCCGGGGCAGCGGGCGCGGGTCGTCGAGGTCGGCGAGGGTGTCGCCGATGGTGATGTCCGGGATTCCAGCGATCGCCACCAGGTCACCGGCGATGGCCTCCTCGGCGGGCACCCGCTCCAGGGCGTCGGTGATCAGCAGCTCGGTGATCTTGACGCGCTGGGTGGAGCCGTCCTCGCGGCACCAGGTGACCTGCTGGCCCTTCTGGATGCGGCCGGCGTGCACGCGGCACAGCGCGATGCGGCCGAGGAAGCTGGAGGCGTCGAGGTTGGTGACGAGCGCCTGGAGCGGGGCGTCCACGTCGGCCTTGGGCGCGGGGACGTACTCCAGCAGGACCTTGAACAGCTCGTCCAGGTTCTCCGCGTCCGGCAGGCCGCCGTCGGCGGGCTGGGTCAGCGAGGCAAGGCCCGCGCGAGCCGAGGCGTAGATGACCGGCAGGTCCAGGATCGCGGCCTGGTCGACCTCGATGCCCGCCGCGTCCAGGTCGGTCGCCAGCTCCAGCAGCAGGTCGTGGGTCTCCTCGACGACCTCGGCGATGCGGGCGTCCGGGCGGTCGACCTTGTTGACCACCAGCACGACCGGCAGGCCGGCGGCGAGGGTCTTGCGGAGCACGAAGCGGGTCTGCGGCAGCGGGCCCTCGGAGGCGTCAACCAGCAGCACGACGCCGTCGACCATGGACAGGCCGCGCTCGACCTCGCCGCCGAAGTCGGCGTGGCCGGGGGTGTCGACGACGTTGATGGTCACCGGGCCGTCCGGGGTCTCCCGGCGCACCGCGGTGTTCTTCGCGAGGATGGTGATGCCCTTCTCGCGCTCCAGCTCTCCGGAGTCCATGACCCGGTCGACCAGCTCGGCGCGGGCGGAGAAGGCGCCCGACTGCCGCAGCATGGCGTCGACGAGGGTGGTCTTGCCGTGGTCGACGTGCGCCACGATCGCGACGTTGCGCAGGTCAGTTCTGGTGCGTTCGGTCGTCGGTGCGGTGGGCACGCGGGAACTCCTTGAGTGGTGATGCCAGGGGGCGGCCACCGGCTCCTACGCGCACGTGACCCACATGGAGGATAGCCCGTGACGGGGCGTGCTCCCGACCGCCCTACAAGATCAGGCAAGCCTAACCTATCCTACCCTCTGTCCGTCCGATGACGAGGGGAGGTGGGCGCGTGGGCAAAGGGAAAACAAAGAAGAAGTGCTGCCGCTCGAAACCTCGATGCAAGCGTTGCCCAGTCCTCGCCTTATTGAAGGCCAAAGAGAAGGCAAAGAAGAAAAAGAAAGATTAAAGGGTTTCCCGCCGGCCGCCGTGAGTCGTCCTCTCCGCACAACCGGCGGGACACACAAGACCTCGATGGGGTGAATAACGAGCTAGGACGCCTCGCCGAGCGCCTCGTTGTAGGCGAGCATCCCGTTCTCGGTCCTGGTGCAGCTGAACTCCACGACCTGGTAGCGCGCCATCCTGCGCAGCACCAAGGGATCCCTGGCCAGGACGGCGTCGAGCTTGCCCCGGGCCATCGGCCGCGCGATGACCACTCGCCCCTCCCCTCCCGGCCGCTTGCCGGAAGCGAGGAAATAGCCCGATTCGTACTGTTTGTTCAGCCATGCCGTGTGCTCTGCCAGAAGGTAGTCGATCTCGTCGATGGGGGCGGTGTAGGTGAGCAGCGCTATATACATGACGCAAACGATAGGACTACCCGATCATCGGGTCGAGAATTGATCGTGATAGAATCTGAAAGTATGCGCATTCTTAATCTTTGGTGGCCGCCTTCTCGGCGGCCATAAGGATTTAGTGCGCATTCCCGACACTTCGGCCGCCGCGAGAGCGGCCTTCGCTGTGTCGAGGGTCTCCTCGCGGCCCACCCCACGAGGAGCTCGCAGTGACTGATCTCTCCAGGTCCGTCGTCCCCGGAACCGGGTTCTCCGGGACGAGGCTCTCCGGCATCAAGACCAGCGGGCCCGCACACCTGGGCAACTACCTCGGAGCGGTGCGGCGGTGGGCGGGCGACCAGCGGCCGGACGACGTCTTCCTGGTCGCCGACCTGCACGGCATGACCTCGACGCACAACCCGCACCGGCTGCGCCAGTACGCGCGCCAGGCGTTCGCCCTGCTCATAGCCTCCGGCGTGGACCCGGAGCGGGCCGTGGTGTTCGTGCAGTCCGACCTCGTCCGCGAGCACGGGGCGCTGACCTGGGTGCTGGAGTGCACGTGCACCTACGGCGAGGCGAAACGGATGATCCAGTTCAAGGAGAAGTCCCGCGGCCAGGACTCGGTGCGGCTCGGCCTGCTGACCTACCCGGTGCTGCAGGCCGCGGACATCCTGCTCTACGGGGCGGACCGGGTGCCGGTCGGCGAGGACCAGCGCGAGCACGTCGAGCTGGCCAGAGCCCTCGCGAACCGGTTCAACGGCGCTTACGGCGAGGTGTTCGTGGTGCCGGAGGGCGTGCTGCCCAAGGTGGGCGCGCGCATCAAGGACCTGTCGGAGCCCACCCGCACGATGGCGAAGTCCTCCGGGGAGACCCCCGGGGTGGTGTTCGTGCTGGACTCGCCGGACCTGGTCCGGCGGAAGGTGCTGCGCGCGGTGACCGATGAGCTCGACACGGTCCGCTACGCCCCGAAGGAGCAGCCAGGGGTGTCGAACCTGCTGGAGATCCTGGGCGCGTGCACGGGGGTGAGCCCGCGTGAGATCGGCGCGGACATCACCGGGTACGAGCAGCTGAGGTCGACCGTCGCCGATGCGGTGGTCGAGCTGCTGCGCCCGGTGCGCGAGCGGATGACCGAGCTGCTCGACGATCCGGCGGAGCTCGACCGCCTGCGTGCCCTCGGCGCGCACCGCGCCCGCGAACGCGCCACGCCCCGCCTCGAAGCCGCGCTCAAGGTCGTCGGCCTGGGCTGACGCGGGACCTCAGTGCGCTCCAGACAGGAGCGCCCTGAGGTCGTCGAGCAGGGCCACGTCCGGGTCGAGCCAGTCCAGCTCGGCCAGGCGCTCCACGGGAACCCATTGCACCGCAAGGTGTTCCAGCGCTTCGGGCGTCTCGTCGGGATCGGTCAGCGTCGCGGCGTAGGACCGCATCAGGTACCCCCTGGGCAGTGGGACGTCCGGCCCGATGCGCTCACCGACGGTGATCCGCACTCCCAGCTCCTCGACGCACTCGCGGGCGAGGGCCTGCGTGTCGGACTCCCCCGCCTCGACCCGGCCACCGGGAAGTTCCCAGCGTCCCGCGAGGTGTTCGGGGAACGAACGCTGCTGCGCCAGCAAATGTCCTTTGTGGACAACAGCGGCGGCGACGACCACCGGGGCCGAGCCGAACCGGGCGACGCGGTCGCGCACCGCTGCCACCCGACCACCGAGCAGACGCAGCACGAAACGCCTCAGCAGCACCACATCCGCCGCTGTGCCGAGCACTCCCCACGACGAGACCCACCGCACTGAGTCCGTGACCAGCGTGCCCGCTCCGGTCTCCGCCAACGTGATCTCGTGTCCGAGCTCCCGCACGGTCTGACCGGGGCCGGCCAGCTCGGACGACAGGCCGGTGTTGTCCGCACGGGTCACCTTGGTGCGGACCGGGACCCGTACTCCCGGCAGGAGCGGGACCTCGAAGCTCACTTCATCTCCTGCGCACAGGAGGTCGCCGCGCGCGGTGGTTGTGGCGCGCGCCCTCACTGCGGCCGCGCTGGCACGCACGACGGCGACATCGCGAACGGCGGCGGCGACAGTGCGGACCGGCGCGTCGACGAGCAGTGTTGATCTGAGAACCGGCACGCCAGATCTTGGCACGTCAGGGCTTGGGACTGGTGTTCCACCGGATCTCCAGACGAGCGCCGCCCTCAGGAGAGGCGCCCGCTCGCACGCTGCCTTCGCGCCGGTGCACGACATCGGCCACCATGGCCAGCCCCAGACCCGCGCCGCCGGTGTCCCGGTCGCGTGCGCCGTGCACGCGGTAGAAGCGGTCGAACACGCGCTCGCGGTGCTCCGGCGGGATTCCCTCGCCGTCGTCGTCGACCACGAGCCGTCCCTGCCTGCCCGCGGGCAGCACCATCACGCGCACCTGGGTCCGCGCGTAGCGGCGGGCGTTGCGCAGCAGGTTGTCCAGGACGAGCTCGACCTCCTGTGTGGTCGCGTGCACCCACACCGGCACGAAGGTCTCCACGCGGACCATCGGACCGTTGTCCGGCTGGCGTAGGGCCACGTCGCGGGCGAGCTCGGTGAGCTCGACCGTGTCCGCGGGCGGGAGGGCGGCCGTGTCCGAGCGGGCGAGCTTCAGCAGGTGGTCGACGACCTCGGAGAGGCGCTCCGCCTCGATCGCGACCTCGCCGAGCACCTCCTGGGCCTCGTCGGGATCGGGGTAGGCGACGGCGACCTCGGCCTGGGCTCGGATCGAGGCGACCGGGGACCGCAGCTCGTGGGCCGCCGCGCCGCTGAACTGGCGCATCCGCTCCGCGGACTCGTCACGGCGGGCGAGCAGCCCGTTCAAGGCCTCGGCCAGGGCGCGCAGCTCGTCGTCGGCCTCGGGGAGCGGGAGCCGTTCGCCCGCGGGGAGGGCCTGAGCGGCCGACCGGAGCCGTTCGACCGGGCGCAGCGACCAGCGCACGGTGACCCACGCGGTGAACGCGACGGCGGCGGTGCCGAGCAGCGCCACCGGGACGAACCAGACGACGATGTCCTCGAAGAGCCGCAGGTAGTCACCGGCGTCGGCGCTGGCGAGGACCAGCCGCTGGGAACCGTCCGGGGCGCTGACCACGCTGGGCAGCCACCTGGTCGCGCCGTAGCCGCGGTAGACGGTCATGGGCTTGCCCGCGAGCAGCTGCCGCACCTCGGTGAGGTAGAGATCGACCTCGCCGACTCCGTCCAGCGGCTTGCCCGCGGTGTCCAGCACCCGGACCTGGACGCCGCCCTGCCTGGTCTCGGCGGGCCTGCCTTCGGCGACCGCGCTCGCCGCGGAGCGCAGCACGGAGTTGAGCTGGGTGTCCATCTGTTCGGTGAGCCCGCTGGTCAGGACCGAGGACATCACCTGGGCGAGCACCAGGAAGCCGCCGAGCGCCGCCGCCGCGGCGACCATGGTGATGCGCCCGCGCAGGCTGCGGCGGTGCCACCAGCGCGGGACCGCGTCGAAGGGTCGCCTCATCGGCCGCCGTTCATCCCGGAGTCCTCCTCGGCGGTCTCGTCGACGGCGAGGTAGCCGTGTCCCCGGACGGTCCGCACGATGTGACCGGCTCCGGCGGCGTCCAGTTTGCGGCGCAGGTAACCGACGTACACCTCGACGGCGTTGCGGGTGGCGGCCTGCTCGTCGCCCCAGACCGCGCGCAGCAGCTCGTCCTTGGCGACCACGGTGCCCGCGCGCCCGGCGAGCGCGGTCAGCAGCGCGTACTCCCTCGGGCTCAGCGGCACCGGAGCGCCGTCCCAGACCACCTCGCGGGCGGCCTGGTCGATCTCCAGTCTGCCCAGCCGCAGCCGTGACCTGCCCGAGGAGCCCTCGGCCGCGTTGCGCCGCAGCAGCGCGCGGACCTGGGCGACGAGCACCACGAAGGAGAAGGGCTTGACGATGTAGCCGTCGGCCCCGAGGTCCAGCCCGTCGGCCTGGTCGACCTCGCCGTCCTTGGCGGAGATCATCAGCACCGGCGTGCCGACGCCCTCGTTGCGCAGGTGCTGGAGCACGCGGTAGCCGGACAGCCCCGGCAGCATGATGTCCAGCAGGATGAGGTCGAACGCGCCGGTCAGCGCCGCACGCAGGCCCCCTGGGCCGTCCTCGGCGGTGACCACGTCCATGCCCTCCGCCCGCAGGCCCCGCTGGAGGGCCCTGCGCACGCCGACCTCGTCGTCCACTACGAGCACCCGTGGCTTCACGTGCACAGCATGCCGGTAGCTGAGAGTCTTGTGGTTCACCTCTCAGCGCTCTCTCAGTTCGCGGGGGCGGTCTCAGTCCAGTCTCAGGGTGGGACGTGCACTGTCGTCACCACGGAGGGAAACCGTCCGAGGAGGAGACGAACATGGATCGGAAGAAGGCCACAGTCGCCGCGGCCACCGCCGGTGCGATCGCCGGCGCGGTCGGGCTGACCGTGCTGGCCATGCCTACTGGTGCGGGCGCCGCACCCGTGCTGCCGCCGGTCAACCCGGAGCAGCTGGTGCAGTCGGTGCTCAGCCAGAAGGAGATTCCGGCGCTGGGGGGCACCGTCGAGGGCAAGACCAACCTCGGTATTCCCGCCATCCCGAACCTGCCGCAGGAGCTGAGCGGGGTGTCGGCTCGGGTCTGGTCCGACGGCACCGGCAAGGTGCGGGTGGCCAGCAGCCAGGCCGGCGGCGAGAAGATCGCCGTCAACGACGGCACGACCGCGTGGACCTGGGACTCGTCCACCAAGGTCGCGACGAAGCACACCTACGACAAGGACGCGGCGCCGAAGGGCAAGCCGGAGGAGCTGAGCGATCCCGCGTCGGCCGCCAAGAAGATCATCGACCTGGTGCGGCCCAGCAGCAGCATCTCGGTGGACGGCACGGCGAGCGTCGCGGGCCGCGACGCCTACGAGCTGGTGCTGGCGCCCGCCCCGTCCGAGCGCACCCTGCTGCGTGAGGTCCGGGTCGCGGTGGACGCCGAGAAGCGGCTGCCGCTGCGGGTGGTCGTGCTGGCCAACGGCTCCAGCGAGCCGGTGGCGCAGATCGGCTTCACCAAGCTCGACATCGGCGCCCAGGACCCGAAGCTGTTCACCTTCACCCCGCCCGCCGGCGCGAAGGTCGAGGACAGCGCGAGCAAGCTCAAGGAGTTCGAGAGCAAGCACCGCGAGGAGATCGAGAAGCACCAGAAGCCCGGCTCCTCGCCCAAGCCGATGGAGACCGACCGGGTCAAGGTCGTCGGCGACGGCTGGGACACCACCGTCGTCGGCCGCCTGCCCAAGCTGGACGAGCTGCCGAAGTCCGGTGAGAAGGGCGCCGCGGTGCAGAACCCGCTCGACATGGTCAAGCAGTTCGGCACCAAGGTCGAGGGCCCGTGGGGCAAGGGCTACCTGATCACCACCAAGGTCGGCACCGGCCTGCTCACCGAGGACGGCCGCTTCGCCGCGGGCGCCGTGCCGTCCCAGGTGCTCGTCGAGGCGATCGGCACCGTGAAGTGACGCTGAGCACCGAGCCGCTCGCGGCGACCGGTGTGGTGGGGGCGGAGCTCTCCGCCCCCGCCCTCGCGGCCCGTACCAGCGGACTGCGCAAGGTCTACGGACGCACCGTCGCGGTCGACAGCGTCGACCTGGAGGTCCCGCAGGGCGCGGTGCTCGGCCTGCTGGGGCCCAACGGCTCCGGCAAGACCACGACGATCAGGATGTTGCTCGGCCTGACCAGGCCGACGACCGGCAGCGTCGAGCTGCTGGGGGTGCCCATGCCGGACGGCGCGGACCGCGCGCTGCCGCACGTGGGCGCGCTGGTGGAGGGACCGGGTTTCCACCCGTTCCTGTCGGGGCGGGAGAACCTGCGGCGCTGCGCGGCGGCCGAACCGCTGCTGCCGACCGGGGGGATCAGCAAGGCGGTCGACGACGCGCTGGAGCGAGTGGGGCTGGCGCACGCGGCGACCCGCAGGTTCAAGGCCTACTCGCTCGGCATGAAGCAGCGGCTGGGCCTGGCCGCGGCGCTGCTGGTGCCGAGGAGGCTGGTGGTGCTCGACGAGCCGACGAACGGCCTCGACCCGTCGGGCACCAGGGAGATCCGCGGGGTGATGGCGGACCTGCACGCGGCTGGGACGACGGTGGTCGTGTCCTCGCACCTGCTGGCCGAGGTGGAGGCGACCTGCACGCACGTGGCCGTGCTGCACCAGGGCACTGCGGTGGCGCAGGGCGAGCTGAGCGAGCTGCTCGAAGCGGGGACTCCCACGCTCACCGTGTCCACTGAGGACGTTCAGCTTGCGGTGGACACCCTGCGGGAAAACAGGATTCCGTTCAGGTCTGCTGTGGACGGTGTGCGCGTGGAGCTGACGGGGGCCTCGCCGCAGCAGGTGGTCGAGAAGCTGGTGCTCGCCGGGGTGGGCGTGCGGGAGGCGCGCCGCGAGCGGACGGGTCTCGAAGAGCTGTTCGCCCGGTTGACCGAGGCCGACGTGCGGGAGGGGTCATGACCACGGCTTCGGTTGCGCTGCCGGAGAAGGTGACGAGGGCACCGCTGGGCAGGCTGTTGCGCGCGGAGCTGCGCTGGGTGCTGCGGCGGCCGAGGACGCTGGTGGGCTTCGGCCTGCTGGCCCTGGTGCCGGTGGGGCTGGGCCTGATGATGTCGCTGGCGGACTTCGGGGGAGGTCCGATCGGCGGCCCGCCGGTCCTGGCGTCGCTGCTGGGCAACGGGATGGTGCTGCCCCTGGCGGCGATGACCATGGCGATGCCGCTGCTGATGCCGATGCTGGTGTCGATGGCGGCCGCGGACGCGATCGCGGGCGAGTCGGCGCACGGCACCCTGCGCGGCCTGCTGATCGCGCCGGTCGGCCGGACCCGGCTGGTCATGGTGAAGGCGGTCGGCGTCGCGACGGTGACGGCGGTCGCGGTGCTGGTGCTCGCGGTCCTGGGCATCACCTCGGGCCTGGTGTTCACGGGCACCACGGAGTTCACCTCCCTGTCGGGCACCACGCTGTCCTTCGCGGACGGCATCGGCAGGGTCGGCGTCGCGGCACTGTGGGTGTGGCTGCAGATGGCGGCGGTGGCGGCGGTGGCGCTGGCGCTGTCCTCGTTCACCGACCACCCCCTGGTGGTGCTGGCGGCGACGATGGGCTCGCTGATCGTGTTCACCCTGCTGGGCACCCTCCCGGACCTGTCGTGGCTGCAACCGGCACTGATCACCACGGGCTGGACCTCGGCGATCGACGTGGTCCGCGACCCGATGGTGACGGCGACGCTGACGGAAAGCGGAGTGCGAGCGCTGTGCTACATCGCGATCGGCCTCTCCATCACCGTCGCCCGCATGGCCACCAAGGACACCTAACCCCGCCCCTTTCCGGCCATTCGCGGGCTTATGGACCTCTGAGGAGCTTGCGAGACGTCCATAAGCCCGCGAATGGCGGGGGGTCAGGTGATGAAGGCGATGCCGTCGGGGTCGAGGGTGAAGCGGGTGTGAGAGGTCAGGGCGGCGGTGACGGGAGCCGTCGCTTCGACCTCCGGGCCGGTGTCCAGGCGGACCAGCAGGCGCACGTGGTCGCTGCGGTGCACGCGTTGCAGGACTTCGCCGGTGAGCTGCCCCGCCGGGTCCGTGCGCAGCGCGCTCGCTCGCAGGCCGAGGCGGACCGGCCCGTCAACCACTCCCGGCGCGGGCACTGATCCCAGTGAGCTCGTGGCTCGACCGTCCGCCACGACTCCGTCCACGATGACCGTGCAGCCGAGGAACGCCGCCACCTCGGCGTCGGCGGGACGGCGCCAGACCTCGGCGGGCGTTCCGGTTTGGACCAGTTTTCCCTTGCGCATCAAGGCTACTCGGTCAGCCAGGGTAAAAGCCTCGTCGTGGTCGTGCGTCACCACGAGTGCGGTCGCACCCGCTCGGCGCAGCAGCACCGCCAGGTCCATCGCCAGCTGCTCGCGCAACGCCCGGTCCAGCGCGGACAACGGCTCATCCAGCAGCAGGAGCTTCGGCCGAGGAGCGAGGGCGCGGGCCAGGGCGACGCGCTGCTGCTCACCGCCGGACAGCTCGGTGGTTCGCCGAGCGCCATATCCGGGCAGTCCCACCAGCTCCAGAAGCTCGGCCACTCGCTCGGCTTGGTGCTTTCGGTCGACGCCGTGCATGCGCAGACCGAACGCGACGTTTCCCGCCACATCACGGTGCGGGAACAGTTGGCCGTCCTGGAAAACGAGCCCAAAACCACGGCGGTGGACCGGGACTCCGGCGAGGTCGGCACCGTCCCAGCTGACCGTTCCAGAGCTAGCGCGTTCCAGACCCGCGACCGCGCGCAGCAGCGTCGACTTACCGCAGCCCGAGGGGCCGAGCAGCGCGACTACCTCACCGTCCTCAATGGACATTTCCACATCGGACACAGCGGCGACAGATCCATAGTGGACGGTCAGATCCTTGAGCCGAAGGCCCATCAGAACTCCCCAAGGGCTTCGGTGCCCACCCGGACACGTTCGATCAGCGCCACCGCGACCACCGTGACGATCATCAGCAGCACACAGGACGCGTAGGCCATCTGCACGTTCAGCTCCCCCGGCCGGGAGATCAACCTGGAGATCGCGACCGGCAGCGTCGGCGCGTCCGGCTTCGCCAGGAAGCTCGTCGCGCCGAACTCGCCGAGCGCGACCACGTAGCCGAAACCGGTCGCCGCGAGCAGAGATCGTCCGGCGAGTGGGAGATCGACCTCGCGCCACACCCGCAACGGCGAGGCACCGAGCGACGCGGCGGCCTGGCGGAGGCGGTCGTCGATCGCGCGCAACACCGGCAGCACCATGCGCACGACCAACGGCATCACCACGAGGGCCTGCGCGAAGGGCACCAGGACCGGGGACGAACGAAGATCACCTGGAAGCGCGTCCATCGTGACGAGATAGCCGAAACCCACCGTCACCGCGGACACGCCGAGCGGCAGCATCAGCACCATGTCCATGGCTTCGGCGAGCCGTCCTTGCCTGCGCCGCAACTGGGACAGCACAACAGCAGCCAGGACTCCGAGCACCAGCGCGAGCAGTGTCGCGTCGAAGGCGGTCCGCAGCGAGTTCGTCGCGGCGTCCATTCCGGACACACCAAGCGTGGAGCGAGCCGCGTCACCGGCCAGCGCGGTGTACCCGGCAAGGCTCCAACCATCTCGTGTGGACAGTGATCGCACGACGAGCGAGAAGACCGGCAGCAGAAGAAGACCCACCACCGTGACCGCCACACCGACCACCGCCCACTCGCCACCTTCAGGGCGGCGAGCCGTCTCGGTTCGGCGGCGCAACGTCAGGGCCGTCTCGCGCTTTCGCCTCGCTACCGCTCCGACGAGCAGCGCACCAACGACAGCGGCGAGCTGGACCAGCGACAGGGCAGCAGCTCCGGGAAGGTCCAGCAGCTGCACGGTACGCAGGTAGATCTCCGTCTCCAACGTCCGGTGCTCTGCCCCACCCAGAACGAGAACCACACCGAAACTCGTTGCGCAGAACAGGAAAGCGACCGCCGCCGCCGAACCGATCGCAGGGGCGAGCGCCGGCAGGGTCACCGAAGTGAAGGCACGCCAACGGGAAGCCCCCAGCGCTCGCGCCGCGTCTTCGGCTCGACGGTCGAGGTTCGCCCACAGCCCACCCACTGTGCGCGCCACCACCGCGACGTTGAAGAACGCGTTGGCCAGCACGATCGCGATCACCCCACCATCGCCAAGCAGGGAACGAAACGCCATTCCGACAACCAGAGTCGGCAGGACGAACGGGATCGTGACGATCAGCCGCACGAGTCCTCGGCCGCGCACGGCACAGCGCGCGAGCAGATAGGCGATCGGAAGCCCTGCCACCAGGGCGACTGCCGTGGACGCCGCGGCCTGGCCGAGGGTGAACGCGACGAGGTCCCAGGTCTGGGGATCCGCGAGCACCTGGCCGACACCGGTCCCCCGCAGTCCGAGACCGAGGATCGCCGCGACAGGCCAGGCGAAGAACACGACCAGGAACAGCAGCGGAACTGCTGCTCCTACACCGAGAGCGACTTTGACGCGCACGTCAGCCCTGCACGACCGACCGCCACTGGGTGAGCCAGCGCTCGCGGTCCTTGTCGACCTGGTCCGCCGGTAGCTCCAGCGCCTTCGCCGGCAGCGGTGCGGCCTGCTGCCAGGACTGGGGCAGCGCAACGCCTTCACGAGTCGGGTAGACGTACATCTGCTCGGCGAGCTGGGACTGGACCTTCTCCGACAGCAGGAAGTCCACGACCTTGCGGGCACCTTCGACGTTCTTGGCGCCGCTGAGCACACCCGCGTACTCGACCTGCCGGTAGCAGCCACCGAGCAGGGCCTTGGTGCGCGGCTTGCCGTCCTGGCCGATCTCGGCGGACGGCGAGGACGCGTAGGACACCACCAGCGGACGCGGCCCCTTGCCCGCGGAGCCGGAGAAGTCCTGGTTGTAGCTCTCCTCCCAGCCACTGGCGACCTTGACGCCGTTGGCCTTGAGCTTGGTCCAGTAGTCGGCCCAGCCCTGCTCACCGAAGGTGGCGATGGTGGCGAAGAGGAACGCCAGACCGGGCGAGGAGGTCGCCGGGTTCTGCACGACGAGCAGGTCCTTGTAGCGCGGGTCGGTCAGGTCCGCCAGTGACGTCGGCTCGGGAATGCCGCGCTGCGCGAGGAAACCGGTGTCCATGTTGAGACACACGTCACCGACGTCGACAGCGCTGAGCCGGTCATCGCCGGGCAGGGCGTAGCGCTGCGCGCCCTTGGCGGCTTCGGGGCTGCGGTACGGCTGGAGCAGCCCCTGCGCGAGCGCCCGCGAGGCATACGTGGAGTCGATGCCGTAGACCGCGTCGGCCAGCGGGTTGGACTTGGTCAGCACGAGCTGGTTGGTGACCTCACCCGCGTCGCCCCGGCGGCTGACCTCGACGGTGATGCCGCTCTGCTTGGCGAACTCGTCCAGCACCTGCTGCGGCACGGCGAAGGAGTTGTGGGTGACGAGGACGACCTTGTTACCGCCGGTGTCCGTCCCACTGCCGCCCGTCAGCGAACATCCGCTGACCAGCGCGAGCACGAGTAGGGCTCCGAGTGTCTTGCCGCGCACTAGCTCCTCCTGGCCGTCGTCCGTGACCACGAGGCACCGCAAGCGGCGCGCACCTCCCTACACCGGCATGACCCGGATCAGGTTCGTACGGTCGAGGGCTGGGTGCCCTCCTCTCAGCCCGGCATACCGGGCTCCCGTGGCTCCCCCAGCGTACGTCGGACTCGCGCGCGGCGGGAGCCAGGACCACCATGGAGGCATGGCTGAGCTGCTGAACGAGGAACAGGTGACCGAGGCACTGAGCGCTCTCCCCCAGTGGCGCCAGGACGACGCCGCGCTGACCCGCACCGCGGAGCTGCCGAGCTTCACGGATGCGATCCGGGTGGTGAACCGCGTCGCGGAGATCGCCGAGAACGACAACCACCACCCGGACATCGACATCCGTTGGCGCACGCTGACCTTCCGCTGCTCGACGCATTCCGTGGGCGGGATCAGCGCGCTGGACGTGTCGTTGGCCAGGGAGATCGACGGCGTGCTTGAGGCGTTGGGCTAACCGCAGTCCACCACTGCGTCGGCCCAGTCGGCGTGGTCGAAGTTCTTGCCGTCGCCGCCGTCGGTGACGCGCAGCGTGAGTGTGCGAACTTCGATCACGCTGGCTGACAGCGGAACGGGCTGCCCGCCGGTGCGCAGAACCCCGGTCTCCGCCAAGACCTTTCCGTCGCCGAGCACCTGGAAGGCCGAAGAGCCGGGCGATGTCGTCTCGTCGTCCATGCCGACGACCGAAGAGAAAGCTGTGCACTTCCCGCCCAGGTAGACGGAGATCTCAGCGGTGGCGTGCGTTCCGAGCCCCTTCTCGTACTTGCGGCCACCGATGCTGATCTGGTTGCCATCGCCTCCGGCCGCGTCGTTGTTGGACCGGTCACGCTCGACGGGGCCATAGCCGTTGGTCTCGGTCTCGAACGAGAGATCGCTGACGTACGCACGGCCGTTGGGCGGGACGAAGCCGCGAACGGCCTTGGCGACATGCACGCGGCGAGCGAGCGCGGGGTCCCAGAACTCCGCGACGACGGGCAGCTCGAAGGTCCCCGGCTTGACGTTCGCGCCGACCTTGACCGTCCATTTGCCGGAGAGCGGCCGTCCTTGGCCGAGCGCGGGAGCGGTCACCGGCGCTCCCTGCACGGTCCAGCCCGCGGGTGCCTGCGGGGTCAGCACGACGTCGGTCACCGTCCTCGCGGAACGGACTTCGAAAGTGCCGGTGACCTCGAACGAGGTTCCTGCTGCCGCGTCAACGGTCGAGGTGGGCGTGATCGCCAGCGACGTCTCGGCGACCTGGCGCACGGGCTCGTAGCAGGTCAGCCTGCCGGGTGTGGCCGGACAGATCACGGCGCCGAAGCCGCCGTTGTCGTGCACGTCGATGTCGAGCGTCGCGGACGAGGTCTGGACCGAGGTGGTGCGCTGGACATCAACACGCTGCCCAGGACGCGGGTCACGGACGGTCTCGACGAGCCAGCGGCCCGGTCCCAGGAAGGCCAGCGGCGCACGGAGCGTGCGGGCACCGCCCGCCGCGACCCCGCCGACGAACCAGCGATTTCCGTTGCGGCGTGCGATGACGGCGTCAGAACCGGGATAGCCGCTGACGTACTCGGTCTGGTCCCACACGGTCGGCAGCTGGTTGAGGAACCGCAACGCCTCCGGGTACTTCTCGTACGCCTCCGGCTTGTCGGCGAAGTGCTGCCACGCGGACTCGTACGCGGCGGGCAGAGCGATCTCGTGGCCGATGGTGGAGACCTTGTTGCCGGTCTCCATGCGTCCAGGCGTGTAGTCCATCGAGCCGACAACGTTGCGCACGAAGGGGTGCACGGGATCGTTGTCGGGCTGCGGGTTCTGCTCCGCGCCGTGGATGGCCTCCATCGACATCACGTGCGGCCACGTCCTGGCGAGGCCGTGCGGGATGGTCGAGCCGTGGAAGTTGACCATGAGCTGCCGCTTGGCGGTCTCCGCGAGAATCGTGTCGTACCACTGGTACCGGGCCTGCGAGTCGGACTCCATGAAGTCGACCTTGACGCCCTTGACGCCCCAGTCCTTGACCCTGGCCAGCACCGTGTCGCGTTCCGGCTGGGTGTCGAGGCTGGTCCAGTGGAACCACAACAGGATGTCCACCCCCTTGGCCCGCGCGTAGCGGGCCAGCTCCGGCACCCACTTGTCGCTCCAGCCCTCGTCGACGAGCACGTAGGGCCACCCGTTGCGGGCGGCGAAGTCGACATAGGCCTTCTGCCGCTCGAAGTCCTTGGGGCTGGAGTGCTCGGAGAGCCAGGACCACGCGACCTTCCCGGGCCGCACCCACGAGGTGTCGGTGAAGCGCGCGGGTATGGCGAGGTCGTCGACCAGGGTGGACTCCGTGACAGCGCCGAGGTCGCCGACGATCGCTGTGCGCCAAGGGGTCTGCCCCGTCGAGCGGATCTGCTGGTCCTTGAGCGCGACGGCGTAGGTGCCGCTTCCGCTCTGGTGGCTCAGCGAGCTCCCGGCGTAGCGACCGTCTACATCGGACTCAGTGAGCAGCACGTAGTCGTCGCCGACCTGGAACAACGAAGGGTTGCCGTAGTCGCCGGTGGGTGCGGCGCTCGCGGTGGTCTTCTGCCGTTTGTTCTCGTGCTGGGCGTTGTACGGCATCAGCCAAGCAGTGGCGTCGCCGGGCAATGCGAAGGCAGAGGCTTCACCCGTGACCACGACATCACGTGCGCCCGGCAGCTCGTAGCGATAGGCGACTCCATCGGGCGCGGCCCGCACAACAAGATCCAGGCGCGTGTTTGCGGCTCCGGCGAAGGAAAACCGGGTCTCGTTCATCACGGCCGTCCGGTTGAGCCGCTTGCCGGTCGTCATCCGGTACTGCTGCGTGACGACACGGTTCTGCCGCCCGGTCGCGCGGAGCCCCTTGGTGAGATCGGCGGCCGTGGTGCGGATGCCGACCGGGGAGGGCGCGATGAGGAGCTTGCCGTGGCGCTCGACGGACAGCGCGACCGAGCCGGAGCCGGGATCGAGCTTGACCAGCGCGCTCACCCCGCCCGGGCCACGGACGGTCCAGGCGTTGTCCGGCGGGGCTGCCATGGCGGGCGAGGACAGCGACACCACCATGGCGGCCGTGACCGCCGAGGCGAGCAGGGGGTGTGCAGGGCGCAGGGGCATGGCAACTCCGTTGTCATCCGACCCAAATCAACAGCACTCACCACAAGCGAACATCAGTGCACTGCGCTGAGGCAAGGGGCCGGGCAGTTCATGACAAAACGCGCCAACGGCGGCTGAGTGACCAGCCACCGCCGGCGCGTCCGGGAGTTGCTGTATCAGCGGCGGAACGGACCCTTGACCTCGAAAGTCATCCCGTCGGTGAGCTCGCCGGTAAGGCCCTTCTGCGAGGAGAAGTACAGGCGGGTGCCGTCCGGGCTGAAGGTCGGCCCGGTGACCTCGGAGTTCGCGTGCTGGCCGATGAGGCGGCAGAACGGTGCGACCACACCCTTCGGCGTGATGATGCACATCTCCATGTTGCCGCCGTCCTCGGCGACGTAGAGGTCGCCGCTACCGGCCCGCGTGATGTTGTCGACGCCGTAGAGCACGGGCGGCTGCTGCGCCTGCTCAGCGCCGTTGTAGACCAGGCCGAGCGTGCTGTTGCGGGCGTCGTAGGTCCACACCCGGCTGTCCAGCGCGGTGGTGAACCAGCAGGTGCCGTTGGCGTAGAAGCAGCCCTCGCCGCCGACGAACTTCTTCATGCCCGGCACCTGGTAGCGGGTCTCGACCGGGTCACCGAAGGGGTCGGGCACCGGCTTCCAGGTGACCGGCCCGCTGGTCAGGTCGTCGGGCGCGCACAACACCTCGACGCGCCCCTCGGAGAGGTTCGGCCACGAGGTCGGGATGAACCGGTAGAACCCGCCGTCGAACTGGTCCTCGGTCATGTAGACGACCTTGCGCTCCGGGTCGACCGCGCAGGCCTCGTGCATGAAGGTGCCCATCGCGGGCCGCACGACCGCATTCTTCCGCCCCCACGGATCGGTCTCGTAGACCTGCCCGCGCGGCACCTCCTCGCACGAGAGCCAGGTGTTCCACGGAGTCGCGCCGCCGGCGCAGTTGGTGTCGGTGCCGTGCAGCACGCTGTAGGCGTCGGCGATGCTGCCGTCGGCGCGGAACTTGATCGCGCTCACGCCACCGAGCAGCCCCTGCGACTTCGGCAGCTCGCTGTTGGCGACGTAGATCCAGCCCGAGCCGTCACGGAAACAGGCGCCTGCGTCCGGCGCGCCCGGCCACACGTAGGAGGTCCCCGCCACCTTCTGCCCGGCGCGGCCGATCACCCGGCTCGTGAACCCGCGGGGCAACATCACCCCGTTGGCGTCGGCGGGCAGCAGGTCCCCGTACGGGCTGGGGCCCGGCTGGGCTCCCGCCGCGAGGGCTCCGTGCCATGACGCACCGCCGAAAGCAGCGGCGGCCGCGCCCACCACCGCTGCCCTGAGAAATCCTCGACGTTCCACTGCGAACTCTCTCCCCAGATTCGATGTCCGGCTTGTGCCGGACGATCCGAATCCTCACAAGAGAGCTCGCGCGGTCACCACACGTTTCAAAACCCCTGACGTGAAGGCGATTCAGGTCACACGTTGAAACGGAAGTCGACGACGTCGCCGTCGGCCATGACGTAGTCCTTGCCCTCCATGCGGACCTTGCCCGCCGAGCGGGCCGCGGCCATCGACCCGGCCTCGATCAGGTCGGCGAAGGACACGATCTCGGCCTTGATGAAGCCGCGCTCGAAGTCGGTGTGGATGACACCAGCGGCCTGCGGGGCCGTCCAGCCCTTGCGGATCGTCCACGCACGGGACTCCTTGGGCCCGGCGGTGAGGTAGGTCTGCATGCCGAGGGTGTGGAACCCGGCGCGGGCCAGCGAGTGCAGGCCGGGCTCCTCCTGGCCGATGGTCTCCAGCAGCTCGCGGGCGGACTCCTCGTCCAGCTCCAGCAACTCGGCCTCGACCTTGGCGTCGAGGAACACCGCGTCGGCGGGCGCGACCAGCTCGCGCAGCTCCTTCTTGCGGGCCTCGTTGGTCAGCACGCTCTCGTCGGCGTTGAAGACGTAGAGGAACGGCTTGGTGGTGAGCAGGTTCAACTCGCGCAGCTCGGCGAGGTCCACCTCGGCCTGCGCCGCGAAGAGCGTGCGGCCGCCGTCGAGGATCTCCTTGGACTTCTTGGCCGCCTCCAGCGCGGCGCGGCGGTCCTTCTGGACGCGCGCTTCCTTCTCCAGGCGGGTGATCGCCTTCTCAAGGGTCTGCAGGTCGGCGAGGATCAGCTCGGTGTTGATCGTCTCGATGTCGGAGACGGGGTTGAACGCGCCGTCCACGTGGATGACGTCCGGGTCCTCGAAGACGCGGACGACCTGGCAGATCGCGTTCGCCTCGCGGATGTTGGCGAGGAACTGGTTGCCGAGCCCCGCGCCCTCGGAGGCGCCGCGCACGATGCCGGCGATGTCGACGAACGACACGGTGGCGGGCACGATCCGCTCGCTGCCGAAGACCTTCGCGAGCTGGTCGAGCCGCGCGTCGGGCAGCGGGACCACGCCGACGTTGGGCTCGATGGTGGCGAACGGGTAGTTCGCGGCGAGCACGTCGTTGCGGGTCAGCGCGTTGAACAGGGTGGACTTGCCCACGTTGGGCAGCCCGACGATGCCGAGGGTGAGACTCACGACCAGGCAGTCTAGGTGGCGGCCCCGGCCGTCCGGTCACTGGTGCTCGTACCCGGTGGGGACCCCGCCGTAGCTGAAACGGGTTCCCCCCACCCCGCTCCGCGACATTGCCCCCGCCACCCCACTCGCGGAACCCTGTACATCGGGGGACCCCTGTGGTGCGAGGGTGGCTTTCGCACGGTGAGCACGGGGCGATCGCCGCGGCCGATTTCCGCCAGCCGGTGGCCGGATGTGCTGGCAGCATCGATGTCGTGCTGGTCGATTCAGAGCGTGCCTACCGGGCTGTCGCCTCGCGCGACGCCCGCTTCGACGGCTGCTTCGTGCTCGCTGTCCGCACCACGGGCATCTACTGCCGCCCGTCCTGCCCGGCGATGACACCGAAGCGCCGCAACGTCGAGTTCTTCCCGACGACGGCCGCGGCGCAGTCCTCGGGGTACCGGGCGTGCCGCCGGTGCCTGCCCGACGCCGTGCCCGGGTCACCGGAGTGGGACCTGCGCGCGGACCTCGCGTCGCGGGCGATGCGGTTGATCGGCGACGGCGCCGTCGAGCGCGAGGGCGTGCCCGGGTTGGCGCGCAGGCTCGGCTACTCGGAGCGGCACCTGTCGCGGGTGCTCACCGCCGAGCTGGGCGCGGGGCCGCTCGCGCTGGCACGCGCGCACCGGGCCCACGCCGCGCGCACCCTGATCGAGACGACCACGCTGCCGTTCGCCGACATCGCCTTCGCCTCCGGGTTCGCGAGCGTGCGCCAGTTCAACGAGACCATCCAGACCGTGTTCGCGACGTCGCCGTCCGCGCTGCGCGCGGGCGCGCAGAAGCGCCGCAGGTCGGACGCGCCCGCCGAGCCCAGAACCGGGACGATCACGCTGCGCCTGCCGTTCCGCCCGCCGATGGACGCCGAAGGTGTGCTGGCGTTCCTGGCCGCGCGGGCGATCCCCGGCGTGGAGCACGTCGAGGACGGTGTCTACGCGCGCACGATCGCGCTGCCGCACGGTTCGGCGACCGTGCGACTGGAGCCGACGCCGACCCACGTGCACTGCCGACTGCGGCTGGTTGATCTTCGCGATCTGGGCGCGGCGGTGTCCCGGGTCCGTAGGTTGCTCGACCTGGACGCCGATCCGCTCGCCGTGGACGAGGTGTTGTCCGCAGACGCCTCCCTTCGTTCCGTGGTGGCCGCGACCCCCGGAATCCGGGTGCCGGGCGCGGTGGACGCACACGAGGTGCTGGTGCGGGCCCTTCTCGGCCAGCAGGTGTCAGTCGCCTCAGCGCGCACGTCCGCGGCCGCACTGACCAGGGCGCTCGGTGAACCGCTTCCCAACGGCGACGAGCAGCTGACCACGCTGTTCCCCACCGCCCAGGCGATCGCGGAACGCGGAGCGGAGGTGCTGACCGGTCCGCGCAAGCGGATCGACACCGTGCTCGCCGTCTGCTCGGCACTGGCCGACGGGTCGCTCCAGGTCCACGTCGGGCGGGACCACACCGAACTGGTCGCCGAGCTCCAGGCGCTGCCCGGCATCGGCAGCTGGACCGCCGACTACGTGGCCATGCGGGTCCTTGGCGCACCGGACGTCCTGCTCGCCTCCGACACGGCCATGCGCAAGGGCGCAGGCGCGCTCGGACTACCGTCTGATGTGGACGGTCTGCGCACCAGGGCGAAGTCCTGGCGACCGTGGCGGTCGTACGCCGGGATGCACCTGTGGCACGCCGCCGCGCTGGCCGATTCCCACTCGAACACAAGGAGAACCGCATGAGTACGGCCTACGCGGCCACCGTGGACACCCCGATCGGACCGTTCACCGCGATCACCGCCGAGGACGGGGTCGTGCTGGCCTCGGGCTGGACGGGAGCGGTGGACGACCTGCTCGTGGTGATCTCGCCGAGTCTGCGCCCCAGTGAGGTCACGCCACGCGCCGAGCTCGGCGTCGTCACCAAGGCGATCCTCGACTACCACGCCGGACAGCTGGACGCGGTGGCCGATGTGCCAGTGCGGCAGCGGTCGGGGGAGTTCAGGGAGCACGCGTGGAACGTCCTGCGCACCGTGCCTGCCGGAAAGCCGGTGACCTACGCCGACTACGCCGCCCTCGCCGGTCGCCCCCAGGCCGTTCGCGCCGCCGCGTCCGCGTGCGCTCGCAACGCCGCAGCACTGTTCGTTCCGTGTCACCGGGTTCTGCGCACCGGTGGCGGGATCGGGGGATTCCGGTGGGGAGTCGAGGCCAAGCGCTGGCTGCTGGACCACGAGGACCTGGGATGAGTTCGATCAGCCAGTGACCACCTCCAGACTGGAGCCGGTGGTGTCCTGCGCCTTGCGCACCCGGAGCCGGGTTGGGATGCGCTGACGCAGCTCCTCCACGTGCGAGACAAGCCCCACGACACGGCCGCCGGCGCGCAGCTCGTCGAGGGTGTCCATCACGAGGTCGAGAGTGTCCGCGTCCAAGGTGCCGAAGCCCTCGTCCACGAACAGCGTGTCCAGCAACGCGCCGCCGGTCTCGGCCGCGACGACGTCCGCTAGTCCGAGCGCCAGGGCGAGCGAAGCCAGGAACGACTCGCCACCGGACAGGGTCTTCGCGGACCTGGTGCGCCCGGAGTAGCCGTCCAGCACGTCAAGTCCCAGTCCACCACGTGTGCCGCGCGCACCAGCGGCGTCGGAGTGGACAAAGGAGTAGCGCCCCTGGCTCATCCGCTGGAGGCGCGTGGTCGCCGCCACCGCGACCTCTTCGAGCCGAGCGGCGAGGACATAGGACCGCAGTGACATCTTGCGCGTGTTCTGCCCCCTGCCGTTGACCACGTCGGTCAGCGCGTTCAGCTCGTTGTACGCGGCCTCCATCGGCGCCAGTGCGCTCCAGGCGGATCGAAGTTCCCTGCCCAGCCTGGAAACCTCGTCCAGCCTCGCCTGGGCCGCGTTCAGTTCGCCGAGGGCCAGCGCAGCGGCCCTTCCCGCCGTCTCCGCCTGCTCCTCGGCTTCGCCGACATCCACGTGCTCCGCCGGATCGAGGTCAGCGAGCTCGGGCTCCGCCAGCACCGCTCGTGCCGCGGCCTCCTTCCGGTCCTGCTCGCGAATGAGGCGTTCCACCCTCTCGCAGTCGGCATCCGACAGCGCCGCGTCCAGAGCGGCGTCGAGGTGGTCGAACCCGGCAGCCGCGACAGCGGACAACACCGCCTCGCGTTGGCCGTCCACCCGCTCCGCGCAGTCCGCGACCGCAGTCCGCGCCTCCACCAGGGTGACCAGAGCGGCGGCCGATTCGAGCAGCTTGGTGCGCCTGGTCGAGACGTCGGGGTAGTCACCACGCGCTTCGTCCAGCCGTGCGGCGCGGCGTTCGACCATAGCGGACAGTCCGGCCTGCTCAGCGGTGTTGCTCGCGACCGAACGCTCCGCTTCGGCGAGCTCACGGCGAGCACGGTCAAGCCTGCTCTCCAGGTCCGCCAGCTCGGTCGTGTGCGTCTTGACCGCAGCGGCCGCGGCGTTGGCGGTCCGGTGCTGCGCGTCGACCTCTGCCGAGAGCTGCTTCAGCTCCTCGGCACTCCGCCCGTCGAGTCGCTCCCGGAGTGCGGCGACCCTCCGCTCAGCCTCACGTACGGCTTCGTTCGCGGCGTCGCGACGACGAAGTGCCTGCTGTTCAACGCTTTCCGCTCGACGCTCGTCCTCGTCGGTGACGCGGTCCGGCGTGGGACTCGCCGGAGCCGGGTGTTCGGCCCCGCCACAGACCGGGCACGGCTCCCCCTCCGTGAGCCCGTCCGCCAGTTCCGCCGCGATGCCTCGCAGACGACGCTGGCGCAGGTCCAACAGGAGCTCACGGGCGTCCTGATGCTCGTCGACGGCGGCTCGGAACGCGCTGGCCGCCCGGTCGTGGCTCGCTACCGCCGCGGGTAGTTCCGCGGCATCACGCAACAACGAACGCAGCTGATCCTGCTGTGCGCCAAGGACATCCAGCCGATCGGCCGCCGATCTCGCCTGCTCGGCCGCGCTCCGAGAAGCCGTGATTCGTTCCGGTAAGCCGTCCACGATCTCGGAGAGTTCCTTGACCTGCCTGCGGGAGATCTCCAGCGCCGTGTCCAGATGCGTCAGCCGAAGCCGGTCACGGTGCTGCTGTTCGGCTTCGCCGGCGAGCTCGGCGAGCTTCCCCGCCAGCTCCCGGTTGGCATCGGCCCTGGACCGCAGTTCCTCGACCGGGCTGTCCTGGTCTCCGGCAACGGCGGCCGCTCGGTCGGCGGCGGCCTTCGCCTGGTTCAGCTCCGCTTCGGCCCGGCGAAGCACGGTGGCCGCCTCGCGAACCGGAATGGCCTTCCGCGCAGAGGCAAGCGACTGGGCCCACTGCTGACGCTCGGCTCGCTTTTCATCCACTGTGGACAGTTCGGCGGTCGCAACTCGCAGCCGACGGACCCGGTCGGCACGCTCGCGCCGCCGGGCGAGCTCGGCATCGGCACGCTGCTGCGCGAGCTTGGCCACGCGTTCGCCTTCGGTCGCGTGCTCCACCGCGGCAACGCAGGAGGCGTTGAGCGCATCGAGCCACGACGCGTTCTCGGCGTCCTCGGAGAACTCGGTTCCCGTTGCCTGGGCGACTCGTTCGGCCAGCAAACGCGCGCGGCCCTGTCGTTCCTTGAGCTTCCGACCGGCTTCCTGCCGGTGCTCCATGAACCAGACCTCGACCTGCCGGAACCGTTCGGTGCTGAACAGCCGCTCCAGCAGCTTCTCGCGCTCCGCGGTGTCGGCGCGCAGGAACCGCGCGAAGTCCCCCTGGGGCAGCAGGACGACCTGGAAGAACTGCTCGGCGCTCATGCCGAGCAGGCGCTGCACCGTCCTGGCCACCTCGTCGATACGGGTGACCCCCTCGCTGGCGTGACCGGGCGGGGCGTCACTGAGCCAGGTCAACGACGCCTTGGCGCGCTGCGTCGTCTCCCCGCCTCCGCTCTTCTTCGCGCGCACGTACTCCGGGCTCCTGGTGATCCGCAGCCGGTGGCCCTGAAGGCTGAAGTCGAGCACCACCTCGGTCGGGGTGTCCTCCGCCGAGTAGTCGCACCGGAGCCGCTTCGCCTCGTCACGCGCACCGGGGACCCGGCCGAACAACGCGAACGCCACGGCGTCCAGCACAGTGGTCTTGCCCGCCCCGGTTTCGCCGTGCAGCAAGAACAGACCGTCCATGCCGAGCGCGTCGAAGTCGACCTCCTCACGCCCCGGGTAGGGCCCGAACGCCGAGAGCTCCAGTCGATGCAGCCTCACACCTGCACCTCGGTTTCCCGAACCGACTCGATCGCCTCATCGAGCAGTCTGCGCTCGCGTTCGTTGGGTTCGGCGCCACGGCAGTCGTCAACGAAGCTGTGCGAGATCTCGACATCGCTGCGGCCGCGCACTGCCTCCAGATAGCGCAACGGAGCCTCGTCGGCGTCCGCGGGCCGGAAATCGATGTGGACGGCATGCGGAAAGCGTTGGTGCAGCCGCCTCATCGCATCGAGCGGGCGGACCCGGTCGGTGAGCACCACAGAGAGGTAACAGTCCTCCAGCCCCGCGTGTGCCGGATCAGCGAGGAGGTCCTCGATCTCGCCGGAGAGGGTGGCGAGCCGCCGGGGAACCGGCAGTTCCTCGCGGCGCACACCGGCCAGCCCGTCGGCGTCCAGGTCGACCAGCCACACCGACTTGCGGTGGGTCATCTCGGAGAACGAGTACGCGAGCGGACTTCCGGAGTAGCGCAGGTGTTCACCGAGCACCTGCGGCCCGTGCAGGTGCCCCAGCGCCACGTAGTCGACGTCGTCGAAGACCGAACCCGGCACCTGCTCGACCCCGCCGACGGCGATCGTGCGTTCCGAGTCGCTGCCCGCCCCACCGGTGACGAAGGCGTGCGCGATCACCACGGACCGGGTCACCGCCGGACGGTGCCGCAGGTCCTCGCGGATCCGGCGCATCGCCTCGGTGAGCACCGCGGCGTGTCCCCTGCCCTGCTCCATGCCCAGCGCCCTGCGCGCCGGGTCCGGGTCGAGGTACGGAATGCCGTAGAACGCGACGGGTCCGTGCTCGTCGTTGAGAAGCACGGGATCGTGCAGCGTGGAGATCCTGGTGCGCAGGTGCAGTCCGCCCGCGGCGGCGAACTCGGCGAACGCGCCCACTCTCGGCGCGGAGTCGTGGTTTCCGGACGTGATCACGATCTGCGCGCCCGCCTCGCGAAGGGAACGCAGCACGAGCACGCACGTCTCGACCGCCTCGGCGGAGGGGACGGCACGGTCGTAGAGGTCGCCCGCGACCACGACGACGTCGACCTTCTCCGCCGTCACCAGGTCCGCGAGACCGGTGAGCACGGCGGTCTGGTCGGCCAGCAGGTCCCTTCCGTGGAAGGTGCGGCCGACGTGCCAGTCGGAGGTGTGCAGCACTCGCATGGCTGCCACGTTAAGCCCAGCCGAGCGCGATTCCGTGCAATACCAAGGGCAAGTCTGGACTTGGGTGGAATTCGTCTCACCGTTGCCTAGACATCGTGAAGTGAATTCCCCCCACACGGCCACCCCTGCCGCACTCTGTCGGTGCGACGGTCCATCATCGCTGTGTGACCTCCGTTGTGATCACCGCCCTCGCCGTGCTGGCCCTGCTGATGGCCGGCGCGCTGTTCATGCTGTGGCGGCTCTACACCGACGGCGTGCGGCGCACCGACATGGCACTGGCCATGGTGGAGACCGAACGCGGGCGGGCCAGGGAACAGCAGGCCGCGTTGCGCAGGTACGAGGTGGCGTTCTCCTCGGTCAGCGGCCGGGGCGAACTGGGCGAGCAGGTGCTGGTGGAGACCTCGCGGGCGCTGGGGCTGCGAGAGGGGCTGCACTTCACGGTGCAGACCGACCTCGCCGGTGGCGGCTCGGCGAAACCGGACCTGTTGCTGCTGGTCGGCGGGGACCGGCGGGTCCCGGTCGACGCCAAGGCCAGCATGGCGTGCTGGGCGGAGGCGGTGGAGACCGACGACCCGGCCGAGCGGGCCGACGCCCTGCGGGTGCACGTGCGCAACATCCGTTCCCGGGCGGCCGACCTCGCGGGCAAGGGCTATCAGCGCTGGGCCGACGCGATCTACGGAACGATCATGTTCGTGCCCTCGGACGCTGCGGTGGTCGCGGCGCTGGACACCGACCCGAACCTGCTGCGCTGGTTGCTCGACAGGCGGATTTTCCTCTGCGGCCCAACGGGTTTCGCGGTACTGGCCTCGGCGGCGCTGTTCGCGGCGACCGAACGGACGCTGGTCGAGGACATGGAGAACGTGCGCGCGCAGGCGGCCCGCGCGCACCGGTCGGCGGGCAACGCGGTGGAGGCGGCGAACCTGGCGAGCACCCACCTCCAGCGGTTCCTGTCCGCGCGGCGACGTGAGCTGGACGCGTTGGACAGCTTCCGGGGCTCGGCGCAGCCCCTGGCCGAGGCGGCGGCCAGCCCGACACCGATCCCGGTCGTGCGGCGCAACGACGAGCTGTCCGGCGCGGGCAGCGCCGAGGGCGCCGAGAACGACGCGCAGGGGGTGGTCTCCGAAGGACGCTGACCGGAGCCCGTACCGGACAAACATCACCGATTCGGGTAAGCTGGGAATTCTCAATTGTGAACGCGATCCTCGCGTTTTCACGAATGTCGCTGGTGAATGACGTTCCGGCGGAGTGACCTGCTCTCACACTTCACTCCATGCTGCGACCGTTGACTCCGCACGGACTAACGTGGAACGTGTGACCGCCACACGCGATCGTCGAAGCGACGCCGGGCCCGACCCGGCCTGGGCGCTGCGCTCCGCCTTCAGCGACAACGGCATACCGTGGTGGGCCGCCGCTTTGCTTGCCTTCGGCGCCTCGGTCGTCATCGCGTTGCTCGCGGGGCCGAGTGGGTTCCTGTACCAGGCGGTCTTCTTCCTGAGCTGCGTAGGCGCGGTCGCGTTGGTGCAGCGGATCAGCATCTTCGGCCCGATGGTGCAGCCGCCGCTGGTGATGGTCGTCGTGGTGCCGATCGTGGTGCTGCTCTCCGGTGAGAGCGGCGAGGGCATGGCGGCGAAGGCGCTGAGCATCGGCCGGCCGCTGATCGACGCGTTCCCGGTGATGGCGCTGACCACCGCGGTCACGGTCGGCGTTGGCGTGGTGCGGATGTTCAACCAGCGCAGGCCGGTCGCCGATGAGCCGGAGCAGGAGCCGAGGCGTCCCTCACGTCCGGCGGCCCGTCCCGCACGCGATGACCGCCGCGATGATCGACGGGACGACCGGCGGGACGACCGCAGGCGCGACGCTCGGCGCGAGGACCGGGAGCCGCGTGAGCGCGCACCGAGACCGCAACAGGCGCAACGCTCGCGTCCACCCCGTGAGCGGGGCGAGCTCGACCGCGAGCCCCCGGCGCGTGGCCAGCAGGACCCGCGAGGGGCCCGTCAGCCCCAGGCCCGCTCGCCGCGCCAGGGCCAGCAGCCCCCGCCGCGCCAGCAGCCTCCCCGTCCCGGCCCGGGTGGGCGGCCTCGCCAGCAACCGCCCCAGCGCCGTCCGCGACGAGACGACGGCTACTGAGCGAACCCGCGGCAGCGGCCGAGCGACAAGCGCGGAAGAGCCCCGGCACCGTGACGGTGCCGGGGCTCTTCGTCGCACGAGGTCAGGAGTTGGAGACCTGCTTCAGGTCGCGCTTGAGCTCACGCGGGAGCTGGAAGGTGATCCGCTCGTTCGCGGTGGTGACCAGGTCGACATCCGCCCAGCCGCGCTTCTCCAGCCAGGAGAGCAGATCCATCACCAGGATGTCGGGCACCGAGGCGCCACTGGTGACGCCGATGGTGCCGACGCCTTCCAGCCAGGACTCGTCGACCTCCTTGGCGTAGTCGATCAGGTGGGCGGCCTTCGCGCCGTACTGCAGCGCCACCTCGACGAGGCGCACCGAGTTCGACGAGTTCTTCGAGCCGACCACCAGCACCAGGTCGCAGTCCGGCGCCATCGTCTTCACCGCCACCTGGCGGTTGGAGGTGGCGTAGCAGATGTCGTCGCTCGGCGGGTCCTGCATCTCCGGGAAGCGCTCGCGGAGCTGCTTCACCCGGACCATCGTCTCGTCGACGCTCAGCGTGGTCTGGGACAGCCAGACCACCTTGGACGGGTCGCGGACCTCGACCTCCGCGGCGTCCTCCGCGGTGTCCACGAGCTGGACGTGGTCGGGCGCCTCACCGGCGGTGCCCTCCACCTCCTCGTGGCCCTCGTGGCCGATGAGCAGGATGTCGTAGTCGTCGCGGGCGAAGCGGCGGGCCTCGTTGTGCACCTTCGTCACCAGCGGGCAGGTGGCGTCGATGGTGCGCAGCTGGCGGTTGGCGGCCTGCTCGTGCACGGCGGGCGACACCCCGTGCGCCGAGAAGACGACGAGCGCGCCCTCGGGCACCTCGTCCGTCTCGTCCACGAAGATCGCGCCGCGCTCGCGCAGGGTCTCGACCACGTACTTGTTGTGGACGATCTCCTTGCGGACGTAGACCGGCGCGCCGTAGGTCTCCAGCGCCTTCTCGACGGTGATCACTGCCCGGTCCACGCCTGCGCAGTAGCCACGGGGGTTTGCCAGCAGCACGCGCTTGGGCTTGGAGGTGGTCATGCCCCCAGCCTACGGACGGGCGCGCGAGAGGGTCATCGCACCATCGACTGACCGCACTGGGCCGAACGGGAAGGATCCAGCGTAGTTGATCGAGGTGTTCGCGGAGAAGACTCCGAAAGCGTTCGTGAGTTCCCAGTCAAGGCCGACCTGAGGCAGGCTATGAGCATGAAGTCCTTGCCACTGCCCGTGCGCGTCGCCGCTGGTCTGGCGGTCACGGCCATGGAACAAGCCCGCAAGCTTCCGCAGTCCCTCGCCGGGCTGCCGGTCACCGTCGCGAGCGTCGCTATGCAGGCGTCGATGCGCGCGCAGCAGCACCTCACAGAACTGGCGATCAAGGGTGATGAGGCGCTCGCCACGTTCCGCCCCGCCGAGGAGGAGCCCGAATGGGCGACCTTCGACGAGGACGTCGACCAGAGCGAGAAGCCCGCCGCCTCGGAGGAGAAGGCGGAGGAGCCGGAAGAGGCTGGGGAGACCGACGGGCCGAGCGGCCTGCCGGGCTACGACGACCTCACCTTCGCGCAGCTGCGCGGCAAGCTGAAGTCGCTGTCGGCGGAGCAGGTGGAGAACGTGCTCGCCTACGAGCGCGAGCACGCCGACCGTGAGGCGTTCGTGCGGATGCTGACCAACCGCCTGGCCACCGTCAGCGGCTCGTGACCTCACCGACCACCGCCGAGGAGCCCTGGCCGGTACGCACGGTCGCCCGCAAGATCTCCGAGTGGATCAACCGCCTCGGTGCGGTGTGGGTGGAGGGCCAGGTCACGCAGATCTCCGCACGCCCGGGGACCGCGACGGCGTTCCTGACGCTGCGCGACCCGTCCGCCGACATCTCGCTCACCGTGACCTGCGCGCCTGCACTGCTGCGCGGCATGGAGCTGACCGAGGGCAGCCGCGTCGTCGTGCACGGCCGCCCCTCCTACTTCGCGGGCCGGGGAACGCTGAGCCTGCGCGTGGACGAGATCCGCGCCGTCGGGGTCGGCGAGCTGCTGGCCAGGATCGAGCGGCTGCGCCAGCTGCTGGGCGCGGAGGGCCTGTTCGACCAGCGCCGGAAGCGGCGGCTGCCGTTCCTGCCCGGTCGCGTCGGCCTGATCACCGGGCGCGCGTCGGCAGCCGAGCGGGACGTGCTGACCAATGCTCGGGCGCGCTGGCCCTCGGTGCGCTTCGAGGTCGTCAACGTCGCCGTGCAGGGCCCGGCGGCGGTGCCGCAGATCGTCGAGGCGCTGGCCAAGCTCGACGGCGACCCGGCCGTGGACGTGATCGTGCTGGCGCGGGGCGGGGGCAGTGTCGAGGACCTGCTGCCGTTCTCCGACGAGACGCTGTGCCGGGCCGTCGCCGCGTGCCGGACGCCGGTGGTCAGCGCGATCGGCCACGAGCCGGACACCCCACTGGTCGATCACGTGGCTGACCTGCGTTGCTCCACTCCGACCGACGCGGGCAAGCGGGTGGTGCCCGACATGGCCGAGGAGAGCGAGCGGATCAGGCAATTGCGGAATCGCGCTCGCAGAGCTCTACACGGATGGGTGGATCGCGAACACCGGCTGCTCGACGCGCTGCGCAGCCGTCCGGTGCTGGCGGATCCGATGACGCCGCTGCGGAACAGAGCTGACGAGGTACGCGGGCTGCGCGATCGGGCGCGGCGGGTGGTGCGCGCCGAGCTCAGCGCGGCGTACACCGGGCTAGAAGCGACTAAAGCACGCTTGACGACCCTGGGGCCTGCGGCCACTCTGGCGCGCGGGTACGCGATCGTCCAACGTCTCGCGCCCGACGGGAGCACCCATGTGCTGCGCCGGGCGGCCGATGCTCCCGCGGGAACCAGCTTGCGGGTTCGAGTCGTTGACGGTTCGGTACATGCCGTCGTGCCCGAGGAGCCCGAACAGCGCTGAACGGAGGTAGGCGGTGCCCTTTCCGGCCCGAGAACCGACGTTCCTGCCGTTGACCGTAGCCGCTGCCCGAACCGCCGCCGACAGCCAGGTCGGTCCACCGGAACGCGCGAGCGCGCGGGTCGTGCAGCGGCGGGCCGAGGAGGCCAACGCCGCGGCGGCCGCGTGCTGGTCGGCGCTGCTGGGTGGCTGTGAGTCCGCGGGGCGGCTCGGGCTTCCGGCTAGGCTGCGTGCGTTGTCCGAGGCGACCTCGGTCTACGTCGGCGGCACCTGGTGGCTCGGTGACGGTTCGACGCACCGCCGCAGGGTGAGCGCCGCCGAGGACCGGATCGGCGAAGCGATCTTCGAAGGTGACGGCGCGGAGTTCGCCGAGGCCTTCATCGGATACGACCAGGCGGTCGCCACCGCCGTGGTGCGGGTGCAGAGCAGGTTGGGGAGTCCCACAGCGTGACGAACAGCGGCGGCGGTAGCGGCTCCGGAGAGCTGACCCCGGGTTCCGGCATCGACCCCGAGCTGGCCGCGCTGAGTTATGAGGCCGCGCGCGAACAGCTCGCCGACGTGGTGCGCAAGCTGGAGGCAGGCGGTCTCTCCCTGGAGGACTCGCTGGCGCTGTGGGAGCGCGGCGAGGCGCTCGCCAAAGTCTGTGACCGTCACCTCGCCGGGGCGCGCGAGCGCGTCGAGCAGGCGCTCGCCTCCGTCGAGGGCGACGAGCGGTCCGGCTGACCCGCCGGGGGTTCTTCCCTAATCGATTCTTCCAGCGGGATCTGACCCCGCGGGCGCTGCGGGAGAGTTGTCCACAGGGGTTGTCCACAGGTGTATGGGGTCTTCTGGCGCGCGTTAGCTTGGTCACCATCACCGGTCACCACCTGGTTCGCGGCTGACTCGTCAGGTGCCTGATCTGCGAGGATCGGTCTCGCGCGGTGTTCGATCCACCGCGCGGGCAGATCAACGAGGATCCGCTGCACCCACCAGGGAGGCGCGATATGAGCACCAGTTCGGCCCGTCGTCGGGAAGCTCCCGACCGCAACCTCGCCCTGGAGTTGGTCAGGGTCACCGAGGCCGCTGCGATGGCCGCGGGCCGCTGGGTGGGTCGCGGCGACAAGAACGGCGGTGACGGGGCGGCCGTCGACGCCATGCGCAAGCTGATCGGCACCGTCTCGATGCGCGGTGTCGTGGTGATCGGCGAGGGCGAGAAGGACGAGGCGCCCATGCTCTACAACGGCGAGGAGGTCGGCAACGGCGACGGCCCCGACTGCGACGTCGCCGTGGACCCGATCGACGGCACCACGCTGATGAGCAAGGGCATGCCGAACGCCCTCGCGGTGCTCGCGGTGGCCGAGCGCGGCGCCATGTACGACCCGTCGGCCGTGTTCTACATGGAGAAGCTCGCGGTGGGCCCCGAGGCCGCGGGCGTGGTGGACCTGGAGGCCCCGGTCGCGGAGAACATCCGCAGGGTGGCCAAGGCGAAGTCCACCGACATCTCCGACGTGACCGTCTGCATCCTGGACCGGCCGCGGCACGAGCGGCTGGTCGACGAGGTGCGCAGGGCCGGCGCGCGGATCCACTTCGTCAGTGACGGCGACGTGGCCGGGGCGATCTCCGCGGCCAGAGCGAACACCGGTGTGGACATGCTGCTCGGCATCGGCGGCACGCCGGAGGGCATCATCGCCGCGGCTGCGCTGAAGTGCGTCGGCGGGGAGATCCAGGGCCGGTTGTGGCCCAAGGACGACGAGGAGCGGCAGCGGGCGATCGACGCCGGGCACGACCTGGACCGCATCCTCACGACCAACGACCTGGTGCGGGGCGACAACGTCTTCTTCTGCGCGACCGGGGTGACCGACGGGGATCTTCTCCGTGGAGTCCACTACCGATCGGGGGGTTGCACGACGCAGTCGATCGTGATGCGTTCCAAGTCGGGCACCGTGCGGCTGATCGACGGTTACCACCGGTTGACGAAGCTGCGCGAGTACTCCTCGGTGGACTTCGACCGCGCCGAGGGCGAGGAGTCCGAGGCGCTCCCACTGCCCTGACGGGCGCAGGTTCCGGGCCCGAACGGACCACTCCGGAAGTCCGTTCGGGCGGATACCTCCAGCGGGTTACCCCGAAAGGCTGAACGAACCACGCTTCATTGTGTCCCCTGACAGAGGGCGTCAGGGGCGGAATGAGGAGTGATCAGTGCGTACTCGTTCTCTGATCGTCGGGGTCCTCGCAGCAGCAACCGCCATCGGCGGTCTCACCCTGCCTGCCGCGGCCGCCGCGGCGAACCCCCAGGACGAAGCCAGCAGCCGCATCGTCAACGGCAAACCCGCAAGTGAGAACTACCCGTTCATGGCCTCGCTGCAGGGCAGCTCGGGCAGCCACTCCTGCGGCGCCTCCCTGATCAAGGCCGACTGGGTCGTCACGGCCAAGCACTGCGTCGGCAGCGGCGCCTCCGGCATGCAGTTCCGGATCGGCACCCAGACCCACAACGCGGGCGGCACAGTCGTCAAGGCCGACAAGGTCGTCACCCACTCCACCATCGACATCGCGCTGGTCAAGCTGGCCAACCCGGTGAAGGAGAAGCCCATCGCGGTCGCGGACTCCGCGGGCGCAGACGGCACCGCCACCCGCATCATCGGCTGGGGCCTGACCTGCCCGACCCGCGGCTGCGGCAACGTGCCCGTGCAGCTTCAGGAGCTGGACACCAAGATCCGCCCGGACAGCGCGTGCACCGGGATCAGCGGCGCCCAGGAGATCTGCACCGACAACCCCGGCGGCAACTCGGGCGCCTGCTACGGCGACTCCGGCGGCCCGCAGGTGAAGAAGGTCGGCGGCGCGTGGCAGCTGATCGGCGCCACCAGCCGGTCCGGCAACGGCAGCCCTACCTGCGCGACCGGCCCGTCGATCTACGTCGACGTGACCACCTTCAAGGACTGGATCGCGCAGAACACCGGCGCGTAGGTCCTGCGGAACTCGGCCCCGTCGTTCTCGCAACGACGGGGCCGAGCCCCGTTCTGGTGACGGTGCGTAGCCCCGTCCAAAGTAGGTGTCCCACGATCGTGAGGGCTGTTTACCTTTTTGTTATCTCCCGGCAGAGGGCGCCGGGGGTGCGAAAGGAGAGAGAACAGTGCGGACTCGTTCTCTGATCGTCGGTCTCCTGGCCGCCACCGCTACCGCGGTCGGTGGCTTCTCCCTGCCCGGTGTCGCGGCCGCGACACCGGACGGCGATGTCAGCACCATGATCGTCGGCGGCGGCAACGCCACCGAGACCTACTCGTTCATGGTGTCCCTGCAGCGCAACGGTGGCCACTTCTGCGGCGGCTCCCTGATCAAGTCGAACTGGGTGGTCACCGCGAAGCACTGCGTGCAGGGGTCGAGCGCGAGCTCGATCAGCGCGCGGATCGGCAGCACCAGCCGCACCAGCGGTGGTTCGGTGATCGGTGCCAGCCGCATCGTCACCCACCCGAGCGTCGACCTGGCGCTTGTGCAGCTTTCCGGCTCGGTGACCCAGGCGCCGGTGTCCATCGCGGCTGACTCGGGCGCGGTCGGCACCAAGACCCGGATCATGGGCTGGGGGCAGACCGTGGCCAGCGGCCCCGGTTCGGCTCCGGTCATCCTGAAGGAGCTCAACACCTCCATCAGGGCCGACGGCGACTGCCGTGGCATCAACGGCCCCGCCGAGATCTGCACCGACAACACCAGCGGCAACCAGGGCGCCTGCTACGGCGACTCCGGCGGCCCGCAGGTGAAGGGCAGCGCGGGCAACTGGACGCTGATCGGCGCGACCAGCCGCAGCGGCAACGGCAGCTCCATCTGCGCGACCGGCCCGTCGATCTACGTCGACGTGTCGGCGCACCGGAGCTGGATCTCCTCCAACGTCGGCGGCCTGTAAGCACGACGCATTTCCACTCGGCCCTTCCCGCGCGCGCAGCGGGAAGGGCCGAGTCATTTCTGGGAAATGGATGCTCCGAACCGGCGATGGAGTGAGCAAATGCTCGGCCGAGTGCCGCAGCGTTGTACATCTCCAACGCTGCCAACAGGCGGTATTCTTGGCGTGTCGCAGATCACTAGCTTCTTTCTCAGCTTCGGCAGAGGGCGCCGAAGTGAGAGGAGCACATCCGTGAAGATTCGCGCACTTCTCGTCGGGCTACTCGCCACCACGGCCGCCGCTCTCGGCATGGCCGGAACGGCGGGAGCCACCCCTGCGAGCCCCGGTGACGTCGGCACGATGATCGTCGGCGGCACCAACGCCACCCAGACCTACTCGTTCATGGTGTCCCTGCAGAACACCTCGGGCGGTCACTTCTGCGGCGGGTCCCTGATCAAGGCCAACTGGGTCGTGACGGCCAAGCACTGCGTCACCGGCAAGACCCCGTCGTCGATCCGCGCCAGGATCGGCACCACCAACCGGACCTCCGGCGGCAGCTACGTCGCGGCCGCGGCGATCCACACCCACCCGAGCTACGACATGGCGCTGGTCCGGCTCGCCAGCTCGGTCACCCAGGCTCCGATCCGGATCGCGGCCAGCTCGGGGGCGGTCGGCACCGCCACCCGCATCATCGGCTGGGGCCAGACCTGCGCCAGCCCCGGCGGCTGCGGCGCGCCGGTCACCCTGCAGCAGCTGGACACCTCGATCGTCGCCGACGGCAGCTGCGGCGGCATCTACGGCTCGGTGGAGATCTGCACCAGCAACCCCGGCGGCACCGCGGGCGCCTGCTACGGCGACTCCGGCGGCCCGCAGATCAAGATGGTCGGCGGCCAGTGGGAGCTGATCGGCGCCACCAGCCGTTCCGGCGGTGGCTCGGTCTGCGCCGTGCGGCCCTCGATCTACGAGGACGTCCCGGCCTTCCGCAGCTGGATCAGCGGGATCGCGGGCGCGGTCTGACCGAGGTGAGCGGCCCGCGGCTGACGCCGCGGGCTGCTTTACGGCATGTGGGCTAGCGCTTCGGGCAATGTCGGCACAAACCGATGCTATGGGCCGTTGGAGGGAAACCGCATTCAATTCTCCCGACACCCCCCTTTTGTCGGTACCGCATATTCGTTAGAGGCGCTTACTTTTCATTCATCCCGGTTGAGGGGCCGGGAGGGGAGGGGAGCGAACACCATGGGAATGCGTTCTCTGCTCACCGCCGCCATCGCGGTCGCCGTCACCGCACTGTCGATCCCCGGGACGGCCGCCGCGGCTCCCACCGGCGACGCCGGCTCCCGGATCGTCGGCGGCGGCAACGCCACCGAGACCTACTCGTTCATGGCGTCGATGCAGGCCAAGGCCACCGGCGCGCACCGCTGCGGCGCCTCGCTGATCGCGCCGCAATGGCTGGTCACCGCCGCGCACTGCGTGGCGCAGCAGAACCCCGCCGACTACCAGTTCCGCATCGGCTCCACCAGCCGCGACACCGGCGGCACGCTCGTCGGCGCGGACAAGTTCGTCCAGCACCCCTGGTACATCCCGGTCTTCCTGGGCTGGAACGACATCGCCGTGGTGCACCTGACCGCCCCCGTCAGCGCGGCGCCGATCCGCCTCGCCGACGGTTCCCCCGCCGCCCAGACCGCGGCCAGGATCATCGGCTGGGGCCTGACCTGCCCGGAGCGCGGCTGCGGCCAGCCCCCGGTCACCCTCCAGCAGCTGGACACCAAGATCGAGGACGACTCCTCCTGCGCCGCGATCCCCTTCGACGCGCAGCACGAACTGTGCGTCGACGCCCCGAACAACACCGCGAGCGCCTGTTTCGGAGATTCCGGCGGCCCCGCGCTGGTGAAAGCCGCCGGGGCGTGGCGGCTCGCCGGCGCGACAAGCCGGGGCCAGAGCCTGCGGTGCACGTCGGGCGACACGATCTACAGCGATGTCACCAGCCACCGTGACTGGATCACACAACAGGTCGGAACGATTCCGTAAAAGGCACCGAGACGGCTGGGGCCCGCTACCCTGCGGTGGGCCCCAGCCCCTTTCCAGGTTTGGGCCTTGATCATTCCGGAGAAATCCGCAAGCCAGGCAACCAACTCCGGATGTACCGCGTCATCCAATGCGAGCCCACACCCTGTGGCTACTCGTGGTGCCGGTTTCGGCAGAACCTGGGGGTGCGACGTGTACGCGCGCAAAACCGTGATGACCATGGCGGCACTGGCCGCGGCGGGGCTCCTGCTGACAGCTTGCGACGGTTCCGGCGTGCAGAACGCGGCACAGCAGAACCCGCTGTCCACTTCGGCGACGACCCAACCGACCGCTCAGCCGACGACCGTGCCGACGACGCAGCCGACGACGACGACCCAGCCTGCCCCGACCACCACCCAGCCGACGACCAGCGAGGTCCGCAAGCCCGCGCCGCAGCCCGAGCCGGGCGCCAAGGGCGCAACGCCTTGCACGAACGTGGCCGCCAAGGCGTGCATCGACCTGTCGGCGAACAAGTCCTGGCTGCTGGACAACGGCAGAGTGATCTACGGTCCGGTGCCGATCACGCACGGCCGGAAGGGTTATGCGACACCACCGGGGACCTTCCGGGTGCAGTTCAAGAACAAGAACCACAAGAGCAGCATCTTCAACAACGCCCCGATGCCCAACTCCGTGTTCTTCAACGGCGGTATCGCCTTCCACCAGGGCAGCCTGCGCCAGACCTCGCACGGCTGCATCCACCTGTCGGGCCCGGCATCGCAGAAGTACTTCGCGACGCTTTCCGTCGGCGACGTGGTCCAGGTCGTCCGCTGAGCGCGCGGTCGTGAAAGAAGGGGCGCCTCCGGTCGGGGGCGCCTCCTTTTTTGGGCTCAGCCCGCGTTGCTGGAATGCCCGGGGAACAGGTGCGCGTCGGGATTGAGCTCGACGGCGATGTTGTTCACGGCCGTGGCCGCCTCACCGAAGCCGGTGGCGATCAGCCGGACCTTTCCCTGGTACTGCGCCACGTCACCGGCGGCGTAGACACGAGGACGCGAGGTGCGGCCGGTGGAGTCGGTGCGGACCGTGCGCTTGTCGAGCGCGAGGCCCCACGACTCGATCGGACCGAGGTCGGCGGTGAACCCGAGCGCGGCGACGACGGTGTGCGCGGGCAGCACGGAGCTCTCGCCGCTCTTGTGCGACACCAGCACCGAGGCCAGCGGCTCACCGACGAGTTCGGCGACCTCGGCGTCGACGACGATCGGGACGCCGAGCTCACGGACCTGGCGCACCGTTGCCTGGTGGGCGCGGAAGGTGGCCCTGCGGTGGACGATCGTGACGCTGTTGGCGATCGGGTGCAGCGCGAGCGCCCAGTCGAACGCCGAGTCCCCGCCGCCGACGATCACCACGTCCTGTCCACTGTGGACTGCGAGTTCGGGGACGAAGTAGACGACCCCGTTGACACCGGCGGGCAGGGGGCGCGGCCGGAACTCGCCGAGCCCCGCGGTGACCAGGACGGCCCCCGCCATGACCACGCTGCCGTCCTCCAGGCCGACGGCAAGACCACCGTCCACATCGGACAGTGTGCGCGCCTTGCGGCCCAACAGGTAGAGCGGCTTGTACTGCCCCGCCTGCTCGACGAGCCCGGCGATCAGGTCCCGCCCGCGCACCGCGGGGAACCCGGCGACATCGAAGATCATCTTTTCCGGGTACATGGCGGTGACCTGACCGCCCGGCTCCGGCAGTGAGTCCACGAGCGCGACCCGCAGGTCCCGGAAGCCCGCGTAGTAGGCGGCGAAGAGCCCGGTCGGGCCGGCGCCGACGATCAACAGATCGACTTCGGTGACCGTGCTCGACCCCTCGAACGGGTCCTGGCTGCTCTCCATGAGCCCACCTCCAGCAGATCCCCGACCCTACGTGCTGCGCCTCACGCTGCCCAGCACCCGTGATCGGAGAACACTGCGGATATGGCTGAGCACGAGTACCGGATCGAGCACGACACGATGGGTGAGGTGCGGGTCCCCGCACAGGCGCTGTGGCGCGCGCAGACGCAACGCGCCGTGGAGAACTTCCCGATCTCCGGCCGAGGGCTGGAGCGGGCGCAGATCCGGGCGCTCGGGCTGGTCAAGGCCGCGTGCGCGCGGGTCAACGGGCGGCTGGGCGTGCTGGAGGCCGACCTCGCCGAGGCCATCGCCACCGCGGCGGAGGAGGTCGCGGACGGCCGCCACGACGAGCACTTCCCCGTCGACGTCTTCCAGACCGGCTCCGGCACGTCCTCGAACATGAACGCCAACGAGGTCATCGCGACGCTGGCCACCCGGGCGCTCGGGCGGGAGGTGCACCCCAACGACCACGTGAACGCCTCGCAGTCCTCCAACGACGTCTTCCCGACCACGATCCACCTGGCGGCGGCCGAGGCGGTGTCGGTCGACCTGCTCCCCTCGCTGGAGCACCTGTTGAACACCCTGGAGCACCGCGCGGCGGACTGGGCCGACGTGGTCAAGGCCGGTCGCACGCACCTGATGGACGCGGTCCCCGTGACGCTGGGCCAGGAGGCGGGCGCGTGGGCGACCCAGGTGCGGCACGGGATCGAGCGGCTGCGTGAGGCGCTGCCCAGGCTCGGCCAGCTCGCGATCGGCGGCACCGCCGTCGGCAACGGCCTCAACACCCCGAGGGGCTTCGGCGCGGCCGTGGTCGCCGAGCTGGTCGAGCGGACCGGGCTCGGGGTGAGCGAGGCGACCGACCACTTCGAGGCGCAGGGCTCGCGGGACGGGCTGGTCGAGTGCTCCGGACAGCTCAGGGCGGTCGCGGTGAGCCTGTTCAAGATCGCCAACGACCTGCGCTGGCTGGGCAGCGGGCCGCGCACCGGGCTCGCCGAGCTGGCCCTGCCGGACCTGCAGCCGGGCTCGTCGATCATGCCGGGCAAGGTGAACCCGGTGATCTGCGAGGCCACGATGATGGTGGCCGCGCAGGTGATCGGCAACGACGCCACGGTGGCGTTCTCCGGGACCCAGGGCAACTTCGAGCTCAACGTGATGATGCCGGTGATGGCCCGCAACGTCCTGGAGTCGACCCGGTTGCTGGCCTCCGTCGGCACGCTGCTGGCGGACAAGGTCCTCGTCGGCGCGGAGCCGGACGTCGAGCGGGCGCGGGAGTACGCGGAGTCCTCGCCGTCGATCGTCACGCCGCTCAACCGCTACCTCGGCTACGAGGAAGCGGCCAGCATCGCCAAGCAGTCCTTGAAGGAGCGCCGCACGATCCGCGAGGTCGTGGTGGAGCGCGGTCACGTCTCGGAAGGGCGGATCACCGAGGAGCAGCTGGACGAGGCTCTGGACGTGCTTCGCATGGCTCGCGGAGGTCACTGACCGACGGTGGGGTACGGGACGCGCGTAGGCCGACCACGCACCCCACCGCCACCACGAGCGCCCCAAGCACTGCCACGGCCGTGAGGTCCTGTCGGCCGAGCGCGACCGTGGCGAGCAGCCCGAACACAGGCACCAGACCGATCATCACCGCCGCGTTGGCCGCTCCGAGCACAGAAACGCAGTAGTACCAGAGGACAAAGGCCACCGCCGTCACCATGACCGCGAGGAACAGCACAGCGAACAGCTCGGTGGGCGTAGGCATTCGCCAAGCGTCTCCACTGCCTATGACGGCCGATCCGATGGCTGCGACGACGCACGAGTAGGCGGACACCGCGACCACGCCGAGCCGCGCGATCACACCGACCGCGAACAACGTGAACGACGCCTCACCGAACATCGCGAGCAGCGCCAACACCAGTCCGGGACCGTGCCACGCGCCGCCTCCGGACAGGACGACCACACCGGCGACCACCAGCGCTGTGCCAGCGACCGTCTTCGCGACCGGGCGTCGCCTGGCGAGCAGTGGCGCGACCAGCGCGACAACGAGTGGACTCCCACCGATGACGGCGGCAACGAAGCCGCCCTCCGCGTACTGCTGCGCGTAGAGCACCGCCGCGCTGAAGCCGACCATTCCAGTGGCCGCGGTCGCGGTCAGCGCGAGCACGTCGCGAAGCGATGGTTTGGGCAGCGGCTGGCGGCGGAGCAGCATGAACCCGATGAGGAGCACGGCGGCGACGGCGTAGCGGACCGCTTGGGCCGGGAAGAGCGGGTAGTCGGAGAGCAGTGCGGTGACCGGCACCATGCCGCCGAGCATGACGGCGGTCAGCACTCCGCAGAGCACACCGCGAGTCCGAAGGCTTGTCATGCGGCCAGCCTGTACTCGAAGTGGTCCACGATTAAGCTCCACTCTGATGGCGAGCAACTGGACCACTTTGCGAGAGCTGCTGCTCCCGGACCTGGACGGCTCCGCGCGGTCGGTCGAGCGCGCGCTCCGGGCGGCCGTGCGCTCCGGCGGGCTGCGCGCGGGGATCAGGCTGCCGTCGAGCCGCGACCTGGCCGCGCAGCTCGGTGTCTCGCGCGGGACCGTGACCGCCGCCTACGAGCAGCTCGTCGCCGAGGGGTACCTGATCAGCAAGCGCGGCTCCGGCACCCGGGTCGCCGACGCGGTGAACACGGCGGCGGCCCCGGAGGACGCGCCGGTCGCGACGGCCAGGAAGTGGCGCTACGACCTGCGATCCGGCTTGCCCGCGCTGAGCATGTTCCCCAGGGCGGCGTGGGTCGCGGCGACCAAGGCGGTGCTGGCGGAGCTGCCGGACGCCGCGCTCGGCTACCCCGATCCCGCCGGGCTCGCCGAACTGCGCACGGAGCTGGTGGGCTATCTGGGCCGGGTCCGGTCGGTCGTGGCCTCCCCCGGCGACGTGGTGATCACCCACGGTGCCTCCGAGGCGATGGCTCTGCTCGCCGATGTGCTGCGGGACAACGCTCACACGAGCATCGCGGTGGAGCACCCGAGCCACGAGGGCCAGGCGGACCTGCTCCGCTCACACGGGCTCAAGGTGCGCCCGGTGCCGGTGGACGACCACGGGTTGCGGGTGGCGGACCTGGCTGCCACGGACTGTCGCGCGGTCCTCGTCACCTCGGCGCACCAGTTCCCGCTCGGCGTGGCGTTGAGCCCGGAGCGGCGGCACGCGTTGCTCGCGTGGGCTCGCGAGCGGGACGGCATGGTGATCGAGGACGACTACGACGCCGAGCACCGGTACGACCGGCCCGCGATCGGCGCCATGCAGGCGATGGACCCGGCGCGGGTGGCGTACCTCGGCAGTGTCAGCAAGACCCTCGCACCCGCGTTGCGCCTGGGGTGGCTGGTCGCGCCGCCCGCGACCGCGAGGGCGCTGACCCGGCGCAAGCTCATGCACGACCTCGGGTGCGGGCCGTTGCCGCAGGCCACCTTCGCGCGGTTCCTGCGGGAGGGTGGCTACGACCGGCACCTGCGCCGGACGCGGTTGGTCTATCGGGAACGCAGGGACGCCCTGCTCGCGGCGGTGCGGACGTGTTTCCCGGAGTGGGCGGTCGTGGGCATCGCGGCCGGCTTGCACCTGGTCGTCCGGCTGCCAGAGGGAACCAGCGACGTCGAAGCCCAGGACCGGCTGGCGGCGCGGGGTGTTCACGCGCTCGCGCTGTCCAGGCACTGCTGGGGGTTGCCGTGCCCGTATCCCGGGCTGGTGCTCGGCTATGCCGCGTTGAGCCCGGATCGGCTGCGTGCGGCGGTGTCGGAGATGGCCGAGGCCCTGAGCTGAACTGACTCCGGAGGGGGGTTGCGGTCAGCGACTCGGGGATCGTTGACCGCAACCCCATGTTCCGGCCTCACCACTCTCGGCGGCTGCGGAGGAGGGACGCGCTCGGCCGAGGGGTCTGCAGGCCGGATGGCCTGGTCATGCCTGCCTCGGTGGGTGCCTTCGGCATCGACACCGGGCCGGTCGGGCACGAGCTCAGTCTGTCAATGCGCTGTGGATCTCCTTGACGTGACTGCACGGCCACATCGGACGCCGCCCGACCATATTCCTCCGGCAACCCTCGCAGCGGCCCTTCTCGTCCCTGGCGTGCCGGTCGAGAATCCACTGCCAGCCCTGCGTGAGGTGGAGCAAGGGCGGGTACTCACTACGGCGTAGCCGACCGCTCTGAACCAGAGCAAGCAGTCCGTCGTGCCCTCTGCCGATTTGCCTGAGTATCTCCGAGTAAAAACGCTCGTCTTCTTCATTCTCGCCCGGAACAGGGGAACGCAACTCGTGTACTGCACTCATTGAAAGTCGTCCTCGCTCGTTTTCGGAGCAGTCGGCAACATGCCTCCGGCGTCCTGAGTCAGCCGCGAAATCAGCTCGCAGAGCTCGCCGAAATCGAACAACCCAGACCCGCCTGGCGGCGCGACCAGGACAATGCCGTCCGGTGTGCGGATGACGCCGAAGTCGCTGCTCTGCCCGTACGCATCGGTACATTGAGCACTCCAGTCAACACCCCTTTCGGACGGTCTTTTGATATCGCCATCGGTCACAATCACCTGTCACCACTCCCACAGAAATCCCGGACGAGACGGGGAACAAGAAGTAACAAATCTCGCCCACAATCGCAACCAGGAAACAAGGGCCCCACCGCGGAGCGGACCGAGAAACGGGGCAGCCCCACCTCGATGCCAAGGTCATTCAAGGTAGACGAAGGCGATCACCATTGAAACGGCTATAAGGGTGATGTTCGTTGCACCGTTCAGCATTTACCAACTCGCGAGCCGTTTCATAGGCAATGAACGAAAAGCTACCGTGAAGTATTTTCATTTTCACCAAAGGCCCTGCTGGCTCGCGAAAAGCATGTAGAAATGTGCCGCTTGACAGGCCGGTTGGCAAGAAACCTGAGAGGTTCGGCGTGGAAGACCAACCGGATGGACGCCACCCGAACGGTGGTGACCCGGGCGCGAATGTCAGACCTCCGGCACATCATGGCCGCATGCTGCTCGCCGAGCTTGTCACCACATCGGCCGTGGTGGGCGCCACCCGTTCCCGCCGCGCGAAGACCACCGCGCTGGCCGAGCTGCTGCGCGCGGCGCCCGACCCGACGCGCGCCGGTCTGGTGGTCGCGTTGCTGGTCGGCGTGCCGCGCCAGGGGAAGATCGGGGTCGGCTGGCGACTGCTGTCCGAGCTGACGGCGCCCCCCGCCGCGGAACCGGCGCTCTCACTGTCCGCTGTGGACGACTACCTGCAACGCCTCGCCGAGATCGGCGGCAAGGGGGCGACGGACCGCAGGAGATCGCTGTTGACAGAGCTGTTCTCCGACGCGACCGAGGACGAGCAGCGGTTCCTGTTCCGGTTGCTCGTCGGCGAGCTGCGCCAGGGTGCGCTGGAGGGCGTCATGGTCGACGCGGTGGCCACGGCGTACGAGGTGCCGCCGGAGGCGGTGCGGCGGGCGTTGATGCTCAGCGGCGACCTCGCCGCGACGGCGGTGGCGGCCCGCGCCGAGGGCGAACGGGGGCTGGCCGCGTTCCGGCTCCGGCTCGGCAGGCCGGTGCGGCCGATGCTGGCCTCCCCGGCGGAGTCGCTGGACACCGCCATCGCCGAACAGGGCTCCTCCAGCGTGGAGTACAAGCTCGACGGCGCGCGGATCCAGGTGCACCGCGACGGCGAGGAGGTGCATGTCTACACCAGGACCCTGCGGGAGATCACCGGGCGCGTGCCGGAACTGGTCGAGCTGGTGCGCGCGCTGCCGTGCCGCTCGGTGGTGCTCGACGGCGAGACGCTGGCGCTGACCGACGACGGCAGGCCCCGGCCGTTCCAGGAGACGATGAGCAGGTTCGGCGCGACGGACCCCAGAGAACTGCTGCTGCACCCGTACTTCTTCGACGTGCTCCACCTGGACGGGGTGGACCTGCTGGACGCGCCGCTGCGGGAACGCCTTGCGGCACTTGACGAAGTCGCGGGCGAGCACCGCATTCCGTCCACTGTGGACCCGACGGCCGACGAGGCTGCCGCGCTGCTGGACGCGGCGCTCGCGGCGGGGCACGAGGGCGTGATGGTCAAGGCCATGGACTCCGGCTACGCCGCGGGCAGGCGGGGACGGGCCTGGCGGAAGGTGAAGCCCGCGCACACCCTCGACCTGGTGGTGCTGGCGGCGGAGTGGGGGCACGGCAGGCGCACCGGCCTCCTGTCCAACCTGCACCTGGGCGCGCGGGACCTGGACGGCGGGCCGCCGATCATGGTGGGCAAGACGTTCAAGGGCCTCACCGACGAGCTGCTGGCGTGGCAGACCAGGGAACTCCAGAGAAGACAGACGCACAGGGACGACCACACGGTGCACCTGCGGCCGGAGCTGGTCGTGGAGATCGAGCTGGACGGCGCCCAGGTCAGTCCGCGTTATCCCGGTGGTGTGGCACTGCGGTTCGCCAGGGTGTTGCGGTACCGGCCGGACAAGGACGCCGGCGACGCGGACACGATCGACGCGGTCCGCGACCTCCTCGTGGGGGTACGGACAACCCCAGTATCGGATCGGGGGCTTCCCTGATCCCCTCGACCCCCTCCCGCGGGCAGAGTCATGGGTGACGGGCTCGGCCATTCGCCAGGAGGACCAGGTGGCACGCAGCAGCAGGGGGACCGCGGCAGCGCTCGTGGTGGTGCTCGGGGCGTTGGCGCTCAGCGCCTGCGACACCCGGCCGCAGAAGAACGGCGCGGACATCCCCACCACGACGACCTTCCAGTTCTCCGCGCCGGAGCTGCGGGTGCACGTGCGCGACCGGGGCGACCTCACCCTGGAGCAGGGCACCGCGGCGACGGTCGACGTCACCCGGTACCGGACCGGCGGGGCTGCCGACCGCGCCAACCGGCTCGCGATGGAGAACGCGGACCTCTGGCTGGACGACGGGTGTCCGGAGTCCTCGCGGGGCATCTGCGACAACCGCTACGTCGTCAAGGTGCCGCCGCAGGTCAACCTGGTGGTCGAGATCGGAGCGGGAGACGTCCGGGTCTCCGGGGTCACCAGCAGGCTGGAGCTGAAGGCCGACCGCGGGGACGTCCGGGGCGACCGGGTGACGGGCGACCTGAAGATCACCGCGCGGGACGGCGACGTCTCGCTGGGCGAGCTGCGCAGCGGGCGGGTCGAGACGATCGCCGAGCACGGTGACGTGCGGGTCGACTTCGCCGCCGCGCCGACGACGGTCGACCTCCAGGTGGCCCGAGGTGACGTGCGACTGACCCTGCCCACGGGCGCTGAGCGCTACCGGCTCGACGTGCGTCCCGAGCGGGGCGAGCTGCACTCCGGCATCGACAACGACGCCGCGAGCGACCGCACGGTCCGCGTGGTCGCGGGCGTGGGCGACATCTCTCTCGGACGGTCCTAGTGATGGGGCAACGCAACCGGATGGCCGCAGTCGTCGCCCTGGGGGCGCTGGCGCTCGGCGTCTGCGGGCCGTACACCTGGCCGGCTTCGGCGGAGAGCGGGCGCGAGCCGATCGTCGCGGTGGTCGGCTCCGACGCGGTGCGGCTGGAGGTGGGCGCCAGCCCGGTGATCGAGGCAGACCGTCGGCTGAACGCCGCCCAGGGCGGCATCGTGGTCCGCTCCGCCAACGGCGGCGCGACGATCAGGAGGACTGAATGATCACCCAGAGCTACCGCGCACTCGTCGTCCTGGTCTCCTCGTCCGACCGGACTGATCACCAGCCCCGCTACGAGCAGATGAACCTGATGGTCAACGCGTCCTCTCCGGAGGAGGCCTATGACACCGCGGAACGGCACGGCAGCTCCCTGGAGACCGTGCGCCGCGGCGAGGACGGACTGGTCCGCTGGTCCCTGCTGAGCGTCCTCGACGTGCGGCCGGTGACCCCGGCGCCCGTGCGCCGACCGCGGTACGCGGCCGCGCACATGGCGAGCCAGGCCGTATAGGACCTTCGTCGAGCAGACGGCGGGAACACGTGCGCGCGGGTACGCTCACCTGTTCGTGCGCTTCCTCGACGGGCATGAGCCCCGCTACGACCTGACCTACGACGACGTCTTCCTGGTGCCGGGGCGCTCCGGCGTCGAGTCCAGGTTCGACGTCGATCTGTCCACTGTGGACGGAACAGGTGCCACGATTCCCATCGTGGTGGCCAACATGACCGCCGTTGCGGGCCGCAGGATGGCCGAGACGGTCGCCAGGCGCGGTGGTCTCGTGGTGCTGCCGCAGGACGTCGCCCCCGAGGCGGTCGCCGAGATCGTCGGCTGGGTCAAGGCCCGCCACCCCGTCTGGGACACCCCGTTGGTGCTGCACCCGCACGACGCGGTCGCCGACGCGGTGAACCTGCTGCCCAAGCGCGCCCACCACGCCGTGGTCGTCGTGGACGAGGACCACCACCCGGTCGGCATCGTCACCGAGGAGTCCTGCACCGGGGTGGACCGCTTCACCCGCCTCGGCGAGGTGGCTGACACCGAGCTGGTCGCGCTGCCGCTGGACACCGCGCCGCGCGAGGTCTTCGAGGCGCTGCACGGCGGGACGGGCCAGCTCGCCGTTGCCGTGGACGCCGACGGCCGCCTCGCCGGTGCCCTGACCAAGGTGAGCGCGCTGCGGGCGGACATCTACCGGCCCGCGCTCGACGACCTCGGCAGGCTGCGGGTGGCCGCGGCGGTCGGCGTCAACGGCGACGTGGCGGCGAAGGCCCGCGCGTTGCTGGAAGCGGGCGTGGACGCGCTGATCGTGGACACCGCGCACGGCCACCAAGAGAAGATGATCAGCGCGCTCAAGGCCGTGCGCTCGGTCGCCCCGGACGTGCCGGTGGTGGCGGGCAACGTGGTCACCGCGGAGGGAGTGCGCGACCTGGTCGACGCGGGTGCCGACGTGATCAAGGTCGGCGTCGGTCCCGGAGCGATGTGCACGACGCGGATGATGACCGGTGTCGGGCGGCCGCAGTTCTCCGCGGTCGCGGAGTGCTCGGCGCAGGCGCGGCGGCTCGGCAAGCACGTGTGGGCCGACGGCGGTGTCCGGCACCCGCGCGACGTGGCGCTGGCCCTCGCCGCCGGAGCCGCGTCGGTGATGGTCGGCTCCTGGTTCGCCGGTACCTACGAGTCCCCTGGCGACCTGCTGCGCGACGAGGCCGGGCGGCCGTACAAGGAGTCCTTCGGCATGGCGTCCAAGCGGGCAGTGAGCGCGCGGACCCGCACCGACAACGCCTTCGACCGCGCGCGCAAGGCGCTGTTCGAGGAGGGCATCTCCACCTCGCGGATGCGGCTGGACCCGAACCGACCGGGCGTCGAGGACCTGCTCGACTCGATCTGTTCCGGAGTCCGCTCCGCGTGCACCTACGCGGGCGCGCACACCCTGGAGGAGTTCCACGAGCGCGCGGTGCTCGGCATGCAGTCGGCGGCCGGTTTCGCCGAAGGCAGGCCGCTGCCCTCGGGCTGGTGACGTGGAAAGTGGCCCTCGCCGCAACCGGGCGAGGGCCACTTTTCCTTGCTGCGTCAGGCAATCAGGAGATGATGTCCCCCTCAAGCAGTTCGGTCACCAGCGCCGCGATCGGCGAGCGCTCCGACCGGGTCAGCGTGACGTGCGCGAAAAGCGGGTGTCCCTTGAGCTTCTCGATCACCGCCGCGATGCCGTCGTAGCGGCCGACCCGGAGGTTGTCGCGCTGGGCGACGTCGTGGGTGAGCACCACCCGCGATCCCGAGCCGAGCCTGGACAGCACCGTGAGCAACACGTTGCGCTCCAAGGACTGCGCCTCGTCCACGATCACGAACGAGTCGTGCAGCGACCGCCCTCGGATGTGGGTCAGCGGCAGCACCTCCAGCATCCCTCGGTCCATCACCTCGTCGATGACGTCCTTGCCCGCCAAGGCCCCGAGGGTGTCGAAGACCGCTTGCGCCCACGGCTGCATCTTCTCGGTCTCCGAACCCGGCAGGTAACCGAGCTCCTGACCGCCGACCGCGTACACCGGGCGGAACACCACGACCTTGCGGTGCTGACGGCGTTCCATCACCGCCTCCAGGCCGGCGCACAACGCCAGCGCGGACTTCCCCGTTCCGGCGCGGCCACCGAGGGAGACGATGCCGACGTCGGGGTCCAGCAACAGGTCCAGCGCGATCCGCTGCTCAGCGGACCTGCCGTGCAGCCCGAACGCCTCCCGGTCCCCGCGCACGAGCCGCACGCGCTTCTCCGGGGTGACCCTGGCCAACGCGCTCGCCGAGCCCGCGAGCAGCCGCAGACCGGTGTGGCACGGCATGTCCCTGACCTCGTCGAGGTCGATGACGCTCTCCTTGTAGAGCGCGTCGACGACCGCGGAGCCCACTTCGAGGTCGGCCATGCCGTTCCAGCCGGACGGGGTGACGTCCTGGGCGCGGTACTCGTCGGCGTCGAGACCGACAGCACCCGCCTTGACCCGCAACGGCATGTCCTTGGTGACCAGGGTGACCGCGAGTCCGTCCGCCGCCAGGTTCAACGCGCACGCGAGGATCCTGGCGTCGTTGGAGTCCGTCCGGAACCCCGGTGGCAGCACCTGGGGGTCGGAGTGGTTGAGCTCGACGTGCAGGACACCACCCTGCTCGCCGATCGGCACCGGGGTGTCGAGCCGGCCGTGCCTCAGCCGCAGTTCGTCGAGCAGGCGCAATGCCTCCCTCGCGAACCAGCCCAGTTCGGGGTGGTGTCGCTTTCCCTCCAGCTCCCCGACCACGACGAGCGGAAGCACCACGGCGTGCTCGGCAAACCGGGTTATCGCCCAGGGATCGGACAACAGCACCGAAGTGTCGATCACGTAGGTGCGCTCGGGGACGGGGCCGGTGGTGCCCGCGGCTCCGTCCTGCTTCGGTGTGGTCCTGGAAGTGTTGGAGGACTGGCTGTTCGCCTGCGCTTGGGAACGTCGTGCTGTCACGGCAACTCCCTCACGAACGCGGCGTCCGCGTCCGCTTACCTCGGTGGGCCGGGCATCCGCCCTGGTGAACCTCGAAGCTCCGAAGCCGGTGTGTCCGGCTTCAGGCCTCGCGGTCGCGAGGGCCGGGCGCCGGCCCCCTCGGGTGTCGTGTGGACGGTGTGACCGTCACGCAGTTGACAACCAAGACCAGGGCCTCCCGGGGCAGGCCGCTTCGGACACGGCCTACCACAACGGAAGTTACCCCCGAACACCGACCCCCCGCAGACAGCCACACAGGTGATTCGCTAGATCGTCATCACAACGCTACGTACCGCTCACGTAGCGCCGCGGACGCCGACGGCCCCCTGCTCAGAGCACCTGGGGCGAGTCCAAACCAACTACTGAGGGTAGCTTCTCCAGCCAACTTCGGGGCCCGGCGTGCTGCACCCTGACCGTCGCCACCAGGCCCGCAAAACGCAGGTGATCAGCAACTTTTCCGCCGTTCCACCCCTGGGCTGCGACCGCGTGGGCGAACGCGCCGTGGAAGGCGTCTCCGGCACCGAGCGTGTCCTGAACCGATACGACCGGGACCGGGACCTCGCCACGGATGTCGTCATGCCACCACACGATCGGATCACTTCCGCGCGTCATGGCCCCCACGGCGACCCGTTCGCTCAGCGCCCGAATTGTCCGCTCCTCCTGCTCACAATTCGGTAACCGGTAGTCGCCGGAGCACACCGCGATGTCGACCCAGTCCAGGAGCTGCTCGTGATGGGGCTTGTAGCGGCCCGCGTCGAAGACCACCGGGACGCCGATCCTGGCCGCCGTCTGCGCCGCGGCGAGCGCCAGCCGGGGGTGGTGCCCGTCGATCAGCACCACGTCCACCCCGGACACCAGCTGCGTCAGCTCGGCGGGTGGTCCGGGATCGACACCACGCGCGTCGGCCGAGACCACGCTGCGCTCCCCCGTGCCCTCGTGCACCGCGACCGCGGAGACCCCCGGCGCCTCGGTGCGGTCGGGCGCGGCGTCGCGAACGGTGATCCGGAAGCCGGTGAGCTCGTCGCGGACGGAGTGCGCGAGCGGATGCGTGCCCAGCGCGGTGAGCAGCGTGACCCGCGAGCCCAGCGCGGCGGCGGTGACGGCCGCGTTCGTCGCGGGCCCGCCCGCGGCCACGTCCTGCCGGGTCGCGGTGATCTTGCTGTTCGCCGAGGGGAAGCCCTGGACCCGGTGCAGCACGTCGACCGTGGCCAGGCCGACGCACAACACCGCTCCCGGTTGGTCAGCCACCATGCGGGACCACCGGAACGGCCGCGGCGAGCTCCTCGCGCACGGTGACGGGCACCAGCGGCTCGTCGAGCAGCCTGCGGTAGCGCTCCGACAGCTCCTGGCCGCTGGGGCGTGCGTCCAGCCAGGCGCGCAGCAGGCGGTAACCCTCGACGTAGGTCGTGGTGTAGGCGCGCCACAGCGGGTCGGAGAGGAAGCGCAGCATCTGCCGGGCACGGGCCTCGTTGACCAGCAGCCAGCGCTGGAGGAACGCGGCGACCTCGTCCGGGTCGGCTCCGTGGTGGTGCAGCATCAGCGCCGCGTCCTGCCGCACCGACAGCAGCCCGCCGAGCGCGCCCTCCATGCGCTCGACCTGCTCGCCCTCCATGTGCAGGCCGAGGTCACCGAGGATCTCCTGCGTCCACGGCCCCCAGCCCGCGCCGACCAGCGCGTGCAGCCCCAGGTCGGCAAGGCCCTCCGCCATCAGGCACTGCGGCGTGTTCACCAGGAAGATCGTCTGCTCGTCCTGGCCGCGCTTGCCGACGAGGCCCGCCTCCTTGCGGCAGTGCTCGGTGTGGTGACCCGGGTAGGACTCGTGCGCGACCAGGTGCGGCAGGTTCGCCATCCGGTGCCCGAGGTCGGCGTTGATCGCGACCTTCGACCGGTAGCCGCCGAGGTAGTAGTTGAAGCCGCTCCACGGCTTGTCCGAGACGATCTCGTACTCGACGGTCTCCTGCTCCGGCAGGCCGAAGACGTCGCGGGCCTTGTCGCGCAGGGCGCTGGAGAGCGCGAGCACGCACGGCTCCAGCTTCTCGGCGGGCACCTCGTCACGCTTGCGGAAGGAGCTGAGCCGCTCGCGCAGCGGACCACCACCGGGCAGCAGCCGGTCCAGCTCCCGGTGCGCCTCGCGGTAGACGTCCTCGTCGCCCCGGGTGATCCGGACCTGGAAGTACGCATCGACCTCGTCGACGAAGCCGACCTCCTGCCCTGCGAGCTTGCGGCCCGAGCACTCCAGCGCGGTCAGGTGGGCGTCGAGGAAGCGCACGCGCTCCGGCGCGAGGTCGATTCCGGCCAGCTCGCCACGCAGATCCCTTGCGCGAGCGGCAAGAGCGGCGGGGTCTGGTTTGGGCTCGTTCTCGATCCGCCTGCGCAGCGCGGGATCCCCCGTGTACGCGTCGACGAAGCCGTCGACGAGGCGGTCGAACCGCAGGCCTAGCAGCAGGTACTCGCGAACGAGCTGGGTTCCCTCCACGACGGGGGAGCCTACGATCCCGCGCTCAGTTCCCGAAACGTCGGTGCCGCGCGCCGTACTCGCGCAGCGCGCGCAGGAAGTCGACGCGGCGGAAGTCCGGCCAGTACGCGTCGCAGAACCAGAACTCCGAGTGCGCGGACTGCCAGAGCAGGAACCCGGACAGCCGCTGCTCACCGGAGGTGCGGATCACCAGGTCCGGGTCGGGCTGGCCGGAGGTGTAGAGGTGCTCGGCGATGTGGTCGACGTCGAGGACCTCGGCCAGCTCCTCGATGCTGGTGCCCGCCTCGGCGTGCTTGAGCAGCAGCTTGCGGACCGCGTCGGCGATCTCCTGCCTGCCGCCGTAGCCGACGGCGATGTTGACCTGCATGCCCGTGCGGTTCTTGGTGCGCACCGAGGCGGCGGAGATGCGGTGGGCGATCTCGGTGGGCAGCTTGTCCAGCGTGCCGACGATGCGCACCTGCCACGGGGTCTCCGGCGCGGCCAGCTCGTCGACGACGCCCGCGATGATCTCCAGCAGCGGCTGGAGCTCGGACGCCTCGCGGTTGAGGTTGTCGGTGGACAGCAGCCACAGCGTCGCGACCTCGACCCCGGCGTCCTGGCACCAGTTCAGCAGGTGGGCGATCCGGCTCGCGCCCACGCGGTGGCCGTCGTTGACGTCGACGAGCCCGGCCTCGCGAGCCCACCGGCGGTTGCCGTCGAGCATGACCCCGACGTGCCGCGGGTGCTGGGTGCCGACGATGGCGCGACTGAGTCGCCACTCGTAGCCCTTGTAGACAATGTCCCGGGCCCGCTTCCACAACCGCGTATCACGCACACCCACGTCTGAAAAGGGTACGCGCGGCGCGGGAGCCCCCCGAACCGGCCACACTCCCGATATGAACGGCTACGGTGAGTCAACAGTGATCGAGCGAATCCTCCGGTCGATGCGGACCGTCGCGGTGGTCGGCGCGAGCGACCGCCCGGACAGGGCAAGCCACGCGGTGGCGACCTACCTCCAGCACGCGGGCTTCCGCGTGCTCGCGGTCAACCCGAAGCTGTCGGGCGAGCTGTTCGGCAACCCGGTCCACGCCGCGCTCGAGGACATCCAGGAGCCGATCGACGTGGTGGACGTCTTCCGCCGCCCCGAAGACGTGCCCCCCGTGGTGGAGTCGGCGATCAAGGTCGGCGCGAAAGCCGTCTGGCTGCAACTGGGCATCACCAACCCGGAGGCCGAGTCCCGCGCACGGGACGCGGGCCTCGCCGTGGTCTCCAACCGCTGCCTCAAGGTCGAACACGCCCGCCTCCTCCCCTAACCCACGGCACACGTACGGCCATTCGCGGGCTTATGGACGGGTGAGCACATCCAGGGAGGTCCATAAGCCCGCGAATGGCGGAGATATGGTGGGGGACTGTGCAAACGACCACAGGTTACGCGCGCGTAACCTACGGTGTCGTAACCTTGGCTCGTGACCACTGAATCCCTTGCACCCACGGTGGAGCCGGTCTTCGAGAAGCCGCTGATGCGGGGCTGGATCCACTTCTGGTCCTTCTGGACCTCCTTCGCCACCGGAGCCACGCTGATCGCGCTCGCCGCGTCCACCGTCGGCGCGAAGGCGGCCTTCGGCACGTCGGTCTACGCGGTGACCGTGCTCGGCCTGTTCGGTATCAGCGCGCTGTACCACCGGCGGGACTGGCTCACCAGCCAGGCGCAGGTGTGGATGAAGCGGCTGGACCACTCGATGATCTTCGTGTTCATCGCGGGCACCTACACGCCGTTCTCGTTGCTGGCCATGCCGCCGGAGACCGGCACCACCGTGCTCGCCGTGGTCTGGGGCGGCGCGATCGCGGGCGTCGCGCTGAAGCTCGCGTGGCCGACCGCGCCGCGCTGGCTGGGCACTCCGATCTACATCGCGCTCGGTTGGGTGGCGGTGTTCGTGCTGCCGGACATCCTGGCGACCGGCGGGGTCACCGCCCTGGTGCTGCTGCTGGTCGGCGGCGCGTTCTACACCATCGGCGGCGTGCTCTACGCGACGTCGTGGCCGAACCCGTGGCCGAAGACCTTCGGGCACCACGAGTTCTTCCACGCCGCCACCGTGCTCGCCGCGATCTGCCACTACATCGCGATCTGGTTCGTGATGTACCCCTGACCCCGGTCGAGCCGGGCGAGGTCCGGCGGGATGAGGGTCGTGGACAACACGAGCTCCTTGATCAGGTTGTCGTTGAGGGTGTTGCCGACCGGCTCACCGACCTCCTCACGGGTCAGCCCGGGGACGCCCTCGCGGGAGAGCCGGTTTCGGACCGCGGTGACCTTGTGCGCGACCTGCTTGGCCGTCCAGCCGGCCTCCGGTTGGAGCTCGTCGAGCAGCTCGGCGGTCTGCTCCCAGGACAGCGGTCGGGGGAACGCCTCGTGGAGCAGGTAGCGCTGCCCCAGGACCGTCAGCGCCAGCCGCTCGTCTTCCTGGAGCTTCCAAGTTCGCGGCGGTTGCGTCGGGTCGTTGTGGCGGGTCCCGGGAAGCCGCCCGTCCTCACCGGTCACGAACAGCTCAAGCAGGTGCTCCCTGCCCTTCGAACCGCGCACGAACAGTGGCGTGTACCCGGCGGCCAGCGGTAGGGACTGCTCGTCGGTGAACAGCATCCGCGAGCCCGGCAGCCGCACGGGCAGGCGCCCGGTGTTGCGCACCCACCACCTGCCGTCCTGGTGGAACACCACCCCTTGCTGACGGCTGACCCGGCGATCGGTCTCCCCCAGGCAGACGTGCACGTCGAGGCGGTTGCGCCCGAACAGGATCGTGCGTCCCTCGCGGGGCTTGACCGTGATCCCTCCCGTGATCGAGAGAGCGAAGATCGTCGCGGGGACCGTGGCCCTGGCGCCGAACGCCAGGCTGTCGTGGGCGGGTGGCAGTCGCTGTCCGTCCTCGTCGTTCATCTCAACTCCCTTTGACGCGCCGTGGGCACAGGTTCCCGCATGTCGCCGGGACCCCTCCCGAACTGGGCCTCAGGCAGGCGGCAGCTTCGCGACGGCCGATCTGGCCAGCTCGATGGCCGTCGCGCAGAGCTGATCCATCGACGGCTCGCCGCTGGCGAGAACGCGCAGCAGCTCGACCCTGCCGTTCGAGTCGGGGTACGTCCGGTGGGGCACCCGAACCGCGCAGGTGTCGTGGTCTTCGCCCTCCTCCGGCTTGAAGAAGGCATCACGGTCACCGATCCGAACCGGCTGTCCGTCCGCCCTCGTCAGCGGCTGGTGGCGATCGAAGACCACCGCCACCCTGCTGGCGCTGGTCGTGCTCCGCCAACGACATTCCCAGTCGGCGAAGGCGGTGTCCGGCTGGGAGGCGTCGATCCCGGGAACCCGGTTGAGCGCCTCGGCGCTGAGCAGCCCGCAGGCGGGCAACGTGGCGAGCGAGTTGGCTACGAACCCCGCCGTGCGACGCGGCACGCCACCCCGCTGTTCGAGCACCGCCACGGCGTGGCTGGTCGCGGCCTCGGCCAGCGCGCACAGGTCCGTCGAACCCCGCTTGGATCGTTTGGCGGCGATGACGACGCGGTTCCGGTCGGCCAGGACCAGGGTGTGCTCGCAGCGGGTGCCCGTGTACGGCTGCCGGGCGATGACCAGGCGGTCCCGTTGTTCGACCTGTCCCGGAGGGCTCATCCCGGGTGGCAACGCGTCCTCGAACTCCAGCTCGACGTCGACCTCGATTCCGTCCGGTAGCCGCACGAACACATCGCAGCGGCTGAAGACTCCGCGATCCGTGACCAGCCTGGCCGCCCCGAAGCCCTTGAGCACGCCGGCATCCATGAGGGCACAGGGATCGGCGGACCGGGGATCGCCCGCGGCCACCGGAGGCGGGCCGGACCCGCCGATGGTGGGCACCAGCGCGATGGCCGCGAGCACCGCGACGGCCAGGGTGACCAGCGCGGCGCGGCGCCAGCGGGAGCGAGGACCCGGACTGTCCATAGTGGACGAAACTTCAACGGGCTCGTCGGGCTCGCCGGCAACCCGTCTGAGCGCGCGCAGGACCTCCCCCGCATTCGGCCGATCCTCGGGCTCCCGCTGGAGCAGCGCCTCCAGCACCGGTGTCAGCTCACCCGCGCTGCTGGCCGACGAGACGCGCCCGAGGCTGGCCCTGCGCAGCATCGCCCGAGGGTCGTCCGCGGTGCCGAACGGCGATGTCCCCTCCACCGCGGCGAACAGGGTTGCCCCGAGCGAGAACACATCCGAGGCCGTGGTCGCGTCCCCGTAGGCGGCGACCTCGGGGGCGAGGTAGGCGGGGGTGCCGCTGACCAGGCCGCAGTCGGTCTGCGTCACCCCACCGCCGGTCACGCTGGAGATGCCGAAGTCGGTCAGCTTGGCGATGTCGTCCTCGGTGACGAGCACGTTGCCCGGCTTGATGTCACCGTGCACGATCCCGTGGGCGTGCACGGCGCGCATCGCGTCGGCGACCTGCGCCCCGATCGACGCCGCCCACCGCGGGGACACCGAACCGCGCTCGTCGAGGATCTCGGCCAGGCTCCGCGAGGGCACGTACTCCATCACGAGCCAGCGGTCGGGCCCGTCTCGGACCACGTCGAACAGGGTGACCACATGCGGGTGGTGCAGCGCCGCCGCGATCCGGGCCTCCCGCCTCAGCCGCGCCAGCTCCCGCTCGCTGGCACCGGGCAGCGCTCGCTTCATCGCGACCACTCGGCCGAGTTCCTCGTCTGTGGCGCGCCAGACGACGCCCTTGCCTCCCGAACCGATCTTCTCGTGGAGCTGGAACCGGCCAGCTATCAGAGGATCCGCCACGCGGCCGGATGGTACTGGGAGTGCGCACGCCACCACAGGCGGTTACCAGGACCTCTGGCGGATCCCTACACCCGGCGTTCCCTGGCCAGGCCCAGGCGGCCGACGTGGCATGCGCGCTTCCCGAACGCGGGGTCCGCGTCGAGGATGCTCGTGAAGCCGCGCTGTGTCCAAGTCGCGGGACGCCGCCCGCCGTGGCCCTGCCCTACAGCTCGGGGCCCTTCGCGCGCAGCTCGTCCACCTTCGTCATCGCCTCGCGCAGCTCGCCGAGCCAGTTCTCCGCGTGCTCGCCGACCAGGCGGACCGCCCATGCGAGAGCCTCCGAGCGCGAGCGGGCAACGCCCGCATCGACCAGCGTGTCCAGCACCAGACGCTCCGGCTGGCGCAGTCGCGTCATCACTGGCACCGACAGCGTGGTGAACAGCTCCTCGGTGCCGCCGAGCCGGGCTCCCCACGCGACCTTGCGCCCGTAGCGGTGCTCGGCCTGCCTGGCGATCTCGATCCGCTCCTCGCGGGTCTGCTCCCGGAACCGGGCGATCCGGCCGGTCTCCGCCGCCGCGCGCCCGACCTCGTCGGCCTGGTCCCCGTCCAGCGCGGGCAGGTCGCCGACCACCACGATCTCCTCGCGGTCCGCGGTCACCGTCGGCGCCCCGGTGAACCAGCCGTCCGGCAGCCGCCCGGCGAACCAGCCCGCCGCGTCGTCGGCGGACGGGAGGTCCGCCTGCTGCCAACCGCCTCGCCCTCGGCCTCCGCCGCCACCCCAGCCGCGCCGGTCGCGGCCGGTCATCACGAATCGTCCGTGCATCTCGTCCTCCTTGATTACATGATTACACCCATGTAAACGTAACACTGGAAACGCTTGTTCCCGAGCATGAAAAATGCGCCCCCAGCGAACCGGGGGCGCAGGCCGAACCACTCAGGACAGCGCGGAAACCACCTCGTCAATGCTGGTCACGGGCCTGTCGCAGACATAGCCTCGACAGACGTAAGCCGCGGGCGCGCCATCGACAAGCGGCCGGTCAGCCAGCAGCGGGGCCTCGTCCGGCTCGCCGACGAGCAGCAGCGCGCCACCTGGCAGCGCGGCCAGCGCCGCACGCGCGAGTTCCTGGCGTCGCTCGTCGCCCGCTTCGCCGACGACCGCGACCTGAAGCGGTCCGCGCTGCCGCGCCTCCGCGACCGCGAGCCACCAGCCGGCGAACCTGGGCGCACGAGCTGCGAGCAGACCCGCGCGCGCGATCGCGTGCTCAGCGGCGTCGCGGTAGCGGGCGGCGCGGTCGGCTCCGGCCAACGCGGACGCGGTCAGCAGCGCGCCGGCCAGGGACGAGCTGCCGCAAGGGCTGGCGTTGTCGGAGACGTCGGACGGACGGCGCACCAGCTTCTCCGCGTCGTCGGCGGTGTCGTAGAAGACGCCGGCTTCATCCGGGTCACCGAAGTGCTCAAGCGCCGTGTCGAGCAGGAAGGTCGCGGTGTGCAGCCACTTGGGCGTGGTCGTCGCCTGGTACAGCGCGAGCAACCCGTCCGCGAGACACCCGTAGTCCTCAAGCACTCCGGCGGCGGCACCGGCGACACCGTTGCGAGAGCTCCGGAGCAGACGGCCTTCCACCATGTGCCTTCGCAGCAACAGATCCGCGGCGGACGTAGCCGCTTCAATCCACTGTGGACGGTTCAGTGCCGTTCCCGCGTCAGCCAGAGCGGCGATGGCCATGCCGTTCCACGCGGTGACGACCTTGTCGTCACGACCGGGCTGAGCGCGTCCCGCTCGCGCGCCGAGCAGGTGCGCCCTGACCCGCTCCCACCGGTCCACGTCATCCGGGTCGGCACGCAGCTGGAGCGTGGACGTGCCGTGCTCGAAGGTCCCCTCTTCGGTGACCCCCAACAGCCGCGCGGCCCATTCCCCGTCCTCCGCACCGAGGGCCTCGGTCAGCTGCGCGGGTGTCCACGCGTACGTCAGCCCTTCCACGCCGTCAGTGTCCGCGTCCAGCGACGCCGCGAAACCACCTTCCGGCGTGAGCATCTCGCCGATCAGGAACTCCGCGGTCTCCGTCGCGACCCTGCTCGCGAGCGGCGATCCGGTCCGCCTGGCGAGATGCGCGTAGCCGCGCAGCAGCAAGGCGTTGTCGTACAACATCTTCTCGAAGTGCGGAACGACCCAGCCCGCGTCCACGCTGTAGCGCGCGAAGCCCCCGGCCAGCTGGTCGTACATGCCGCCGCGAGCCATCGCCTCGAAGGTGTCCTCGGCCATGGTCAACGCCTCGACCGAACCGGTGCGCTCGTGGTGGCGCAGCAGGAACTCCAGCACCATCGACGGCGGGAACTTCGGCGCGTCACCGAAACCGCCGTTGTGCGCGTCGAAGTCCGTCATCAGCCGGGACACCGCGCCCGCGAGCACCTCTTCGTCCACTGTGGACAACGGGAGCGGGGCGGCGTGCTCGGCGAGCTGGGCGACGATGCGCTTCGCGGAGTCGCGGACCTCGTCGCCGCGCTCGCGCCACGCCTCGCCAACGGCCCGCACGAGCTGGGAGAAGGACGGCATGCCGGGCCGGGGCGCCGGTGGGTAGTAGGTGCCGCAGTGGAAGGGCTCGCCCTCCGGCGTCAGGAAGCAGGTCATCGGCCAGCCGCCCTGGCCGGTCATGGCCTGGGTCGCCTCCATGTAGACCGCGTCCACGTCGGGACGCTCCTCGCGATCGACCTTGACGTTGACGAAGTTGGCGTTCATCAGCTCGGCGGTCTCCGGGTCCTCGAAGGACTCGTGCGCCATCACGTGGCACCAGTGGCAGGCGGCGTAGCCGACGGACAGCAGCACCGGCACGTCGCGGCGGCGGGCCTCAGCGAACGCCTCCTCGCCCCACGGCCACCAGTCAACGGGGTTGTCGGCGTGCTGCAACAGGTACGGACTGGTGGATTCGGCGAGCCGGTTCGGCATCGGCGTCCCTTCGCTGCTGGGCCGGGTCGGGCCTGTGTCGGGGGTCTCGTTCGGGGGAGGTCGGGATCGAGATCGTTCCTACCCGGTTACCTCACCGAGCGGGGCCGCACGCCAGGAATCTCGGTCGCGCCGTTTGGCAGAGTGACCATCATGTACGAGTCCTCCCAGGTCGTCCGACACGACGAGCACGGCCCCTTCGACGTGATCGGTGACGTGCACGGCTGCCTGGAGGAGCTGAGCGACCTGCTCGCGGCGCTTCGCTACGAGCTCGTGCGCGACGAGCGGGGCCGCCCCGTCGACGCCACGCACCGCAGGGGCCGCACGGCCGTGTTCGTCGGCGACCTGGTCGACCGCGGGCCGGACACTCCCGGAGTGCTGCGCCTGGTGATGGGCATGGTCGAGGCAGGGCACGCGCTGGTGGTGTGCGGCAACCACGATCTGAAGCTGTCGCGGTCGCTGCGCGGCGAGAAGGTCTCGGCGCGGCACGGACTGGCGGAGTCACTGGAGCAGCTCGCCGAACAGCCCGAGGAGTTCCGCGAACGGGTGCTGGAGTTCCTGCTGGGCCTGCCGATCCACTTGGTGCTCGACGACGGCCGGCTGGTCGTGGCGCACGCCGGGCTGCCGGAACGGCTGCACGGCGTGGAGTCCGGGCGCGCCAAGCAGTTCGCGCTGTACGGGGACACCACGGGTGAGCTCGACGCCAACGGACTGCCGGTGCGGCTGCCCTGGGCCGAGAAGTACCGGGGCGCGGCAACGGTGCTCCACGGCCACACTCCGGTCGCCGAGGCGAAGTGGGTCAACAACGCGATGTGCCTGGACACCGGGTGCGTCTTCGGCGGCAGGCTCACCGCGTTCCGGTACCCGGAGCAGGACATCGTCGACATCGCCGCGCGCCGGGTCTGGTACCGGCACGCGGTGTACAGCGACGTCGTCCGCGTCAGGAAGAGGTAGTGGCCCCGTTGCCGGGCTTCTCCTCCTCCTTGCCCTCCTCGGGCTTGCTCGCCTCCGGCTCGTTCGCACCGGGCTTGTCGAAGCTGGCGGGGACCCTGCGCAGGTGCTTGTTCATCGACCTGGCCAGGAACGCGACCGCGACGAAGAACAGGATCAGCAGCAGCAGACCGACAGGGGCGGCCTTGCCGAAGTCCTCGCCGCGCCCGCCCGGGTCGTCCGGCTTCGGTGGCTCCTGCGCCACGAGCGCCACCGTGCCGTCGTAACCAGTCGTCATGCGGTGACCTTCTCATGCACGCCGGAGAACAGGTCGTCCTCGGGCAGCGTGGTGTCCACCAGCGAGCGGGCCAGCTCGTACTCCTCGGTGGACCAGATCTCCCGCTCCAGGTCGCGCGGCACGGCGAACCAGCGGCTGGTCGGGTCGATCTGGGTGGCGTGCGCGCGCAGGGCGTCGTCGCGCTGGTCGAAGTACTCGCCGCACTCGACCTGCGTGGTGACCCGCTCCATCACGTCGGGCGAGTTCGAGTCCCACCTGCTGAGCCACTCCTCGTAGGGCGACTCCTCGCCGCGGGCGAGCAGCGTCTCGTGGAACTTGGTCAGCTTCGCGCGGGAGAAGCCGTGCGAGTAGTAGAGCTTCAGCGGCTGCCACGGAGCGCCGGCGCCGGGGAACCGCTCCGGGTCGCCCGCCGCGTCGAAGGCGGCGACGGAGACCTCGTGGCAGCGGATGTGGTCCGGGTGCGGGTAGCCGCCGTTCTCGTCGTAGGTGATCATCACGTGCGGCCGGAACTCCCGGACGACGCGGACCAGCTCCTCGGTGGAGACCTCCAGCGGCACCAGCGCGAAGCAGTCCTCCGGCAGCGGCGGCAGCGGGTCGCCCTCGGGGAAGCCGGAGTCGACGAAACCCAGCCAGCGGTGCTGGACGCCGAGGATCTCGGCGGCGCGGGCCATCTCCGCGCGGCGCACCTCGCCCATGTTGGCCTCGACCTCGGGGCTCTCCATGGCGGGGTTGAGGATGCTGCCCCGCTCGCCGCCGGTGCAGGTGACCACCATCACCTCGTGCCCCTCGGCGACGTAGCGCGCCGTGGTGGCAGCGCCCTTGCTCGATTCGTCGTCCGGGTGCGCGTGCACCGTCATCAGACGCAGCTTCTCGGCCATTGGTAGCTGTGGTCCCTCCTGCTCGCGGTCACCGGGGCCGGACGAAGACACCCGGCCCTCGCCGAGATGTTCAACTCCGAGATACTCAACTCCGACGAGCACTCCCATTGTTCCTAATGGGTCTGACAGTTTCGGCGCGGGGAGGCAGGGACCAGGTGACGGAGCAGGCGCTTCCCCCCGGTCGGTACGGCCGCAGCAGGGACCGGCGGATGCCGCGCTGGGCCCAGGTCTCACTGTTCGCGTTCTTCCTGTCACTGGGCGTCGCGGTCACCGTGATCGGTTTCCTGAACCTCGGCACCCAGCCGATCACCACCGAGCGGACCGCGTTCACGGTCGTCGACGACCACAGCGTAAAGATCAACTTTCAGGTGACGCGGGACGAGCCGTCCCGGCCCGCGGTGTGCGTCGTCCGGGCCCGGTCCGAGGACGGCGACGAGGCGGGCCGCAAAGAGGTCTACGTGGCCCCGGCGCGCGATCTTTCTTTGGAAACAACCGTTATCCGCACTTCGAAACGACCCGTTACCGGAGAGGTTTTCGGCTGCTCATACCAGGTCCCGGAGTATCTGGCACCTACCCCACGGCCAAGTGGGTGAACTGGGATAACGACCCCTCCCGGCGCCGGAAAACACGGGCGTCGGCAGTGCTTACCGTGATACCCTCGGTCGATGGCACGGCCTCTTTCGTGGGGCCGTGTTTTTCCGTTCGTGCCCACAGCCATTGGGTGCGAATGCTGCCGGCCTCGCATCCGTGAGGCCCGGGAGGAGACGAGGAGTGGTAACCGTGACCGAGACCCCGGTGACTTGGCTGACCCAAGACGCGCACGACAGGCTCAAGCAGGAGCTTGACGAGCACATCGCCAACCGCCCGGTGATCGCCGCGGAGATCAACGCCCGCCGGGAAGAGGGCGACCTCAAGGAGAACGGCGGCTACCACGCCGCCCGCGAGGAGCAGGGCCAGCTGGAGGCGCGCATCCGGCAGCTCCAGGAGCTGCTGCGCAGCGCCAAGGTGGGCGAGGCTCCCAGCGACTCCGGTGTCGCCCAGCCCGGCATGGTGCTGACCGTGCGGTACGAGGGCGACGACGAGACCGAGACCTTCCTGCTCGGCGCGCGCGAGGAGGGCTCCCACGGCAAGTTGGAGACCTACTCGCCGAACTCCCCGCTCGGCAAGGCCCTCCTGGGTGCCAAGGAGGGCGAGACCCGGGAGTACGAACTGCCCAGTGGCGGCAAGATGGCCGTGACCCTGGTGAACGTGAAGCCCTACCAGGGCTGAGCACGCTGACGCGAGACCCGGTCGCAGCGGCGGCCGGGTCTTTTGCGTGTCCGAGGCCTGTCCCGCACGTCCCGGGGAGACGCCGAACCGGGCGCGCGCACTCCGTCGGACACCTGGCGGCGCCGCCCCCCACCCCACCCCCACTCACCCCCGCGCCCCCGCGCCCACGTGGGCCAGCTGGCGCGGCCAGGGTTTTCGCGTTTTGTCACCTTGTTGCGAGAAAGAGCGCTCTCATTTCGCATTAAGGCTACAAAACGCGAGAGGAGGGGCTAGGCGTCGTCGAGCAGGCGCTCCAGCAGCGGCCGCACTCGGGGCGGGATGGGCGTGGACAGCGCGATTGCGGTGGACGTGCGCTGCACCCCGGCCGCGTCGACGACCTCGTCGATGACCCGCTGGAGGTCGTCGTTGGACCGGGCCACCATCCGCACCAGCAGGTCGCCCTGGCCGGTGGTGGCGTGCACCTCGCAGACCTCGTCGATGTCGGCGAGCCGACGGGCGACCTCCTGCCTGCGCCCCTGGGCGATCTCCAGGATGGCGAAGGCGGTCAGCCCGTAGCCCATGGCGGCGAGGTCGAGCGCGGGCGGGAACCCGCCGAGCACCCCGCGCCGCACCAGTCGGTCCAGCCGCGCCTGCACGGTCCCGCGGGCGACGCCGAGCCGGCGCGAGCACTCCAGCACGCCCAGCCGGGGCTCATCGGTGAGCAGCAGCAACAGCCGCGCGTCCAACGCGTCGAGCGGCTCGTCCCGCGCTTCCTCGGCCACGGCGCACCCCTCCTGGTCAGACTGCTCGATCTGACGATGGTTTTCCGGTCAGAGCTGAGCATTCTGACCAGTGAATCGACCGACTGTTGCTCACAGTGTCCTGGGACACCCATGCTCGGTGCAACGAACTGACAGCCGGTGACCGAGGAGTAGCCATGACCGAGACGCTCGACCAGGGCAAGCCCATGGACGACGTGAGCTTCGACCAGCTCCGGCAACTGGTCGGACTGGTGGACTACGACTCCTCCACCGACCCGTTCCCGGTCAAGGCGATGGACGCGGTGGTCTTCGTGGTGGGCAACGCCACCCAGACCGCGCTGTTCTACCAGTTCGCCTTCGGCATGGAGCAGGTCGCGTACTCCGGTCCGGAGACCGGCAACCGCGACCACAAGTCCTACGTGCTCAAGTCCGGCTCGGCCCGCTTCGTGATCAACGGCGGCGTCTCCCCGGACAGCCCGCTGCTGGACCACCAGCGCGCGCACGGTGACGGCGTGGTCGACCTGGCCCTTGAGGTCGGCGACGTGGACCGCTGCGTCGCGCACGCGCGGGAACAGGGCGCGACCGTCCTCGACGAGCCCTACGAGATCTCCGACGAGCACGGCACGGTGCGCATGGCCGCCATCGCGGCCTACGGCGAGACCCGCCACACCCTGATCGACCGGTCCCGCTACACCGGCCCCTACCTGCCGGGCTACGTGGCCAAGGAAGGTGCCTACCGCAAGCCCTCCGACGCGCCGAAGCGGCTGTTCCAGGCGGTCGACCACTGCGTCGGCAATGTCGAGCTCGGCAAGATGGACTACTGGGTCGAGTTCTACAACCGCGTCATGGGCTTCGTGAACATGGCGGAGTTCGTCGGCGACGACATCGCCACCGACTACTCGGCGCTGATGAGCAAGGTCGTCGCCAATGGCAACCACCGCGTGAAGTTCCCGCTGAACGAGCCCGCGGTGGCGCAGCGCAAGTCGCAGATCGACGAGTACCTGGAGTTCTACGGCGGCCCCGGCTGCCAGCACATCGCGCTCGCGACCAACGACATCCTGTCCACTGTGGACGCGATGCGCGCGGCGGGCGTGGAGTTCCTCGACACCCCGGACTCCTACTACGACGACCCGGAGCTGCGTGCGCGCATCGGCGAGGTGCGGGTGCCCATCGAGGAGCTGAAGAGCCGCAAGATCCTGGTGGACCGGGACGAGGACGGCTACCTGCTCCAGATCTTCACCAAGCCCACGGGCGACCGGCCCACGGTGTTCTACGAGATGATCGAGCGCCACGGCTCACTCGGCTTCGGCAAGGGCAACTTCAAGGCGCTGTTCGAGGCCATCGAGCGCGAGCAGGAGCGCCGGGGCAACCTCTGAGCCCGGTACCGCGGGCCCGCATCACCTTCTGGTGATGCGGGCCTGTTGCTTGCGGAAGGCCCGGTGGGAACCTCGGTATCGCACAGGCGTGGACCTGGCTACGGTTCTACCCACGCCTACCCACTGGGCCCCGGGCCAGCGACACCACGACCAGCCCGCCACACCGATGCGGAGCGCTCGTGTACGACTTTCTCTTACCGCACAGGGAAAATTCGGATCATACAGTCCACAATGGATAAAGCGGCGGCGCACAGGAACGGGGCGCTGGTGCCGAAGTGGTCTACGAGTACTCCGCCCGCGATGGGGCCGAGCAGAATGCTGATGCTCATGGCGGACAAGCCGCAGGGCGACGAGCGCGGACCTGCCGTCGCGCGCCTTGGGCCGGAGATCCCCGGTGCTCCAGTACGAGTGGGCCGACACCGAGCACGGCGAGCAGGGGTCCTCGACATGGGCCGAAGCTGAATACGTACGTTAATCGGCGCAGGTAACCCGCCCAGGCGGGTTACCTGCGGGTCAGAGTTGGCGGGAGACCGTGTAACCGACCTGGCGCAGCGTGGTGACCACCTGCTGGCAGTGCTCCGCGCCGCGCGTCTCCAGGTTCAGCGCCACGACGACCTCACCGAGCGCCAGCGCGCCCGACACCCGCGTGTGCTCCACGTCGAGCACGTTCGCGCCGAGCGCGCCGATCCGGGTGAGCAGCGCGCCGAGCGATCCCGGCCGGTCGGGCACCCGCACGCGCAGCGACAGGTAGCGGCCCGCGGCGTTCAGGCCGTGCTGGATCACGTGCAGCAGCAACAGCGGGTCCACGTTGCCGCCGGAGAGCACCACCGCGACCGGGCCAGGAAAGCGTCCGGGGTGGTCGAGCACGGCGGCCATCGCGGCGGCTCCGGCGGGTTCCACCACGAGCTTCTGCCGTTCGAGGCACATCAGCAGCGCTCGCGACAGCGACTCCTCGCTGACCGTCAGGATGTCGTCGACCAGCTCCGAGACGTGCGCGAAGGTGACCTCGCCGGGAATCCCGACCGCGATGCCGTCGGCGATGGTGTGCATCTCCGCCAGCTTGGTCGGAGCGCCGTTGGCCAGCGACTGCGGCCAGGTCGCCGCCTGCTCCGCCTGCACGCCGATCACCCGGCAGTCCGGCTTGACCGCCTTGACCGCCGCGGCCACCCCGCCGACCAGGCCACCACCGCCGCAGCCGACCAGGATGGTGCGGACCTCCGGCAGCTGCTCCAGGATCTCCAGCCCGATCGTGCCCTGCCCGGCGATCACGTCGGCGTGGTCGAAGGGGTGGATGAACTCCGCACCGGTCTTCTCCGCGAACAGCTTCGCCTCGACCAGCGCCTCGTCGACCGTCGCGCCGTGCAGGTGCACCTCGGCGCCGTAGGACCGGGTCGCGGCGAGCTTCGGCAGCGGCGCGCCGGTCGGCATGTAGACCGTCGCCTGACAGCCGAGCAGCGAGGCCGCGAGCGCGACGCCCTGCGCGTGGTTGCCCGCGCTGGCCGCGACGACCCCGCGCGAGCGCTGCTCCTCCGAGAGCCCGTGGATGCGCACGTACGCGCCCCGGAGCTTGAACGACCCGGTGCGCTGGAGGTTCTCGCACTTGAGGTAGACCGGCGTTCCGTGCAACCGCTCCAGCACGCCGGAGCGCTCAAGCGGGGTGTGCCGAACCACGCCCGCCAGCAACTTCTGCGCCGCGTGGATGCGGTCGAGACTGACCAGCTCCATGGTCGGTGATCCTGCCAGGACCAACGGACTGAGGACACGACTCGGCCGGGCGGGTACTCTCTGCTACGTGGTCGGTGCGCGCGGTCGCCCGCGCGATGACCCGATCCGAGCAGGCCGATCGCGGCCGAGATGACCCCTGGAGAGAGCAGATGGCTCACATGACGCGCAGCGGTGGGACGCTCTCCCTGGTCGCGGCACTGGCCGCGGCCGGAGCGCTCACCTTCACGGCGGTCTACACCGTCGTGCAGACGAGCTGCACCGATCAGGGCGAGATCGTGCAGCGAGGCGCGGTGCTGGAGCTCGTCGGCGGTTGTGTCGAGCACGACGACCTTCCCGCCGGTCCGCACAAGCCCGGCCACCCGGGCGCGGACCAGGCCGACGGCGACCACACGCCGAGCAAGATCCGTCCCTGACGCGAGACGACCCGGCCCAGCCACGTCGAAGGGCGCCCACCTGGTGACCAGGCGGGCGCCCTTCGTGCTTCGCGCGGTCGTCAGCCCAGCGCGCCGCGCAGGTCCTCGACCAGGTCCTCGCCGTCCTCGATGCCGACCGAGATCCGCACCAGCTCGGCGGGCACCTGCAGGGCAGAGCCCGCGGTGCTCGCGTGGGTCATCCGCCCGGGGTGCTCGATCAGCGACTCGACGCCGCCGAGCGACTCGGCCAGGGTGAACAGCCTGGTGCGCGAGCAGATATCCAGCGCGGCCGCCTCACCACCGGCGACGGTGAAGGAGATCATGCCGCCGAAGCGCCGCATCTGCTTGGCCGCCACGTCGTGGCCGGGGTGCTCGGGAAGGCCCGGGTAGAACACCTTGGTCACCGCCGGGTGCCTGGTCAGCATCTCCACGACGCGCTCGGCGTTGTCGCTGTGCTTCTCCATCCGCAGCGCCAGCGTCTTCACCCCGCGCAGGGTCAGCCACGCGTCGAACGGGCCGGGGACCGCGCCGCCGCCGTTCTGCAGGAACGCGAACTGCTCGGCCAACTCGTCGCTGTTGGTCACCAGCGCGCCGCCGACCACGTCGGAGTGGCCGCCGACGTACTTGGTGGTGGAGTGCAGCACCACGTCAGCGCCCAGCTCCAACGGGTTCTGCAGGTACGGGGAGGCGAAGGTGTTGTCCACCACCAGCTTCGCGCCCGCACCGTGCGCCACCTGGGCGAGCGCGGCGATGTCGGCGATGTTGAGCAGCGGGTTGGTCGGCGTCTCGCACCAGATCACCTTGGTGTTCGGCCGGATCGCGGCCCGCACGGCGTCCACATCGGACAGTGCGACCGGGGTGTGCTCGATGCCCCAGTGCGACAGGACCTTGTCCACCAGCCGGAAGGTCCCGCCGTAGGCGTCGTTGGGGATGACGATGTGGTCGCCGGGACGGCAGATCGACCGCAGCGCCACGTCCGAGGCGGACATGCCCGAGGCGAAGGCCCTGCCGTGCTTGCCACCCTCCAGGGAGGCGAGGCAGGTCTCCAGGGCCGTCCGCGTCGGGTTGCCGGTGCGGGAGTACTCGTAGCCCTCGCGCAGCCCGCCTACGCCGTCCTGGGCGTAGGTCGAGGTGGCGTGGATGGGCACGATGACCGACCCGGTGTGCGGGTCGGGTTCCTGGCCTGCGTGGATGGCCCTCGTCGCGAAACCGTCACTCATGCGGAGAGCGTACGCACTCCCCCGCCCACACCGAACTCCGATTCGCCCACCCCGCCTACACCGTGGGACAACCGGCCGCCAGCCGCCGACCGTCGGTCATGGGCTGGCGTCCCCCTGGCTGTGACGGACAGAGAAGACGCCAGCCCCCGGCGGGTGGCCGGGGGCTGGCGTCCTGGAGATGTCGAGGCTGGTCGGCCTACTGCTGGCCGGGCCACCCCTGCTGTCCGGGCTGCTGGCCCGGCTGCTGCTGGCCCCACTGCTGCTGCGGCTGCTGCGGAGCCTGCTGACCCCACTGCTGCTGCTGCGGCTGCTGCGGCTGCTGGCCCCACTGCTGCTGCGGGGCCTGCTGCTGGCCCCACTGGCCCTGCTGCTGGCCCCAAGCGGCCGCCTGCGCCTGGCCCGCACCGTTCGCGCCGATGGCCGCCGCGGTCTGCGGCAGGAACCACAGCACGGCGAGCACCGCGTTGAGGATGATGCCGACGAACACCGCGCCACCCGCGAACGAGCTGAGCATGATGAACACGACCAGGCCGATCACCGCGATACCGGCGGCGGCGCCACCGGCGATGAGCCTGCCCTGGATCTTGCCCTTCATGCCCGCCCAGAAGGCGCCGAAGGCCAGCACCGGGTAGAGCACGATCTGGACGATCGCCAGGATCATCGCGAAGGTGAGCGTGCCGGAGCTGGGCAGGTTCAGGCTGCCGAAGCGGCCGCCCGCGAACGAGCCCAGCTTGCTGACCTGGTCCATCGCCGCGAACAGGCTGGGCAGCTGGGTCAGGCCCAGGATCAGGCCGAGACCACCGACCGCGAAGCTGGCCCACATCGCGATGGGCAGCAGCGGCGGTCCGCTGGACGGAGCCTGCTGGCCCCAGCCCTGCTGCTGACCCCACTGCTGCTGCGGGGCCTGCTGGCCCCACTGGCCCTGCGGCTGCGCGCCGGGCTGCTGCTGGGCACCCCACGCCGGCTGCTGGAAGCCGCCGGAGGGCGTGCCGCCGCCCTGCTGCGGGGGCTGCTGCCCCCACTGCTGCTGCGGCTGCTGCTGGGCGCCCCACTGGGGCTGCTGCGGCTGCTGGCCGTAGCCCTGCTGCACCTGCTGGGTGGGCTGCTGCGCCGAGGCCCCACCGGCGACCACCTGGGTGGCGTCGGCGGAAGCGGCCTGCTGCTGGCCGGACGAGGAGACCACCTGGGTCGCGTCCGCCGCGTTGCCTGCGCCGCTGTCAGAGGAACCGCCGAGGGCGGAGGTGATCCCCTGCGAGCCCTCCTGGCCGGCGCCATGCGTTGTCGTCGGGAGCTCTCCCGCCGTGGACGGTGTCTGCTGCTCCGCCGCGGCCCCTCCCTTGTCCTCGTTGGTCTCGCCTGGTGCCTGCTGGCCGCCCTGGTTCTGGTTCTCGGGCGGCTGAGGAGCGGTCATCGGGTTCCTACCCCCTTGGCCTGGCTGGTAAGTCCGTGTGCGGCAACGCTAGCGGATGCTCCGAACGGACCAGAGGCGCGTCGGTGTTGGTCGGGTTTCGTATCGGTCAACGGCCTGCGAGGAAGCCCAGCACGTCCTGCCGGGTCACCACGCCTGCCGGTTTGCCATCCTCCAGCACCATGGCACCGTCCGCATCGGACAGAGCCTTCATCGCGGTGCTGATGGCCTCGCCGGCGCCGATGGTCGGCAGCGGCGGGGACATGTGCTGTTCGACGCGGTCGGTCAACTGGGCGTTCCCGGTGAACAACGCGTCGAGCAGGTCGCGCTCGTTGAGCGCGCCGGCGACCTCGGCCGCCATGATCGGTGGCTCCGCGTTGACCACCGGCATCTGGGAGACGCCGAACTCGCGCAGCACGGCGATCGCGTCGGCGACGGTCTCGTTGGGGTGCGCGTGCACCAGCTCCGGCAGGGTGCCGTCCTTGCGGCGCAACACATCCCCGACGGTGTGGCTGTTCTGGTCCGGCGGGAGGAAGCCGTAGGAGGACATCCAGGAGTCGTTGAAGACCTTGGACAGGTAGCCGCGCCCGCCGTCCGGCAGCAGCACGACCACGACGGCCTCCGGACCGAGCTTGGCGGCCACCCGCAGCGCCGCGGCCGCGGCCATGCCGCAGGAGCCGCCGACCAGCAGGCCCTCCTCGCGAGCGAGGCGGCGGGTCACGTCGAAGGAGTCGCCGTCGGAGACCGCCACGATCTCGTCGCAGATCTCGCGGTCGTAGGTGGTCGGCCAGAAGTCCTCGCCGACGCCCTCGACCAGGTACGGGCGGCCGGTGCCACCGGAGTAGACCGAGCCCTCCGGGTCGGCGCCGATGATCTGCACCCTGCCGCCGGAGATCTCCTTGAGGTAGCGGCCGGTGCCGGAGATCGTGCCGCCGGTGCCGATGCCCGCGACGAAGTGCGTGATCCTGCCCTCGGTCTGCTTCCACAGCTCCGGGCCGGTCGAGTGGTAGTGGCTCTCCGGGTTCTGCGGGTTGGCGTACTGGTTGGGCTTCCAGGCGCCGGGGATCTCCTTGACCAGGCGGTCGGAGACGTTGTAGTAGGAGTCGGGGTGCTCAGGAGCGACGGCGGTCGGGCAGACCACGACCTCGGCGCCGTAGGCCTTGAGCACGTTGCGCTTGTCCTCGCTGACCTTGTCCGGGCAGACGAAGACGCACTTGTAGCCCTTGCGCTGCGCGACGAGCGCGAGGCCGACCCCGGTGTTTCCGGAGGTGGGCTCGACGATGGTGCCGCCGGGGCGGAGCTCGCCGGAGCGCTCGGCCGCCTCGACCATGCGCAGCGCGATGCGGTCCTTCACGCTGCCGCCGGGGTTGAAGTACTCGACCTTCGCCAGCACGGTCGGTGCCAGGCCCTCGGCGAGCGAGTTCAGCTTGACCAGCGGGGTGTTGCCCACGAGGTCGACAATGTGTTCGGCGTACTCCACCGGTGCTTCCCTCTCAGCTGTGTGCGCGACCACGCGACGGGGCGCGCCGATCGGCGTGGCCTGTGGCGTGCCGAGGGTAGTCGCAGCCGCCACCAGCGCGAAGTCCGGTGTCGCGGGTCGTCGCCCGCACGTGACCCGTTCGGGCTCGATGCGGAACAATCAGCCGCGAGTTCTACGTCTTTCTGGGGGAGCCCGTTCGACACTCGACCAGCGACGGCCGGAGCCGAGCGGGCGGAGGGAGGTACTCGGCAGTGGCAGGTCTGCGCGCGGTGCGCATCGCGGCGGTGGCCGCCGGAGCCCTCGGCGGGCTTTCCGGGGCCGTGTACAGCCTGCTGAACGAGCAGTCGCGGCGCGCCCGCAAGATCATCGGCCTGCCGGAGGCACCCCCGCCGCGGGCCGACGGCGTGTACCTGCCCACCGGTGAGGGACCGCTGTCCCCCGAGGACCCGGCGATCGGCGATGCGCCGCTGTCCTTCGCGGTGATCGGTGACTCGATCGCGGCAGGGCTCGGCGTGGAGAACGCGACCGAACTGCCCGCCGTGCTGCTGGCGAAGGGGCTGGCCGAGGAGTCCGAACTGCCCGTCCTGCTGAGCACCTACGCCGTCAGCGGCTCGACCAGCCGGGAGCTCGCCGGACAGGTGGACCAGGCGCTCCAGCACCCGCCGGACGTCGCACTTGTGATCATCGGCGGCAACGACGTCACCACCCAGATCCCGATCACGACCTCGGCCGCGCTGCTGGAGGAGCACGTCGGCAGGCTGCGCGACGCGGGCACGGCCGTGGTCGCCGGAACCTGCCCGGACCTCGGCGCGGTGCGGCCGATCCCCCAGCCGCTGCGCTCGCTGGTGCGCTCCTGGAGCCTGCTGCTGGCCAGGATGCAGCACCGCGCGATCGAACGCGCGGGCGGCACACCGGTGCCGCTGGCGGACCTGCTCTCGCCGGAGTTCCTCACCCGGCCCGCCGAACTGTTCAGCGCGGACCGGTTCCACCCCTCCGCCGCCGGTTACATGATCTCCGTCGAGGTGCTGCTGCCCGCGATGTGCAGCGCCGTCGGCGTGTGGCAGGGCGGCCCGATCGCCGAACCCCCCACCCGCTCGGCAGCGGCGGAGGCGATGCGGCCGAGCAGGCGGATCGCCGCGAGGATCGAGGCGGCGCGACTCAGGCGGCGAACCTGAGTTACCGGCCGGTAGTGTCGGGTTCTCCCTCGGACATAAGGAGTTCCCATGCCGGAAGCCGTGATCGTCGCCGCGGCGCGTTCCCCGATCGGCCGCGCGGGCAAGGGCTCGCTGGTCGACGTCCGTCCCGACGACCTCGCCGCCCAGATGGTCACCGCGGCGCTCGGCCAGGTCCCCCAGCTCGACCCGCGCGAGATCGACGACCTGATGCTGGGCTGCGGCCTGCCCGGCGGTGAGCAGGGCTTCAACATGGGGCGCGCGGTGTCGGTGCTGCTCGGCCACGACCACCTGCCCGGCTGCACGGTGACCCGCTACTGCGCGTCGAGCCTGCAGACCACGCGGATGGCGCTGCACGCGATCAAGGCGGGCGAGGGCGAGGTCTTCGTCAGCGCGGGCGTGGAGATGGTCTCGCGCTTCGCCAAGGGCAGCTCGGACTCGTGGCCCGACACCCACAACCCCGTCTTCGCCGACGCCGAGGCGCGCACCGCGCGGACGGCGGAGGCCGGAGCGGAGGAGTGGCACGACCCGCGCGAGGACGGGGCGGTGCCCGACGTCTACATCGCGATGGGGCAGACGGCGGAGAACCTGGCCCTGCTCAAGGGGGTCAGCCGCGAGGAGATGGACCACTTCGGCGTCCGCTCGCAGAACCTGGCGGAGCAGGCGATCGCCAACGGCTTCTGGGCGCGGGAGATCACGCCGGTCACCAAGCCGGACGGCACGGTGGTCAGCGCCGACGACGGCCCGCGCGCCGGGGTCACCTACGACAAGACCGCGACGCTCAAGCCGGTGTTCCGCCCGAACGGCAGGGTCACCGCGGGCAACTGCTGCCCGCTCAACGACGGCGCGGCGGCGCTGGTGATCATGAGTGACACCAAGGCGGCGCAGCTCGGCATCACGCCGCTGGCCCGCGTGGTCTCCACCGGCGTCTCCGGGCTCTCGCCGGAGATCATGGGCCTCGGCCCCGTCGAGGCGTCGAAGAAGGCGCTGGCGCTGGCGGGCATGTCCATCGGCGACATCGACCTCGTGGAGATCAACGAGGCGTTCGCGGCCCAGGTGATCCCGTCCTACCAGGAGCTGGGCGTCGACCTGGACCGGCTCAACGTCAACGGCGGGGCGATCGCGGTCGGCCACCCGTTCGGCATGACCGGTGCCCGCATCACCACCACGCTGATCAACTCGCTGCGCTTCCACGACAAGCAGTTCGGCCTGGAGACGATGTGCGTCGGCGGGGGCCAGGGCATGGCCATGGTGCTCGAACGCCTCAGCTGAGGCCGCGACGCGAAGGGCCCCGGTCGCGACGACCGGGGCCCTTCGTGTGTCGCAGGTGCGCGACGGAGGTCACTCCTGGCGCAGGTAGGACAGCAGTCGCAGGATCTCCATGTACAGCCACACCAGCGAGGCCACCAGCCCGAAGGCGGTGAACCAGGCCCACTTGGCCGGGTAGCCGGCGCGGACCATCTCGTCGGCCTGGTCGAACTCCAGCAGCAGGGTGAACGCCGCGATCACGATGAACACCAGGCTGATCAGGATGGAGAAGGTGCCACCGCTGCGCAGACCGAAGCCCTCGGGGATGAAGAAGCTCAGCAGCAGGTTGGACAGCATCAGGATGCCCGCGCCGATCACACCGGCGACGATCATCTTGGTCAGGCGCGGGGTCACTCGGATCGCGCCCGTCTTGTAGACGATCAGCATGCCGACGAACACACCGGCGGTGCCGATGACGGCCTGCATGCCGATGCCGCCGTACTGCGGGTTGAGCTCGTAGAGCCCGGTGATCGCACCGAGCACCGTGCCCTGGGCCGCCGAGTAGATCAGCGTGAGGGCGGCGCTCGGCTTGGGGCGGAAGCACATGAACAGCGCGACGCCGATCCCGACGAGGGCGGCGGGCAGCGCGAGCACGTACATACCGCTGATGGCGGTCGCCAGACCGGCGGCGAGCACAACGGCGAGCGACAGGGCCGTCTTGATGACCACGTCGTCGACGGTGATCGGCCGCTCGGCGCTGGGCGCCGACGGGTAGGGGTCATAGCCGGTGGCCTGGCCACCGTGCTGGAACGAGGCGTATCCACTGCTGCTGCTCGGCAGGTTGCGGAACGCCGGGTTGCTCGAAGTGCGCACCTCAGTCCTCCAGGAACGTGCTCACACCGTCTGCCGAGTACAACGTCGGTCGACGCGCTTCGGTTCCCGAGACGGTTAAAGACGACTTTACTCGGCGGTCGCGAAGCCCACCCCGGGGTCGGCCGAATCGGGGCGGATCTTTATTCTTCGATGTCTACTACGCCACATACCGGCGGTAGGTGACGATCTCCAGCCGCCTTTCGTGGATCTTGATACGACTGGGCGTACCAGCGCGTTAGCCCTTCTGTGCTAATCCAACAACGCAACGCGCACGTTGTCCTCCTGCGGTTGTCGCCCCAACAGTGGCTTGTGACCGGTTCGGGTCGGTCGAAACCATCGTCGCGGGTGCCGTACACCATGATCGGCATCAAGATCAACCGAGGAGCCATATGTCTGGCCAACGGCTGGGCCACCGCAGGGTGCTGGCGAGCGTCGCCGCCACCGCCCTGTTCACCATCGCCGGATCGCTGGCGCTGCCGGCGGTCGCGGGCGCGACCGGAGAGAAGCTGGGTCAGCACACCGACGCCCAGCCCTACAAGAACAACCCCGAGCCGAAGGACTGGCTCGGCTCCTACGACTGGCGCGGCAAGCAGGCGTGGTGCGTGCGCTTCGGGCTCAACGTGCCCGACGACGGCGTCGAGTACACCCAGTCCACCAGCCCGCTGACCAACAAGTGGGGCGAGCCGCTCGGCAAGGACGTGGCGGCGAAGATCTCCTACCTGCTGCTGCGCTACCAGGACACCACGTCGGCCGACGAGGCCGCCGCGCTCGCGCACGTGCTGCACGTGTGGACCTCGGGCACCACCGACCCGGGCCGCCTCGACCCGAACAACACCTTCGAGACCGTCGGCTACGACGAGAACTTCCACTTCGAGCGGCTCTCCGCCGAGGCCAAGACCGCCGTGGCGGCGCTGCGCGAGGACGCCGACGCTCACTTCGGCCCGTGGAAGGTCGAGCTGACCGCGCCGAAGGACGACCAGATCATCGGCAAGTCCGGCAAGTGGCAGCTGACGGTGACCTCGGCCACCGGCAAGCCGGTCGGCGACGTCCCGGTGAAGCTGCAGGCCACCGACGGCACGCTGGGCGGAGGGGAAACCGCCCGGACCCCGAAGGACGGCAAGCCGCTGAGCATCGCGCTCACCCCCACCGGCGAGGCGCCCAAGCTGGCCGCATCGGTGGAGAACCCGAACGCCGACCCGGTGCTGCTGATCCCGTCGAACCCGAAGATGCAGCAGATCATCACCACCGGCGGGCAGAGCACCGCCAAGGCCGAGGCCGAGGCCAAGGCGCGCACCGCTCCCGGCGTCGTCCGGATCACCAAGGTCGACGCCGCGACCGGCAAGGGCGTCAGCGGGGTCGCGCTGCGGGTGACCGCGGCCGACAAGACCTCGGCGCTGCTGAAGCAGGACGGCACGAAACTCGTCGGCGCGGATGGTCAGCCCGCGGTGCTGCAGACCGGGCAGGATGGCCTGGTGGACATCGCCGACCTGAAGACGCCCCAGGAGGCCTGCCTCATCGAGGTGGCGCCCGCGCCGGGCTACGAGGAGGGCTTCGACCCGGCGGCGCCGCCGACGGTGTGCGGCAAGCTGACGCCGGGGGCGACCCTCGCGCTGACGCTGACCAACAAGCCGAACACCCCGAAGATCACCGTGCCGCGCACCATCCCGGCCGGTGACCTCGGTGAGCTGGCGCTGGTCACCGGGGCCACCACGAGCAGCGTGAACACCCCGGCGCTCGCCGGGATCGGCGCGCTGGGCGCGGCGGCGGGCGCACTCGGCCTGCTCGTGCGGCGCGGGCGAGGCGCTCGACGGTGATGGCGCGGGAACAGTCGCTCTACCCGAGCCGGGCCGGCCTTGGCGCGCGCGCCAAGGCCGGTGTCGGCCTCTTCGTGGTCGCCGCCGCGGCAGCGGCGATGGGCGTCGCCGGGCTGGACCTGCGCACGACGGTCACCGGTGAGGCGGTCAGCGGACCGGAACGCCCTGCGGTGCAGCTGCTGCCGGGGACGGACCTGAGCGAGTCCACGACGAGCGTGCGCCGCTGGGGTCTGCCCGGTGGCGTGGTGAGCGCCCCGGCCCCGCCGCCTCCGCCCGCGCCGGTGCAGCCGCCGGGCCAGAAGCCGGGGACGGTGCGACTGCCCGGTGGCGGAACGGCGACGCTGGTGCGCAAGGAGGTCGGCCCCGACGCGACGCTCCCGGTGCCCGAGGGCATCCGCGAGGCGACGTGGTGGGGCGCGGGTCTCGGCGCGCCGAACGGAGCGACACTGCTGGCCGGGCACGTGAACTTCCGCGGCGCCGTCGGTCCGTTCAACGAGCTGTGGAAGGCGCAACAGGGCCAGGACATCACCGTGTCCGACGCCGACGGCAAGGTGTACAAGTACAAGATCAACGAGATCGTCACGCTGCACAAGAACGAGCTGCCGGAGTCGGCGGACCAGCTGTTCTCACAGCAGGGGCCGCACCGACTGGTGCTGGTGACCTGTGGAGGGCGGTGGGTCGGCGGCGATCTCGGCTACAACGAGAACCGGATCGTCGTGGCGCAACCCGAAGTCTGAGAAAGCACAGCCTGAGCACGAACGAGAGCCGAGGCCCGGAGTCCACAGTGGACTCCGGGCCTCGGTGTCACGCGCCCCGTCTCAGTTGCCGTCGGCGCGGTGGATCGCGGTCGGGGTGATCACGTAGAGCGAGCCGTCCGGGGCGGCCTCGACGGCGCGGGTGCGGCCGAGGCTGGTGTAGAGCTTGCCCCCGGAGCCGTTGGTGTCGAGCTTGTACGTGCCGCCCTTGAGCGAAGCCATGTACAGGCTGCCCTTGAAGTACTCCAGGCCGCTCGGGGTGCCGGAGGAGGTGGGCCAGGTCTTCACGGGGTTGGTCATGCCCGAGGTGGAGCAGCTGCCCTCACAGGTGGGCCAGCCGTAGTTCTTCCCGGCATCGACGCGGTTGAGCTCGTCGACCTTGTTGGCGCCGATGTCACTGACGTAGAGCTGGCTGCCGACCCAGGCCAGCCCCTGGACGTTGCGGAAACCCTTGGCGTAGACCACGGAGCCCGGCTTCGGGTTGCCGGACGCGGGCTTGCCGTCCTTGGTCATCCGCAGCACCTTGCCGCCGAGGGAGTTGTCGTTCTGCGCGTTGCCACCGACCTGGCCGTCGCCGGTTCCCGCGTAGAGGTTGCCGTCCGGGCCGAACTCCAGCCGCCCGCCGTGGTGGTAGCTGGCGCCCCTGGGGATGCCGGTGACGATCGGCTGCGGCGTCTGCCCGAGCTTGAGCTTGGCGATCCGGTTGTCGTTGGTCGTGGTGTAGTAGACGAACACGGTCTGGTCGGAGGCGTAGTCCGGGGAGACCGCGATGCCGAGCAGCCCGCCCTCGGTGGGCGTGGAGACCCCGGGGACGGTCTGGACGTCGCTGACCTTGCCCGTCTTGTCCAGCTTGCGGATCTTCGCGGTGTTCTTCTCGGTGAACAGCGCGCTGCCGTCGGGGAGGAAGTCCAGCGCCCACACCTGCTGCAGCCCGCCGACGATCTGGTTGATCGCCCTCGGCCCGACGTCGGCGGAGGCCTGTCCGGCCGCCAGTGTGCCCAGTGCCGCCAACGCCGCCACCGAGCCCATGACCGCGCCGCGACGCGCCCGATTCCCCTGGTTCATTGCCTCTCCTCGCTAGCCGGACCGACCGTGCGGATAGACGACGGATGGATTCATATGCATAAACCCCAATGCGAACCCACGGAACCAGGGAAGCGCTTTCAGGATACCGCCGTCAAGAGGTAAAGGTACTTTCCGAAACGTTCTCCCGGGGTCTGGCGATCTTCTCCGTTCACCCCTATGTTTGTGACGACCACCACGGGAAGACGAGCGACGGGAGTGGCAGTGGAGAGCACCGAACGCCCTGAGTGGGTCGTGCCCGACTTCGCAGAGTACGACACTCCGATGGAGGTCACCGCGTACGCGGCGCGCAGCTGAGCGCGTCCGACGCGGTGCTCGTAGGCGCCGTGCGTGGTGGTCTGAACTGGCGGCGGTCCGGCCACCACGCACGGTTTTCTTTGCGAGGAGGTGCTCGGTGCACGGCACGCCGTTGACCGAGGAAGAATTCGTAACCGCATTACGCGGATTGGCTCCGCGCTACTGGGGCGCTCATTCATTTCATCACCGGTTGCACGCCGGCGAACTGAGCCGTGATGAGTTGAGGATGTGGGCGGCCAACCGCTGGTACTACCAGTGCGTGCTGCCGCAGAAAGACGCGGCCATCATTTCCAACTGCCCGCTGCCCGAGGTCAGGCGGCTCTGGGTGGAGCGGATCGTCTACCACGACGGCGCCGCCGAGGGGGAGGGCGGCGCCGAGAAGTGGCTGCGGCTGTGCGAGGCGGTCGGGCTGACCCGCGCCGAGGTGCTCGACCAGCGGCACGTGCTGCCCGGTGTGCGCTTCGCCGTGGACGCCTACGTCGACTTCGCCAGGCGCAAGCCGTGGGTCGAGGCGGTCGCGTCCGGGCTGACCGAGATGTTCTCCGGCCACCTGATGCGCCAACGGGTCACCGACATGCTGGCCAACTACGACTGGATCGACCGCGCGGACCTGGCGTACTTCACGACCAGGATCGAGGCGGTCTCCGGCGAGGGCAAGCAGACGCTGGACCTGGTGGTGGCGCAATGCGTGACCCGCGAGCAGCAGGACCGCGCGATCGCGGCGCTGTCGTTCAAGTGCGATGTGCTGTGGAGCATCCTCGACGCGCTCGAACTCGCCGGGGCACAACGTGATCAGCGCTGAGCAGCGGCCACGGCTGAGGCGCGGTGTGCGGCTGAGCTTCGACCGGGTGCGGCAGGCCCACGTTCTGCTGTTCCCCGAAGGTGTCGTGATGCCCAACGCGACCGCCGCGGCGGTGCTCGAACTGTGCGACGGCAAGCGCACGGTCGCCGAGATCGTGGCCGCCTTGTCCGAGAGCTACCGGGGCGTGCGCACCGAGGACGTGCGAAACGTGTTGGGGCGCTTCATGGAACGGCACGTCGTGGAGGTTGCCGGTGCCTGAGACAGCGGCCCCGCTCGGCCTGCTCGCCGAGCTCACGCATCGCTGCCCGCTGCACTGCCCGTACTGCTCGAACCCGCTCGAACTCGTCGCACGGCAACGGGAGATGAGCACCGAGCAGTGGTGTTCGGTGCTGGACCAGGCGCGGGAGCTCGGCGTGCTCCAGGTGCACCTGTCCGGCGGGGAACCGTTGGCGCGCAACGACCTTCCCGAGATCGTCAGCCACGCTCGCGGGCTTGGCTTCTACGTCAACCTCGTGACCTCCGGCGTCGGCCTGACCAAGCCCCGTCTCGCCGACCTCGTCGAGCGCGGCATCGACCACGTGCAGCTCTCGCTGCAAGGCGCCTCGGAGACCAGCAACAACGCCATCGCGGGCGCGCGGGTGTTCCAGCACAAGCTCTCCGCGGCCGAGGCGATCGGCGAGCTGGAGGTGCCGCTGACGGTGAACGCCGTGCTGCACCGCCGCAACCACGGCGAGATCGCCGAGCTCATCGCGATGGCGGAGCGGCTCGGCGCGGACCGGCTGGAGCTCGCCAACACCCAGTACTACGGCTGGGCGTTGCGGAACCGGGAGGCGCTGATGCCCACCCGGGAGCAGCTCGACGCGGCGGAGCCGATCGTGCGCGAGGCCACCGAACGCCTCGCCGGGAAGATGCGGATCGTCTACGTGGTGGCCGACTACGCCGACGCCCATCCGAAGCCGTGCATGCACGGCTGGGGCGCGCGCCAGCTCACGGTCGCGCCGGACGGCACGGTGCTGCCCTGCCCCGCGGCGACCGCGATCACCACCCTCGACCTGTCCACGGTGGTGGACACCCCGCTCGCCGAGATCTGGTACTCGTCCTCGTCCTTCAACGCCTTCCGGGGCACGGACTGGATGAGCGAGCCCTGCCGGAGCTGCCCGCGCAAGGAGACCGACTTCGGCGGCTGCCGCTGCCAGGCGTTCCTGCTGACCGGCGACGCGACGGCGACCGACCCGGTCTGCTCGCTGTCGCCGAACCGCGGGCTGGTCGACGAGGTCCTCGCCGAACGACCCGTCGTCGACGTCGAGCTGTCGATGCGTGCCCCTGGGAGCCTCCGATGAGGGTGACGTTGCTCGGGACCGCCGCCGGTGGTGGCTTCCCGCAGTGGAACTGCGCGTGCCGCAGGTGCGACTCGTGCCGCGCGGGTGCGACCGGAGTGCGACCGCGCACGCAGGACTGCCTCGCGGTGAGCCCCACCGGTCGCGGCTGGTTCCTCGTCAACGCCTCGCCGGACATCCGAGCGCAGATCGTCTCCTGCCCCGATCTCGCGCCCGGCCCGGGGCCGCGAGAGACGCCGCTGTGCGGGGTCCTGCTCACCGACGCGGAGCTCGACCACTCGCTCGGGCTCGTGATGCTGCGCGAAGGCGGCGGACTGCGCGTGTGGGCACCGTCAGCGGTCGCGCACGCGCTGGAACACGACTTCGGCGTGCGCACGGTCGTCGCGCACTACCGGCAGTGGGACTGGGAGGCGGTCGAGCCGCACGAGGAGTTCGAGCTCGTCGAGCCCGGTGGCGAGCGGCTGCTGGTGACCGCGATCCCGGTGAGCGGCAAGCGCCCGCGCTACGCGGCGGAGTCCGCCGCCGAGGGCCCTTGGGTGTTCGCCTACCGCATCAGCGACCCGGCGACCGGCGGAACGCTGCTGTACGCGCCGTGCCTCGCCGCCTGGCCGGAGGGCTTCGACGAGCTCGTCGCCGACGTGGACTGCGTGCTCCTGGACGGCACGTTCTACTCGGCGGACGAGATGCCGGGAGCGACCGGCAGCACGGTCGCTGGTGGTGAGCAGAAATCCATGGGGCACATCCCGATCGCAGGCCGGGACGGCAGCCTGGAGCTGCTGCGCGCCCATCCCGGGGTGCGGCGGATCTACACGCACCTCAACAACACCAACCCGGTGCTGGACAGCCGGTCGCCGGAGCACGCGCGGCTGACGGCGGCGGGCGTCGAGGTCGCTCCGGACGGGACCACGTTCGAGCTCTGACCCCGACCAGTGATCGAGATCACCCCGGTGGCACGGCGGTGGAGCGTTCGACGCCGACCGAAGAGCGCGGTGGGACGGCCCGCGAGAACGGCTCACGATCCGTGGTCGGCGAGCACGAACGAGTGCACTAGCAAGATCATCAAGGGACCGGCGACTGCTACGTGCAGTGACGCCGAACAGCGGCGCTGACCAGCGAAGAAGGGGTTCTGCTATGGTCCTGCACGATCTTGGTCTGCGCGTTCGGACCGGTGTCGCGTTGGTGCCCCCGGACGGATTCGAACCGACACCTGTGACCCTTTTAAGGGGCCTGCCTCTACCGATTGGGCTACGGGGGCAGCGGGCAGCCTAAGCGGTGGACCCCGCTTTGTGGGAGCGGTACGTGACAAGTCGCCCATGAGGCCCAATTTCTGTAACGCGCCCGAAGGGCCATCCGGAGGCCCGGCACATCGGGCAACCGGAAGATCAGCGACCGCTCCTGGCCGTCCTCAGCTCGGCGAACCTCGTCGCCACCCACTCGTGCACCGCCTCGGACACGTCGGGACTGCCCGCCCGGTGCTCGAACCAGCGCCAGTCGCAGCTGACGTTGACCTCCAGGAAGACGTGCTCCGATCCCGTGACCAACAGGTCGAACGCGGCGACCTGGACCTTCCAGTGCCTGGCGAGCGCGCGCAGCCGCTGGGCGAGCGCGTCGGGGATCTCCGCCCGCGTCACGGTCACCGCGTCCGGGTCCACCCACAGCTGCGCCGGGTCGAGCTTGTCCACCCGGTAGGCGATCAGCTTCTCCCCCACCACGAAGACCCGGAGCTCGCCCTCGGCGGAGACGTACTGCTGCACGATCACCGGAGCGGACTCGGGCACGTCGCCCGCCCTGCTGGTGTCCAGCGGGCGCGGGAACAGCCCGTGCAGCGCCCCTGGCCGGGGTTCGAGCAGGTGGTGCCCCGCCGTCTTGACGATGCACTGGCCGCCGCCGGGCCGGGTGCGACCGGGCTGGGTGGTCACGGCGGTGCGCGGCACGCGCAGGCCGAACGCCTGGGCGTCGGCGAGCTGGGTGAGCCGGTCGAGGTGGCAGGTCGCCCTTGTCGGGTTGACGTGCTCCCAGTCGGTGCGGCCGGAGAGCCAGTTGGCGACCGAGCGCCACTGGTCCACCGAGTACGACCCGTTGATCGTGCGCGGGTCCACCGGCACCGCCGTGAGGTCGAAGTGCCTGCGCCACACCAGCATCGGCCGCAGCAGCCGCTGGTCGAGCTCGATCAGCGGGGCGTCGGTGTAGACGGTCAGCGCGAGGTTGAGGCAGCGGTCGGCGTCGATGCGGGCCATCCGGATACCGCGCTCGGCGAGCGCGAGGGACAGCTCGTTCATCTCCATGTCCGCGGCCCTGGCGAGCACCAGGACGCACGGGACCGGGTCACCGTCGTCGTCGACCAGGCCCATCTCGTGCACCCGCTCCTGGAAGTCCAGGCAGGTGCTCGGCGAGCGGTAGTAGTAGTCCTGGCCCTGCAGCAACAGCGGGGCGGGACGGGGGGACGTCGTCGCGGGGGGCGGTTCGGCGACCGGCGCGCTCCCGGCGGCCGGCTGGTGGGGTGGGAACAGGGCGCCCTCCTGCTCCCACCCGACACTCGACATCTCTAGTCGTCCTTCTTACGGAAGACCTTCCGCGCCTTGGCGTACTCCGAGGCGTAGTCGGCGAGCGCGCTGTCTTGGGCCCTGCCCTGGCGGACCAGGGCGGCCAACTCCTTGATCGACATAGCGGTCACCTCTTCTCCGGTGTGATGCCTCACACGTTCAGGTGATGCACCTCGCGTAGTCTCGGTTTCAACCTAACGCAATGTCAAGGCAACCTTAAATTACCGTCCACTCTCCGGGCTGTCGATGCGAGCCGTCCGGAGCAACCCGGCGGCGGATGCCGTACCGGGGCGTCGCGAGCACTGTAGTCAGCTCCTAGCAGCGCGAACAAAATCCGCCTTGGGATCGTTGATCTGTCCAAGAGACACCACTTCGCGGCGGAAGACCAGTGCCAGGGTCCAGTCCATAACAATTCGGAACTTGCGGTTGAACGTGGGCATCCGGCTCATGTGGTAGGTCCGGTGGATGAACCACGCGGGGAAACCCTTGACCCGCACGCCGAACAGCTCCGCGACACCGCGGTAGAGCCCGAGGCTGGCGACCGACCCGACGTGCTTGTGCCGGTACGGCTGCGGCTGGCGGCCGCGCAGCACCGCGACGATGTTGTCGGCCATCTGCCGCGCCTGGCGGACGGCGTGCTGCGCGGACGGGCTGCACGTCGCCTGCGGGTCCTGCTCGGTCTTGGCGAGGTCCGGCACGGCGGCGCAGTCCCCAGCCGACCACGCGTCGCGCAGTCCCTCGATCTGGGTGGTGGAGGTGCAGCGGACCCGGCCGCGGGCATCCCGGGGCAGGTCGGTGTTCTCCAGCACCGGGTTGGCCTTCACACCGGCGGTCCAGATGATCGTCTCCGAGTCGAACTCGGTGCCGTCGTCGAGCACGACGTGCCCGTCGACCATGCTCTTCACCCGGGTGTCCAGGTAGACCTGGATGCCCCGCTCCGCGAGCCGCTCGACGGTGTAGACGCCCATCCTCGGGCTCACCTCGGGCATGACCCTGCCGGTCGCCTCGACCAGCACCCAGCGCATGTCCTCGGGCTTGATGTTCTCGTGGTAGCGGGTCGCGTAGCGCGACATGTCCTCCAGCTCGGCGAGCGCCTCGATCCCCGCGTACCCGCCGCCGATGACCACGAAGGTCAGCAGCTTGCGGCGCAGCTCGGGGTCGATGGTGGTCGCGGCGAGGTCCATCCGCGAGAGCACGTGGTTGCGGAGCAGGATCGCCTCGCCGACGGTCTTGAAGCCGATGCCCCGCTCGGCCAGCCCGGGAATCGGCAGCGTGCGGGCGACCGAGCCCAGCGCGGAGACCAGCACGTCGTAGCCGAGCTCCTCGACGTGGCCGTCCGGCAGCTCGACGGTGGCGACCTTGTCGGCGTGGCTGATCCGGGTGACGCGGCCGGTGAGCACGTGGCAGCGCTTGAGCACCTTGCGCAGCGGGACGACCACGTGGCGCGGCTCGATGGAACCGGCGGCCGCCTCGGGGAGGAAGGGCTGGTACGTCATGTGCGGCTGGGGGTCGACCACGGTGACGGAGGCTTCCCCGGCTTTCAGCTTGGACTGCAGCCGCAGCGCGGTGTACATGCCGACGTAACCGCCGCCGACGACCAGAATGCGAGTGGGTTGAGACCTCACAGCAGCCATACACGAATGGTCGCACCCGACAACTCCCACCGCCGGACAAACCGCACGTGTTCTGCGCCGCAAGCGAGGGCAAAACCGCAGGTCGCGCCGCAAAAGTGGTCAGGGGCACACCCCGAACGGCCGCAGAGTTCTGAATCGGTCCACCCACAGTCGCGGAACCACTCCCGAATGCGTGACAACGCGACCACTCCGAGTCACCGGTCCCGGCCGAGTCCTGCCGCCTCCTTCGCCGCCCGCAGCACGTCCTCGACCATCGCGGGCGTGAGCCTTCCGGACATCGTGTTGCGCTGGCTGACGTGGTAGCAGCCGAACAGGGTCAGGGGTGAGCCGTCGTCGGTGGCGGGGAGCTCGACGCGCACACCATGGCCGAACTTCGGGCGGGGCACCGGCACCCGCCAGGAGGAGGCAGCCAGGACGGGCATGAGCGCCTGCCAGCCGAACGCGCCGAGCACCACCACCGCGCGCAGGGTCGGCCGCAGGAGGCGCAGCTCCGCGGCGAGCCACTGGCGGCAGTTGTCGCGCTCCTGGGGCGTCGGCTTGTTCTCCGGCGGGGCACACCGGACCGGCGCGGTGATCCGGGTGCCGATCAGGTGGAGGCGGTCGTCGCGGAGCCCGTCGGGATGTGTCGCTTCGGCCTGAGACGAAAGGCCGACCGCGTGCATAGCGGCGTAGAGGACCTCCCCGGAACGATCACCGGTGAACATCCGGCCCGTGCGGTTCGCGCCGTGCGCGGCCGGGGCGAGGCCGACGATGCCCAGGGCGGCGTCGGCCGGGCCGAAGCCGGGAACAGGGCGGCCCCAGTACGGCTGGTCGCGGAAGGCTGCTCGTTTGACGACGGCGACCTCCTCCCGCCAGGCCACCAGGCGAGGGCAGGCGCGGCAGGAGACCACAGCCCGGTCAAGCGCTTCCAGGTCCACACCGACCAGGGTGCCCCAGGTAACGGATGAGCAAAGCAGTTGCTGACCTCAACTAATCATCACCGGCGCGCGGATAAGGTTCGGCTCATGCCAGCGAAAGACGCCAAGGAGCCGAAGGGCACCAGCGACAAGGAGCTCGACGCCGAGAACGGCACTCGGCAGGACGAGCCCGTCGACGACCTGGTGACCACACGGCACGCCCTGACCATCAAGCGCCGCAAGCTGAACTACACCGCGACCGCGGGCCGGATCGTGCTCCGCAAGGAGGTGCACACCGACGGCGCCTTCAACGGGCACATGCCCAAGGCGGAGGTCTTCTTCACCTCCTACACCGTGGACGGCGGCTCGACGGACCGCCCGGTGACCTTCGCGTTCAACGGCGGTCCCGGTTCCTCCAGCGTCTGGCTGCACATGGGTGTGCTCGGCCCCAAGCGCGTCCTCAGCGGCGACGCGGGCGAGCTGACCCCGCCGCCCTACGGCATCACCGACAACACCGAGACCCTGCTGGCGCACAGCGACCTCGTGTTCATCGACCCGGTGTCCACCGGCTACTCGCGCGCGACGACCGGGGAGAAGCCGGGCGAGCACCACGGCTACACCGGCGACCTGGAGACCGTCGCCGAGGTGATCCGGCTGTGGACCTCGCGCAACGGCAGGTGGATGTCGCCGAAGTTCCTCGCGGGCGAGTCCTACGGCACCCTGCGCGCCGCCGGGCTCGCGGAGTACCTCCAGCAGCGGTTCGGCATGTACCTCAACGGCGTCATGCTGATCTCCAGCGTGCTGGACATGGGCTCGATCCGGTTCACTCCCGGCAACGACCTGCCGTACGCGCTGTTCCTGCCCACCTACGCGGCGATCGCGCACTACCACGGTCTGCACGGTGATCGGCCCCTCGCGGACCTGCTCGCCGAGGCCGAGGACTACGCCGCGCGCGACTACCCGTGGGCGCTGGCACGCGGTTCGCGGCTGACCGCGGAGGAGCGCGCCGAGGCCGTCTCCAAGGTCGCCTCGCTGACAGGCCTGTCCACCGACTACGTGGACCGCGTCGACCTGCGCATCGAGCACGTCCGCTTCTACACGGAGCTGCTGCGTTCGCGGGGTCTCGTCGTCGGCAGGCTCGACGGCCGCTTCACCGGGTGGGAGCGCGACGGCGGCACGGAGCAGTACGCGAGCGACCCGTCGATGTCGGCGATCATGGGCCCGTACTCCGCCGCGCTGAACCACTACGTCCGCGCCGACCTCGGCTACTCCAGCGACCTGCCGTACGAGATCATCACCTCGCGGGTGCACCCCTGGTCGTACAAGGAGTTCGAGAACCGCCACGTGAGCGTCGTGGCGAAGCTCTCCGAGGCGATGCGCGCCAACCCGCACCTCAAGGTGCACGTGGCGTCGGGCTACCACGACGGCGCGACGCCGTACTTCGCGTCGGAGCACGTGCTGGCACAGCTGCAGATCCCGGCGGAGCTCCGGGACAACATCGAGGTCAAGTACTACGAGGCCGGACACATGATGTACGTCCACGAGCCCTCGCGGATCCAGCAGTCGGCCGACCTGGCCGCCTTCGTCAAAGCCGCCTCCAACCGCTGACTTCTCGCCATTCGCGGGCTTATGGACGCTTTTGCGCGCTCCAGCACGTCCATAAGCCCGCGAATGGCCGTCAGGAGGCGGTGAGGGAGAGGGCGATGCCGTCGAGGATGTCGTGCTCGCTGGCGATCAGTTCGGTGATGCCCGCGCGCTTGGCGAACTCGTCGGCGAGGGACTGGAGCACGAGCGCGCCGCCGTTGATCACGTCGACCCGGCCGGGGTGCATCGGGCCGAGCGCGGCGCGGTCGTCGTGCGACATCGCCAGCAGGCGGTCGGACGTCTCGCGCACGGTGTCCAGCGACATGCGGTAGAGGTGCACGCGGTCGGAGTCGTACTCCGGCAGGTCCTGCGCCACGGCGGCGAGCGTGGTGATCGTGCCCGCGACGCCGACCCAAGTACGGGCCGCGCGCACGTCCACGGCGTCGAAAGCCTCGGCGAGGATCTCGGCGATCACGCGCTCCGCCTCCGTGCGCTGTTCGGCGGTCGGCGGGTCGTCGTGCAGGCACCGCTCGGTGATCCGGACGCAGCCCACGTCGACCGAGCGGGCCGCGGTGATCTCCGCGCGGACCCCGTCCCAGGTGCCGACGACGACCTCGGTGGAGCCGCCTCCGATGTCGGTCACCACGAACGGTCCGTCCTCGGGTTCGAGGTCGCCGACCGCTCCGGTGAAGGACAGCCGGGCCTCCTCGTCCCCGCTGATCACTTCGGCCTCCGCGCCGAGGGTGGCGCGCACCATGCCGAAGAAGTCCTCGCGGTTGCCCGCGTCGCGGGTCGCCGAGGTCGCCGTCATCCTGACCCGCTCGGCGCCCTTGCGGCGCAGCACGGCGGTGTAGTCGGCCAGGGCCGCCCTGGTGCGCTCGATCGCCTCGGGCGCGAGCTGCCCCGTCGCGTCAACGCCCTGGCCCAGCCGGACGATCCGCATCTCCCGGTGCACGTCGCGCAGCCAGCGGCTGCCGTCCTCGCGCACGGTCACATCCGCGACGAGCAGCCGGATCGAGTTGGTTCCACAGTCGATTGCGGCGACCCGTGGCATGCCAGACCTCCTACGGTGGGCGGATTCCCGCCCCAACCGTAGTGGCTGTGCCTAACGCGGCGTCGTGGTCTGCGCGGGCCCCGGGTTCGACTTGGACGTCGGCGGCTTGGGAGTGACGCACGGGTTCGGGCTCGGCGTCGTCGTGCTCGTGGGTGGCGTCGTTGTCGTCGTGGTGGTCGTCGTGCTCGTCGGCGTTGTCGTCGTCGGGCACTGCGGTGTTGTCGTCGTCGGCTTCGTCGTCGTGGTGGTCGGCGACTTCGACGTGGTTGTCGTGGTGGTGGTGGTTGTCGTCGTCGTGGTGGTCGTGCTCGTCGGCTGCTGAGGCGTCGGACCCGGCGGTGGGGTGTTGGGGTCCGGCACCGGAGCGGGCGGCGGCGGGACCGGGTACGGCGGCGGAGCGCCCTGCGCCAGCACGTCCGGCGGAATCGGGTTGGTGGGCAACGGGTTCACGCCGGTCGCGTACGCGGCGGCCCACAACAGGACGTTCTGCACGTAGGCGTTGGAGTGGTTGTAGCGGAACACCGCCTGCACCAGCTGTGCTGGGTCGAGCAAGTTCAGGCCGCCCGAGCAGAGGTACTTGCCGGTGGCCAGCGCCGCGTCGTAGATGTTGTGCGGGTTGGCGACGCCGTCGTTGTCGCCGTCCGCCGCGTAGGCCGCCCAGGTGCTGGGGATGAACTGCATCGGGCCGACCGCGCGGTCCCAGGTGGAGTCGCCGTCGAGCCGTCCGCCGTCGGTGTCCCTGATCGCCGCCATGCCGGGACCGCCGTTGAGGACGGGGCCGAGGATGCGGCTGGTCGTGTTGCCGCGCAGGTCGATGGAGGAGCGCCCGTGGTTGGACTCGATGCGCCCGATGCCCGCGATGACCGACCAGTGCAGCCCGCAGCCGGGCATGGTGCTCTGGAGGACGCGGTCGGCGCGCATGTACGCGTCGAGCGCGGTGCCGGGGATGCCGAGGGCACCGCCGTCCGGCAACTGGGCGAAGGGGTCGTCACCGAGCTGGCCGGGATCGCGGAGCGCGGCCAGCAGTGCGGGGCTGATCGAGTCGTTCTCCGACAACCGTCCGCCCGCGCCGAGGTCACCGGGGTAGCCGCGCAGCCTGGCGAGCAGGTCGCCGAGCGCGTACCCGCCGTCATCGGCTCCGGTTCCGGAGGTGCCGGGAAGAGTGGTGAGGCCGACCACGCCCGCCACGGCGGGCGGCACGACGAGTACCGCTGTCGCCGCCGCCGCGGCCGCCATTCTCCGCGCTTTCGACTTCATCGCGCGTCTGCGTCGCGCGATGCGCAGCGCTGCCCGGCCGAGCGGTGCGTTGGAGGCTGCCACCAACACCCTCTCCTCAAGGTTCGTCGCGTTCCGAGCCCGTCCGGCCGGCGGACACCGGACTTACCCGCGGGCCCACCGTACCTACAAGTAGGTCGAATGTTGACCCGTCTTCGTTATCTCCTCAGCGATTTCCCACCGATGTATCAATTCACTTAACAACGCCTTACCGCGCGCCGTTTAACGGTTACCCGGCGTGCTCTGTTCACGACCGGACACCGAGGTTACTGTCCAGTACATGCCGCTCGGGGATTTCGTCACACACCAGGTCACCAACCAGCCACCCGTGCTCGCGGAGTTCGACGCGCTGGCCTGCGACCCCGCACTGACCAGCGCGATCACCGGAACCGACCTGCTGCCCGGCTTGACCGAGATCGGCCGGCGGACGGGTTCGGCCGAGGCCCGCGAGCACGGACGGCTCGCGAACGAGAACCCGCCCGTCCTGCGCACCCACGACCGGTGGGGCAACCGGGTGGACGAGGTCGAGTTCCACCCTTCATGGCACTGGCTGATGAGCCAGGCGGTGGAGTTCGGGCTGCACGCCGCCCCCTGGGCCCCCGACGCCGGCCGCGACGCCCACCTCGCCCGCGCGGCGAGCTTCTACCTGTGGAGCCAGGTCGAGTCCGGCCACGGCTGCCCGATCTCGATGACCTACGCGTCGATCCCGGCGCTGCGCCACTCCCCCGAGCTCGCCGAGCGCTTCGAACCGGGACTGCGTTCGCGGAGCTACGACTTCGGCCTGCGCGAGCCGTCCAGCAAGGCGGGCCTGCTCGCGGGCATGTCCATGACGGAGAAGCAGGGCGGCAGCGACGTCCGCGCGAACACCACGACGGCGACGCCGCTGGCCGACGGCGGCTATCGGCTGGTCGGGCACAAGTGGTTCACCTCGGCGCCGATGAACGACCTGTTCCTCACCCTCGCGCAGGCACCGGGCGGGTTGACGTGCTTCGTGCTGCCGAGGGTGCTGCCCGACGGCTCCCGCAACCCGATTCGCTTGCAGCGCTTGAAGGACAAGCTCGGCAACAAGTCGAACGCGTCGTCGGAGATCGAGTACGCGGGCGCGATCGGCTGGCGCGTCGGCGAGGAGGGGCGCGGGATCCCCACCATCATCGAGATGGTGTCGATGACGCGGCTGGACTGCGTGATCGGCTCGGCGTCGACGATGCGGGCGGCGCTGACCGAGGCGGCCCACCACGTCGCGCACCGTTCGGCCTTCGGGTCCCGGCTGGCCGACACCCCGCTGATGTCGGCGGTGGTCGCCGACCTGGCGCTGGAGTCCGAGGCCGCGACGGCGGTGGCGATGCGCCTGGCCCGCGCGGTGGACGCCGGAGAGCGGTCGCTGCTGCGACTGGCGCTGCCGGTGTCGAAGTACTACGTGTGCAAGCGCTGCCCGATCTCGGTCGCCGAGGCCCTGGAGTGCTTGGGCGGCAACGGTTACGTCGAGGAGTCGGGACTGCCCAGGCTCTACCGGGACGCGCCGCTGAACTCCATCTGGGAGGGCTCCGGCAACGTCACCGCCCTGGACGCCTTGCGCGCCATGGCAAAGGAGCCGTCCACTGTGGACTCGCTACTCGCGGAGATCGACCTCGCCGCCGGCGCGGACGCTCGGCTGGACGCGGGTGTCGCCGACCTCCGCAAAGAGTTGGCCGACCCGCACCCGGCCCGCGCGCGGCGGCTGGCCGAGCTGGCGGCGCTGTGCCTCCAGGGCTCCCTGCTGCTGCGCGAGTCCCCGACCCACGTCGCGGAGGGGTTCCTGGCGACCCGGTTCGGCACGGAGACGACTCGGACCTTCGGCACTCTCCCGCGTGGCCTGGACACCGCCGCCTTGGTGGAGCGGGTGACCCCGGCCTAGCGCCTGTCCCGCGAGTCGTCTCGACGGCCCGACCCGGCACCGCGCCGCGGAATCCTCACGGGGGTTGGCTGGCGCGGTCGGGGTTTTCGCGTTTTGTCACCTTGATGCGCAAAAGAGCGCTCCCATTTCGCATCAAGGTGACAAAACGCGAACCCCGGGGCACGTGTGGTGGGTGCTGCGGGGAGAGGCGGGGGCTCCGGGAAGGGCTGGGGCTCGGGGGAAGGGCTGGGGCTGCGGGGAGCGGCTAGGGCGCCGGAGAGGGGCGGGAGGGGCGGGAGCGCCGGGAGGGGCGGGAGCGCCGGGGAGGGCTGGGGTGCCGGGGAGGACTAGGGCTGCGGGGAGTGCCGCTGGGCGCAGGGGCCCGCCTTCCACCACTCGCCCGCCGCCTCCAGCGACTCGTCGCCGAAGGGGTTCACGCCGGGCCCGGCCGCGAGGGCGTGGGCCACGTGCACGTGCAGGCACTTGACGCGGTCCGGCATGCCCCCGGCGCTGACCTTCGTGCCCAGGGACTCGATCGCGTCGCGCTCGGCGAGGTAGGACTCGTGCGCCTTGCGGTACTGCTCCGCCAAGGCCGGGTCCTCGGCGAGGCGGTCGGTCATCTCCTGCATCACGCCGGAGGCTTCCTGGGTGCCCAGGCGGGAGGAGAGCCGGGAGCAGGTCAGGTAGTACATCGTCGGGAACGGCGTGCCGTCCTCCAGGCGGGGGTTGGTCTGCACCACCGCCGGGTCGCCGCACGGGCAGCGGTAGGCCACCGCGCGCACACCGCGCGGGGCCCTGCCGAGCTGCGCGGTGATCGCGTCCCGGTCTGCCTGGCTTGCGGGCTCGTGCCCGGCTCCGGACGTCACTGCGGTTCAGCCTCCGACGATCGTGTCCCACAGGCGCTCGAACCACGACTTGTTCGGGGCCACCTGCTTGGTGTTGTCCTGTTCCTGCGGCGGCGCCGGGGTCGGCAGCTCCACCACGTACGGGGTCTCCCCCGGGTTGACGTACTTCAGCCGCCGCCGGGCCTCCGCCTCGATCTGCGCGGGGTCGGAGAGCTGCGCCTTGCGCTCCTCCAGCCTGCGGACCTCGGCGGCGTTGTCCTGCTGCAGCAACGTTTCCTGCTTGATCTCCGAACGCTGGCTGATGTAGGTCCGCAGCGGGACCGCCACCGAGAGCACCAGCGCGCAGACCACCAGGGCGAGCATCGCGGCCCGGCGGGTCGAGGAGAGCTGGAAGGCTCCCGCCGCCTTCGGGGCCATCCTCGGCCTGCGCGGCTGCGGCGTCCTGCGCGGCGGTCCGCCGCGATGGGGTGAGCCGGGTTGCTGCTCCCGCGCGTGCGGTCGGCCCGCGCGTTCGCCGCCCCGCTCACCCCGATCGCCTCGGATGCCTGTCCAGCCGCTCAGCCTGCGCTGGGCACGTTCAGGTCTGCGCGCCGCCGCAGCCTCTGTCCTGCGACGGCGGCGCTCCCGATCCTGCTCGCGCCCGGCCATGGCTCATCAGCCCCCGTTGGCCGGGGTGTAGCGCGGGAACGCCAGGTCGCCCGCGTAGCGCGCCGCGTCGCCGAGGGTCTCCTCGATGCGCAGCAGCTGGTTGTACTTCGCGACCCGCTCGCTGCGCGCCGGGGCACCGGTCTTGATCTGGCCCGCGCTGGTGGCGACGGCCAGGTCGGCGATGGTGGTGTCCTCGGTCTCGCCGGAGCGGTGGCTCATCATGCAGCGGTAGCCGCAGCTCTGCGCGAGGGTCACCGCGTCCAGGGTCTCCGAGAGCGTGCCGATCTGGTTGACCTTCACCAGCAGCGCGTTGGCGGCGCGGCGGGAGATGCCCTCCTCCAGGCGCTCGGAGTTGGTGACGAACAGGTCGTCGCCGACGAGCTGGACGCGCTCGCCCAGCTCGCTGGTCAGCCGCACCCAGCCGTCCCAGTCGTCCTCGCTGAGCGGGTCCTCGATGGAGACCATCGGGTAGGCCTTGACCAGCTCCTCGTAGTACGCCGTCATCTGCTCGGCGCTGCGCTTGGCGCCCTCGAACTCGTAGGCGCCGTCGCGGTAGAACTCGGTCGCGGCCACGTCGAGCGCGAGCACGATGTCGCGGCCGAGCCGGTAGCCGGCCTTCTCGACGGCGCTGGCGATCAGGTCGAGCGCGTCGCGGTTGCTCGGCAGGTCGGGGGCGAAGCCGCCCTCGTCGCCGAGACCGGTGTTCAGGCCCTTGGCCTTGAGCACCGACTTCAGCGAGTGGTAGACCTCCGCGCCCCAGCGCACGGCCTCGCGGAAGGACTCCGCGCCGATCGGGGCGATCATGAACTCCTGGATGTCCACGCCGCTGTCCGCGTGCGCGCCACCGTTGATGATGTTCATCATCGGCACCGGGAGCACGTGCGCGTTGGGGCCGCCGACGTAGCGGAACAGCTCAAGGCCGCTGCTCTCCGCCGCCGCCTTGGCCACCGCGAGCGAGACGCCGAGGATGGCGTTGGCGCCGAGGCGGGACTTGTCCGGGGTGCCGTCGAGGTCGACCAGCTTCTGGTCGACGACGCGCTGCTCGATGGCCTCGATGCCGTTGAGCTCGGGACCGATCTCGTCGAGGACCGCGGTCACGGCCTTCTCGACGCCCTTGCCGAGGTAACGGCCCTTGTCACCGTCGCGGAGCTCGACCGCTTCGTGCTCGCCGGTCGACGCCCCGGAAGGGACGGCGGCGCGCCCCAGCGTCCCGTCGTCCAGCAGCACCTCCACCTCGACGGTGGGGTTTCCGCGCGAATCCAGGATCTCGCGGGCGCCTACCTGCTCGATGACCGCCACGTGCGCTCCCTCTTTACCAGCGTCTGGGACCCAACAGTGGCCGAGCCTAGTCGTGCCGCCGGAACCGGCACGCGCCAGTCGGCGCGTCAATGCTATGACCGGGGTCACTCGTGCCGCGCGAGCACCTCCCGGACCACGTCGGCGGTGATCGGGCCGAGCTCGACGGGGGCTCCCCTGCGCACCCGGACCCGCAACGGGGCGGGCCGGAGCGCGGGCAGCCCCGCGAACTCGGCCAGCCCTTCCGGGCGGCGCGCGGTGACCGGCAGCAGCGTGACCCCGAGACCGGCCCGGACGGCGGCCAGCACCCCGGAGAGGTCCTGGGCCTCGCATGCCACCGTGAACGGGACGCGGTCCTCGCCGAGCGCCGCGAACGCCGTCCGCCGCACGACGCAGGGCTCCGCGTAGACCACCAAGGGCAACGGGTCCTTCGGGACGAACTTCGGTGCGGCGAACCAGGTGAGCCGCATCGTGCCCGCGGCGCGGCTGCGCCCACCGGCCGGACCGCCGAGCAGCAGGGCGAGGTCGACGTCGCCGTGCTCGACCGCCTCCGCGAGCCGCGCCGTGCGGTCCAGCCGGAAGCGGATCTCGCGCTGCGGGAAGGCGGCTCGCAGCGCGACGGCGAGCTCGGGCAGCAGCTGGTCGGCGGCGTGCTCGGTGGAGCCGACGACCAGTGCGGCGTCGTGGTCGATGCCGAGCCTGCGCAGCGCGTGGTCGTGCACGGAGAGGATGGACCGCGCCTCGGCGAGGACCTGCTCGCCGCGCGCGGTGAAGCGGCACTGACGGCCGTCGCGTTCCAGCAGCTCCCCTCCGACGACCTTGGCCAGCCTGGCGACGTGCTGGCTGACCGCGGACTGGGTCAGGTGCAACGCGGTCGCGGCGCGGTGGAAACCGCCGTGGTCGGCGATCGCGACGAGGCTGCGCAGCTGGACGATGTCGAGCACGGCGGACATGCCGGGATGCTAGCCCGGAGACCGATCACATTCGCTGATCGATCGCATTTCCTAATCGTTCAGCCGTCGCGTCAGGAGTCCGGAGCAGGCTCGCCCCATGAGGATTCCCGCTCCGGTCGCGATCGGAACCGTGCTGATCTGGACGTCGGGCTACCTGCTCGGCGCGCTCGCGGTCGACGTCGTCCCGCCGTACCTGTTGACCACGGTCCGCCTGACGCTGGGCGCGCTGCTGATGGGCGCGATCGCGCTCGTCACCGGAGCGCGTAGGCCACGCGGGCGGCTCCTGCTGCACGTCTGCGTCGCCGGAGTGCTCACGCAGGCCGTGCAGTTCGCCGGTGTCTACGGCGGCCTCCAGGCCGGAGTGCCCGCGGCGGTGACCGCACTGGTGATGGCGTTGAACCCGGTGCTGACGGCGGTGATGGTGACCGGTCTGCTCGGCGAACGGGTCGGCAGGAAGCAGGTCGTCGGGCTCGTCCTGGGTGTGCTGTCGGTGGTCGCCGTGCTCGGGGAGCGCGTGCTGGAGGTCGGGCTGGACGCGGGCAGCCTGCTCACCCTGCTGGGCCTGTTCGGGTTCGCCGTCGGCGGGATCTACCAGCAGCGGTTCTGCTCCGGTGCGGACGTCCGCGCCGCGAGCACCGTGCAGATGGCCGTCTCGGCGCCCGTGGTCGGCGTGCTTGCGCTGTTCGAGGACGGCACGGTGACCGACTGGACCGGAGCCGGGCTGATCGCACTCTGGTTGGTGCTGGTCAACGCCCTCCTCGGGACGTCGCTGTACCTGGAGGCGGTCCGGCGCGGCGGCGCCAGGCGAGCGAGCTCGTTGTTCAGCGTGGTCCCCGCGGTGACGGCGATCGCGGCGTGGCCGGTGCTCGGCGAGCTGCCCTCGCTCGGCGCGCTCGCCGGGCTCGGGCTCGGAGCGGCGGCCTGCGTGCTCGGAACCTCAACGGCGGCAGAGAAAACTCGCGTCGCGAAGGATCCGGTACCGCGACGAGATCGCGCCGCGACCGTCCATCCGGGATGATCACTGAGGGTGCCGGTGCCCCCGCCGACTGCCCACCATCCGGCGGTCGAGGTTCGACCGCCCCCGGCGTAGCGTGGGGTGAACCATGAGCGACGGCACATTCGAGGCGTTCCGCAAGGCCGAGGCGCTACTCGCGCGGCGGCAGCCCCTCGACGCCCTGCGCGCACTGGAACCAGTGCTCGAACACGAGCCGAACACACCGAGCGTCCAGCTGCTCGCCGCCCGCGCCTACTTCGCCTCCGCCCAGCTCAACCGGGCAGAGGCGGCTTTTCGCCGGGTGGTCGAACTCGACCCGACGGACCACTACGCGCGGTTCGCGCTCGGCAAGACGCTGCACCGGCAAGGCCGGCTCCAGGACGCGGTGACCCAGCTGCGGATCGCGGTGGCGATGCTGCCGTCGCCGGACTACCAGGAAGCCCTCAACGAGGTCCGCGCGCGCATCGCGGTGGAGAACAGCAACTAGCGCCTGCCCGGCAAGCCTCTGGCGGGGCAACCCAACGGCACGCTGCGCCGCGCGTGGGCTGGCGCGGTTGGGTTTCGCGTTTTGTAGGCTTAATGTGCGATAGAGCGCTCTCATTTCGCATTAAGCCTACAAAACGCGAAACAGGGGGCGCGGGTGTGGTGGTGGCGCCGGGGAATGGCGTGGACGGTCGGTGATGCGGTGTCGCGGCTACCGCCTCCGAGTCGGCGAGGCGGCGCGGTGAGCGTCTCCGAGGCGGCGCGATGAGCGTGGCGAGGCGGCGAGCGTCTCCGAGGCGGTGAGGCGGCGCGATGAGCGTGTCGGTGTGGCGCCCCGGTTCTCGGGGTTGGGGCCGTCCCGGAGTGGCTGTCAGCGACCGAGGCTGCGGCGGGCGTAGGTGTCGGCGAGGCCGAAGACCTTCTGGCCGTACTCCGTGGAGTTGTTGTACGAGAACACCGCGGCCCACCACCCCTTCGCGTCACCGAGGTCGCGGTTGCCGGAGCACAGGTAGCGGGCGGCGGCCACGGCCGCGTCGTCGATCTGCTGCGGGTCCGCCCGGCCGTCGCCGTTCCCGTCGGCCGCGTAGCGCTTCCACGTGCCCGGGATGAACTGCATCGGGCCGACCGCGCGGTCCCAGTTCGTGTCGCCGTCGAGCGCTCCGCCGTCGGTGTCCGGGATCGCGCGCACGTTCGGCCCGCCGTCGAGCGGGATGCCGATGATCGGCTTCGACGGCCGGCCGTCCTCGTTGAGCGTGGCTCCGCCGTAGCGGCCGTGGTTGGACTCGACGCGCCCGATGCCCGCCACGGTCGACCACGACAGTTGGCAGCGCGGGCGCTCGGTCCGCATCGCGAGGTCGGCGAGGGCATAGGCGCGCAGTGCCCGCGCGGGCACGTCCACCGCCTCGGAGAGCCTGGATGCCCACTCGTCGAGCGGGTCACGTCCCGCGGGAGCGCCTTGGGGAGCCGGTTGCCGCAGGTCCGGCACCACTCCGGCATCACCGGGCACCACCGAGCCGGGCTGCACGGGGGCCGCGGTGATCGGGGCTTCCCTTGCCGGTCCGCGGGTGGGCGTGGTCAGGTCGGAGAGCACCGAGAGCGCCACTGCCCCGACGCCGAGCACCAGACCCACGACGAGAAGTCGCCCCAGCAGCGAGCGCCCGCGGCGTGGCGGGGTCGGCGAGATCACCGGGGCAGGGGTTACCACCCGGTCAGGTTACGTGCTTTTCTCGGGTTCGGGTCAGACCCGGCGGCTCAACCTGCCGTAACGGTCCGCCCGGTCGAGCACGTCCTGGCCGTACTTGCGGCTCTCGTTGTAGGTCAGCACCCCGCGCCACCAGCCGTCCGCCGTGCCGAGGTCGCCCCCGGACGCGCACAGGTAGCGGGCGGCCGCGAGCGCGGCGTCGTCCAGGTCGTTGGGGTCGGCGACCCCGTCCCCGTCGGCGTCGGCGCCCCAGTCGCGCCAGGTGGAGGGGATGAACTGCATCGGGCCGACCGCGCGGTCCCACACGGCGTCCCCGTCGAGCTTGCCGCCGTCGGTGTCCGGGATCGCCTTCACTCCTGGCCGCCCGTCCAGCGGGAGGCCGCGGATGGGCACCGTCGGTTTGGCGTCGGCGTCCAGCCGGGCGCCCGCGTAGCGGCCGTGGTTGGACTCGACCTGGCCGATCCCCGCGAGCACGGTCCAGGTGATCCGGCACTCGGGCCGCTCGCGCTGGAGCTGGACGGTGGCGTAGCCGTAGGCCTGCAGCGCCGCCTTCGGCACGTTGAGCTGCTCGGAGATGCCACCCGCCCAGCTCGCGAGCTGCCGCTGCGGCGGGTAGTCCAGCGCCGACAGGTCCGCGGCGAGACCCAGCCGGGGCAGGGCGGTGCCCGCGTTGGGCGGGGCGCTGGCCGCGAGCAGGGGTTCGGTGGGCCCGGCCTGCTTCGGCCGGGGCCGGGTCGCCGACTCGTCGGCGACCAGCAGCACCGAGAGCGCGCACGCCGCCATGCCGAGGGAACCGAGCACGAGCGCCGACCATCGTCGTCGCGTCCAAGGCACGTCGAGCCTCAAGGCAGCCTCCTCTCCGTCGGCCAGTGTGCCCGGTGGCTGGTGCGATCTCCGAGCACGATCCCGCGAGAGTCGCCCTTTCCTCCGATGGTCACGCCGGTCAGGTGAGAGCGTTCCCCCTTCCGGTGTACGGCAACTGCCTGCCTCGCCGCCTGCCCCGAATTCGGGGGACAAATGTCGCGTTTGCCGTTTTCCCAGGTCACGAGCGCGAAACAACGCTCGAACGGCGCTAGACAGAACAGGGAAGGCTAACCTAATTTTCGCGGTCGGGTCCGAGTCAGGGAGGACAGACCGTGCTGTTCAGCAATGCCCTCATCGGGCTGCGCGAGGGTCTCGAAGCCGCATTGGTGATCAGCATTCTGGTGGCCTTCCTGGTCCGAACGGACCGCAGGGCCGCGCTGCCGCTGGTGTGGACCGGCGTCGCCGTCGCGATCGGGCTCTCGGTCGCCGCAGGCGCGCTGCTCACCTTCACCGCGGCCAGCCTCAGCTTCGAGCAGCAGGAGGCCTTCGGCGGCTTCGCCTCGATCGTCGCGGTCGCGCTGGTCACCGGGATGATCTTCTGGATGCGCCGTACCGCGCGCACGCTCGCCGGACAGCTGCGCGCCAAGCTCGACGAGGCACTGGACATCGGCCCGGTCGCGGTGATCGCCGTCGCCTTCCTCGCCGTCGCGCGCGAGGGGCTGGAGACCGCGCTGTTCTTCTTCTCCAGCGTGCAGGCCGCGGGTGGCGGAACCCTGGAACCGTTGCTGGGCTTCCTGATCGGCATCGCGGTCGCCGTCGCGCTCGCGTGGCTGCTCTACCTCGGCGCGGCCAAGGTGAACCTGTCGAAGTTCTTCACCGTCACCGGAGTGCTGCTGGTCTTCGTCGCCGCCGGGGTGCTCGCCTACGGCGTGCACGACCTCCAGGAGGCGGCGATCCTGCCCGGCCTGAACACCCTCGCCTTCGACGTCAGCGACTACGTGCCCGCCGACTCCTGGTACGGGGCGCTGCTGAAGGGAATCCTCAACTTCTCCCCGCGGACCACCGTGCTCGAAGCCGTGGTGTGGAGCGGGTACGTCCTCGTCGTCCTCTCGCTTTTCCTTGCCCCGCAACGCAAGCGCATTCAGGAGACCGCACAGTGAGCAGAACCGCCGTAATCGGAGCACTGGCGCTGGTGACGCTGTCCGCCTGCGGCACACCGGCCTCGGAGAACGGACCGATCGCCGTGCGGGCCAGCGAGACGGAGTGCGCGGTGGCCCGCACCAGCACCACCGCCGGGACGATCACATTCGAGGTGGCCAACAAGGGCACCAAGGTCACCGAGTTCTACCTCTACGCCGAGGGTGACCGGATCATGGGCGAGGTCGAGAACATCGGCCCCGGCCTGACCCGCAAGCTCAACGTGGAGGTCGCCGAGGGCGGCAAGTACACCACCGCGTGCAAGCCGGGCATGAAGGGCGACGGCATCCGCGGCGAGTTCACCGTGACCGGCGGCGCGGCCAAGGCCGTCGACGGCGATGCGAAACTGGCCGAGGCGACCAGGAGCTACCAGCGCTACGTGAACTCGCAGTCCGACGCGCTGCTGGCGAAGACGACCGAGTTCGTCGATGCGGTGAAGTCCGGCAAGGTCGACGCCGCCAAGGCGCTGTTCCCGGTGGCGCGGACCTACTGGGAGCGGATCGAGCCGGTCGCGGAGAGCTTCGGCGACCTGGACCCGAAGATCGACGGCCGGGAGGACGTGATCGAGGAGGGCCAGGAGTTCACCGGCTTCCACCGGCTGGAGAAGGACCTGTGGGCCGACGGTCTCAAGCCGGACTCCAGCGCCGTCGCCGACCGGCTGCTCGCCGACGTCAAGGAGCTCGTCGAGCGCGCGAAGAAGGTGGAGCTGACGCCGTTGCAGCTGGCCAACGGCGCCAAGGAGCTGCTGGACGAGGTCGCGACCGGCAAGATCACCGGCGAGGAGGACCGCTACTCGCACACCGACCTGTGGGACTTCCGGGCCAATGTGGACGGCGCGCAGGCGGCCATCGCCTCGCTGCGGCCGGTCCTGGTGGAGCGCGACGCGAATGCTCTGTCCACTGTGGAGGAAAGGTTCACCGCGCTGGACAAGCTGCTGGAGAAGCAGCGCAAGGACGACGGCTTCAAGCTCTACACAGCGCTGACCGAGCAGGAGAAGAAGGACCTCGCCGCGGCGGTGGACGCACTCGGTGAGCCGCTGAGCAAGGTCGCATCGGTGGTGGCTGGGAAATGACCGGGCTCTCGCGCAGGCAGCTGTTCGGCTACGCCGGGGCGGGCGTCGCGCTCGCCGGGGCGGGCGCGACGGCCGGAGTCCTCGCCGCACGGGCGGAGGAGGTCCCGGAGCGACCGCACCTCGTCCCGTTCCACGGCGACCACCAGGCGGGCATCACCACGGCGGCCCAGGACCGGCTGCACTTCGTCTCCTTCGACGTGACCACCTCCAAACGCGCCGAGCTCGTGGACCTGTTGCGGGAGTGGACGATCGCCGCCGAGCGCATGACCCGCGGCGAGGAGGCGGCCGATCGCGGCGCCATCGGCGGTCCCCAGCACGCACCGCCCGCCGACACCGGTGAGGCGCTCGGGCTCTCGGCGTCGTCGCTGACGCTGACCGTGGGTTTCGGCCCCTCGTTGTTCGACAAGCGCTTCGGCCTGGAGTCGGCCCGCCCCGAGGCGCTCGCCGACCTGCCCCGGTTCCCGTCCGACGACCTCGACCCGAAGCGCAGCGGCGGCGACATCTGCGTGCAGGCGTGCGCGGACGACCCGCAGGTGGCGGTGCACGCGGTGCGCAACCTCGCCCGCATCGGCTTCGGCTCGGTCGCGGTGCGCTGGTCGCAGCTCGGTTTCGGGCGCACGTCGTCGACGACCAAGGACCAGGCGACGCCACGGAACCTGTTCGGCTTCAAGGACGGCACGAACAACATCAAGGCGGAGGACGCGGGCGAGCTGGACGACCACGTGTGGGTGCGCGACGGCGACGGCCCCCCGTGGATGACCGGCGGGACCTACCTGGTGGCGCGGCGGATCAGGATGCACATCGAGACCTGGGACCGCACCTCGCTCGCCGAGCAGGAGGCGATCATCGGCAGGAAGAAGGGCTCCGGCGCCCCGCTGGGCCAGACCGAGGAGTTCGACCCGGTCGACCTGCACGTGAAGGGCGCGGGCGGCGTCCCGCTGATCGCCGAGGACTCCCACGTCCGGCTGGCGTCGGCGGAGTCGCTCGGCGGGGCGAAGATCCTGCGCCGCGGCTACAACTTCACCGACGGCTCCGACGGCTTCGGACACCTGGACGCGGGTCTGTTCTTCATCTGCTTCAACCGCGACCCGCGCAAGCAGTTCGTGCCGATGCAGCAGGCACTGTCCAGTAAGGACAAGATGATGGAGTACGTGAAGCACAACGGTTCCGGCTTGTTCGCCTGCCCGCCGGGCGTGCGGCCGGGAGAATTCTGGGGACAGCGGCTGTTCCGGTAACTAGGCTGGTCGGCTCGTTTCTCCCCCGAAAAGGAGCCATGCCATGGGTGCGCCCTATCCACCGATCGAGCCCTACGACCACGGAATGCTCGACGTCGGTGACGGCAACCTCGTCTACTGGGAGACCTGCGGCAACCCCGACGGCAAGCCCGCCGTCGTCCTGCACGGCGGACCGGGCTCCGGGTGCTCCGCGGGCCCGCGGAAGACGTTCGACCCCGAGCGCTACCGGATAGTCCTGTTCGACCAGCGGGGATGCGGGCGAAGCCTGCCGCACGCCAGCGATCCGGCGACCGACATGAGCGTCAACACCACCGAGCACCTGATCCAGGACATGGAGAAGCTGCGCGAACACCTCGGCGTCGAGCGCTGGCTGCTCTACGGCGGCTCCTGGGGGACGACGCTGGCACTCGCCTACGCCCAGCGGTTCCCGGAGCGGGTGTCGGAGATCGTGGTGATCTCGCTGAGCACCACCCGTCGCCACGAGCTGGAGTGGCTCTACGGCGGCGTCCGCCGCTTCTTCCCCGAGGCGTACGAGCGGTTCCGTGACGGAGTCCCGGAGGCCGACCGCGACGGAGACCTCATCGCCGCCTACGCCCGCCTGATGGAGGACCCCGACCCGGATGTGCGCGCCAAGGCGGCGACGGACTGGTGCGCGTGGGAGGACACCGTGCTCAGCATGGAGCCCGGGGGCAAGCCGAACGTGTTCCTCGGCCGCCCCTCCGACTCGATGCTCGCGCTGGTCCGCATCATCACCCACTACTACGCGAACGCGGGCTGGCTGGAGGAGGGCGTGCTGATCCGCGAAGCCCACCGCCTCAAGGACATCCCGGGTGTGCTGATCCACGGCCGTCAGGACATGAGCTGCCCGGTGGAGACGGCGTACGACCTCGCGGCGGCCTGGCCAGGAGCGGAGCTCCACATCGCCGACGACGGGGGCCACAAGGGCAGCCCCACCACCACCGAGCACCTCTTCGCCGCCCTCGACCGCTTCGCCCACACCTAACCCGTTTCATGGCCATTCGCGGGCTTATGGACGCTTGTGAGGACTCCAGCACGTCCATAAGCCCGCGAATGGCTGGCGGCGGGTGGGTCAGTGGGTGGTGACGAGGAGGGTTCCGTCGGGGGCGCGCACGCCGAACCCCGTGATCTCGTCCGGGTGCAGGCCCACGGATCCCTTGAGGCGCTGGGACTGCCGGGCGCCGCTCGCAGTCCAGCCCAGGGTCACCTGGGGGTCGTTGGCCACGGAGTAGGCAACGAGCTCGCAGGGGCCCTGGACTCCGGTGACGTCGACGTCGACCTCCGTGCCCCAGTCGGCCAGGCGCGTCGTCACACGCAGCACTGCCGAGGTTCGCGGGTTCTCGCCCGTCAGAAGCCGCTCGCCGACCTTCGCGACAGGCTGGACGAGGGAGTCCGGGCTGGTGACCACCTCGGGTACGCCGATCTTCATCGGCGGTTCCGAGCCGAACAGGGCGGCCACGACGAGCAGGAGCGCGCACGCCGCGATGCCGACGGGGAACCCGACACCTCGTCGGGCGCGGGGAGCCGGTGGCGCGAAGAGGCCGAGCCTGTCCGCCTGGCGCAGCAACGCGGCGATGGGGACGATTCCGACAACCTCGCGCTGGCAGGCGGCACAGCGCGTCAGGTGACCCTCGAACGCGTCGTTTCCCTTGTCGTCCAAGGCTCCCAGGGCATAGGCGGCAACATCACCGTGTGCCGGCTCCGTGCTCACGTCGCTATGCCCAGTCTCGGAGGGCCCGGCGGATGATGCGGGTCGCCTTGTGTAATCGGGACTTCACGGTGCCGACCGGGATGCCGAGCACCTCGGCCGCCTCGCGGACCGTCCGGCCGCGCACGTAGGTCTCGTAGACCGCCGCCCGGTGCTCCGCGGAGAGTTTCCCCAGCACCTGGACGATCACCATGGTGGACAGCGAGCGCTCGGACTCGTCCCGCACCTCCGCGACGTCGGAGTCGGTCAGCTCGACCTCCTTCGGCCGCGCGCGGCGGTTGCGCCAGCCGTCGATGACGATCCGCCGCGCCACCGTGAGCAGCCAGCCGCGCAGCATGCCCGGCTCCCGGACCAGGTTCGTCGAGTTCTGCCACGCCCGGATGAGGGTCTCCTGCACCACGTCCTCGGACCACTGCCGGTCCTGGTTGGTCAGTTGCATCGCGTGCGCGAGCAACACCGGTTTGAACCGCCCGTACAGCATCGCCATCAGTTCGTCGTCGTACTCCCTCTCCTCCGAGGGGCTCATTCTCCTGGGCTCGGTGCGACAGTCCCTGCTCAGAGCCTTCATCTAGCACGCAACCTCCGGACATCGAACCACGAAAACCGGCATGCGATTTCCGTGAGCTTGGGAAACGTCCCTCGCGCGTGCCCCGATCACCTACGAGGACAAGGCAAATGGGTAGCACAAAGATCTTGATGCCACCACGTCCACCCGGGATTCGCCCAGGTGAAGGCACGGGTACGTATCCCAGGAGCATACGGTTCACCCTTCTTTTGTGATCCAAGTCATACTCAATCCGAAAACCATCCAGGCATGCGCAGACGTACTTAACCGCAGCGGCACCAGCAAAATTCTCCGAAATCAGCAAGAAAGGGAAATTGTTGCCATGCGCCAAGGACCCGACCCATTAGCGCGCGACACAACGGCTTTAGCTGCGATAATGCCGTTGTCGTCCCGGCCGCTCTCCGGAGCGGACAGGAACGACATGTGCTCCGCCGACGGCCACGGGTCGTGAGGGATGCGCAGGATGGTCGTGGCCGCGCTGCTCGGGCTGTCCCTGTCCGTCATCGCCTCAGCGAACGCGCAGGCGCAGACGCAGCCGCTGGAGGCCAGCGACCGCGAGATGGTGGAGAAGGTCCACCTCGCCTGCCTCTGGGAGATTCCCACGGGACAGCAAGCCGCCGAGCGGGGAAGCTCGGAGCTTGTGCGCGACGTCGGAAAGCACATCGCCGACGACCACCTGGCCCTGGACGAGGCCGTCCGCCAGGTCGCGGAACAGCTCGGCGTCGCACTGCCGGATCGGCCCAGCGCCGAACAGCAGGCATGGATGGCCGAGATCACCGCCAAGACGGGCATCGAGTACGACCGGACCTTCGCCAACCGTATTCGCGCCGCGCACGGAACCGTCTTCAGCCTTGTGGCCGATGTACGTGCGAGCACTCGCAACGACGTGGTGCGGGCACTCGCCCAACGCGCGGTGACCACAGTGCTACAGCACATGACCCTGTCGGAGAGCACCGGCCTCGTGCAGTCCACCTCCCTTGTCGCACAGACGAATGCGGGGAGCACGGTGGTCAAGAACAACGCACTGTCCACACCTGACCTGCTCTACACAGTCCTATTAGGACTCATAGCGGCGGGTATCACGCTGGGCCTGCTCAGAAGCCTCAGCAGAACGGAAGGTTGAGATGGACGCACAGCAGCCACGAGCGCGGCATCGACTGCCGAAACCGGTGCGGCTGCTCGCGGTGGCGGCGACGGCGCTCACCGTCGGCGGCCTCGTGGTCGGCATCGAGGGCGCGTCAGCGGACGAGGGCAAGCCGGTCGATCCGCGCAACTTCGTCGACATCACCAAGGTGCGGAACAACTTTCGTGAGCCTCCGCAGCGACGGAACGCTTCTCCCGGCACGTTCACCACGGAGTGCGGGCGAAACGAGAACGGGCACCGCAACCCGGACAACTTCATCGTCACACCCGGCGTGCGCAACGGCGCGCAGCACCTCCACGACTACGTCGGCAACCTCTCCACGGACGCCTTCTCCACCAACCAGAGCCTCAAGCGCGCCGGTACCACCTGTGGCAACGGAGACCAGTCCACGTACTTCTGGCCCGTGCTCCGGCAGGTGAACACCAGGAGCACCAGGCAGCGCGATGCCGACGGCAACGACGGAAAGATCCTGTTGCCCAGCTCGGTCCGCCTGGAGTTCCGCGGCAACCCCAGGGAGGAGGTCACCGCGATGCCCAGGTTCCTCCGCGCCATCACCGGTGACGCCCAGGCGGCGACCAACGGCGGTGCCAATGCCATCGCGAGCTGGACCTGCACAACCACAAGGGAAAAGCGCACGACGAAGTACCCGCTGTGCACCACTGGCGGCCAGGTGATGCGGGTGCTGGACTTCCCGAGCTGCTGGGACGGCCGCAACCTGGACAGCAGGGACCACCGAAGCCACCTGGTCTTCCCCGACGACGCCGGTGGGTGTCCACGAAGGACTGTCCCGGTCCCGCAGCTGCGCATGACGCTGACCTACGACGTCGAGCCCCGGCCGGATTTCGCTGTGGACAGCTTCCCCGAGCAGGAGCACAACCCCCTCACCGACCACGCCGACTTCGCCAACGTGATGCCGGAGCGACTGATGGATCGAGTAGTCGCCTGCATCAACGAAGGCCAGAACTGCGAGTAGCTGCCCCGGAGGCCGCACAACCCATGCCTGCCAACACTTTTTCGGTGGCCGTCTCGGCACACGACCTCGGAGTCCGCGAGATGGCCGCGCTGTCGGCACGAGTGACCTACGTACTGATGTGCTTCACCCTGTGCTGGGGAGTCCTGACCGCGACCGGCTGGGTGCGCAGGCTGACCGGGCACCAGGCCGTGCGCGGCGGCCACCTCATGCTGGCAGCGGGCACGATCGCGGCAGGAACCACGCACGCCGTCGCGTTCCTGTTGCTCGACGAGGACGCGTTCGGCCTGTTCCAGCTCACCATCCCGGTCGCCGGTGGTGCGACCCCGCGTCACGCGCTCGGCATCATCGCGCTCGAACTGATGGCCGCCGTCGCGCTCACCGCCGGACTGCGGCGATGGGTGATGTACCGCAACTGGTTGTGGTTCCACCAGCTGGCCTACATCGCGGTCGGCCTCGGAGTCGTGCACTCGTGGCTCGGCGCGCTCGCCAACGGTCACCTGGCAACGGTGTGGCTCATCGGATCGACGGCGCTGGTTCCGGTGATCATATTGACAGTGCTGCGTTTTCTGCCACCGGACCGGCTTGTCCGAATAGGACTCATCGGCAGCTCCCCCGCTGCGGGTGCGACGGCGCCGACCTCCTCCGGGCGGGTCCGGGTCAGTGTGGACAACCAGCGCTGCCGCCGCTACGGGATCTGCCACGCCGAAGCACCGGAGCTCTTCGAGCTCGTCGCGGACGGGCGTCTGCGCTACAACCGCAACCCCGGCCCCGAGCAGGCGGACAAAGCCCAGGCGGCGGCGCGTGCGTGCCCGATGCAGGCGATCGAGCTCCGAGGGGCGCAGCGGTGAACCGGGCGGAGCGGATCGTGGTGGTGGGCACTGGCGTCGCGGCGCTGCGAGCCGCGGAACGCTTGCGGGAACTGGGTTTCTGCGGTGAGATCATGATGATCGGCGCGGAGCGGCACTGGCCCTACCACCGGCCGGCGTTGTGCAAGCAGCTGTTGGTCGGCGGTGTGCCGAGCGATGTGCGCCTCGCCGCCTACGGGGTGCTGGACGTGGTCTGGCGGCTCGGGACCACGGTGCGCGCGCTGAACCCGAAGCGCCGGGTCGTCGAACTGCCGGGCGGCGAGGAGGTCCGCTACGACGGACTGGTCATCGCCACCGGGGTCGAGGCGAAGCGGTTGGCAGGCATCCCGCACGGCGACCCGCGGGTGACCGTGATGCGGACGCTGCCCGACGCGCTCGCGCTGCAACGCGGGATCGCCACCGGCAGGGGGCCGGTGGTGGTGATCGGCGGCGGCTTCACCGGCTGTGAGATCGCGTCGAGCATGCGCGAGCTCAACCGCGAAGTCACTGTCGTCGCCAGGTCAGCTCCCCTGCTCGGTGCCGCGCTCGGCCAGGAGCTCGGCAAGCGGCTGACCGACGTGCACCGCTCCCGGGGCGTCGACGTGGCCTTCGGAGCGACGGTGCAGCACTGGTCGTCCCAAGTGGACGGTCTGGGCGTCTACCTGTCCACCGGCAAGGTCATCAACGCCTCGTGCGTCGTGGTCGCGGCCGGATCCGTGCCGTGCGTCAGCTGGCTGCGCGGTTCCGGCCTGGTGCTGGAGGACGGTGTGCTCTGCGACCCGGGCTGCCACGTGATCGGCGCGGAGGACGTCGTGGCGGCAGGAGATGTCGCGCGCTGGCCCAACCTGCGCTTCGACACCACGCCGAGGCGGGTGGAGCACTGGATCAACGCCGTGGAGATGGGGCGGGCCGCGGCGGAGAACCTGTTGGCGGGCAAGCAGGACGCACGCCCGTTCACTCCCGTGCCGCGCTTCTGGTCGGAGCAGCACGGGCTGCGCATCCAGGCGGCGGGCATTCCGAAGCTGGGCACGGACACCGTGATGCTCAGCCCTCCGGTCGGCGGCCATCGGGGCGTCACCGGCCACGTGCGCGAAGGACGCCTGATGGGCGTCGTCGGCGTCAACAACCCGGCGGCGGTGCTCGCGTGGACCAAGGAGCTGGAAAAGCAGGCTCCGGCAACGAAACCAACGCAGAACGTCGATGTGAGAAGGAGACAGAAGCAATGAGGTACAACACGATCGCGATCGCGGCGGCCGCCGGACTGTTGGCGGCAGGAGGTGTCGCATGGCTCGGTTCCGCCGAGGAGTCGCCGAGGACCACCGACGTGGTCGCCCAGCTCCCCGCGCGAACCGTGCAGGCCCCAGCCCTCGCCGCTGAGGCGAACTCGCCGGGAACGAAGCTCCGCGCCACCACGCTCGCGAAGATGGGCAAGGCGGTGACCGACGCGAAGGGCGCCGTCCTCTACCGCTTCGACAAGGACTCCGCGAAACCCTCGAAGTCGAACTGCGACGGCGACTGCGCCCAGCGGTGGCCACCGGTGCTCACCGAGGGCATCCCGAGCATCGAGGGAGCGGACAGCCAGCTCGTCGGCACCGTCACCCGCTCCGACGGGACCAAGCAGGTGACCCTCGCGGGCTGGCCGCTCTACCGCTTCTCGGGCGACGCCAAGCCCGGGCAGTGGAAGGGCCAGGGCGTCGGTGGCACGTGGTTCGTCGTGGCTCCTGACGGGACGAAGAACCTCAGCTGCATTCCCACCACCACGACGACCCCGAGCAGCGGCTACTGATCCGAAGGACCACACAGCTGCCCCGGCTTCCCCTGCACTGACCGGGGCCCGTAGAGCGGCGGGCGGGACGCGCGGCCGAATGCCCCGTCCCGACCGCCGCTCCAGCGGTTACCGGATCCGGTGGTTCAGCCCAGCGGCGGGAGCTCCGGGAGCGTCGCGGCTGGTTTCTCCGCGAGGCTCTCCAGTGCGAGGCGGATCGCGGTGTCCAGCTGCGGGTCCCGGTCGTTGACCCAGTCCTGCGGCGTCATCACCACCTCGACGTCCGGGTCGACGCCGTGGTTCTCCATGCCCCAGCCCACGCCTTCGATCCAGGTGGCGTAGCGCGGCTGCGTGACCAGGGTGCCGTCGACCAGGCGGTACCGGGAGTCGATGCCGACGGTGCCGCCCCAGGTGCGGACGCCGACGACCGGGCCGATGCCCATCGCCTTGGCCGCGCCGTTGACGATGTCGCCGTCGGATCCGGAGAACTCGTTGGCCACCACCACGACCGGACCGCGCGGGGCGTCGGAGGGGTAGGTGTGCGCGCGGTAGCCGTCGCGCCCGACCTGCCAGCCGACCACGCGCCTGGCGAGCTTCTCCACCACCAGCTGGGACAGGTGACCGCCCCGGTTCTCCCGGACGTCGGCCACGACCGCCTCGCGGGCCATCTCCACCCGCAGGTCGCGGTGCAGCTCCGCCCAGCCGGGGCCCATCATGTCCGGCACGTGCAGGTAACCGACCCGGCCCTCGCCGACCCGCTCCACGTAGGCCCTGCGGTCGGCGACCCACGCCTGGTAGCGCAGCGCGTCCTCGGAGGCGAGCGGCACGACGACCACCCGCCGCGACTCGCCGCCGTCGCGCGGGCCCACGGTCAGCTCGACCGCCTTGTCGACCGTGCCGACCAGCAGCGGCCCCGGTCCGGTCTCGGTGTCCACCGCCCGGCCGTTCACCGCGAGCAGCGCGTCGCCCTCGCGGATGCCGACCCCGGGGGCGGCCAGCGGGGAGCGCGCGTCGGGCACGGAGGACTCGCCGGGCAGGACCCTGCGGACCCGCCACACCCCGGCCTCGTCACGGGCGATGTCCGCGCCCAGCAGACCGATCCGCCGCGCCGAGTCACCGGGCCGGGCGGGCGGCGCGACGTAGGCGTGCGAGGTGCCGAGCTCGGCCTGGACCTCCCACAGCAGGTCGACGAAGTCGCTGTGGCTGCCGAGGCGGTCCAGCAGCGGTTCGTACCTGGCGAGCACCCCGGCCCAGTCGACGCCGCTGAGGTCCTCGCGCCAGAAGTGGTCCCGCATCAGGCGGCCGTTCTCGTGGAAGGCCTGCCGCCACTCCGCGCCGGGATCGACGACAACGCGCACCCGCGAGAGGTCGATGTCGATCTCGTCGTCGCCCGCGTCGCCGTTGGACTTCACCTTGCGGTCGGCGGGCAGCACGCGGAGGCTGCCGCCGTCGCGGACCACGATCCGCTTGCCGTCGCCGCTGACCCGGTAGCCGTCGAGGTCCTCGACGAGCACCTCCCCGGAGCGCTTCTCCAGGTCGTAGTACTCCAGCAGCGTGGGCTGGGCGTCGACACCGCTCGCGCCGTCCTCGTCGAGGACTCCGCTGATCGGGTCGCGCATCCACAGCAGACCGCCCTCGGCGGCGCGCAGCGCGTAGTAGCGGCCGTTCGCCACCGGGACGCCGACGACGCGGCTCGCCAGCCCGTCGAGGTCAACCGCGACCGTGACGGAGCTGTCGTCCTTGTTCTTGCGGTCGGAGTCGTCGTCGGAGTCCGGGGTGAACGGGCGCCCCTCCAGCTGCGGCCCGAACGGCGAGCGCGTGGTGGCCGCGAGCGGGACCAGGTACGGCCGGCCGCCGTTGGCGAAGGACATGTCGAAGACGTGCTCGTCGTAGATCGGGTCGAATGCCCGCTTGGACAGGAACGCGAGGTGCTTGCCGTCCACGGTGAACGCCGGGGAGTAGTCCACGAACCGCAGCGGCGTTACGTCCACAGTGGACAGATCGTCCACCCTGGCCATCCTGATCTGGCGCAGCGGGTACGGCCCCGGGTGGGACCACGCGACCCACTCGGAGTCCGGGGAGAACACCGCGTCGTCCGGGTCGCTCTCCACGCCGGAGACCAGCTCGCGCAGCTCGCCGCTGTCCACGTCGACCAGGACCAGCCGCCGGTCGTGCGTGGTGACGGCGATCGTCCGGCCGTCCGGCGCCGCCGCGAGCTCCAGCACCCTGCCGAGCTGCCCGGTCGCCAGCCTGCGCGGGGTCACGCCCGCGGTCCGGCCCACGGTGGGGCTGATCTCCAGCGCGTCCTCGCCGTCGGCGTCGGTCACCCACACCACCCGGTCCTCGCCGAGCGGCAGCGGCAGCCGCGCACGCACGCCGGGCTCCGCCGCCAGGGTGCGCACCGGCCCGTCGCGGTGGGTCAGCCAGTGCACGGTGCCGCGAACCTCGACCGCGCTCGCGCGGCCGGTGCGGTCCGGCACGGCCGCGCCCAGGTGCTTGCCCGCGGGCACCGGCGAAGGCTGGCGGAACCGGCGCGGACCGGTCAGCCGCACGTCCAGCTTCCTGGGCTCCGCGTCCAGGTCGTCGAGCAGCCACAGCGAGCCGCCGCTCTGGTAGACCACCCGCGAGCCGTCCGTGCTGGCGTGCCGGGCGAAGAAGTCCTCGTGCGAGGTGTGCCGCCGCAGGTCGGAGCCGTCCGGCGCACAGGAGTAGAGGTTGCCGACGCCCTCGTGGTCGGAGACGAAGACGATCCGGCCCGCCACCCACATCGGACCGACCAGCGAGGACTTCAGCTCGGGCAGGATACGCCCGAACTCGCCGTCGCCGTCCGCGTCCACCCAGAGCTTGCCCGCGGTGCCACCGCGGTAGCGCTTCCACCACGCGGGCTCCGGGTTGGCCGCCGAGCTGAGCACCACGGCGCCGTCGTCGGCGAAGGCGATCCCGCTGACCGGCCCGTAGGGCAGCGGCGTGTCGGGTCCGCCCGCCACCGGCACGGCGCGTGCCCAGGTGTGCCGGACGCTCTGCTGACCGGCGGCGCTGATCGCCAGGATGTCGCCGCCGGAGGTCCAGCCGAGGACGGTGGCCTTGAGGTCGCCCCAGTAGGTCAACCGCGTGCCGAGCCCGCCCTCGACCGGGACGACGTGGACCTCGGGAGCACCGTTGAGGCGGGAGGACCACGCGAGCCGTTCACCGTCGGGCGAGAAGCGCGGGTTGGCCGCGGGAACGCCGTCCGCGGTGACCCGCCATGCTCGGCCGCCGTCGAGCGGGGCCAGCCAGACGTCGTCCTCGGCGACGAAGGTCACCAGATCGTCGTGCACGTGCGGAAAGCGCAAGTACCCATCTGTCACCGACCCGACGTTAGTCGCTGTCCCCGTTACCCGGTCGTGAACGGACCTTCGTCGTATTCACACTTCAACCGGAACGGGGCCAGTGGGTGCGCCACGCCTCGGGTCCCATGGTCGCCGGGTCCAGCCCGGCGGCCTTGGCGGCGCGCTCCGCCGTGCGCACGTCCTCGGCGTAGCGGCGGGCGACCACGCGCAGCTCGTTCTCCGGGTCCTCACCGGCCAGCTTCGCCAGCGCGGTGACCACGAACAGCGTCGCCCCGGTGCCGTCGCCGTCCGGCAGCAGGTCGGCCGGGAAGCCCGCGCGCGCGGTGCGCTGGGCGAGCTTGGCCGCGAGCGCCACCGCGGGCTGCCCGAGCGCCACGCCGTCCACAGTGGACTCGCGGCGCTTCTCGACCTGCTTCAGCTCCTCCCAGCGCAGCTCCTGCGTCTCCGCGTCGCGCACGGCGGGGTCGCCACCGGCGAAGACGTGCGGATGCCGTCCGACGAGCTTGGCGACGAGGTCACCGGCCACCTCGTCGACGGAGAACGGGTCGGCCTCGTCCTCGGCGGCGACGCGGGCGTGGAAGAGCACCTGCAACAGCACGTCGCCCAGCTCTTCGCGCAGCGCCTGCCGGTCGCCGTCCTCGATCGCCTCCAGCAGCTCGTAGGTCTCCTCGACCAGGTACTGCCGCAGCGAGTCGTGGGTCTGCTTCGCGTCCCACGGGCATCCGCCAGGAGAGCGCAGCCGGTCCATGACCGCGGCCGCCTCCACCAGGGCAGCGCCCGCGGGCTCCGGCGTGCCGATCACCGGGGCGCCCGCCTCGTGCAACGCGGCGGCGGCCGGATCGGTCAGCGCGGTCGCGACGAGCACCACCGGTGCGGCGGCGGCGAGGCGAAGCAGCTCCGGGGTGTCCGGAGCCGGATCGGCCGCCACCTCCTCCGGCGCGCCGGGGACGGCGTAGACCGCCGTCGCCGCACGCAGCGCGGGCAGCGCCGCGGCGGGCAGAACGGGACCGAGGCGCGGGCTGAGCAGGACGACCGCGCAGCCCGCGGCGAGCGAGGACGTCACGACGCGGTCGTGCCCGCCTTGATCTGGAAGGCGGCCTTCTCCCCGGTGCTCGGCACGAGCTGGGTCTTCACCAGGTCCCACACGCCGTAGCGCGGGTTGACCTGCATGCCGAGCTCGTCGCCGAGCATCGAGATCATGCTCAGGCCGAGCGGAACGTAGAGCTGCGACATGCCCTCGGGGGTCTGCTGCCCGCCCGCCGGGTTGGCCGGGGCGGGCGCGCCGGTGTTCCGGCTGCGCACGTGGGCGACCATCCACTGCGAGGTCGGCGTGGTCTGCTGCTCCAGCTGCCCGGAGTCGTCGGCGACCGGGAAGGCGACGATGGTGCCTGCGGCCGTGCCGAACAGCGGGCTCACGGCGTAGCTCGCCTTGGCCTGCGCGAAGTTCAGCGTGGTGCCGAGGGTGGCCTGCTGCTTCTTGGCCGTCTCGTCCTTGACCAGCTGCCGGATCGCCTCTTCGCCCTTGGCCATCTGCTTGGCCTTGGCCATCGCCTCGGCGCGGGTGGTCGCGAAGACGGCGTCGAAGGTCACCGCCGTGCGGGTGGCGTACTTCTTGCCGACGGCCTCCGCCTCCAGCTGGGAGCGCACCAGGTCGCGCACGCCCTGGAGGTCGTAGGCGGGGAACGCGTCGTCGGGCACGGTGCCGCCGATCCTGGCCATCACCGCGTCGACGGCGCTGTCGCTGACCGGGACGCCCTCGCGCTGCGCGAGCCGCCCGGCGAGCTCCTGGCGGATCAGCACGCTCAGGATGGCCCTACCGGCCTGGTCGAGCTTGTGCTGGTCGCGCAGCTGCTGGTAGTCGGCGCGCACCGCGACGCCCGCGTCCAGCTTGTGCTGCACGTCGGAGACCGGGATGACCTTGTCGCCGATGATCACGGCGGCGTTGGGCTGCCCGGCTCCGGTGCTGCACCCGGCGAGCAGGAGACCGGTGGTGGCCGCCAGCGCGGCGACCAGACGAGAGGAACGGCTGATGGCCTTCACGGTGTCGTACCTTCTCACGATCGGGGCCACCGTGGTGTCCACGGGTTGGCCAAGCATCGAATAGTCGCTGCTCACACGCCTGCCGGCTGCGGAGTCGCCGACAGGGAGTCCAGGAACTTCGCGCACCAGTCCAGCAGCTCACGGTCCCGCAGCAGCGGCGCGCCGATCCGGCCGCCCGCGGCGCCCTCGGTCGGCCGGGGCAGCGACACGGTCTTCACGGCCGCCTTGTGCACGGCCTTGGGGTAGAGCCGCTTGAGCCGGACCGTCTGCGAGTCGCGCAGGTCCATCGGGGCGAAGCGCACGGTGCTGCCCTGCACCGCGACCTCGGTGATGCCGTGCCTGCGGCAGACGCTGCGGAATGCGGCGACCGCGAGCAGGTGCTCGACCGGCTTGGGCAGCTGGCCGTAGCGGTCGGTGAGCTCCTCGCGCACCGCCTCCAGCGCGGCGTCGTCCCCGGCGGCGGCGATCTTGCGGTAGGCCTCCAGCCGCAGCCGCTCCCCCGGCACGTAGTCGTGCGGGATGTGCGCGTCCACGGGCAGCTCGACCCGGACGTCGGCCAGCTCCTCGTCCTCCTCGCCCGGCCCGGCGCCCGCGTGCTTGCGGAAGGCCTCGACGGCCTCGCCGACGAGCCGCACGTAGAGGTCGAAGCCGACTCCGGCGATGTGCCCGGACTGCTCGGCACCCAGGATGTTGCCAGCGCCGCGGATCTCCAGGTCCTTCATCGCCACGGCCATGCCCGCGCCGAGCTCGGAGTTCTGCGCGATCGTCGCCAGCCGGTCGTGCGCCTGCTCGGTCAGCGGCTTCTCCGGCGGGTAGAGGAAGTACGCGTAGCCGCGCTCGCGGCCACGGCCGACGCGGCCGCGCAGCTGGTGCAGCTGGGACAGGCCGAGCATGTCGCCGCGCTCCACGATCAGCGTGTTGGCGTTGGAGATGTCCAGGCCGGTCTCGACGATCGTGGTGCAGACCAGGACGTCGTACTCGTTCTCCCAGAAGCCCTCGATGATCTTTTCCAGCCGATCCTCGTTCATCTGGCCGTGCGCGGTGACCACGCGGGCCTCCGGCACCAGCTCGCGGATCCGGCGCGCGGCCTTCTCGATCGAGCTGACCCTGTTGTGCACGAAGAAGACCTGGCCGTCGCGCAGCAGCTCGCGGCGGATCGCGGCGGCGACCTGCTTGTCGTCGTAGGCGCCGACGTAGGTCAGCACGGGATGCCGCTCCTCCGGCGGGGTGAGGATGGTCGACATCTCGCGGATGCCCGCCAGGCTCATCTCCAGCGTGCGCGGGATCGGCGTCGCCGACATGGTCAGCACGTCGACGTGCGTGCGCAGCGCCTTGATGTGCTCCTTGTGCTCGACGCCGAAGCGCTGCTCCTCGTCCACGATCACCAGGCCGAGGTCCTTGTAGCGCAGGCCGGTCTGCAGCAGCCGGTGCGTGCCGATCACCACGTCCACGTCGCCGTCGGCCAGCCCCGCGACGACCTGCTCGGCCTCGGCCGGGTCGGTGAACCGGGACAGCCCCTTGACCACCACGGGGAAAGCGCGCATCCGCTCGGTGAAGGTGTTGAGGTGCTGCTGCGCCAGCAGCGTGGTCGGCACCAGCACGACGACCTGCTTGCCGTCCTGCACCGCCTTGAAGGCCGCGCGCACCGCGATCTCGGTCTTGCCGTAGCCGACGTCGCCACAGATCACGCGGTCCATCGGGACCGCCTTCTCCATGTCCGCCTTGACCTCCTCGATCGCGCCCATCTGGTCGGCGGTCTCGACGTAGGCGAAGGCGTCCTCCAGCTCGCGCTGCCACGGCGTGTCCTTGCCGAAGGCGTGGCCGGGCGCGGACTGCCGGGCCGCGTAGAGCTGCACCAGCTCGGCCGCGATCTGCTTGACCGCCTTGCGCGCCTTGGCCTTGGTGTTCTTCCAGTCCGCCCCGCCGAGCTTGTTCAGCGTGGGCAGCTCACCGCCGACGTAGCGGGAGACCTCGTCGAGCTGGTCGGTCGGCACGAACAGGCGGTCACCGGGCTGGCCTCGTTTGCTGGAGGCGTACTCCAGGACCAGGTACTCCCGGGTCGCCCCGGCCACGGTGCGCTGGACCATCTCGATGTAGCGGCCGATGCCGTGCTGCTCGTGCACCACGTAGTCGCCGGTCTTGAGCGCGAGCGGGTCGACGGCGTTGCGGCGCTTGGACGGCATCCGCCGCATGTCCTTTGTGGACGTTCCACCGCGACCGCCGGTGAGGTCGGTCTCGGTGAGCACCACCAGTGCCACGTCCGGCGCGGAGAACCCGTCCTCCATGCCGCCGCAGACCACGGTGACCACCCCGGCCGCCGGCGCCTCGGTGAGCCCGTCCTGGGCGTGCACGGCCGGAACGTCGGCCTCGCGCAGCTGCTCGCACGCGCGCTGCGCGGTACCTGCGCCCGGCACCACGAGCACGCCCGCTCCCCCGGCAGCGGTGTGCGCGCGCAGGTCGGAGAAGGCGCGTTCGAGCTCGCCGTGATAGGCGTCGACCGGCTTCAGGGGCAGCTGCACGGCACCGGTCACGGGGCCGGAGGTGAACTGGCTCAGCGTCCACCACGGACGGCCGCTGGCGCGGGCGTGGTCGGCGATCTCGCCGAGCGAGCGGTAGGCCGTCGCGCCGAGGTCGATCGGCGCCGAGCCGCCACCGGCGGCCGCCATCCACGACGCCTCAAGGAACTCCTGGCCGGTGCGCACGAGGTCGTGCGCGCGGGTGCGGATCTTCTCCGGATCGGCGAGCAGCACGTGCGTGCCCTCGGGGACCACGTCGGTGAGCAGCTGGAGCTCGCCGGGCAGCAGCGCCGGGATCAGCGCCTCCATGCCCTCGCACGGGATGCCCTGGGCGAGCTTGGTCAGCATCTCCGCCAGGTGCGCGTCGCCGGCGTGCAGCTCGGCGAGCTTCGCGGCGCGCTCGCGGACCGGCGCGGTCAGCAGCAGCTCGCGGCACGGGGGCGCGTGCAGCTCGGCCAGCTCGTCGGGCAGCGACCGCTGGTCGGCGACGGAGAACGCGCGGATCTCGGAGACCTCGTCGCCCCAGAACTCCACGCGCACCGGGTGCTCCGCGGTCGGCGGGAAGATGTCGAGGATGCCGCCGCGCACGGCGAACTCGCCGCGCTTCTCGACCAGGTCGACGCGCGCGTACGCGAGGTCGACGAGCCGTTCGACCAGCTCGGCGAAGTCGTGCTCGGCACCGACGCGCAGTCGCACCGGCTCCAGCTCGCCGAGGCCGGGCGCCATCGGCTGGATCAGGCTGCGCACGGTCGAGACCACGACCTTGACCGGCGCCCCCTCCTCGGGGTGGGCGAGGCGGCGGAGCACGGTCAGCCGCTTGCCGACCGTGTCCGCGCGCGGGGACAGCCGCTCGTGCGGCAACGTCTCCCACGACGGCAGCGACACCACCACGTCCTGGCCGAGCAGGTCGCCGAGGGTCACGGTCAGCTCGTCGGCCTCCCGCCCGGTCGCGGTGACCACCAGCACGGTGCTGTTCGCGGCGAGCGTGGCGGCGACCAGCGCCCTGGCAGCCGGCGGCCCCTCCAGCTCCATCGAGGTGGTCCCGGCGGCCTCGGCCACCGAGCGCAGCGCCTCCGCCCGGCCGAGGGAGCTGAGCAGGCCGGACAACGATGCCGCCATCGTGACGTTCCCTTCACGTGCGAAGACCTTCGACCCGAGACTACGTCGTGGGTCGGACAGTGGCGCGCCGCGGCCGTTCAGCTCGCGTCGAGCGCGTCGAGCACGGCCTGCGCGCGCGACCTGGCCGCGTCGTTGAGATCGCCGTTGGGCAGCACGTGCAGCACGTCTCGCTCGACGGCGGCGAGGATCCGCTCCGCCGCGACGTCGGGGTCGATCATGGTGTCAGCGGCCGCCCGCAGTCCAGCGATTAGCTCGTCCATGGCGGCCTGGTCGGGCACGCTCGCACGGATCATCCGGTAGGGCTCGCTGTCCGGAGCGGCATCGAGCAGGGCGAAAACGCTCAGGGCCATCGGCGTCCGGACGAACCCGGGACACACGACGCTCACCCCGATCCCGGTGTGCCCGCGTGAAGCCAGCTCCAGCCGCAGCACCTCGGACAGCGCGACAACCGCGTGCTTGCTCGGGCCGTAGGCGCTCTGCGCGACGGAGACGCTCAACCCGGCGAGCGAGGAGGTGTTGACCACGTGCCCCCGCCCGGCCTCGATCAGCCTGGGCACGAACGCCCTGATCCCGTTCATCACCCCGAAGACGTTGACGTCGAAGGTTCGCCGCCACTCCGCGTCGGTGCTCTCCCACAGCGCCATGCCCCCGTCGCCGACCCCGGCGTTGTTGAACACGAGGTCGATCCGCCCGAAGTGCTCAACGGTCCGGTCGGCCACCGCGTTCACCGCCTCGGCGTCACTGACGTCCAGGACCGCGGTCAGCACCTGGCCTTCGTCGAACCCCGCCGCGACCTCCGCGAGCGCCTCCGCCCGCACGTCGACGAGCACGAGCCGCACGCCACGCGCGGCGAGCGCACTGGCGATGGCCCGCCCGATCCCGCTCCCCGCCCCACTGACATAGGCGACCTGTCCACTCTCAATGATCACTGGCCCGTTCTACCGCTCCCCGCGCACCGGTGACTACGCCGAGCGGTGGGCGTTCACTGCGGTCGTACGCGGCGCGGGGCAGCATGGACGGGTGACCAGGCGCAGTGGTGCGGTTCTCGCGGTTCTGGCGCTCGTCACCGGGTGCTCCGGGCAGGGCTCTCCCCAGCCGCAGGGCAATGCTCCCGCCGCGGGGAAGGCTCCGGCGTTGAAGGTGGAGGTCGTCACCGCCGGGTTGGAGCACGGGTGGGACGTCGGGTTCCTGCCCGACGGGAAGGCCCTGCTCACCCAGCGGCCCGGCAAGCTGACGCTGCTCTCCGGGACCACGCCGGGGGCGGTCGCGACCGAGGTCAGAGCCGACTTCTCCGACCTGTTCGCGCAGAGCGAGGGCGGGTTGATGAGCCTGCTCGTGCACCCCTCGTTCGCCACCAACCGGCGGTTCGTGACGTGCCAGACCACGCGGGCCGACACCCGGCTGGTCACCTGGCGGCTCTCGGAGGACGGGACGAGCGCCGAGCGGACCGGGGATCTGCTCACCGGGATTCCCGTCAGCTCCGGGCGGCACTCCGGGTGCCGGATGGAGCTGGCGGGCGACGGGTCCCTGCTGGTCGGGACCGGGGACGCCGCACGGGCCGACTCCGCGCAGGACCGCGGCGGGCTGGGCGGCAAGGTGCTGCGCATCGACATGGAGACCGGCGGACCCGCGCCGGGCAACCCGTTCGCGGCCTCGGCGAACCCCCGCGAACGTCTACTGTGGACATTCGGGCACCGCAACGTGCAGGGGTTGGCCAGGCGACCGGGGACCGACCAGGTGTTCTCCGTCGAGCACGGGCCGGACGTCGACGACGAGGTGAACCTGGTGCGAGCGGGCGGGAACTACGGATGGGACCCGTCGCGGGGCGGGACCGTCGGCGGGTACGACGAGGACGTGCCGATGACAGATCTCCGGCGCTTTCCCGACGCGGTCACCGCGAAGTGGAGTTCGGGGTCGCCGACCGAGGCGTTGTGCGGCGCGGCCTTCCTGTCCGGCCCGATCTGGGGCGATCTCGACGGGACGCTCGCGGTGACCGCGCTCAAGGGCAGCAAGCTGGTGCTGTTCAGCCTCGATCCCGAGGGCGCGGTGCGCCAGGTCTCCACCCCGGCCGAGCTCAACGACACCCACGGCAGGCTGCGCGCCGCGCGGCTCGGCCCCGACGGCGCGTTGTACGTGACCACCTCCAACGGCGCCGACGACAAGCTGCTCCGGGTCAGCCGATGACCACGCGGCGCTGGCTCGACCTGCTCACCGGCGGTGATGCGGCCGATCCCACCGACCCCCTCATCGCCGCCGCGGTCGAACGCGCCGAGAGGAGGGCAACCACCCTTCTGTCCACTATGGACAGATCGCCGGGGAGGACGTCCCTGTGGCCGGACCTCGCGGGCCCCGGGATCGAGCAGACCACCGCCTCGTTGTCCCGGCTCCGCGCGATCGCCCTGTCACCCGGGCACCAGGACACGGTCACCGAGGCGCTGGAGTGGATCTCGCGCAACCGCTACCGCGAGGACATGGACGAGGTCGGCAACTGGTGGGAGTGGGAGATCGGCGTCCCCAACCTGCTGCTCGACACCCTCGTGCTGACCGGAGCACGGGTCCCCGCGCTGCTGCGCGCGGTGCGGCGGTTCGTCCCCGACCCGACGCGGCGCACCGCCAACCCCAGCGAGGAGGAGACCGGCGCGAACCGGGCCGACAAGGCCTACATCCACCTCCGGCGCGGGCTGCTCACCGACGACGCGAAGCTCGTCGAGCAGGCGCGCCGCGCCCTCGACCAGGTCTTCGAGTACGTGACCACGGGCGACGGCTTCTACCGCGACGGCTCGTTCGTGCAGCACCAGCGGCACGCCTACACCGGGACCTATGGCGTCGTCCTGCTCAGCAGCGTGGCGCGAACCCTTGCGGTGCTCGGCGACCCGATCCCGGAGACCGTGCGGCGATGGGTGTTCGACAGCTTCGAGCCGATCACCTTCCGTGGCCAGGTCATGGCGTTCGTCCGCGGCCGTTCGATCACCAGGAGCACCGACGACCACGCCTGGGGCCGCCAGCTCGTGAGCGCGCTGACCCTGTTGCCGGGCAAGCGGATCGGCTCCCTCGTCGGCAGCCTCACCCAGTCCGGGGTCTACCAGCGGACGGCGAGTGTCGCCGAGCTCGTCCTGCTGCGCAAGGCGATCGCGGGCGCACCGAGCCGCGGTCCCGTCATCTCCCACCACACCTTCGCGAGCATGGACCGCGTCGTGCACCACCGCGGCGGCTGGGTGTTCGCGGTTGCGGCCAGGAGCAACCGGATCAACGGCTACGAGTCGGGCAACGGGGAGAACCTGCGCGGCTGGTACACCGGCGAGGGCATGACCTACCTCTACAACTCGGACCTGACGCACTACTCGGGCGGCTACTGGGCGACGATCGACCCGTACCGGCTGCCGGGCACCACGACCGCGACCGAGGCGACCCACCCCAGGACCGCGGCCGACCACCTGTGGTTCGACGGGTTCCGCGGGCCGGACGCGTGGGTCGGCGGGGCCACGCTCGACCGCGACACCGGCAGCTTCGGGATGCGCTTCACCGCGGGCCCGGACCAACTCGACCACGGCCGCCCTGGCGCGCCGAACTCGTTGCGGGGCACCAAGTCCTGGTTCATGTTCGACGACGAGATCGTGGCGCTGGGCGCGGGCATCACCAGCGAGGACGGCGAGATCATCACCACCGTCGAGAACCGCAGGACGTCCTCGGCGTTCACCACGGGACCCGGCTGGGCGCACCTGGCCGGGGTCGGCGGATACCTCTTCCCCGCCGACAGCCGGGTTCGCACCGAGCACGGCGCGTTCGCCGTCCTGCTGTTCGACCACGGCCGGAACCCGCGGTCGGCCACCTACGAGTACGTGCTGCTCCCCGGGCTCACCGCGGCGGAGACCGAAGCGCGCGCCAAGGCCCCGAAGTCCTTGGTGCTGCACAACAACGCCAGGGTCCAAGCGGTCCGGCACGGCGACACGCTCGCGGTGAACTTCTACGAGCCCGGTGCCGTCGAGGACCTGCGGAGCGCGAACCCCGCGGCGGTGGTGCTCGGCCGGAGCGCGCTGGCGATCTCGGACCCGACGCGGTCGCAGGAGCCGTTGGTGGTGGACGTGTTCCGCCCCGGCCTGCGGGTGACGGGTGCCGATCCGGGGGTGCTGGTGACCAGGCTGCCGCGCGGGCTGCGGGTCACCGTGGACGCCGCCGAGGGACGGACCTACCGAGTCCTGTTCGAGCGGTGAGGGTCAGGACCGGACGCGGCGCTTGGGCTTGTGGTCCAGGTGGGACAACCCGTTCCAGCACAGGTTGACCAGGTGCGCGACGACCTCGTCCTTCTTCGGCTTGCGCGCCTCAAGCCACCACTGACCGGTCAGCGCGACCATGCCCACCAGGGCCTGCGCGTACAGGGCGGCCAGCTTCGCGTCGTAGCCGCGGGAGGAGAACTGCTGGCCGAGGATGTCCTCGACCTGGCTGGCGATGTCGTTGAGCAGGCTGGAGAACGTGCCCGTGCTCGCCGCGACCGGTGAGTCGCGCACCAGGATGCGGAAGCCGTCGGTGGAGTCCTCGATGTAGTCCAGCAACGAGCTGGCCGCGCGCTCCAGCAGCTCCCTGGGGTGGTCGGCGACCGAGAGCGCCTTGACCATGCCGTCGAGCAGGACCTGCATCTCGCGGTCCACGACGACGGCGTAGAGCCCTTCCTTGCCGCCGAAGTGCTCGTACACAACGGGCTTGCTCACCCCGGCGCGGTGCGCGACCTCCTCGATGGAGGTCCCGTCGAAGCCCTTCTCCGCGAACAGCTTCCTGCCGACGTCCAGCAGCTGCTGGCGCCTCTCCTTGCCGGTCATCCGTACCCGGGCCACCGGAGTTCCCCCTCCTGCGACCCGATCACACACCCCGTCGGAGCTGTCGCAAGTGACTGTGGCGACAAGCTTATGCGCTTGGCCAACGTATTACCGGGGACCCCTGCGCTCAGGGATCCCCGGTTCGGACGCACTCAGTGCTCGACGGTGATGCGGGCGAGCCGGGCCTCGGTGGGCCAGCGGACGTTCCACACCCAGCCGAACTTCTCGAAGATCCAGATCAGCCGCGCCGAGGTGTCGATCTGGCCGCGCTTGACGCCGTGCCGGGCCGAGGTCGGGTCGGCGTGGTGCAGGTTGTGCCAGGACTCACCGAAGGACAGGATCGCCAGCGGCCAGAAGTTCGCCGCCTTGTCCTTGGACTTGAACGGCCGCTCACCGATCATGTGGCAGACCGAGTTCACCGACCAGGTCACGTGGTGCAGCACCGCGATGCGGACCAGACCGGCCCAGAAGAACGCGGTGACCGCGCCCCACAGGGACCAGGTGATCAGGCCGCCGAGCAGCGCGGGCAGGCCGAGGCTGAGCACGACCCAGAGCACGAAGAGCTTGTCGACGCGGCGGATGTCCTTGTCCGCCAACAAGTCCGGGGCGAAGCGCTCGGCGTTGGTGACGTCGCGGCGCAGCATCCAGCCCATGTGGGCGTGCCAGAAGCCCTTGGTCAGCGCCCACGGCGAGGTGCCGTAGAGCCACGGCGAGTGCGGGTCGCCCTCCTTGTCGGAGAACGCGTGGTGCCGCCGGTGGTCGGCGACCCAGTGCAGGATCGGGCCCTGCACGGCGCTGCTGCCCGCGATGGCGAGCGCGATCCGCAGCCAGCGCTTGGCCTTGAAGGAGCCGTGGGTGAAGTAGCGGTGGTAGCCGACGGTCACACCGAGGCCACCGATGTAGTAGAAGACCAGCGCGAGCGCGACGTCCACCCAGCCGAGACCCCAGCCCCACGCGAAGGGGACGGCCGCGACCAGCATCAGAGTCGGGATGATCACGAACGCGAAGACGACGATCTGGCCGACACGGCCGCGGGGCTCATCGAACATCGGCTTCGGGCCGCGCGCGTTCTCGGTCCCGGAACGGTCGATCCCGGAGCGCGCTGCGGGCTCGGATGTCAGTGTCATGCGTTGGCTACCTCATCACTTCGGCACCGGCGAGTCCGTGCGACTCTTCCTACGGCTACGGAACCGTAACCTACGCAAGCGTAAGTTGAGCGTGAGGCACCCGTCACCCCTCCCGTGACAACTCGCGGCGTGTCGCCTCAAATCGGGCGTGTCGGGCGTGGATGCGCGTCGCCGCGCAGACTTTTCGAGGTCGCACACCACCCGCACGGGCGATCCCGGATGATCCGGGGATGACGACCTCGCCCGTCACGGAGCCCGTGGTGGTGGACCCGGGACCGAGACGCACCTCCCTGCGCCGGCGCGCGACCCTCTTCCTGCTGGTCATCGCGCTGCTGCTGAGCGCGGGAGCGGCGGGCGGCTCGTACTACTACTCCTCTGTGCTGGTCGTCCCGGACCACTCCGCGGACCAGTACTACGACGAGGTGCTCGCGGTGCGCGACGCCGAAGGCGTGAAAAGCGTCACGCTGACCGACACCAGGGCCACCGGCCGCCAGGGGACCTGGGACATCCGGTGGGCCACTCCGGAGTCCCGTCCGGGTGCCGGCGCCGCCCAGGTCGGCGAGATCCTCAGCAGGGGCGACGGCCGGGTGGAGCGCCGGATCCTCAGCGGCTCCGCGCCGCCCGTCGGCACCCTGGTCCGGGTCGACACCGACGTGTGGGGCAGCGGCAACCCGCGCACCGCGTTCGGGCTGAACTTCAGCGAGGTGCAGGTACCGACCGAGCTCGGCAACGCCAAGGCCTGGTACGTGGGCCCGCCTGCCGGGACCGAGCCGGACACCTGGGTGATCGCGGTGCACGGGCACAACGCCAGCTACACCGAGGCGCTGCGGATGGTCGGGCCGCTGCACCGGGCGGGCCTGGCCTCGCTCTCGGTGAGCTACCGCAACGACGTGGACGGCCCCACCTCCGCGGACGGGCTGCTCCACCTGGGTGAAACCGAGTGGCGCGACGTCGAGGCCGCCATGCGCTTCGCCCAGGGCAACGGGGCCAAGCGGTTTGTGCTCTACGGCTACTCCATGGGCGGGGCCGTGGTCGAGCAGCTGCTCGCCAGGTCCCAGCTGGCGTCGAGCGTGGTCGCGGTCGTGCTGGACTCGCCGGTGGTGAGCTGGACCCAGACGCTGTACTTCCAGGCGGAGCAGCGCGGCCTGCCGACCTTCCTGGTGCCGCTCACCACGACCATCAGCACCTGGCGCACCGGCGTGGACTTCGACCGCTTCGACCTGGTGAACCGGCCTCCGGCGGTCAAGCCGGAGACCCTGCTGCTGCACGGCGACGCGGACGAGTCGGTGCCGGTGGCCGCCGCGCGCGAGCTGGCATGGGCCGCGGGCAGGCTCGGCTGGCCGCTGCGCTACGTGGAGATGCCGGGGGCCGAGCACGTCGCGCTGTGGAACCACGACCGCGCGACCTACGAGCGGACGGTGACCGGGTTCATCACCGGCTCCCTCGCGACCGCGGGCCGCTGACCGGGGAAAATCCGTCCGAAAACAGCCAGAAGTGTGGCCTGGCTGCCACGAACGGCGCGCGCATGCCACCATGTGGTTGCGTGCGGTAGCGATGCCGTTCGCGATATCGCCCACTGATCCGCCGTGGTGTAACGGCAGCACCTCAGATTTTGGTTCTGATGGTTCAGGTTCGAATCCTGGCGGCGGAGCGGACGGGTCCTCCCGGTGCCATCGGGTACCGGGAAGCGGCCCGGCACGGTGCCCACGACCATGTCGTGGCTGTTCACAAGGGGGGTGGATGCGCCTGCAGCAGGAGACCGGCGTCGACGGTCCCGCGCACCGCCCGGAACAGCCGCGCTCGGAGCAGCCCCGCCCGGACGAGCAGTACCCGGACCGGCCCGACAAGCAGCAGGACGCCGCACCGCCCGCCCTGGCCGAGGTCTCGGACGCGTGGCTGGTCGGCCGCGCCCGCGAGCTGACCGCCGTCGCGCAGTCCAGCGACCTGGAGGCCCAGCTCGCCATCGCCCGTGAGGCCGACGACCTGCTCGTGGAGGCCCAGCGCCGCGGCGAGCCGAGGATGGTCGCGCAGATCCTGCGGTCCTCGGTGATCGTCCGGCTGGTCACCCCCGGCCTGTGCGAGCTGGCCGACCCGCTGCTGGAGGAGCTGCTCAGCCACACCGGCAGGCACGGGCTGCTGGTGCTGCAGGCCGACGCGCACGCGCTGGCCGGCCGCCGCGCGCTGATGTCCGGCTACGAGGACACCGCGCTGTCGGAGGCCGCGACCGCGCTGGCGATGCTGGAGGACGAGCCGGTCCCGGACATCCTGCTCGGGCCGCGCCAGTGGGAGCGGCTGCTGTCGGCGACGCTGGTCGACATCGGCCTCGTGCTCACCCAGCTCGGCGTCTACGAGCTGGCCGACGACGTGCTGGCGCGGGCGCACCGCTGCGTCCGGGAGAACGGCGGGCCGCACGAGATCGCCGTGCACATGATCAACCGGGTCCGGCTGCAGCTGGGCTGGGGCCTGCGGCTGGAACGGGTCGGCAAGGGCGAGGACGCGCTCGACCGGTTCGCGACGGCCTCCGCGCTCGCGGTGTCGGTGGAGGGGCCGTGGCGGGAGTCGCTGTTCCCCCGCCGCAGCGACCGGCCCGCCGCCGTGCAGGTGCCGATGCTCGGCGCGGCGCACGCGCTGGCCCGGCCGGGACCCGAGCACATCGGACCGCTGGAAGAGCTGCTCACGGTGTCGATGTACCCCAGGGAGCTGATCGTCACCGCGATAGCGCTGTCGCGCTGCCTGGAGATCGCCGGGCGGGACGAGGAGGCGCAGCGGGTCCTCGGCACCACGCGCAAGCAGCTCGAACACGACACCAGCGAACCCACGCTGGGGCTGTGCCTGGTCCGCGAGTACGCGCGGCTGTGCGGCCCGGACGGCGGGCGTGAGACGAGCACGGCGCTGGAGGCCTACGCGACCGCGCTGGAGCACGAGCTGTGGACGCTGCGCGAGGCGCGGGTCGCCACACTGCTGACGCGGCTGGAGCACGAGCGCCTGAGCCGCGAGCACGGCGCGATAGCGCAACAGGCGCTGCAGGACCCGCTGACCGGGCTGCCGAACCGCCGCGCGCTGGACGAGCGGATGGACGCGCTCGTCGCGACCCCGTCTGCCTACCCGCTGTCGGTGGCGCTGGTGGACCTCGACGGCTTCAAGATCGTCAACGACCGCTGCTCGCACGCCGAGGGCGACGACGTGCTGCGGGTGATCGCCAGCACGCTGCGCGACGCGTTGCGCGGCGACGACCTGGTCGGCCGGTACGGCGGCGACGAGTTCGTGGTGCTGCTGCCCGGCGCTCCGCTCGGTGCGGCCGAGGCGGCGCTGTCCAGGGCGGTCGATGCGGTCTCCCGGCTGCCGCTGGACTTCTCCCGCGGGGTCACGCTGTCCATCGGCGTGGTCTCCGTCCGGCCCGCCGAGACACCGGGCCAGGCGCTTGCCCGAGCGGACGCCGCGATGTACCAGGCCAAGCGCCAGGGCGGCTGCCGCGTCGCGGTGAGCGGGGCCGACATCGCCGACGACCTGCCGCATTCGCCCAGCTGGGTGCCACCGCCCTGCCCCTGAGCGGCCACAGCGGTGAAATGGACCCGGCAGGTTTTCACTTTCCTGATCCAGTTGTGGTGCTTGCCACAGCGCGCACCCTAGAGTGCGGTGGTCCGATCGGAGCAGGAGATCTTCGCAAGGGGGTGCCGCCTGTGCCCCGCAACCGGAGCGGCACCCACGTCACCCAGACAGCCCAATGGACCGACGCGCGCCTGAACGAGCGCGGAAACGTGTTGCTCGCTCGCGCCCAGAGCGCCCCGATGACCGAACGGTGGGCCATCCTCACCGAGGTCGACGAGCTGCTCGCGGAAGCGAGGAGGATCGCCTCCGGCGAGGTCCTCGCGGCGACCCTGCGCCGCGCGCTGCTGCTGCGGCTGCTCACCGATCCGCGTGACGACCTGATCGACCCGCTGCTCGACGAGCTCGACGCCACCGCGCGCGCCCACGACCTGCTGCTGTACGAGATCCACCACTACGCGCTGCGCGGGCGGTTCGCGGTCCGCAAGGCGTTGCAGAGCGACGCCCTGGTCGCCGTGGCCCGCGGGCTGGCGATCCTGGCCGACCCGCTCGACCCGCCGGAGGGCACCCCCGGCGCCGCGTGGGGCAAGAAGGTCGCCTGCGCGCTGCTGACGCTCAGCGGGGCCCTGTCCTGCCTCGGCACGTACGAGCTTGCCGAGGAGACCCTGGAGCACGCCGGGCACCACGTCCCCGACGAGGACGCCCACCAGCGCACCGTGCTCACGGTCAACCGGCTCTGCCTGATGGTGGACTGGGGCCTGCGGCTGGAGCGCGCCGGCTTCGCCGAGCAGGCCGCCGAGCGCTTCGCCGCGGCCGAGCGGCTGGCGCACGAGGCGGAAGCGCTGTGGAGCCGGTCGCTGTTCGCGGAGCGCTCCTCCGGCAAGGCCGCCGACGAGGTCGGTGCGATCGCGGTCGGGCTCGCACTGGCCGCCCCTGGAGCCTCCCACGTCGACCGGCTGCTGCGGCTGCGCGAGTCGATGCACGACACGAGCGATCTGATCCACGTGACCATCGCGCTTGCCAGGTGCCTGGACGACCCGAGTACGGGGATCGCGTTGATCAGCGACCTCCAGCGCGAGCTCAAGGACGGCACCGAGGCGCGGCTGCTGCGGCTCACGCTGAGCTGGGAGCACGCGCGGCTGTTCGCCGTCCGCGAGGGCGTCGACCCCTCGGACAGCCCTGCCTACCAGCACGTGGCCGCGATGGAGGAGTACCTGTGGGGGGCCCGGCTGGCGCTGATCGGCACCATCCGGGCCCGCGTCGAGCACGAACGGCTGGCGAGGGTGCACGGCGCGGTGACGAGGCAGGCGCTGCAGGACCCGCTCACCGGGCTGGCCAACCGCAGGGGTCTCGCCGAGTGGATGCGCGCGGCGGCGGGCGCCCCCGGCAGACCGCAGACGATGGTCGCGGTGCTCGACCTCGACGGGTTCAAGCCGGTCAACGACCGGTACAGCCACCTGGTCGGCGACCAGGTGCTGCGCGCGGTCGCCGAGACGGTGCGCGGCGCGGTCCGGGCGGACGACCTGGTGGCCCGCTACGGCGGCGACGAGTTCGTGGTGGTGCTGCCGGGCGCGAACACCGAGCAGGCGCGCGTGGCGCTGGAGCGGGCGGTGCACGCGGTCGCGGCGCTGCCCAGGCAGGTCGGCCACGGTGTGACGTTGTCCGCCGGGCTGACCGACCTCCGGGGCGAGGAGACGGCCGAGGAGACCCTCCGCCGGGCCGACGCCACGATGTACGTGGCCAAACACCGAGGTGGCAACCGGGTGGCCGTCACCTGACGACGCCGGGTCACGCCGGCGGCGGGTCCCCGTAGGATCGCCCCCGCCGGGGTCACCGGTTGGGCCCCGGGTGCGAAGTTGCGAACGACCCAAGGAGAGCTCTGATGCCCCAGGGCGCACCCGCCCCAGGCTCCTCCAGTGAGGCCACCACCCCCGGACCGGTCAACGCGATCGTGCTCGCCGCAGGCGAAGGCACCCGAATGCGCTCGGCCACCCCGAAGGTGCTGCACCCGCTGGCCGGACGGCCGCTGATCGAACACGCAGTCCGGGCCGCTGCCGGCCTGGACCCCGCGCACCTCGTCGTGGTCGTCGGCCACGGCAGGCAGGCGGTCGGCGAACGGCTGGAGAGCATCGGCCAGCAGCTCGACCGCAAGATCGTCGCTGCCGTGCAGGACAAGCAGAACGGAACCGGGCACGCGGTCGGCTGCGCGCTCGCCGCGCTGCCCGCCGGCGCCGACGGCACCGTCCTGGTGACCTACGGCGACGTCCCGCTGCTGGACACCGCGACCCTGCGACGGCTGCTGACCGAGCACAGTGAGCAGGGCAACGCCGTGACGGTTCTCACCGCCGTGGTGCCCGATCCGTCCGGTTACGGCCGGGTGCTGCGGGCCGAGGACGGCAGCGTGCTCGGCATCGTCGAGCAGAAGGACGCCACCGAGCAGCAGCGCGCGGTCCGCGAGATCAACTCCGGTGTGTACGCCTTCGACGCGGCGGTGCTGCGCGACGGGCTCGGCCGGATCTCCACCGCCAACGCGCAGGGCGAGCTCTACCTCACCGACGTGCTCGGCATCGCCCGCGGCGACGGCCGCCGGGTCGGCGCACTGGTGTGCGACGACGTCTGGCTGGTGGAGGGCGTCAACGACCGCGTCCAGCTCGCCACGCTCGGCGCGGAGCTCAACCGGCGGCTGGTCCAGCGCTGGATGCGCGAGGGCGTCACGGTCACCGACCCGGCCACGGTCTGGCTGGACGCCGACGTCGAGCTCGGCCGCGATGTCGTGCTCGAACCGAACGTGCAGCTGAAGGCGGGAACGCAGGTCAACGAGGGTGCGCTGGTCGGTCCGGACACCACCCTGAGCAACTGCGTGATCGGCGCAGGCGCCTCCGTCGTGCGCACCCACGGCACCGACGCGGAGATCGGCGAGCGGGCCACCGTCGGCCCCTTCGCCTACCTGCGCCCCGGCACGAGGCTCGGCGTCAAGGGCAAGATCGGCACCTTCGTGGAGACCAAGAACGCCACGATCGGCGAGGGCTCCAAGGTGCCCCACCTGACCTACGTCGGCGACGCCACCATCGGCGAGCACAGCAACATCGGCGCGGCCACCGTCTTCGTCAACTACGACGGCGTCTCCAAGAGCCACACCACCATCGGCTCGCACGCCCGCACCGGCGCGGACAACATGTTCGTCGCCCCGGTGACCGTCGGCGACGGCGCCTACACCGCGGCCGGTTCGGTGATCACCGCCGACGTCCCGCCGGGCGCGATGGGCGTCGCCAGGGCGAAGCAGCGCAACGTTGAGGGATGGGTCACACGCAGGCGTTCCGGCACGCCGGCGGCCGACGCCGCGCAGCGAGCACTGGCGGCGAACAGCGATGATGTGGCCGGCAACGACGCGGAGGACGGGAAGTGAACGACATGACCGTGAGCGTGAGCGCGATGTCGGCGACACCGAAGAAGAGCCTGATGCTCTTCGCCGGACGCAGCCATCCCGAGCTGGCCGAGGAGGTGGCCAAGCACCTGGACGTGACGATCACCCCGCAGGCCGCCTACGACTTCGCCAACGGCGAGATCTTCGTCCGGTTCGAGGAGTCGGTGCGCGGCTGCGACGCCTTCGTCATCCAGAGCCACGCCGCCCCCATCAACCAGTGGGTGATGGAGCAGCTGATCATGGTGGACGCGCTCAAGCGCGCCAGCGCCAAGCGGATCACCGTGATCATGCCCTTCTACCCCTACGCCAGACAGGACAAGAAGCACCGCGGCCGTGAGCCGATCTCGGCGCGGCTGATCGCCGACCTGTTCAAGACCGCGGGCGCCGACCGGATCATGACCGTGGACCTGCACACCGCGCAGATCTCCGGCTTCTTCGACGGCCCGGTCGACCACCTGCTGGCCATGTCGTTGCTGGCCAACCACGTCCGCGCCAAGTACACCGACGTGGACCTCACGGTGGTCTCCCCCGACTCCGGCCGCACCAAGCTGGCGGAGAAGTGGGCGGACACCCTCGGCGGCTGCCCGATCGCGTTCATCCACAAGACCCGCGACCCCCTCAAGCCCAACCAGGTGGTGGCCAACCGCGTCGTCGGCGAGGTCAAGGGCCGGACCTGCGTGGTGATCGACGACATGGTCGACACCGGCGGGACCATCGCCAAGGCGGTCGAGCAGCTGCTCGCCGAGGGAGCGGCCGACGTGATCATCGCGGCCACCCACGGCGTGCTCTCCGGCCCGGCCACCGAGCGCCTGTCCAACTGCGGCGCCAAGGAGGTCATCTTCACCAACACGCTGCCGATCCCGGACGAGCGCCGCTTCCCCGGCATGACCGTGCTGTCCATCGCGCCCCTGCTGGCCAAGGCGATCCACCAGGTCTTCGACGACGGTTCGGTGACCAGCCTGTTCGACGGTGAGGCGTAGGCCACACCCGGGGAACCGATGCGGTGCCGGGCCCGTCACCTGGCCCGGCACCGCGGCACGACCTACGGAGAAACATGATTGTCTGGACCGGCTGGGGCATCCTGGCCCTGCTCATCGCGGCACTCGGCGGAGGCGGAGGCAGCGGCATCGGCGTGGCGCTCGGCGGCCGCAGCGACGCCCCCAACCTCGGCACCGTGATCGGCCTGGCACTGGCCGCGGTGGCGATCTGGTTCGTCGGCCAGCGGCTGAACCGGCCGGTCCAGGGCTTCGACCAGAACACCGGCCAGCCCGTGCTCTACCGCAACCGGCACCGGCTGTTCTGGGTGCCGATGCAGTACTTCGGCCCGATCCTGGGTCTGGCCGCGCTCGGCGTCGGGATCAGCATGCTGTTCTGAGCCGCTCACGCGAAAGGGCCCCGTCGATCTTGGTGGGGCCCTTTTCCTTGCGGTTCCCCGGGTTGGGGGATTGCGGAAAACAGCCCCCGGTTAGGCCCTGGGAAAACCACGGCCTACACTTGCCGGGTTGTCTCGGCGAGGTCGGGTCGTCGCACCTGGCGTGATCGACGCGGCGGCTCATCGGCCGCGCGCATCCACACCACCCGCGCCGCCCGCCGCCGCAGACCGCCGACTACGAAGTTGATCACCCGACGTCGCAAGGGAGCACCACCGTGTCCGAGGTCCGTCTCGCAGCCGAGCCGCGCACCGAGTTCGGCAAGGGTGCCGCTCGCCGCACCCGTCGCGCAGGCAAGATCCCCGCGGTCCTCTACGGCCACGGTTCCGACCCCAAGCACGTGGCCCTGCCCGCGCTGGAGTTCGCCCGCGTGCTGCGCAACCACGGCACCAACACCGTGCTGTCGCTGGAGCTGGCCGAGGGCAGTGAGCTCGCGCTCACCAAGACCGTCACCACGCACCCGCTGCGCAACTACATCGAGCACGTCGACCTGCTGCTGGTCCGCCGTGGCGAGAAGGTCACCGTCGACGTCACCGTCACCGTCACCGGCACCGCCGCCGCCGGCACCCTGATCACCCAGGAGGCCACGGAGATCCAGGTCGAGGCCGACGCGCTGAACATCCCCGAGGGCTTCGAGGTCTCGGTCGAGGGCGCCGCGGTCGGCACCCAGATCCTGGCGGGCGCGGTCGAGCTGCCCGCGGGCGTCACCCTGGTGACCGACCCGGAGGCGCTGCTCGTCAACGTCGTGGCCTCGCCGAGCGCCGCGCAGATGGAGGCCGCTGTCGACGCCGAGGGCGCCGGCGTGGTCGAGGACGCTCCGGAGAGCTCCGAGAGCTGATTCCCGCCCAGACGTCGGGCACACTGCACTGCTGACGGCGCGTCGCCCGCGAGGGGCGGCGCGCCGTTTCGTTTCCCAGGGAGAGGGTCATGGTCGGCACGGACGGGCTGGCGCTGGTGGTCGGCCTCGGCAACCCGGGCCCCGGCTACGCGGGCAACCGGCACAACATCGGCTTCCTGGTGCTCGACGAGCTGGCCGGGCGGATCGGCGGGAAGTTCAAGGCGCACAAGGCGGGCGCCGAGGTGCTGGAGGGCAGGCTCGCCGGGCACCGCGCCGTGCTGGCCAAGCCCCGCTCGTACATGAACCTCTCCGGCGGCGCCACGGCGGGCGCGGCCCGGTTCTACAAGGTGGACCCGGGCGCGGTGATCGTGGTCCACGACGAGCTGGACCTGCCGTTCGGCCAGGTGCGCCTGAAGCTCGGCGGCGGCGAGAACGGCCACAACGGCCTGCGCAGCATCTCCAAGTCCCTCGGCACCAAGGACTACCTGCGCGTCCGCTTCGGCATCGGCAGGCCCCCCGGCAGGATGGACCCGGCGGACTTCGTGCTCAAGGACTTCTCCAGCACCGAGCGCAAGGAGCTGGCCTTCGCCATCGACCTGTGCGCCGACGCGGTCGAGGGTCTGGTCTCATCGGGCCTGGAGGCTGCTCAGAACCGCTTCCACCCGCTCTCCTAACGCGTCCTGGCGGCTCGCAGCAGCCCGGCGAGCAGGGCGGCGATGTTCCACGCGTCGTCCACCCCGCGGTGGTGCGTGCCCTCCAACGACAGCCCGGCCAGCTCGACCGCGCGGTCCATGCCGACCTCGGCGGTGAGGTTGTGCGCGAGCGCGAAGAGCGTCTTCACGTTGATGTGGCGCGGGCCGAACGGGTACGGGGTCCCGGTCGCGTCGCACTGCCGCTGGAACTGCTTGCGGTCGTAGTCGCCGTAGCTCGCCCACACCAGGTCCCGCGCGCCGAAGTCCTCGCGCAGCGAGGCACATGCGTCCACAAAGGACAGTCCACTCGCGACATCGGCGGCGGTGAGCGTGGTCAGCTCGGTGCAGAACGGACTGACCTCGGAACGCTCGGGCCGGACCAGGACGGCCCTGCGCTCCCCGCGTTCCAGGGTCGCGGTGTCCAGCACGCAGACCCCGATCTCGATGATCTCGCTGACCTGCCCCCGCGGCGGCGCCCCGTCCCAGCAGGTCGCCTCGACATCGACCACGAGCACCCGCGCCAGGCTCCTCTTCCCCACGACGCCGCAGAGTACGTCCCCACGCCGCCGCCGTACTCGCGTTTTGTCACCTTGATGCGCAAAAGAACGCTCCCAAATCGCATCAAGGTGACAAAACGCGAAATCCCGGCCGCGCCAGCCCGGGATGAGTGGCGCGGCCGGAGGAGTGATGGGGCTACGAGGGGATGAACTTGCGGGCCTCGGTGCGGCGGAGCTTGCCGGACGGGGTCTTCGGCAGCGTGGCGGGCGGCAGCACCACGACCGCGGCAGGACGGACGCCGACGGCGTCCATCACGCGGGCCGCGATCTCCTTGCTCATCGCGCTCTCCGCAGCCGCGTCCCCGGCGTGCTTGGACTCCACCGCGACCGCGAACCGCTCACGCCGGTCACCCGCGTCCAGCCGGACCGCGACCGCGTTGCCTGCGCGGACACCGTCCACCGAGCCCGCCGCGCGCTCCACGTCGGTCGGGTAGATGTTGCGGCCGCCCATGATGATCACGTCCTTGCGACGCCCGCACACCACCACCTGACCGTCCACCAGGTAGCCCTCGTCGCCGGTGTTGAGCCAGCCCTCACTGTCCTTCGTGGCCAGTGGACCGCCCGTGGTGAGGTAGCCGTCGGTGACCGCGTTCCCCCGGATGCGCAGCTCACCGACCTCGCGGTCGGCCAGCACCCGGCCGTCCTCGCCGACCGCCTGCACCTCAAGGCCTGGCAGCGGCGGACCGAGCAGCGGGAACTCACGGGCCTTGACCCCGCCCTCGACGGGGACGGCGATGTGCTTGTCCGCCAAGGCTTCCGCGTCGATCCTGTCCACCTTGAGCCCGGTGTCCAGCGGCGCGAAGGACACACCGAGCGTCGCCTCCGCCATGCCGTACGCGCTCACCATGCACTCCGGCCTCAGCCCGAAACGCGCACCCGCGTCGGTGAAGCCGCGCACCGAGGCGGGGTCGATCGGCTCGGCTCCGTTGAGCGCGAAGCGCAGCGTGGACAGGTCGATCGCCCCATCATCCAGTGTGGACAGACGTCGGCCCGCGACCGCGTAGCCGAAGTTCGGCGCTGCGGTCACGGTGCCGCGGTGCCTGCTGATCAGCTCTAGCCACATCAGCGGCCGTGCGACGAACTCCGCTGGCGATGCCTTGACCAGCTCCGCGCCGAGCACCATCGGCACGGTGAAGAAGCCGACCATGCCCATGTCGTGGAACAGCGGCAGCCACGAGACGAGCACGTCGGAGTCGGCGTCCAGCTTCGCCGCCGTCACCATCGCCTGGATGTTCGCCCACAGGCCGCCGTGGCTGATCCGCACGGCCTTGGGGTCCGACGTCGAACCGCTGGTGAGCTGGAGCAGCGCGACATCGTCCTCGCCGGTGGCGACGGGCGAGGCGAGCGGCTCGGGGTGCGCGCGCAGCTCCTCGATCAACAGGAACTCGATGCCGTGGTGGCGCAGTGTGTCGGCGAGGGCGTCGAAGGGCGCGCCGAGCAGCACCCGCCGCGCGCCGATCATGGCGAGCACCTTGATGGTGTCCTCGGCCCACACGGCGAGGTCGGTGCGCGGTGTGGGCTGGTGCAGCATGGTCACACTGCCCCCGGCCAGCCAGCTCGCCTGCACGGCGACGGCGATCGGCGCGGGGTCCGCCGCGAGCACGGCGAGCGAGTCGCCCTTGCGCACCCCGGCCGTGACGAGCGCGGCGGCGACCCTGGCGGACTCCTCGTGCACCTCGCCCCAGGTCCGTCGCTGCGGGGAGGCGGGAACGCCGGTGGTCAGGCCGCGGTCGGTGGCGCGCGCCCTGCTCACCAGTGCGTCGATGAACTGGCTCATGGTTTCGGAGCCTAAGCCAGTCGATCGATCAGTGGACAGCGGTTCGAATCAACCTGCTTCAACCACTTCGGCCGCGGCCATCCACTGCTCCTCGACCTCGGCCTGCTCGGCCTTGACCGCGCGCAGCTCGGCGTCGAGCTCCACCAGCTTGTCCACATCGGAACCCGCCGCGACCAGCTGCTCCTCGATCTTGGCGCTCTTGCTGTCCAGCTGCGCGAGCTTGCGCTCCAACCGGGACAGCTCCTTGCGGGCCGCGCGCTGGTCACCGGCGGAGGACTTGGGCTTCGCCTGGTCGGCGGGTGTGACGGTGCCGGAACCGACCGATGACGCAGTCCCCGCGGCACGCATGGCCGCACGCCGCTTCAAGTACTCCTCGATACCGCCGACCAGCTTGGTGATCTGCCCGTCGCCGAAGAGCGCCACCACGGTGTCGCAGACCCGTTCCACCAGGTAGCGGTCGTGCGAGACCACGATCATGGTGCCCGGCCACGAGTCGAGCAGGTCCTCCAGCTGCTGGAGGGTGTCGATGTCCAGGTCGTTGGTGGGCTCGTCGAGCAGCAGCACGTTCGGCTCGGACATCAGCAGCCGGGTCAGCTGCAGCCGCCTGCGCTCACCACCGGAGAGGTCGCCGACCGGCGTCCACTGACGGCTGGCGGGAAAGCCCATCCGCTCGGCCAGCTGCGACGCGGAGAGCTCGTACTTGCCGAGCACCACCCGGCGCGCCACCTCCTCGACCGCCTCCAGCACCCGCATGTCCATCGGCAGGTCCAGCAGCTCCTGCGTCAGGTGCGCCAGCCGCACGGTCTGGCCCTGCTTGCGCGTGCCGCCGTCGAGCTCGCGCTCCCCGGCCAGCGCCCGCAGCAGCGTGGTCTTGCCGGAGCCGTTCACCCCGACGAGGCCGATCCGGTCGCCGGGACCGACCAGCCAGGTCGTCTTCTCCAGCAGCGTGCGCCCGTCCGGGATGCGCAGCGTGGCGTCCTCGATGTCGATCACGGTCTTGCCGAGCCTGCGCTTGGCGAAGCTCATCAGCTCCACGCTGTCCCGCAGCGGCGGCACGTCGGCGATCAGCGCCTCGGCGGCCTCGATCCGGAACCGCGGCTTCGAGGTGCGCGCCGGGGCTCCCCTGCGCAGCCACGCGAGCTCCTTGCGGGCGAGGTTCTGCCGCTTCTCCTCCAGCACGGCGGCGAGCCTGGCCCGCTCCGCCCGCGCGAAGATCCAGTCGGCGTAGCCGCCCTCGTACTGCTCGATCGAGCCGTTGACGACCTCCCACGTGCGGGTGCACACGGTGTCCAGGAACCAGCGGTCGTGGGTGACGACCACCAGACCGCAGCGCCGCCCGCCGAGGTGGTCGGCCAGCCACTGCACGCCTTCGACATCGAGGTGGTTCGTGGGCTCGTCGAGGATGATCAGGTCGAGGTCGCGGACCAGCGCGGCGGCCAGCGCGACCCGGCGCCGCTCGCCGCCGGAGAGCGGGTCGATCACGGTGTCCAGGCCAAGCTCGCTGACGCCGAGCCCGTCCAGCACCGACCGCACCTTGGCGTCCGCGGCCCACTCGTGCTCGGCGTCGAAGCCGAGCGGGTCGATCACGTTCTGCCGGATCGTCGAGCCCTTGGGCAGCTCGCTGCGCTGGGTGACGACGGCGAAGTTCAGGTCGCGGTTGTGGCTGACCCGCCCGGAGTCCGGCGGCTCCAGCCCGGCGAGGATCTCCAGCAGGGTGGTCTTGCCGCCGCCGTTGAGCCCGACCACGCCGATGCGGTCACCCTCGCCGACTCCCAGCGAGACGCCGTCCAGCAGCTGGCGGACGCCGAAGCTCTTGCTGACGGACTCAAGGTTGACCAGGTTCGCCATTGATCCTCACATCGGGGAACGCACACAAGAACGCGGGGAAGGGCTACGCGTGGACCTCGGGCGGGACGGGTCGCGGCGTGTCGTCGCCGCCGATGACCCTGGCCCCGTGCACCGGTCCCTGCGCGACCCGAACGCTACGGCAGACGCCCGCGCCGGAGAGCTCCGCGGCCACCCGGACCGCCGAGTCCGCGTCGGTGCACAGGAAGGCGCAGGTCGGCCCCGAGCCGGAGACGATGCCCGCCAGCGCGCCCGCGTCCACCCCGGCGCGCAGGGTGCGGCGCAGGGTCGGCCGCAGCGACACCGCGGCGGCCTGGAGGTCGTTGCCCAGCAGCAGCGCCAGCTGGCGCGGGTCGCCGGTGGCCAGCGCTTCGAGCACCGGCTCGACCGAACCGACCCGGGGCGGGCGGCCGTCGGCGCGCAGCCGGTCGAGCTCGGCGAAGACGGTCGGGGTGGACAGGCCGCCCTTGTCCAGCGCGATCACCCAGTGGAAGGTGTGCCTGGTCAGCACGGGGACCAGCCGCTCGCCCCTGCCCGCTCCGAGCGCGGTCCCTCCCTGCAGGCAGAACGGTACGTCGCTGCCGAGCGTCGCGGCGATCTCGGAGAGCTCGTCGCGGCCGATCTCCATCCGCCACAGCGCGGCGGCGGCGACCAGCGCGGCGGCCGCGTCGGCGCTGCCGCCCGCCATGCCGCCCGCGACCGGGATGCCCTTGCGGATCACCACGCGGACCCTGGGGTCGTCCGGGTCGCGGCCCGCGCGCTCGGCGAGGGCCTCGACCGCCCGCCACGCGAGGTTGGACGCGTCGTCGGGCACCAGCTCGGCGCCGTCCCCGACGATCTCGATGCCCGGCTCGTCGGCCTGGGCGACGGTGACCTCGTCGTTGATGGACAGGGCCTGGAAGACGGTCATCAGCTCGTGATAACCGTCTTCGCGCAGGTCACCGACTGCCAGGTGGAGGTTCACCTTGGCAGGCGCACGGACGGTGACAGGGGGCGGGACCACGGCAAGCACCCTGCCAGCCTACGGCCCCTCGCCCCCTGCTCACGTCCTCGGCGGCTCAGGCGGGGATCACACCGCCGGGGAAGGTCTTGGCGATGAAGTCCCGGACCTGCTGCGAGCGGAGCAGGTCGGCGAGCACCTTGACCCGGTTGTCACCGGCCAGCTCGGGCCGGGTGACCAGGAGGTTGGCGTACGGGTTGCCCTCGGCCTTCTCCACCGCGAGCGCGGTCTTCAGGTCGAGCCGGGCCTCCAGCTGGTAGTTGCCGTTGACCACGGCGGCGTCGGCGTCGTCCAGGCTGCGCGGCAGCTGGGCGGCCTCGGTCTCCAGCAGCTCCACGCGCTTGGGGTTCTCCGCGACGTCGGACTTGGTGGCCTTCTGCTCGGTGCCCGGCTTGAGCGTGATCAGGCCGGTGGAGGCGAGCAGGTTCAGCGAGCGGGAGAGGTTGCTCGGGTCGTTGGGCAGCGCGACCTTCGCACCCGGCTGCAGCTCGTCGATCTTCTTGACCTTCTTGGAGAAGACGGCGAGCGGCTCGATGTGCACCGCGCCGACCGGCTGCAGCTTGACGTTGCGCGAGGCCTGGAACTCCTCCAGGTAGGGCTTGTGCTGGAAGTAGTTGGCCTCCAGCTGCCCCTCGGCGAGCGCGGTGTTCGGCGTGACGTAGTCGTTGATCTCGACCACGTCGACCTTGATGCCCTTGTCCTTGGCCAGGTTGTCCGCGACGTAGCGCAGGATCTCGGCGTGCGGGACCGGGCTGACGCCGACCCGGATGGCGGCGTTGGGGTCCTTGGCGGGGTCCGCCCCGCCGCAGGCGGCGAGCGCGAGGGCGCTGACGGTGACGAGTGCGGCGGCGGCGAGCGCGCGGATACGACGCATGGGAGTGGTGTTTCCTTTCAACGCGTCCCCACGGGTGGGGGACGCCTCAGACGGTGACGCGGCGGCGGCGGTCGATGCCGCGGGCGCCGAGGTCGAACAGGTACTGCACGAGGCGGGCGAACACGCCGAGGACCACGACGGTGCTGATCAGCACCCTGGTGTCGAAGCGCTGGTAGCCGTAGCGGATCGCGAGGTCGCCGAGACCACCGCCGCCGACCACGCCCGCCATGGCGGAGTAGCCGATCAGCGCGATCACGGTGACGCCGATCCCGGCGACGAGCGCGGGCGCGGCCTCGCGCAGCAGCACGCCGCGGACGATGTGCGGCTTGGTCGCGCCGGTGGTGATCGCGGCCTCCACCACGGAGGTGTCCACCTCGCGCAGCGCGCCTTCGACGAGCCGGGCGAGGAACGGGATCGCGCCGACCGTCAGCGGGACGACCGCGGCGGTGCTGCCGAGCGTCGTGCCGATGATCGAGCGCGTCACCGGGAGCAACGCGATCAGCAGGATCACGAACGGCAGCGACCTGCCGATGTCCACGACGAGGTTGAGCAGCCGGTGGGTCAGCGCCTGCGGGCGCAGTCCTCCCGGCGAGGTCACGTGCAGCAGCACGCCGAGCGGCAGGCCGCCGATCAGGGCGAACACGGCGGACAGCGCCACCATGTACAGCGTTTCCCACCCCGTCTCGGCGAGCAGCTCGAAGACCTTGGACCAGGGTGTCTCGGTTCTCACGCAGCAGTCCCCGCAACCAGGGTGGGCTTGTGGCGGACGACGGCACCGCGCTCGCCGATCCACTTGAGGGCGGCGTCGGCGCGCTCACCGTTGAGCGCGATGCGGAACCGGGCGACGGGGGTGTCGTTGAGCCGGGTCATGCCGCCGCCGAGCAGCGACAGCTCGACGTTGTGCCTGCTGGCGGCCTCGGGCAGCAGCGCGCCGATCGCGGCGAAGCCGACGAGCACGATGTCGGCGACCCGGTCGTAGTTGGCGTTGTGCGCCTGGGAGACCTGGTCGAGCTCGGGCAGCAGCGCCGAGGCGGTGAGGCTGCCGGGGGCGGCGACGAGGTCGAGGACCTTGCCGTTCTCCACCACGCGACCGTGCTCAAGCACCGCGATGTCGTCGCAGATCCGGCGGACCACGGCCATGTCATGGGTGACGATGAGGACGGTGACGCCGAGCTCGGAGCGGACGCGGTCGAGCACGGTCAGCACGGAGCCGGTGGTCTCCGGGTCCAGCGCCGAGGTCGGCTCGTCGGCGAGCAGCACCGAGGGGCTGCCCGCGAGCGCGCGGGCGATGGCGACGCGCTGGCGCTGACCGCCGGAGAGCTGGTCCGGGTAGTTGGCGGCCTTGTCGGACAGGCCGACCAGCTCCAGCAGCTCGGCGACGCGCTGCTTGCGCTGCGGACCGGGGATCTTGGCCGCCTCCAGCGGGAGCGCGATGTTGCCCGCGGCGGTGCGCTGGCGCAGCAGGGAGTCGGTCTGCGGCACGACGCCGATCTGCCTGCGGGCGGCGCGCAGCGCGGCGCCGGAGAGGCTGACCAGGTCGGTGCCGTCCACCCGGATCGAACCGGAGTCGGGCTGCTCCAGCAGCGCGATGCAGCGGGCCAGGGTCGACTTGCCAGCACCGCTGGTGCCGACGACGCCGAGGATCGTGCCGGCGGGAACCTCCAGGGAGACGCCGTCCAGCGCGCGGACCTCGCCCCCTCGGCCGGGGAAGCTCTTGGTCAGGTTCTCAACAGTGATCACGATGACTCCATGGCAGGGCCGCCGCTCGTGACGGCAGCACTCCTGACCGTCCTTTGTGGACGGGAAAGGGGTTTGCGGGGTGGGGAGTTGGGTCAGGCGTCGGTGCGGGATGCGCGACGACAGCCACTCACCGTGCGGAGGCACTGATCGACACAGCGTCGACGGACCAGGTTCGGTCGACGTGCGGACATCGGCAGGCGAAGCATGAGGACTCCATCGGTCCTGGCGTTAGCACCTGCCCGTTTCCGGGTGGTTGCTGCGGCGTCACGGAGCCAGGTCTCTCGGCCGCTCGGGATGGATTGCTTGGGACAGTAGAACCGACGAGGACGGACGAAGGCAAGTCGTTTCAGGCCCGAGGAAGCGGATCGTTCGGCACATCACACTCACGGCCGAACGCCCTGGTGAACACCGGAATGCCGGGATTTGTTCCCGAGGGGTGATACCGGTCTCAGACTCAGGTATGGGCGGCGGCCCGCGCCTCGGCGATCCGCGCGAAGTCCGCGACGTCCAGCTGCTCGCCGCGCGTGGTGGGATCGACGCCCGCCGCGACGAGGTGCTCCTCGGCGAGCGCGGCGGACCCGGCCCACCCGGCGAGAGCGGCCCGCAGGGTCTTGCGGCGCTGCGCGAAAGCGGCGTCCACCAAGGAGAAAACCGCCTTACGGTCCACAGTGGACGGAGGGTCGCGGCGGACGAAGGACACCAGCGCGGAGTCGACGTTGGGCACCGGCCAGAACACCGCGCGCGGCACGGGCCCGGCCCGGCGCACGTCGGCGTACCAGGCGGCCTTCACGCTGGGCACCCCGTAGACCTTGCTGCCGGGGCGCGCGGCCAGCCGGTCCGCGACCTCGGCCTGGACCATGACCAGCCCGTGGTTCAGCGAGGGCAGCTCGGCGAGCAGGTGCAGCACCACCGGCACGGACACGTTGTACGGCAGGTTCGCCACGAGCGCGGTCGGCGGCTGCGGGAAGTCGGCGGCCTTGACCCGCATCCCGTCGGCGGGCAGCACGGTCAACCGCGACGCGAGGTCGGGAGCGTGCTCGGCGGCGGTCCGCTCCAGCCGCGAGGCGAGCACGGGGTCGATCTCCACGGCGACAACGGAGCCGCACGCGGACAGCAGCGCGAGGGTCAGCGAGCCGAGCCCGGGACCGATCTCCAGTGCGACGTCGTCGGCGGCGAGGTTCGCCCCTGCCACGATGCGCCGAACCGTGTTGGGGTCGTGCACGAAGTTCTGCCCCAGCTTCTTGGTGGGACGGACCCCGAGCTCCTCGGCCAGCCGCCGCACATCGGCGGGCCCGAGCAGCCGCACACCCTCAACCCGCTCATCCACCCCCGAAGGATCTCATCCCGGCCATTCGCGGGCTTATGGACCTGTTCGGAACCCCGAAAGCGTCCATAAGCCCGCGAATGGCACCAGGGGGTCAGCGGAGGCCGAGCTTGGCGGAGCAGTGGGGCCAGGCGCTGTAGCCGCCTCGGCGGTCGCGGACCTTCGTGGCGATCGCGATCTGCTGCTCGCGGGAGGCCTGGCTCGCCACCGGGGCGTAGGCGCCGCCGCCGTTGGCCTGCCAGGTCTGCCGGTCGAACTGGAGCCCGCCGTGGTACTTGCCGTTGGAGCTGACCGCCGACCAGTTGCCGGTGGCCTCGCACTGCGCGAGCCGGTCCCAGACCGCCGCGTCCGCGATCGGCTTGGTGCCGACCTTGATCTTGCGCGGCTTCGGCTCCTTGACGACCTTGCTGCGGACCTCTTCCTTCTTGGTCCGCTTGCCGTTGACGGTGATCACCTTGTAGGTGACCTCCTTCTCACCCGGCTCGCCCTCCTCGAGGACCTCTTTCTCACCCTTGTTCATCGAGGAGTCCTCCTGCTTCTCCTCGGGCGGGTCGACCTTGACCTTCTCGACGAGCTCGGTGAACCGGGTGCGCGTGACCTCGATCTGCATCTTCTCGCTGGTGAGCGGGGTCTTGGGCTCCGGCTTCACCGTGTCGTCCTGTTCCAGGGCGACGTTCTGCTCCTTGAGCAGGTCCTCGACGGAGGTGGCGTTGGTGGCGACCTCGCGCGGCGGCTGCCCGCCGTCGACGAGGGTGACCAGCTTGGCGGTCTTGAGGTCCAGCGCCATGCCCTCCAGCGGGATGCGCTGGTGCCGGTCGGCGGACAGGAGCGCGCCGTCGTGGCGCATGCCCAGGTGGCGCATGGCCTCGTCGACGGTGAGCGCGGTGGTCCACACCTCGCGCCGCTTGCCGTCCACGGTGAGCATCAGCTTGCGGCCGCGCTTGAGCACGATCCGGCTGCCGTCGATGATCGCGGCGTGCCCGGCGGGGGCGAGCGCGTCACGCGTCCCCGCGTTCAGGCCCGCGCTGTCCAGCGCGCCGAGCACGGTTCCGGCGAACGTGTGCACCTGGCGCTGCTCGTCGTCGACGGTGATCGTGATGGTCTTGTCCATCGCGATGGCGGTGGCTCCACCGCCGGTGACGACCAGGAGGGTGGCGGCTGCTGCCGCCCTGACCAGCGTGCTCTTCACAGGTGGTCCAGACGTCGGGCCTCCGGGCAGGGGGAGGCGGTCCGCCGTGGCACGGCCGCCGTCGTTCCCCCGACAGGACTCCGGCGACACCTCCGGCACCGGGCCCACCCAGGTGGCGCTCGGTCGACCGCCCGGGATGTCCCCACCCCGGCTATCGGTCACGGGACCGTAACGGACGTCGGCGTCGTCGACAACAACCGGAATCTCGACTGTGTGCTCGGTCACGTCGCCGGGCTGATCATCTTGGTATCTGCCGGAGTCGCTCACGGCGCGACAACCTCCTGGAACCGGAAGACCCGTTCGGCGGTGGCGGTGGTGGCGGCGGCGAGCTCGGCGAGGTCGTCCCCGCGCAGCTCGGCGAGGTCGCGCAGGGTGTACGCGACGCAGTACGGCTCGTTCGGCCTGCCGCGGAACGGGTGGGGGGTGAGGAAGGGGGCGTCGGTCTCGACGAGCATCTGCTCGGCCGGGACCAGGAGCGCGGCCTCGCGCAGCGCCTTGGCGTTGCGGAAGGTGACCGCGCCCGCGAAGGACAGCACGTACCCGGCGTCCAGACAGCGGCGCGCGAAGTCCGCGTCGCCGGAGAAGCAGTGGAAGACGACCTGGTCCGGCGCACCTTCCTCGTCCAGCACGCGCAGGATGTCCTCGTGCGCGTCCCGGTCGTGGATCATCAGCGGCTTGCCGACCCGCTTGGCCAGGTCGATGTGCCACCGGAACGCCTCGGCCTGCGCGTCGTGCGGCGAGTAGTCCCAGTAGTAGTCCAGACCGGTCTCGCCGATCGCGACGACCTTCGGCTGCCCGGCGAGCTTCTCCAGCTCGGCGCGGTCGGCGTCGGTGAACGTCGAGGTCCGGGTCGGGTGGATGGCGACGGCGGCGAAGACCCGCTCGTCCCAGGTGGCCGCCTCGGCCGCCCACCGCGCCGCGGCGAGGTCGTCGGCGACGGTGATCGCCCGCGCGACACCGGCGGAGTTGGCGCGGTCCATGGCGGCGGCCACGTCGGCGGCGCTCACGCATCCGCACGCGTCGAGGTGGGTGTGCGAGTCGACGGCGGCGGCCGGAAGCGGCTCGGGAAGCGGGGGGCGTTCGCCCTTGCGTTCCCCGCTCACCGCGACGCCGCCGGGAGGCGCCGGGGAGTCAGCACACGGGTACACACGGCGGCCTAGCCTACGGATGGCGGAGTTGACCGCCGTACCCGGCTCCGGGAGGTGACGATGTCGGCGACGACGCGGCTGGTGGTGCTGGGTGCGGTGCGCATGTACCAGCCCGCACACGGCTACCAGGTCAGGCAGGGACTGCTGAGCTGGCGGATGGACGAGTGGGCCAACGTCGCGCCCGGATCGGTCTACCACGCGCTGAAGTCGATGGCGCGCACCGGACTGCTGCGGATCGTCGAGGACGAGCGCAGCGACGGAAACGTGGCGCGCACGGTCTACGAGATCACCGACGCCGGCGAGGCGGAGTACCGGAACCTGCTGCGCAACGCGTGGCTCGGGCGCAACCGCACCTACGACTCGCTGATGGCGGCGACGGCGTTGCTGCCGGACATGCCGCGGGACGAGCTGATCCCGTTGCTGAAGCAGCGGATCACGCAGCTGGAGGCGGACGCGGTGCTGACCACCTCTGGCAAGGAGACCCTGCGCACCATGGGAACGACGCCGTCGCACGTCGGCGAGCTCTTCGACCTCACCGGCGGGCTCGCCGCGGCCGAGCTGACCTGGGTGCGGAACCTGCTGACCAAGGTCGAGTCCGGCGCTTACCAGGCCTGGTCCACCTCCTGACGCACTTGACGAACCACCCGGCCATGCCCCACGCTCCCACTAGTCAAATTTGACTAAGTGGATTTGAGCAAGGAGAGAGATGATCAGAGTTCGCGGGCTCACCAGGTGTTTCACCGGCAGGCACGGTGCTGTCGATGCCGTGCGCGGAGTCGATCTGGACGTGGCGGCGGGCGAGCTCGTCGGCTTCCTCGGCCCGAACGGCGCGGGCAAGACCACGACGTTGCGGATGCTCACCACCCTGCTGCGGCCGACCAGCGGCGAGGCCCGGGTCGCGGGGCGGGACCTGCTCGGCGACCCGGACGGCGTGCGCGAGCGGATCGGCTACGTCGCCCAGGGCGGCACGCTGGCCTTCGACTACCCGGTGCGCGAGGAGCTGGAGATGCAGGGCCGGTTCTACGGACTGGACCGGGCACGCGCGCGGGCCAGGTGCACGGAGCTGCTGGACGAGCTGGGTCTCGACGACCTCCGGGACCGACCGGTGGCGACCCTCTCCGGCGGACAGCGGCGCAGGCTGGACATCGCGATGGGCCTGGTGCACTCCCCCGAGCTGCTGTTCCTCGACGAGCCGACCACCGGCCTCGACCCGACGAGCCGCGCCTCGCTCTGGCAGCGGATCAGGTCGCTGCGGGACGAGCGCGGCATGACCGTCTTCCTCAGCACGCACTACCTGGACGAGGCGGACACCTTGTGCGACAGGCTGTTGGTCATCGACAACGGCGTGATCGTGGCGAGCGGCAGCCCCGAGGAGCTCAAGCGCTCGGTCTCCGGCGACGCGGTCACGATGACCGTCAACGGCGATGCGGCGACGGCGGCCCGGACGGCGGAGAACCTCGGCGGCACCAGCGAGGTCGCGGTCGACGGGGACGTGGTCAGGCTCCGGGTGACCAGGGGCGACGAAGCCCTGCCGGTGCTGCTGAACGCGTTGCGGGACAAGGACATCGAGCTGGCGTCGGTGACCGTCCAGCGGCCGACGCTCGACGACGTGTTCCTCGGCGTGACCGGCCGTTCGCTGCGCGCGGAGGTGGCGGCGTGAAGCTCGTGCACGACTCCTGGTTGGTGTGCAGGCGCGCGATGAGTCCACTGTGGCGCTCGCCGATGTCGTTGGCGTTCGCGATGGTGCAGCCCGTGCTGTTCCTGGTGTTGTTCGGCCCGCTGCTGCAACCGCTCGGGGCCAGCTTCGGCGCCCCGGACGGGAACTCCTGGCAGTTCTTCGTTCCGGGTCTGCTGGTGCAGCTGGCCATCCTCAGCGCGGGCATGGCGGGCTTCGGGGTGATCTTCGAGCACCGCTCCGGCGTGGTCGAGCGGATGCGCGTGACGCCGATGAGCAGGACCGCGCTGCTGCTCGGCCGGGTCGCCAAGGACGCGGTGCAACTGCTGGCGCAGGCTGTGCTGCTGATTGCGGCGGGCACGCTGTTCGGCTTGCGCGCGTCGGTTCCAGGAGCGCTGGTGGGGCTGGCGCTGATCGGGCTCGTCGCCGTGGCGCTCGCGGCGATGTCCAACGCGGTCGCGCTGCGGATGCTGGACCGGGAGTGGATGTTCGCGCCGGTGATGAGCCAGGTCTCGGTGTTCGCGGTGCTGCTCTCCGGCCTGTTGCTGCCGATGAGCCTGGCGCCGGACTGGTTGCGATGGCTGTCCCTGGTGAACCCGCTGAGCTACGTGGTCGATGCGGAGCGTGCGCTCTTCACGGGCCGGATCGCCGACGCGACCGTGCTGACCGGAACGCTCGTCGCGGTGGCGCTGACGGTCGTGACCGTGTTGTGGGGCACCAGGACCTACCAGCGGCAGGATTCCTAGCCCATGATGTGCGATCGTGCGAGTCGTTGCCTGGCCACTGGTCTCCGACACGGCGCCGGAGCGGGTGTTCCGGCGCCTGGTCGAGCGCTCCCGGACTCGCGGCCTCGCCCCACCGGCGGCGCTGGCTGGCGACTGGTTCGGCTCCCGTGCGGTGATCGCGCCGACGCTGTCGGCCGAACCGGTCGAGGACGCCGAGGCCTTCTCCTTCCCCGCCAGGCAGCCGTCGGTCGCGGTCTCCTCTGCGCCCGCTGACGCGATCGGCGGTGGCTGGTTCGGCTACCTCGGCTACGGCCTGACCGATCCGGGCGCCTGGGACACCCCGCGCAGGCTGCCGAACGCGGTGTGGGGCTGGGCGGATCACGTGCTGCGCCAGGACCGGCGCGGGCGGTGGTGGTTCGAGGCGTTGGTGCCCGACGGCCAGCCCGCGCCGGAGCGGCTCGCCGCCGAGCTCGTCGCTCTGGTGGACCGCGGCGAGGACCCTGCGCCGCGCCCGTGGACGGCGGGACACCTCGGGCGCCCGTCGGCGGAGCGGCACATGGACGCGGTGCGCGCGTGCGTGGCGGCGATCGGCGAGGGCGAGATCTTCCAGGCCAACGTGTGCTCGGAGTTCTCGGCGGAGTTCGACGGCGACCCGGCGGAGCTGTTCGCGACCGGGCTGGCTCGGCTGCGCCCGACGCGATCCGCTTACCTGGCAGGCGGTTGGGGCGCGGTCGCGTCGTTCTCGCCGGAGTTGTTCCTCTCCCGCAGGGGAACCATCACCCGGTCGAGCCCGATCAAGGGAACGCTGCCGCGCCGCACCCCGGAGCACAACGTCAACGCCCAGCTGCTCCGCCAGTCCACAAAGGACATAGCGGAGAACGTGATGATCGTGGACCTGGTGCGCAACGACCTCGGCCGGGTGTGCGCGACGGGCAGTGTCACGGTCCCGGAGCTGCTCGCGGTCCGCCCCGCGCCGGGAGTATGGCACCTGGTGTCCACAGTGGAGGGTCACCTGCCGGTCGGCGTCGACGACGGCGAGCTGCTCGCGGCGGCCTTCCCACCGGGCTCGGTGACCGGAGCCCCCAAGCTGCGCGCCCTGGAGATCGTCGCCGAGCTGGAGGCGACCCCCCGCGAGATCTACTGCGGCGCGATCGGCCTGGCCTCCCCCGCGGCCGGGATGGAGCTCAACGTGGTGATCAGAACCCTGGAGTTCCACGACGGGGTGCTGCGCCTCGGCGTCGGCGGCGGCATCACCGCGGACTCCGATCCGGCGGCCGAGTGGCAGGAGTGCCTGACCAAGGCCGCCCCGATCGAGGCCCTCCTGTCCACCCCCCTTCCCACCACCGCGGCCAGGTAGCCGGGAGAACGGTCAGCCCGCGATGAGGGCGAGGAGCTCCTCGGCGAGGGCGGGGGTCGCCGCCGCGACGCCGGACCAGCGGCGGGAGAGATCCGGGTCCAGCACCAGCGGCCGGCCGAAGGCGTCGAGCACCACTCCGCCCGCCGCGGGCACCAGCACCATCGCCGCAGCAAGGTCCATGATGCGGTGGGTGTCCGAGCCCGGGTCGACGAACGCGTCGACGGACCCCTCGGCCACCAGGGCGCACTCCAACGCGGTCGTCCCGAGCACGCGCACGCGGTCGGCTCGCGATGCCACCCGCATCCACGCGTCCCGCGCCCCCTGCTTGGGGCGCAGCAGGCACAGCTCCGAGCCCTGCACCGAGGCCCGGTCCGTGGTCCGGTACGGCGTGGGCTCCCCCGCCTTCGCCCACCACACGCGCCCGGTGTCCAGCCAGCAGGTGACCGCTTCCGTCGCCACGCCGTCCACCGCGACCACCCCGGCGACGCAGGACAGCGGGACGCCCGACGCCGCGTTCGCCGAGCCGTCGATCGGGTCGACCACCAGCGTCACCGCGGAGCCGTTGTCCAGGAAGCCGATCTCCTCGCTGAGCAGGTTGACCCCGTGCCGGGTCGCCGCCTCCGCGATCGCGCCCTCCACGAGCTCGTCCACGCGCATCGTCGGCGTGCCGTCCGCGCCCTGGGCCACCACAACGGCAAGATCGTCCCTGCCGAACCGGTGCCTCGACGCGCGGTAGGCGGTCGCCGCCGCCCGCACCGCGTCGGCAAGCGCGGGGTGGATGTCGTCGGACAACTCGGGCTCGGGCACAGGCCAGGAGATGCGGCGTTCGATGTCCAGGTCCAGCTCGCTCACAGGGGCTCCTCATGACGACAGCAGCGATGCGTGTACCGAGTGCCCCGACGGGTACCGCTCTCAACCATCGGGTGATCCGTCCGGCTCTTGCACGGTGATCACCGCGGGCGTAGCGTCCGCAGTGAACAAGAAATCTTATCGTTCATGTGTTCAGTGCCCTCCCTGGAGACCGCATGCCCACTCCGTTCAGCGCCGACGACCGCACCAGGATCACCGAGGTGCTGCTGCGCACAGGCGAGAAGCTGTTCACCACCCAGGGCCTGCGCAAGACCTCGCTCGACGACCTGGTGAAGCCCGCGAGCATCGCCAAGAGCAGCTTCTACGCCTTCTTCGAGTCCAAGGAGGCCCTGTACCTGGAGCTGATGCTCCGGCAGGCGCCGCAGGTGCAGAGACAGCTGCTGGACGAGGTGCTGAAGAAGGCGCCCGACCTGCGGACCGCGATCAAGGACTTCCTGCGCGCGACGATCCGGGTGCTCGACGACAACCCGCTCTACCGCCGCCTGGTGACCCACCCCGAGGAGCTCCAGGCGGTGAGCAGGCGCATCGACCCCGAGCGCGCCGCCGAGATCCGCGAACAGGTCACCCTGCCGCTGGGTGAGTTCCTCCGCCGCGCCCAGCGCAGCAGCAAGCTGATCGACATCGGCCCCGAGGCGGTGATCGGCCTGATGCGGGTCGTGCTGCTGCTGCCGCTGCACCGGGACGAGTTCACCGACGACGTCTACCCCGTCGTGCTCGACCAGCTGATCGAGTTCGTCGCCAACGGGCTCACCACCGCACCGGTCCGCGCCCTGGTGACCGAGATGTCACCGATCTATGTCTGACCAGGTCAGCGAGGGCGTGCTCCGCGGAGGACTGCCCTACTTCGCCGTCGGTGACGGCACGCCGCTGGTCTACCTGCCCGGGTTCAACCCCTCGCACGCCAACCCTCCGGCCTTCGGCAGGAAGATGCTGGTGCGCACCGTGCGGCCGTTCGTCCGCGCGGGGTACCGGGTGTACTTCGTCAACCGCAAGCCCGGCATGCCCATGGGCAGCACGATGAGCGACGTCGCCGCCGACCACGCCCGTGCGCTGCACGAGCACTTCCGCGAGCCGGTCGACGTGCTCGGCCACTCCACCGGCGGGTCGATCGCGCTCCAGCTGATCGTCGACCACCCGGAGGTGGTGCGGCGCGGCGTGGTCGCCAGCACCGCATACGCGCTCGGGCCGGTCGGCAGGCCCGCGCAGATGGAGATGGCGAGGCGGCTGGCGAACGGCAGGCCCGGCTACCACCTGCTCGTCCCCGGAATGGTGCGGCACCCGGTTCCCCGGGCCCTGCTGACCGGGCTCGCCTGGGCGGTGGGCGTGGTCACGCCCAAGCCGAAGGACCCCTCCGACATGCTCGCCATGGTCACCGCGGAGGACGGGCTCGACGTCTACGACCGGCTGCCGGAGGTCACCACGCCGACGCTGGTGATCTGCGGCGCGCGGGACTACTTCTGGACGCCGGAGATGTTCGCCGAGACGGCCGCCAGGATGCCCGGCGGCACGCTCGTGATGTACCCCGAGGCCGGGCACGCGGTGAACGTCCGGGCGGAGTTCTACCGGGACGTGCTGGCCTTCCTCAGGTGATGGTCAGCGCGACGTAGGTGATCAGCAGCCCGAGCCCGCCGTAGGTCACGATGTCGGTCAGCCTGGTGCGGATGACGAGCAGGCCGCAGCGCTCCGGCGGCAGCACCGCGCGGAAGGTGGCCGCCAGCAGCAGCGCCCCGGCGATCGCTCCGGAGCCCATCCGCCAGCGGAACATCATGATCAGCACGAAGCCGACCAGCACGACGCCCATCACCACCAGGTAGGGCACGTGCACCACCGACCGCTCCGACTTGGGCGGTTCCGGTGGCAGCTCAGGCTCGTGGTCGTCAAGCAAGTGCTGCTCCGCGTTCATCGCGCCGCCCGCGAAGCCAGCGCCCGCTCGGCGGCCTCGACGACGTTGCTCACCAGGATGGCCCTGGTCATCGGCCCGACGCCACCCGGCATCGGCGCCACGTGACCGGCCACCTCGAACACACCGGGGTGGACATCGCCGACCAGGCCAGCCTCGGTGCGGGTGATGCCGACGTCGAGCACGGCCGCGCCCGGCTTGACCATCTCCGGGGTGATCAGCGCCGGGCTGCCCGCGGCGGCGACCACGATGTCGGCGCGGCGCACCTCGGCGGCCAGGTCCTTGGTGCCGGTGTGGCACAGGGTCACCGTGGCGTTCTCCGAACGCCTGGTCAGCAGCAGCCCGAGCGGCCTGCCCACGGTCACACCGCGGCCGACGACCACCACGTGCGCGCCCGCGATCGGCACGTCGTAGCGGCGCAGCAGCTCCACGATGCCGCGCGGCGTGCACGGCAGCGCGCCCTGCTCACCGAGCACGAGGCGGCCGAGGCTCACCGGGTGCAGGCCGTCGGCGTCCTTCTCCGGGTCGATGCGCTCCAGCAGGGCACCGGAGTCCAGGTGCTTAGGCACGGGCAGCTGGAGGATGTAGCCGGTGCACGCGGGGTCGGCGTTGAGCTCGTCGAGCACCGCCTCGACCTCGGCCTGGGTCGCGGTGGCAGGCAGGTCCTTGCGGATCGAGGTGACGCCGACCTTGGCGCAGTCGTTGTGCTTGCCGCGCACGTAGGCGTGCGATCCGGGGTCGTCGCCGACCAGCACGGTGCCAAGGCCCGGCGTCACACCCTGCTCGCGCAGCGCCGCGACCCGGGTCCGCAGGTCGTCGAAGATCGCGTCTCTTGTGGCCTTGCCGTCAAGGATCGTCGCACTCACGACTTCCATCGTGGCAGATCAGCGGCGCGCCCCGTGCGGCAGCGCCGCGATGCCGACGGCGAGCACGGTGAGCACGGTGCCGAGCACCGTCGAGGCGGTCAGGTGATCACCGGCGGCGGGAACCACCAGGTCGAGCAGCAGTGCGCCGACGAGCTGGCCCGCGACCTGGCCGAGGCCGAGCAGCAGCACTCCGGTGGTGCCGACCAGCGCGGCGGCCGCGCCGATCACCACGGTGCCGAGCAGCCCGCCGACGTAGAGCCACGGTTCGCCCGGAAAGGTGACCGGCGGCCCCACCACGGCCAGCCGGACGGCGAGCGCGACGGCCAGCGCGAGCGTCCCGACCAGGAAGTTGATCATCGCGGTGGGCAGCGCCGACCCCGATGCGGAGCGCACCAGGCCGTTGGCCGCCTGCTGCCACCCCATGCCCGCCCCTGCCAGCAGCGGCAGCGCGAGGAGCCACAGCGCTGAGCCGGTGCCCGGACCGTCGGCGGGCTGCCCGAAGCGGTCCGACACCGCGATCAGCACGGCGACCACGGCGAGCGCGGCTCCCGCGATCCTGACTCCGCTCAACGGCCGCGGCCCGGCGGAGCCGAAGCCGACCCGGTCGACGACGAGGCTGCTCGCCGCCTGCCCGGTCACGACGGCAACGGTGAACACGGCAACGCCGAGCGATGTGATCGTCAGGCCCTGGCTGAGCACGAACAACGCACCGCACACACCGCCGGCGCACTGCCACGGCCGCAGCGTGCCACCGCGCAACGCCGCGCGGACCCTGCGCACACCGCGCCTGCCGACGGGCAGGGCGAGCACCAGCGCCAGCAGCACCACGAGGCCGCTGCCGAACGAGATCAGCGCGGCCGTGACCCCATCGCCCAGCCGGTCGGCGAGCTCGCCGTTGATCCGGGACTGGACCGCGAGCAGCACGCCCGTGCCGAGCGCGGCGAGCACGCCGAGGCCACGGGCCAACCCGCGCGATCGCGGGGCTACAGCGGTTGCATGCACCTATGCATCGTGACTGACCGCCACTCGTGAGGTTCTCTCGGCCATGGCGAGCTTCCTGACCTGGCCGGCCCTGGCCGCGAGCAGTGCGCCGACCACGGTCAGCACCCCGCTGACCCCGACGGCGGCGGACGGGCCGAGCCGGTCGAGCATGAAGCCCGCCAGCGGCGAGGCGAGCGCCCCGGCCGCGGTGGTCGCGGTGGCCTGCCAGCCGAACGCCTCGGCCAGCCTGCCCTCCGGCACCAGGTCGCCGAGCCAGGAGTTCGCGGTGGCGATGGCCGGGGCGATGGCCAGGCCGGTGACCAGCAGCAGAGCGCCCAGCAGCCACGGCGACGGGTCCAGCAGCGGCGGCAGCACCAGCGCGATCGCGATCATGCCGACGCTGAACAGGCTGGCGCGGCGGGCCAGGCTCGGCTCGCCCTTGAACGAGCCCGCTGCCAGGCCGCCGATGAGCGAGCCGATCCCCCACACCGTGACCATCACCGCGACGAGCTGGGGAGTTCCCCGCTCGGTGGCCCAGTTGATGATCGCGATGTCGGTGATGGTGAACGCGCCGAGCATGACGGTCGCGACGGTCAGCAGGGGCACGACGCCGCGGTTGCGCAGGATCGAGGTCGTGGCGGTCTGGCTGACCTGGATGGACTCCGCCTTGGGGGTGCCGTGCCCCGACCGCCGCACGGTCAGCGCGAAGCCGAGCACGCCGATCGCCACCATCGCCGCGGCCAGCAGCAGCCCGGCCCGCCCACCCGCGAAGCCGACGGTGACCGCGATGAGCGTCGGCCCGATGAGGAACGCCAGCTCCTGGACGATGGCCTCGATGGAGAACACGGCGTTGTGCTTGGAGCGGTCGACGGCCCTGGTGCAGACCGCGCGCACGATCTGACCGACCGGCGGCATGGCCAGGCCGGTCAGCACGGCGATGAACGGGGAGACCGGCCACCAGGCCCCGGGCAACACGGCGAGCACGACCAGGCCGAGGGTGTGCAGTGTGCCGCTGACCGCCAGCAGGCGCGGGGCGGAGCCGCGGTCGGCCGCCTTGCCCCGCAGCGGGCCGGAGATGCCCTGCCCCAGCGTCACCGCGCCCACCACAACGCCCGCGACCAGGTATGAGTCCGTCCACTCGACCGCGAGGAAGGTGATGGCGATCGAGATTCCGGTCATGTGCAGCCGACCCACGATCGACCACCCCAGCAGCGCCCGGAGATGGGGTATTCCGGCGAGGTCTCTGTAGGGACTGCTCACTCGGACAGTGTCGCCGCGTGACGCGACCGTGACGACCCTCTTGGGTAGGAGCTGTACAAACGACGGCAATCTCGGGCCGGCGATTGCCTAGGTCACTCGATCACGAGACCATGCGCGGCCGCGAAGCTGATCGCGATCTCCAGGTCCACCTTGGTGCCGCGCAGGTCCGCCTGCACCAGCACGTCCGCCCCGAGCTTCGCCCCGCGAAGGTCGGCGTCGGCGAGCTTGGCGTCCAGCATCCGCGCCCCGGTGAGGTCGCACTTGGTGAGGTCGGCGCCGCGCAGGTCGGCCTCGGTCAGATTGGCCTCGCGCAGCCGCAGCCCGGACAGCGAGGAGTCCTTGAGGTCGGCACCGCTGAGCCCGACGAGGGTCAGGTCGGTGTCCTTGAGCAGCCACTGCCGCAACCGGCAGTCTCCGAACTGCGAGCCGAGCAGGGTGCACCCGCGCAGCTCGGAGTCGCTGAGGTCGGCGCGGCGGAAGGTGCACTGGCGGAACGCGGTGGTGTGGTGCCGGGACTCGGAGAGATCCGCCCCGGTGAAGTCGCACGCGACGAACGAGCAGTTCTTCGTGCTCAGCCTGCGCAGGTCGGCGTCGACGAAGGAACATCGCTCGAAAGCACAGTCCTCCCACACCTCGTCGGCGAAGACGGCGTCGGCGAAGTCCTCGCCGACAACCGGCTGTGGCCCTGGTTCCTCGATCACCTCGTCCACGCCAAGCACCCTGCCACAGGTGTTCAACCTGCGGGGATCGCCCGTTCCACGAACATCGTCACCAGCTGCTCGATGTCGAAGGAGGACAGCACCTCCGGCAGCGTCAGGTGCTCGACGACCAGCGCGGTGAGCGAGAAGTACAGCAGCACCACGGTGTCCCGGTCACCGGGCAGCCCGGAGCCGAGGTGCCGCTGGATGTTCTCCTCCAGGTTGGCCCGCACCGTCTCGGTCAGCGCCGCGCGCAGCTCGGGCCGCCGGGTCGCCTCCAGCCGCAGCTCCTGCAACGCCAGGTAGCCGGTGCGGTCCTCGATGATCCTGGCGACCATCTCGTTCATCAGCCAGGCCACCGCCTCGCGGGTGCGCGGCGCGAGCATGGAGGCCGCCAGCGCCGAGGGCTCCGGCCACAGCCGCAGGTGGATCCGGCCGCCGACCTGGTTGAACAGGTCCTCGCGGCTGGTGAAGTAGTTCGAGGCGGTGCCCTTGGGCACTCCGGCCGCCGCGTCGACCGCGCGGAAGGTCAGCCCCCGCGCGCCCTCCTCCGCCAGCACCTCGATCGCCGCGTCGACCAGCGCGGTCCGCCGCTCGGTGTTCTGCCGCATCTTGCACCCTCCCTAACCACTCTGCCTATAGTACTACAGGCAGAGTGATTTGAGTGCGACGGAGGCACCGTGCGCAAGCTGAGCTACTACATCGCGTCCACAGTGGACGGTTTCATCGCGGCGCCGGACGGCGCGGCGGACTTCTTCCCCTGGGAGGGCGACCACAACGCGGCGATGTCCGCGGAGTACCCGGAGACCATCCCGACCCACGTCCTCTCCGCGCTCGGCCTCCCGGCACAGCGGGCGCGGCACTTCGACACCGTGGTGATGGGCCGGGGCACCTACGACCAGGTGCTCAAGGAGGGCATCACCAGCCCGTACCACCACCTGCGGCAGTACGTGTTCTCCAGCAGCCTCGACCAGCGGCACCCCGACGTGGAGATCGTCTCCGGCGACCCGGCCACGAAGGTCAAGGAGCTGAAGCAGCAGGACGGGCTCGGGATCTGGCTCTGCGGCGGGGGAAACCTGGCAGGCCAGCTGCGCGACGAGATCGACGAGCTGCTGGTCAAGATCTACCCGATCGTCGCCGGTTCGGGCATCCCGTTGTTCGGCGGCGAGTTCCGGCCGACCGGCTTCCGGCTCTCCGCCAGCCGCGTCTTCGACAGCGGCATGGCCTTCATGACCTACACGAAGCCGTGATCCGGCTCAGGAACACTCACGGGCGCGCTCCAGCAACAGGTCGCGCTCGCGGGTGTTGCGGGTCAACGACGCCGCTCGTTCGAACTCCACCTTCGCCTCCGGCAACCGGCCGAGCTTGAGCAGGAAGTCCCCGCGCACGCTCGGCAGCAGGTGGTAGTTCTTCAGCGCGGGCACCTCCACCAGCTGGTCGACGACCTCAAGCCCGGCGGCGGGACCGAAGGCCATCGACAGCGCGACGGCGCGGTTGAGCTCGACGACGGGCGATGGCGAGACCTTCGCCAGCACCTCGTACAGCCCGGCGATGCGCTCCCAGTCCGTCGCGTCGGCCGTCCTGGCCCTGGCGTGGCACGCGGCCAGCGCGGCTTGGAGCGCGTAGGGGCCATGCGCCCCACCGAGCTGCTCGGCCCGGTCCAGCGCGGCCAGCCCACGGCGGATGAGGAGCTGGTCCCACCGCGAACGGTCCTGGTCCAGCAACAGGATGGGCTTGCCCTCGGCGTCGGTCCGCGCCCTGGACCGCGACGCCTGGATCTCCATCAGGGCGACCAGCCCGTGCACTTCGGGCTCGTTCGGCGTGAGCCCGGCGAGCACGCGGCCCAGGCGCAGCGCCTCCGCGCACAGCTCCGGCCGCAGCCAGTCATCGCCCGCCGTCGCCGAGTACCCCTCATTGAAGATCAGGTAGATGACCTCGAGCACCGAGGACAACCGCTGCACGCGGTCTTCCCCCTGCGGCACCTCGAAGGGGACCTTGGCCTTCTCCAGGGACTTCTTGGCGCGCACGATCCGTTGCGCCACAGTGGACTCAGCCACCAGGAAGGCCCGCGCGATCTCGTCGGTGGTCAGGCCGCCGAGCAGCCGCAGCGTGAGCGCGACCCTGGCTTCGGTGGACAGCACGGGGTGGCAGGCGGTGAACACCAGGCGCAGCAGGTCGTCGCCGATCTCGCCGTCGAGCGCGGGGTCGTACTCCGGGTCGACGCCCTCCCCCTCGACCTCCAGCCGGTGACCGATCTCCTCCAGCTTGCGGGCGAAGTTCTCCTTGCGCCGCACCAGATCGATCGCGCGCCGCTTCGCGACGGCCATGAGCCAGGCGCCCGGGTTGTTCGGGACGCCCGACTCCGGCCACTGCTCCAGCGCGGAGACCAGCGCGTCCTGCGCCAGCTCCTCGGCGAGCCCGACATCGCGGATGAAGCGGGTGAGCCCGGCGATCAGCCGCGCGGACTCGATGCGCCATACCGCCTCGATCGCGCGATGTGTCTCGGAAGCCGTCACAAGGCGCAATCAGAGCAGCTCACCGCGCGCAGCTGCAACCGGTCACCGCTGCTGGGCGGCGACCCGATCACGCAGCAGCCGTTCGGCGGCGCGCCGCTCCTCGGTCATCTCCGGCGCGAAGTCGGCGGCCTCGAACACCGGACGGATCTCCACATCGCCCTCGCCGCCCGGCTCACAGGGGACGCGCTTGATCCACGCGATGGCATCGTCCATGGACTTCACGTCGATCAACCAGAACCCGGCGAGCAGCTCCTTGGTCTCGGCGAACGGTCCGTCGACCACCGTCCGGCTCTCACCCGCGAGGCGCACCCGCACGCCCGTCGAGCTGGGCTTGAGCCCCTCAGCTGCGAGCAGGACACCCGCGTTGACCAGCTCCTCGTTGAACTTCGCCATCGCGGTGACCAGCTCGGCGCTCGGCGGCAGACCGGCCTCGGACTGGGTGTCGGCCTTCACCATGACCATGAATCGCATCGGTGTCTCCTCCGGTGGTCGTCCCCTCTCACCAGAGCGTCGATCGGCGTCCACCCGGATCGACACGGCACCGACACCTTCTCCCTCTTCTTGTTCGCACAGCCGGAGAACCCCGGTTCGCCACCGTGCCGCCGGGTCGCAGGTCAGTCGACGGCGACACGGTGGTGAACCACGTCCTCCTCGGTCGCGCTCACCCCGCGGACCACCGCCGGAAGCCGTGGCCACCCCGTTGGCCACGACCACCCCGTCCGGCACCGGTCCTACGGGGTGAGCGCCACACCGAACACCCGCTTCCCCTTCCCCGACGATGGAGCACGCGCACCCACGAACACGCACCGCCGAAAGAAGCCGGTGATCTCCACGGCTGATCCCGCACCAGCCGCTTCGTTCGAACACGTGTTCGAACGATGGGACAAGTAAACCGGGGCCGGAAGCCCCCGTCAAGTCACTCGACAGAGGGTTCCCACAACGTAGAAGAGGGGTCCGACAGTGTCGGACCCCTCTGGACAAAACCGCAGGTCAGTGCGCGAAGTGCCGGGTCCCGGTGAGGTACAGCGACACACCGGCCGCCTGGGCCGCCGCGATGACCTCCGCGTCGCGCACGGAGCCGCCCGGCTGGACCACCGCGCGGACCCCCGACTCCAGCAGGACCTCCAGGCCGTCCGGGAACGGGAAGAACGCGTCCGAGGCCGCGACCGAGCCGCGAGCGCGGTCACCGGCGCGCGAGACGGCCAGCCGCGCCGCGTCGACCCGGTTGACCTGCCCCATGCCCGCGCCGACCGTGGCGCCCCCACTGGCGAGCAGGATCGCGTTGGACTTCACCGCGCGGCAGGCGCGCCAGACGAAGACCAGGTCGGCCATGGTGGCGTCGTCGACCGGCTCACCGCAGGCCAGCGTCCACTTGGCTGCGCTGTCCCCCTCGGCGTCGATCGCGTCGACGGACTGGACCAGCAGGCCACCGGAGACCGCGCGCAGCTCCTGGCCGCCGCGCACCGGCGGCTCGGCGACGAGGATGCGGATGTTCTTCTTGCGGGTCAGCACGTCCACCGCGCCGTCCGCGTAGCTCGGCGCGACAAGGACCTCGGTGAAGATCTCCGCGACCTGCTCGGCCATCTCCACGGTGACCTCGCGGTTGGCCGCGATCACGCCGCCGAACGCGCTGACCGGGTCGCACGCGTGCGCCTTGCGGTGCGCGTCCGCGATCGCGTCACCATCCACAGTGGACACCGCGATGCCACAGGGGTTGGCGTGCTTGATGATCGCGACGCACGGGTCGTCGTGGTCGTGCGCGGAACGCCACGCGGCGTCGGCGTCGACGTAGTTGTTGTAGGACATCTCCTTGCCGTGCAGCTGCTCGGCGGTCGCCAGACCGGCCGCACCCGGGGAGACGTACAGGGCCGCGCGCTGGTGCGGGTTCTCGCCGTAGCGCAGCACCGACGAGCGCTCCCAGGTCGCCCCGGTCCAGCCGGGGAAACCCGAGCCCTCGTCGTCGGCGGCCAGCGCGCTGCCCATCCACGAGGCGACCGCGACGTCGTAGCTCGCGGTGTGCCGGAACGCGTCGACCGCGAGGCCCTTGCGGTCGGCGAGGCTGAAACCGCCGCCGCGCACGCGCTCCAGCACCCAGTCGTAGCGCGCCGGGTCGACGACGACCGCGACGTTGGCGTGGTTCTTCGCCGAGGCGCGGACCATGGCCGGGCCGCCGATGTCGATCTGCTCGACGCACTCGTCCGGCGACGCGCCGGAGGCCACGGTCTCGCGGAACGGGTAGAGGTTCACCACGAGCAGGTCGAACGCGGCGATCTCCATCCGCTCCAGCTGCTCGACGTGCTCGGGACGGCGGACGTCGGCGAGCAGGCCCGCGTGCACCCCGGGGTGCAGCGTCTTGACCCGGCCGTCCAGGCACTCGGGGAAGCCGGTGACCTGCTCGACCGGCGTGACCGGGATGCCCGCGGCGGCGATGGCCTTGGCGGTGCCACCGGTGGAGACCAGCTCGACGCCGGCCTCGTGCAGCCCGCGGGCCAGCTCGACCAGCCCGGCCTTGTCGGACACGCCCAGCAGCGCCCGGCGGACCGGCCGCTGGCCATCTGTTGCGGTCACGGAATGTTCACCTCTCGTCCGGTTAGGGTGCAGCCCTTGCTCACGAGCTCCGCGAGGACGTCGACCAGCATCCGCCGCTCGACCTCCTTGATCCGCTCGTGCAGGTCTTTCTCGGCCTCGCCGGGCAGCACGGCGACCGCCTCCTGGGCGAGGATCGGCCCGGTGTCCACGCCCGCGTCCACCAGGTGCACGGTGCAGCCGGTGACCTTGACGCCGTAGGCGATGGCGTCGGCGACGGCGTGCGCCCCGGGGAAGGCGGGCAGCAGCGCGGGATGGGTGTTGATCACCCGGCCGCCGAAGCGGTCCAGCACGGCGGGCCCGAGGATCTTCATGAACCCGGCGGAGACCACCAGGTCGGGCTCGTGCGCGGCGATCTCCTCGGCCAGCGCGCGGTCCCACGCGGCGCGGTCGGCGTGGTCGCGCAGCTTGGTGGTGAAGGTCGGCACGCCGTGCCGGCGTGCTCTGGCGAGTCCCTCGATGTCGTCCCGGTCCGCTCCGACCGCGACGACGGTGGCCGGGTAGTCCCCGGCCTCTGCCGCGTCGAGCAGCGCCTGGAGCAGGGTGCCGGAACCGGACACAAGGGCAACGATGCGGGCGGGGACCGGCACGCTCAGCCGCTGTGCGAGCGGCGTCACATCCGGGTGCGATGGGCTCAGCGTCGTCTCCTGGCAAGCCGTATCAGGGGCGTGACCAGCGTAGTTCCTGCGCTGTCGATCACTTCGGGCAGGGCGGCGAGCTCAGCGCTTCGCCGCGGGCGGTTCCGGGTCCTCGTCCTCGATCGTCAGCTCTTCGCCCAGCTCCTCGGCGAGCTCCCGCGCGAGCCGGTCGTCCTCGTCCTCGATCGGCACCGTCGTGGGCGAGGCCTCCGCCTCGAACTCCTCGGGCAGCGGCTCGAACCGGTAGACGTCTTCCTCGTCGACCTCGTCGGACACCTCGTCCTCGAAGTCGTCCTCGAAGTCGTCCTCGAAGTCGTCGACGTCCACATCGGACTCCTCGGCCACGTCCGAGGCCTCGTCGTCGATCTCGGACTCGTCGTCGGACTCCGCCTCCTGGGCCGCCTCCTGGGCCGCCTCCGGATCCGCCTCGGCGTCCTCCGGCTCGACCTCGGCTCCGCTCTCGTCCTCGGTGTCGGTGTCGGCCACCTCAGCCTCGTCGGCGTCGCCTTCGGCCTCGGTGTCGCCGCCGGTCTCGGCAGCCGCCGTGTCCTTGGGCGCGAACGCCCACGCCACAACGGCTCCCGGCACCAGAACCCACCCGGCCGCCGCGAGCACCACCTTGCCCGCCTGCACGGTCACCGGGTCGAACGGCCCACCACCGAGCCGGCCACCGGCGACGAAGGCCAGCACGAACAGCGCGAGGCCGATCACCACGGCGGCGACGGCCACGGCCTTCAGCCGCTCCATCGGGTCCGGCGACGCGGTCCGGCAGCACCAGCCGACCAGCACGCCCACCAGCAACGGCAGCACGAAGACCGCCAGCCACCAGCGACTGGACACCGGCGGCAGCGCGGCCAGCAACGGCACGGAGGGCACCGGCGCCAGCGCCATGCCGATCGGCGCGATCACCGCCTTGCCCACCGCGAAGCCCGATCCGAGCGCGAAGGAGGTACCGGCGATCACGATGTTGGGCAGGTAGGCGAGGCACAGCAACGCGACGCCGAAGAACTCGGCGACGCCCTGGCCGGTGTCCAGGAACATGGCCGCCGCCTTGGGAAAGGCCACCAGCAGGCCGACGCAGAACAGCAGCGCGCCCACCGCGAGGAAGGCCGCGACACCCAGCACGCCGACGTAGACCCCGCGCCGGATCGACGCGTCCAGCCTGCTGATCAGCTCTGCCAGCCCGCAGGTCTCGGCGAGCGCGATCGTGGCAGCGGCCCCGGAAACCAGTGCCGCACCGGCGAACGCGGTGGTCGGCGTGGCGACGGCACCGCCTTCCGGCTGCACCGCGGCGAGCACGGCGGCGAAGACCCCGTGCGAGGCGGCGATCGTGCCGATGAGCTGTTGCGTGGGACCGGGGGTGCGCAGCCGCATCCGGCGGGCTGAGGCCCTGGCCGAGCGGGTGACCAGCAGCACCGCGACCAGGGTGAGCAGCAGCGGGAGCACTCCGAGCGGAGCGCCGCGCAGGGTCACCGGCACCTGGTGGGCCGCCAGCCAGATCCAGCGGGCCGACGCGAGCACCTCGGGAACGGAGAACACCGCCAGCGGGGCGGAGCCGAGCACGACGGCGGACACGCTGGCCGCGGCGAGGAAGCCGAGCACCAACGGACCGAGTGCGGCTACTACGAGTAACCGGATCCGCAGGCCCCGAGGAGCCACCCGCGGCCGCACGACCACGTCGTCTACCCCCTGGTCAGTAGGTTGAGCCGTGGTCATACCGGCACACTCGCACCGGCAAGCCGCCGGACGGGTGAGGCACGCCGAGTCACCAGGCTCGGAAAAGCCGTCAGGGTGACACCGCGACCGCGATGTCACCCCGACGAGAGGTGCTGCTCTATTTGATCAGTTCTAGCTCTGGCCGAAGCCACCGGGCGGCGTTCCCGGCTGGCCGAACTGCTGGGTCTGCTGCGGCTGCTGGGGCTGCTGCCCGAACTGCTGCGGCTGCTGGCCGAACTGGCCGGGCTGCTGGCCGTAGGGCTGCGGGAAGCCGCCGGAGGCGGGGTTCCAGCCACCGGGCGGGCCGTAGGGCTGCGGCTTCGGCTGGATCTTGATCACGCCGATGTCCACGAGCAGCGCGACCACCGTCGCACCCGCCTGGAGCAGCGCGACGATGAAGACGACGACGAACATGCCGCTGATGCTGGACAGCGCGACCATGCCCTGGAGCAGCAGCAGCGCGGGCACGGCGGCCAGCGGCGCGGCGGCCCAGAGCAGCTTCGGCGCCTGGGGCAGCACGGAGAAGCCCGCGAGCACCGCGGCGAGGAGCAGGTAGAGCAGGTATCCACCGCCGGCGCGCACTTCGCTGGAAAAACCGCAGAGGTACGCGACGAGGCCGAGCCCCGCGGCGACGAGGGACAGGATGAAGCCGAGGTTGGGGCCGCTGCCCGGCTGCCCGGGAACCCCGGGCTGCTGGGGGTTTGGCTGGGGCGCGCCATAGGGCACGGACATGCTGAGTCTCCTCCTCGAACGAGGCGGCCACTGTGGACGCTTGAGGGTTGTGGCAGCGGAACGCTAGCCGATACCGCCGCTCGGACGATGCCCGACACTCGGTTGGTTCCCTCGTTGTGCCGAACACGTTCGAGTCAACCATCATCGCTGAGTGACGACAGAGGCCGGGCAACCCCGGTGGGTCACCCGGCCTCGTGTCCGAAGCGTCGCTGGGGATCAGGCCAGCGACTTCATGATCTCGCGCATCAGGGCGGCGGTCTCCGACGGAGTCTTGCCGACCTTCACACCAGCGGCCTCCAGGGCCTCCTTCTTCGCGGCGGCGGTGCCGGAGGAACCCGACACGATCGCGCCCGCGTGGCCCATCGTCTTGCCCTCGGGGGCGGTGAAGCCCGCGACGTAGCCGACGACCGGCTTGGTGATGTGCTCGGCGATGTAGGCGGCGGCGCGCTCCTCGGCGTCGCCACCGATCTCACCGATCATCACGATGGCGTCGGTCTCCGGGTCGTCCTGGAACGCCTGGAGGCAGTCGATGTGCGTGGTGCCGATGATCGGGTCACCACCGATGCCGACCGCGGTGGAGAAACCGAACTCCCGCAGCTCGTGCATCATCTGGTAGGTCAGCGTGCCGGACTTGGACACCAGGCCGATCCGGCCCGCGCCGGAGATGTCGGCGGGGATGATGCCCGCGTTGGCCTTGCCGGGGCTGATCACGCCGGGGCAGTTCGGCCCGATGATCCGAGTCTTGTTGCCCTTCGCGCCCGCGTGTGCCCAGAAGTAGGCGGTGTCGTGCACCGGGATGCCCTCGGTGATGACGACGGCGAGCGCGATGCCCGCGTCGATCGCCTCGACCGCGGCGTCCTTGGCGAACTTCGGCGGAACGAAGATCACGGTGACGTCGGCGCCGGTGGCCTCCATGGCCTCGGCGACCGAGCCGAACACCGGGACGACGGTGCCGTCGAAGTCGACCTTCTCGCCGGCCTTGCGCGGGTTCACGCCACCGACGATGTTCGTGCCGGAGGCCAGCATCCGCTTGGTGTGCTTGGTGCCCTCGGCACCGGTCATGCCCTGGACGATGACCTTGCTGTTCTCAGTGAGGAAGATTGCCATCTTGTTGTGTCACTTCCCCGCGGCAGCGAGTTCGGCGGCGCGGTCGGCCGCGTTGTCCATGGTGTCCACCACGGTGACGAGCGGGTGGTTCGCCTCGGCGAGGATGCGGCGACCCTCGACGACGTTGTTGCCGTCCAGGCGGACGACCAGCGGCTTGGTTGCCCCGTCACCGAGGATCTCCAGCGCCTTGACGATGCCGTTGGCGACCGCGTCGCAGGCGGTGATGCCGCCGAAGACGTTGACGAAGACGCTGCGCACGTCGGTGTCGGAGAGGATGATCTCCAGGCCGTTGGCCATCACCTCGGCGGAGGCACCGCCACCGATGTCGAGGAAGTTGGCGGGCTTGACGCCGCCGTGCTTCTCGCCCGCGTAGGCGACGACGTCCAGGGTGGACATCACCAGACCCGCGCCGTTGCCGATGATGCCGACCTCGCCGTCGAGCTTGACGTAGTTGAGGTCCTTGGCCTTGGCGGCGGCCTCGAGCGGGTTCTCCGCGGCCTTGTCGACCAGGTCGGCGTGCGCCGGGTGGCGGAAGCCCGCGTTCTCGTCGAGGGTGACCTTGCCGTCGAGCGCGACGATCTTGCCCTGCGGGTCGCGCACGAGCGGGTTGACCTCGACCAGGGTGGCGTCCTCGGAGACGAAGGTCTCCCAGAGCTTCACGATGGTGTCGGCGACCTGGTCGGCGACCTCGGCGGGGAACTTCGCGGCGGCGACGATCTCGTTGGCCTTGGCCAGGTCGACGCCCGCGATCGGGTCGATCGCGATCTTGGCGAGCGCCTCCGGCTTGGAGACGGCCACCTCCTCGATGTCCATGCCGCCCTCGACGGAGGCCATGGCGAGGAACGTCCTGTTGGAACGGTCCAGCAGGAAGGAGAAGTAGTACTCCTCCGCGATGTCGGACGCGGGGGTCACCAGCACGCGGTGCACGATGTGACCCTTGATGTCCAGTCCGAGGATGTCCTCGGCCTTGCTCTTGGTCTCGGCGGAGTCCTTCGCCAGCTTCACGCCGCCGGCCTTGCCGCGACCGCCGGTCTTCACCTGGGCCTTGACGACGACGGCAACGCCGTAGTCGGCGGCGATCGCCGCGGCCTCATCCGGGGTGGTGGCCACGGCGCCCGGCAACACCGGGACCCCGTGGGCGGCGAAGAGGTCCTTCGCCTGGTACTCGTACAGGTCCACTCAGAGTCTCCTGATCTCGCCAACGACACCGCTGTCGGACCGGGTGACCCTATCGACCTGCTACTAAGCATTCGCGCCCGCATACGGTGAAGTCGGTCACCGAGCACGCGATTTGCCAGGATTCGCGGGCCGAATGAGACGAAGGCAACGTCCGGGAATCGTTCAAGTAGTCCGTGTGGACTCACTCCGCCGGGTGTCGGTGCCCGTGAGCGATTGCACAATTTCGTCTGGCGCCGCAGTGGACGGGAAGACGACGACGTCCTCGGCGCCCCGCTCCACGAGCAGTCCGCGGAGCTCCGCGACGGCCGCTTCGTCGGTGCCTCGGAACCCGACGGCGTCTGCGTCCTCCTGCACGACGGTCGCCGCGACCTGCTCCGCCGTGCGCAACGGTCCTGTGTAGACGACCTCGATCCCCGCGTCGCGCAGCGCCATCGCCAGCTCGGCCGCGTCGCCATCGTCGTCGCCCGCGATGACCACCCGGATCATCGGGTGGCCCTTTCCTTTCTGGGCAACACAATTCCCGCCGCGACGAGCAGGACAACGAAGCCCGCCAAGGCGAACCACATTCCGGAAGCCGCGGTGGCCCCCTCGGCCCGCTCGACGGTCAACGGCAGTTCCAGCGCGCGCAACCCGACGACAAATGCGGCGCCAAGCAACAGAGCCGCCGCGCGTTGGGGGCGGCAGAACAACGACAGCACGCTCGCGGCGACAACGGTCACGACCGCCGCGAGCAGTCCCCACGAAGAAGTGCGGAACGGCGAAAGCAGTCCGGGCGCGGCGAAGCCGGGCACCGAGAGCACCGGAACGGCGAAGGCGACCACGCTCAGCACCACGGCGATCCCGACCGGGGCGAACAACACCCTGTTCTTGATCGGCTCGCTGAGGTCGACCTCGTCCCGCTCGACCCCACCCGCCAGCGCGGCGGCCGCTCCGGCGCCGAGGGCCGAGGGCACCGCGACGATCATCGCCCACGTTCCGGGGCCGACCTCGACGCCCGCGACGCCGACGGCACTGATGACGACGTCCAGCGCGGCAGCGGCGGCGAACACGACAGCGACCCAGGCGACCGCGAGCGTCGGCCGGAGAACACCGGCGATGCCGCGAACCGCCATGGCGAGACCGAGCACCAGAAGGAGAAGGCCCGCGGGCAGCAGCAGCTTCGCCGGGTGGTTCGTCAGCTGCGGCAGGTCCGGCGGCACGTCGACGGTGGCGAGCAGCGCCCCCGCCATCGCCGCGAGCCCGGAGAGCACGGCGAGCCCGCCCGCGACCGCCTGCAACCGCTCCTGACCGGGCAGCGCGACGTCGTCGGCGGAACGCGCGTCCGTCTGGTCCGGCCCCCGGCCCGCCGGAACGGCCAGCACCGCGAGCACCGCAGCGCCCGCCAACGCGACCAGCGGGCCCCAGGTCACGAACAGCTGGTCCGACGCGATCGCGGAGACGATCGGCGGCACCACCATCCCGAGCACGGCGAGCACCAGACCGATCAGCCCCCCGCGCGCGGCCTCGGGCTCGGCGGAGGCGATCGCCAGGCCACCGGCGACGGGCACCGCGACCGCGACCAGCAGCACGCCGACCAGCACCCACAACGGCGCGTCCAGGACAGCGGCGGGAGATATATAAGGATCGGCCGAACGGAACGGCGCGGCGGTGATGCCGACGGACACCAGCACACCGACGCAGAGCGTGAAGCCGAACAGCCCGTACTTCGGCTCCCCGCCGTCACCGGCCCTGGTGAGGGAACGAGCGGCGAAGACACCCGCGGCGATGGTGGCCGCGTGGCCGAGCAGCAGCGCGAAGAGCCCGGGCCCCGCGGTCAGCACCGTCAGGCTGTGTGGCAGCAGCAGCTCCGGCCGGGCGGCGAGGCTGGCCTCGTCCAGCAGCTGCAGGTCGATGGCGGCCCGCCCGGGGGCGATCAGCGCGGGCGGGACCAGGATCGCGGCGGCCAGCGCGACTCTCCCCCGCGAACGGGCGATGAGCGCGGCGACGGCGAAGGCCGCGGCGAGCAGCCCCAGCAGTGGCCAGGACAGGAAGGCGGTCGGCTCGGCGGGAGTGGTCACGCCGAGCACGGGGGCGACGGCGGCGAGCACCGCGCCGAGCGCCGACAAGGTGATCGCCGTGGTCAACGGGGGGAAGGCGGCGGCGGGACCCGGAGCCCGAGAGGGACTGCGATCCGCCGGGGAAGACGCTGGGGTGGAAGGCCGCGCGGTCACCGCGACCACGCTAGCGAAGTGCCGTCCCCAGAGCAGTACGGCGCATGGTTTTCGCGGTAATGGGGTAATCGCGAAAAAAGAAGCCGATCTGCCGACGTGAGAGTGGCACAGATCACCTACCTTCACTCTATGGGGAAGATCGCGAGGTCCGGAGTGCAGGAGCTGGGAGAACACCTCCTCGGCCAAGCGCGTCGTGCCGCCGGGTTCGTGCTCGACCCCGCGAGCGGCGTTGCGACGGCGGTCGAGACCGCGAAGGCAGTCGGTGACGGCGTCGGCGTCGTGCTGCGCGGCATCGCCAGCCTCGGTGGCCTGCGCGGCGCCGCGGTCGAGGCGACCTGGCTCGCCGCGCACGCCGTCCTCTACCCCTGGGGCGCCATCGCCGAGCAGCTGCGCCCCGGCGGCCACTACGAGCGCTACCGGACCGACGAGCTGCCGCCGACGCAACGCGGGCTCGTCGTGTCGAACCTGGAGTGCGCGGGCACCCCCGTCGTCCTGGTGCACGGCATCGGCGACAACCGCTCGATCTTCGCGGTGCTCTCCGGAGCGTTGCGCAGGCGCGGCTTCGGCGTGGTGCACGCAGTGAACTACAGCGTCCTGACCGCGGTCACCGGCGACATCAGGAGCGCGGCGGCCGAGCTCGGGGAGCACATCGAGCGGGTGTGCGAGCAGACCGGCTCCGACTCGGTGCACGTGGTCGGACACTCGCTCGGCGGGATCATCGCCAGGTACTACGTGCAGCGCCAGGGCGGCGACGAGCGGGTCCGCACGCTGATCACGCTCGGCACCCCGCACAGCGGGACCCTCTCGGCCTACCTGCTGCCGACGAAGCTGGTCCGCGAGCTACGCCCCGGTTCGGAGCTGATGAGCGAGCTGACGCAGCCGGCTCCCGGCTGCCGCACCCGGTTCGTCGTGCTGTGGAGCGAGCTGGACGAAGTGGTGATTCCGCAGGTCAACGCCCGCCTGGAGCACGAGGACCTGGACATCGAGGAACACCGACTCAGTGACGTGGGCCACCTTTCGCTGCCCATCGCGCGGCGCACGGTGCACGCGGTGCTCACCGCGCTCACGCGGTCGGACTACAGACGTCCAACCCATCCGCACGTTGCTTGTGATCTGGATCACAGGGAGGAAGATACGCTCCGTTATCGCAGCGGGTCACACTCCTCCGCCTGAAGCCCGAACGGCAGATAACCCGATCAGGGATTTGCCCGTAGGGGTACCCCTTGGCTACTGTCGCCGCCGTCCGTTGTCACGGTCCGGTCACAAACCAGGACGCTGAGTCGGTATCCCGCCGGCTCTCCGGGATCCCCCGCCCGGTAGGTCCACCCGGACTCCCCGAAGACGGAAGGGCAGGCCTTGGCGCAACACCGCACCCCGGGCGGCGGTCAATCCTCCCCGGCACTCGAAGAAGCCTTGTCGCAGACGGGCTCGCGGCCCAGAGGCGCTCACCGCCTCCCGCCGCCTCCGTCAGCACTTCGCGGCAGGGTCGTCGTAGCGGCCGTCGCGGCAGGCGCGTTCGTCGCCGCGGGCGCCGGTCAGACCCTCGCGCCGGGCGGGAACACCGCTTCCGCGTCAGACGAAGTGGCTCCGCTGGCATCCGGCAGGAGCGCCGTCGCGGCGTTCGGCATGGGCGGCGACGCCCCCTCCCCGGAGGTTCTCCCGCTCTCCACCCAGACGTCGGACCCGTCGCTAGAGGTCGAGAAGCTCACCAAGAGCCAGCAGCTCAAGGCGGAGCTGGCCAAGCGCGCCGAGCAAGAGGCCGAGCGCAACCGGGTCAAGTTCGTCAAGCCCGCCGAGGGCACCTTCACCTCGGGTTACGGCGCCCGCTGGGGCGCGACCCACTACGGCCTGGACATCGCCAACCGGATCGGCACCAAGATCGTCTCGGTCGCCGACGGCACGATCCTGGAGGCGGGCCCCGCGAGCGGCTTCGGCCTGTGGGTCCGGGTGCTGCACAAGGACGGCACGATCACCGTCTACGGCCACGTCGACCGCATCCTGGCCAAGCAGGGCCAGAAGGTGAAGGCCGGCGACCAGATCGCCACCATGGGCAACCGCGGCTTCTCCACGGGCCCGCACCTGCACTTCGAGGTGTGGAACTCGGCCGGACGCAAGATCAACCCGCTGCCCTGGCTGAACGAGCGCGGCGTTTTCGTCAAGTAACGCCCTCGTTCCCCCGACATCCGCTTTCGCCGGGTGTGCGCCCCGGCGCACACCCGGCGTTTGCGTTCCCCTTGTGAAATAGCCGCCAGGAGGCTCGCCAAACACACCGGTGGTCACATCACCCTGTTGGACCACACGGCAGGGTTCTCCGCCGCGTCAGGCCGCGCTCAGAGCTTGGTGAGGGGGACTCCGCCGATCAGCATCAGGCGGACCGTGCCGCCCGTGCCGAAGTCGATCGTGGCCGTGGCCCGGGGACCCGAGCCGTCCGTGGCGATGACCGTGCCGAGGCCGTACTTGTCGTGGGTGACCCGGTCGCCCACGTCCAGCTTCATCGCCGGGGTGTCCTGCCAGCCCTTGAACGGGGTCGAGCGCATGCCGCGGGCCCCGAGGCCCGCCTGGGCCGAGTCGCCGCCGCCGACCTGCGAGCGGTTGCTGCCCCAGCGGGTGGCCGCCGTCGGCGCGGAGCGCACCGGCTCGACCCGCTTCCACTCGACGAGGTCCGCGGGGATCTCGTCCAGGAAGCGCGACGCCGGGTTGGCCATGGGCTGTCCCCACGCCGAGCGCACGAGCGCTCTGGAGACGTAGAGCCGTTGCCGGGCCCTGGTGATGCCCACGTAGGCCAGTCGGCGCTCCTCGGCGAGCTCAGCCGGGTCTCCGAGAGCCCGCTGGTGCGGGAAGAGGCCGTCCTCCCAGCCGGTGCAGAACACCACCGGGAACTCCAGGCCCTTCGCGGTGTGCAGCGTCATCATCGTGACCACGCCGTCGCCCGCGTCCGGGGTCTGGTCGGAGTCGGCGACCAGCGAGACCCGCTCCAGGAACGCCTCGAGCGACCCCTGCACCGGTTGCCCGGCGTCGTCGATCACCGGCTCCTCCGGCTCCGGGGCGGTCGCCTCGGTCTGGACGAACTCGCGGGCCACGGTGATGAGCTCGGTCAGGTTGTCCACCCGCGAGGCGTCCTGCGGGTCGTCGCTGGCTTCGAGCTCGCCGCGGTAGCCGGTGCGCTCCAGCACGGTGTCCAGCACCTCGGCGACGTCCTTGCCGTCGGTCACCAGCGCCCGCAGCTCGTCGGTCAGCTCGACGAACCCGGCGATGGCCCGCTGCGAGCGCGGGTTGAGCAGGCTGACCTTGCCGTCGGCCGCGTCGCGCAGGGCGGCGGCGAAGGACACCCGCTCCCGCTCGGCGTGCGCGGCGACGCAGGCCTCGGCGCGGTCGCCGATGCCGCGCTTGGGCACGTTGAGGATGCGGCGCAGGCTGACGGTGTCCTCCGGGTTGGACAGCAACCGGAGGTAGGCCAGCGCGTCGCGGACCTCGCGCCGCTCGTAGAAGCGGACCCCGCCGACGACCCGGTACGGCAGGCCGAGGCGGATGAACACCTCTTCGAAGGCACGGGAGTTGTTGTTGGTGCGGTAGAACAACGCGATGTCGGAGAAGTTCGCGTCACCGGTGTCGACGAGCCGGTCGATCTCCGAGGCGACGAACGCGGCCTCGTCGTGCTCGTTGTCCCCGACGTAGCCGACGATCTTGTCGCCGTCGCCGAGGTCGGTCCACAGCCGCTTCTCCCTGCGGTTGGAGTTGCGGGAGATGACCGTGTTCGCCGCGGTGAGGATCGTCTGCGTCGAGCGGTAGTTCTGTTCCAGGGTGATCGTCCGCGCCTGCGGGTAGTCCCGCTCGAACTCCTCGATGTTGCGGATCGTGGCACCGCGGAAGGCGTAGATCGACTGGTCGGCGTCACCGACGACGCACAGCTCGCCCGGCTCGATGCCGTCCTCGTCACCCGTGCCGACCAGCGCGCGCACCAGCTCGTACTGCGCGTGGTTGGTGTCCTGGTACTCGTCGACCAGGACGTGGCGGAACCGCCTGCGGTAGTGCTCGGCGATGTCGGGCCTGGTCTGCAGCAGCCGCACGGTGCGCATGATCAGGTCGTCGAAGTCGAAGGAGTTCGACTCGGTCAGCCTGCGCTGGTAGGCGGTGTAGACCTCGGCCACGCGGCGTTCGAGGTCGTTGCCAGCGCGGTCGGCGGCCTCGACCGGGTCGATCAGCTCGTTCTTGAGGTTGGAGATGTGCACGGCGAGCGTGCGCGCCGGGTAGCGCTTCGGGTCCAGGTCGAGCTCGCGGGAGACCAGGGTGATCAACCGGCGCGAGTCGTCCGCGTCGTAGACCGAGAAGTTGGAGCTGCGCAGGTCCAGGTTCTTCGCCTCGCGGCGCAGCAACCGCACGCACATCGAGTGGAACGTGGACACCCACATCACGTTGGCGCGCGGGCCGACGAGCGCGGAGACGCGCTCCTTCATCTCCGCCGCGGCCTTGTTGGTGAAGGTGATCGCCATGATCTGGCCGGGGTGAACCCCGCGCGCGCCGAGGAGATAGGCGATGCGGCTGGTGAGCACCTTCGTCTTGCCCGACCCCGCGCCCGCGACGACGAGCAGGGGCGAGCCGCTGTGCTCGACGGCGGCGCGCTGCTGGGGGTTCAGTCCGTCCAGCAACGCTTCCGGGCCGGGGAAGCGAGCGGCGGGGGGCTGGTCGTCATCTGGCCGGGTGACCTCGAACAGGGTGTCCATGGTGGGTCCAAGGTTACTCGGCCGCACCGGCCGCTCCCGCCGCCCCGGCCCCCGGGCGGCGACCAAGATCGCCTAGCTGACGCGGACCCTCAGCGTGGCGACGTTGTTGGTGAAGACGGACTCCGAGCGGCGGAACCCGGCGACGCCGAAGTCCATGTTGAGGTCACCGCGCTCGACCGTCGGGTTCACCCACACCCGGATCGGCGGGCGGCTGGTGCCCGGGTCGTTGCCGGCTTCCGAGCGGCAGAACAGGTTCGGCCACGCGGCGTCCTTGTCGATCTTGCACGCCCAGCCGTCTCCGCTCGCCGAGGTGATGTCCAGGCCGGGCTGGATGCCGACGTCGATCCAGTCGGCACCGTTGGGGACCGTGCCCACGTTGCTCACGGTCACGTCGACGGGGAAGCTGTTGTTCCTGCTCGTCATCTTGTCGTTGGGAGCGACGGCGATCGCGATGTCCTGCTTGCGCGGGACCAGGCCGAGGTCGGCCGTCGGGCAGCCGGGAGCGCAGGAGAACGACGCGGTCTCCCACCCGTTCCAGTCGAAGTCGGAGTCCCGCGCGTCGTCGCCGACGTCGGGCCGGGTAACGGTGTTGGCGAACGGCAGCGACTTCGGCCTCAGCTTGTAAGGGCCGCCGGTGAGCGGGAGGGAGTAGCGACCGGACTTGTCGGTGACCGCGGAGCCCGCCTCGGTGTTGTCGGCCCGGTAGGCGGCGATGGTGATGTCCCCGACCCCGGCCTCCCCCTCGTCCTGGACGCCGTCGAAGTCGGTGTCGGCCCAGACGAGTCCGGTAGCCGAGGCTTCGGCCGAGGCCGAAGCGGGCAGGGTCAGCGCGATGGTCGAACAGAGCGCGAGCGCGGCGGCCGCCACGCTTCTGGTGGTGCTTCTCAAGGTGGTCCTCCAGGCTGGGAAGCATTCACGATGACGACGATCAGGACGCCGGACGAGGGATCCTGTTGCCTCCCACTCGAATGGCCCCGCTCGACGCGCGCGCCACGACGTGCGAGACTGTGTTCGTGCTTCGCTCTGGCTTCTACTTTTTTTACGGGTACCGGACTCCGGTGCCCGTGGCCGAGTGAGCGCGCTCTAGACCACGGCACACCCCGGAGTCCGGAAGGACCCGGGGCTTTCTGCTTCCGGGGCCCGAGAACTCCGAAGACCCACCAGGGAGCATGAGAGATGAACGCCACCGCGGACAGCGAACAGACCGCAGGGTCCAGCCCCGCCCAGGACATCGACGCGCTGCGGCTGGAGATCGACGAGCTGGACGCCGAGATCCTCCGGTTGATCAAGCGCCGCAGCGAGGTCTCGCAGACCATCGGCGCCGCCAGGATGGCCAGCGGCGGCCCGAAGATCGTCTACAGCCGGGAGATGGCCGTGCTCGCCCGTTTCCGCGACCTCGGTCCCGAGGGCCGCGAGCTGGGCATGCTGCTGCTGCGCCTCGGTCGTGGCCGCCTCGGCCGCTGATCCGGGTTCAGGGAGCCGGGAAGACTCCCGGCCAGTGCGGGGCGAGCGCGGCGCGGACGGCGGCCAGGTCGGCATCGGTCACCGCCGCGTTGCGCACCGCGTCGTCCGGCACGTAGGCGATCGGGTCGGGCAGCGACAGCGTGTCGACACCTGATCCCACGAGCGGCTCCTGGGCGACCCCCAGCAACCCCTCCACCAGCGCGTGCAGGCAGACCGCCGCGTACCCGCGCTGGTACCCGCCTTCCTGGGTGAGCAGCAGGCGGCCGCCGGTGAGCTCGTCGGCGAGCCCGGCGACCCTGCGGCCGACAGCGCGATACCCCTCGGCAGTGACGTTGTGCCTGCCGTTGGGGTCGAAGGCGCTCGCGTCGAAACCCGACGCGCACAACAGGACCTCGGGGCGGAAGGCTCGCAGCAACGGCGCCGCGACCTCGTCCAGGGCACGGAGGTACGCGGTGTCCCCCGCGCCGAGCGACAGCTCGATGTTGACGTTGCGGCCGCGCGCGCCGAGCTCGTCGGGCGCGCCGGTCTGCGGGTGGCTGCTCCCCCACGACCCGTGCCGCATGTGCACCGAGATCGTCAGCACGTCCGGGTCGTCCAGGAACGCCTCCTGGGTCCCGTTGCCGTGGTGGACGTCCCAGTCGAGGATCGCCACCCGCGCGGCGCCCCGTCTCCTGGCGGCGGCCGCGGCGAGCGCGATGTTGTTGACCATGCAGTAGCCGTCGGCCGCGGCGGGCTGGGCGTGGTGCCCCGGCGGCCGGACCATCGCGTAGGCCAGCGTCGTGCGACCGTCGAGCACCGCCTCCATCGCGGCGAGCGTGGTGCCCGCGGCGGCCAGGATCGCGGGCCAGGAGCCCGGCCCGACAACGGTGTTCTCCTCCAGCGCCACCCGGCCAGGACCGGCGCACGCGGCGCGCAGTGCTTCGAGGTACCCGCGCTCGTGCACGGTCGCGAGCTCGTCCTCGGTGGCCGCGCGGCCCTCGTGCCAGGTCAGCTTCGGGGCGATCGGTCCGCGCCGAAGCACTGTCAGCATGGTGCGCAGCCGGTCGGCGTTCTCCGGGTGCTGTTCGGCGACGTCGAGCCACGACCAGTCGCCGGGCAGCTCCCACAGGCCGTGTCCGGCGTCGTGTGCGAAGCAGTCCTCGTGCCAGAACACGTCCACCGGCGCAGGCTACGGGCCACCACCGCGTGGACGCAGTCGAGTATCGGATCGAATATCAGGGGCTTCTCAGGGTTGGCGCGGCGTGCACCGCTGCGATGAGGGCGCACACTGGAGCACATGGTGTTGCACCTCATCGCAGTGATCGTCGCAGTCCTCGCCGTCGTCGCCGCGGTCGTGCACGGCGGCTACCTCGCCATGCTGAGCTCCGCGGCCAAGCGCAGGGCGGGCGCCGCGCACATCTCGCAGTGGGTCAGCGGGCGCTGGGGCATCGTGGGCCTCACCGGTGGGGTGGCGCTGCTGTCGCTGTTCCTGACCGGCGGCGGCGCGTTCCTCGACGTGGTCGCGATCCTGACCGGCGCGGGCAGTGGCGTCGCCGCGACCAAGGCGCTGCAGGAGACCCAGCAGCGGTTCCGCAGCGGGAGCTGACCCTTGCCCCGGTAGCGGAAGTTGATCAACGCCGCACCACACGACCGGGTGTTACACGGGGTGACAAACCGGCCCCGTAGCGCAACCACAATCGGCCCGGATTTACTCTGTGCAAGATGACGAGCGCACAGCAGGTTCAGGGTTCCCGGATCGACCGGGCGCTCGTCATCAGCGCACACCCCGACGACGTCGACTTCGGGGCCGCGGGCACCGTGGCCACCTGGACCGCCGACGGCATCGAGGTCGCGTACTGCGTGTGCACCTCGGGCGAGGCGACCGGGGATCCCGGCACCCCGCGCGAGCAGGTCGCCAGGCTGCGCGAGAACGAGCAGCGGGCGGCGGCCGAGGTGGTCGGCGTCAGCGAGCTGCACTTCCTCGGCCACCCGGACGGCAGGCTCACTCCCTCGATGGAGTTGCGCCGAGACCTCTCCAGGGTGATCAGGACCTTCCGCCCCGACCGGGTGCTGACGTGGTCGCCGGAGTTCAACTGGGACCACGTCGTCACCTCCCACCCGGACCACCGGGCCGCGGGTGAGGCGGCCTTCGCGGCGGTGTACCCGGACGCGCGCAACCCGCACGCCCACCCCGAGCTGCTCGCCGAGGGCCTGGAGCCGTGGACCGTGCGCGAGCTCTGGCTCGCCGACGGCCCGCTGGAACGGCGCAACCACGCCGTCGACATCACCGACACCATGGCGGCGAAAATGGCCGCCCTGCGTTCCCACAAGTCCCAGACCGGCGCTGCCGATGGACTTGAGGAAGGCATGCGGACCTTCCTGGCGGACGCGGCCGCGCGGCACGGTCTGCCACCGGGCCGGCTGGCCGAGACGTTCCAGATCGTCCACACCGGCTGACCCACGGGCGCGAAAGGGGATTTCGCGATGGACAGCGGGCAGGGGCCTGCGCAGCGGCACCGACCCCAGCGGGGGCGGCACCGCCAGGCAGCCGATGCGCTGGCCTGGACACCCGACGCGACCGGGACCGGCGCGGCGGGCCTCGACGCCGCTCCCGCGGCCGACCCCCTCGACGACACCAACACCGGTGGGCTGCGCAAGCTCGACCTCGGCATGGTCCCCGCCTCGGTCACACCGCCGCCGACGTGGAAGCGGGCCGCCTGGTTCTCCGGCCTGTCCTCCGCGATCGTGCTCGTGGTGCTGGTGACCGTGGCGGTCACCCTGGTCGGACCGAAGGACGTCATCGACCGGATCAACGCGCTGCCCGCCTACCCCAGCGAGCTGATGCTGGCGACCACGACCACGACGCCCGCGCGGCAGACGGAGACCAGCGGCCGCGCCGCGGTGCGCCCGACCGGCACCCAGGACGCCACGGGCGGGGACGCCGAGGGCGTCGGCGGCTCCGGCGGACCACGCCGCACCGCCGGCAGGTCGCCGGAGAACAACACCTCCGCCAGCAGCACCCCGACCACCACGTCGAGCATGACCACCCCGCCGGTCACCACGGTGCCCTCGTTCGGCCCCGAGCTGATCCCGGTGCGACAGCTGACCGAGAGCACCGTGAAGTTCTTCTCCACCGTCTCCAGCGACGTGCAGCAGGCCTTCGAGAGCCTGACCAGCCCGGAGCTGAAGAAGGAGGGACTGCCGTCCTTCGAGAAGCGGTTCACCAAGCTGGAGGACACGGTCGAGTTCAAGGCGATGCGCGTGGACCCGGTGCGCGGGGTCACCACGTCGGTGATCGAGATCAAGGACAAGGACGGCACCGTGGTGGTCCAGGAACGCGAGCTCCGGTTCCTCCCGAACGCCGCCCCGCTGGTCGACGCCGAACGGTTGGTGTCCACGGTCCAGCGGTGAGCATCTCACCTCTAAACTGACTACCCGAAGTAACCATTGACCCGTTCGACTGGTCCAAATCGACCGTTCGGCGCTCCGAACAGGTGAACTCACATCAGAGTGTCGCGCCCGAGGCCGATGTGACGATACGAGTTCTGCCGACCACAGAACGTACGGAGGCAGCCACCGTGGAGCGCTCGACCACAGGTCGCCGGCACCAGCGCGCCGGTGCGGTCACCGTCGCGGAACTGATCAGGAAGCAGCCCGCCCCCGCACGGGGCCCTGCGCGATCGGTCACCGACAGCCAGCAGCTGGTCTCCGAGCTCTACAGCAGCACCCAGCCCACCACGCCCACCCCGGCCCCGGTCTACTTCGCCGACCCGGAGCCGGAGCCCGATCCGCGTGAGCACCCGCTGCTCAAACCGCTGCGGGTGCTCGGCATCATCGTGGGCGCGCTCCTGCTCGCAGGCTCCGTGGTCGCGGCCTCGGTGATCACCGCCGACTACGGTCCGCACGGCCCCCGCACCCAGTACCAGGCCCCACAGCTCAACGGCGCCCTCGCGCTGCGCCCCGACCTGGTGCTCGACCGCCTCGTCGGCGCGACCAAGGCCACCGCCTCGTCCGCGAACACCGACACCAAGCCCCTGAACCGGCAGCCCGCCGCGAACCGGCCCGGCACCACCACGGCCAAGCCGACCGGCACCTGGCAGCCCAACGCCGTCACGCCGACCACCGCCGTCGAGGTCGTCCAGGAGTTCTTCCAGCGGTTGCAGCACCGGCCCGAGCTCGCGGTGCAGATGCTGGACACCAAGCTGATCGGCCCGGACCGCGCGGCCTTCCTCAAGGCGTGGGAGACCGTGAAGTCCGTGCGCCTGCAGGATGTCGAGCAGGGCAAGAACGGCGTCCTGAGCACCATGACGCTGGAGCTGGCCAACGGCACGCGGCTGCGGATGGAGCAGCTGCTGACCCTCGGCGCGGCGGAGCCGCGACAGATCGTGGCGGCGGAGCTGCTGTCCGTGCAGCAGAGCTGACGCCGACCGGCATCGCTGCGACGTTGGACCAGCGACATTGCTCCGAATGGGCGTCACACGTTTTCCAGTACCTCCGAATTGGTGACATTCGCCGCCGTTTTCCGGTATCCCAGTCACGTTGAGTGTTCCGGTTGAAGGGTGAGGCGGACGTGGCTGGGAGATCCGAGGACAGCGACAAACGTCGGCAGACCGCGGAGCGCACGCAGGTGCTCGTCGCCGACCTGCTGCACCGCGAGGGCCGTGGTGACCAGCGGCCCGCGAGCCAGCGCACGGTCGTGCGGGCCCTCGGCGTCGCGGTCGGCGTCATCGGTCTCTGCGGCGCGATCGTGGCGGGCACCGTGCTCTTCACCGGTCAGGACGAGGGCCAGGCGCAGAACACCTCCCGGGCGCAGAACTACTTCACCGGCGGGCGGGCGCTGCAGCCGAACGTGATCGGCGAGGCGGCGACCGCGGCCCCGGAGGGCATCGGCGACGAGGAGGAGAGCCAGACCCCGTCTCCCGAGCCGACCAGTGGGCACCAGAGCACCCAGCCCGGCGGTGGCTCCGCGGGTGGCGGCTCCACCGGTTCGGGCGGCTCCGGCGACGCGGGCGGCGGCTCGGGCTCCCAGCCAGGCCAGCCGACGCAGCCCGCGCCGACCACGGAGAGCAAGCCGACCGGCACCCCGACGGCGAAGCCGACGACCGGTCCTGGCAGGCCGACAACGACCCAGCCGACCAGGCCCACCCAGACCGCGGGCAACGGCGGGCTGCTGGACCCGGTGCTCGACCTGCTCACCGGCTTCTTCCGCACCGCTCCCGAGGAGCCCGCGGCGGCCTACAAGATGCTCGCCCCGCAGATGCGCGGCGGCGGGGTCGAGGAGTTCCAGGAGTCGTGGAAGGGTGTGCGCTCCGCCACCGTCAGCGACGTCAAGGAGGCGGGCGCCAACACCGCGCGGGTGGTCGTCGACTACGTCTGGGCTGATGGACGCAGGGTGCGCACGGTGCAGCGGATCGCGGTCACGGAAGAGTCAGCGCCGCGTATCGCCGACGCAACAGTTCTCACAGCACGCAACCGCTGATCTGGAGAAACGTCCCCTTTTCGGACTTGGGAACACAATCGGCATCCTGGGCGAACAACCACCCGAACGGGTGAAGGCCCTAATCTGGGTGCCGTGACCGACACGGGGAGCCGCACGGTGACCGAGCAGAGCGAGGCGGCAGCGTGAGCGACGAAGGTCGCCTGGTCGCCGGGCGCTACCGGCTGGAACGACGGATCGGCGCGGGCGCCATGGGCGTCGTCTGGCAGGCCCGCGACGAACGACTGCACCGCGTTGTCGCGGTGAAACAGCTGCTGTTGCAGTCCGGCATGGAGGCAGGCGAGGCCGAGGAGGCCAAGCAGCGGGCGATGCGGGAGGGGCGGATCGCCGCCCGGCTCCAGCACCCCAACGCCATCGGCGTCTTCGACGTCGCCGAGGACAACGGCATGCCGTGCCTGGTGATGGAGTACCTGCCCTCGCGCAGCCTCGCCGCCGTCGTCTACGACGAGGGCAAGCTCCCGCCGCGCGAGGTGGCCAGGATCGGCTCGCAGGTGGCGATCGCGCTCGCCGCGGCGCACGCGGCCGGGATCGTGCACCGCGACGTCAAGCCGGGCAACATCCTGCTCGGCGACGACGGCTCGGTGAAGATCACCGACTTCGGCATCTCGCGGGCCACCGGTGACGTCACGGTCACCAAGACCGGCATGCTCGCCGGCACGCCCGCCTACCTGGCGCCCGAGGTGGCCAAGGGCTACGAGCCCGGCCCGGCCTCGGACGTGTTCTCCCTGGGTTCCACGCTCTACGCGGCCGTCGAGGGCGAGCCGCCGTTCGGGCTGAACGAGAACACCCTGGCGCTGCTGCACCTGGTCGCGGCGGGCATCGTGCGCCCGCCGCAGCACGCGGGACCGATGACCGCGGTGCTGATGCACCTGCTGCGGCCGCAGCCGACCGACCGGCCGACCATGACCCAGGCGTCGGAGTCGCTGCGCGCGATCGCCGAGGGCCGCGCCGCCCCGCTGGCGACGCCGCCGCAGGGCTGGGGCGCCGTCCCGCCGACCGCCCAGATCCCGGGTGGCCCCGCTGCGCCGACCCAGGCGATGCACCCCGGCCTGCGCAGCGGGCCGAACCTGAACCCGCGCACCCCGGTGCCGTCGAACAACCCGGCGATGACCCGGCTGGACGCCCGGCCGCTCAGCGACGCGCCGTCGACCAGGGTCGGCCCGGGCGCGACCACCACCAGCGGCATGGGCGCGATGAACGGCTCGGCCAACCGCAGTGGTGGCAGCCGCCCCGGCACCGACCGCGACCGGCGGGAGGAGCGCGAGGAGCCGAGGTCCAACACCCGGCCGATCGTGATCGCGGTCATCGCGGTGATCGTGGCCGCGCTGCTCGGCATCCTGCTGAGCAACATGATCGGTGGTGATGACGGTGGCGGTGGTGGTGGCGCGACTTCGGCGCCCCAGGTGCCGGACGCCGCGATCACGACGACCGGGAAGAAGACGACCACCCCCAAGGCCACGACGACCACGAGCGAGACGACCACGACGACTCCGCCCACCACCACGACGTCCAAGGCGACGCCGTCGGAGAAGGACTACGTCAACGCGGTCAAGAACTACTACAAGCTGCTGCCGGGCAACATCGAGGCGGCCTACTCCAAGTTCTGCAGCAGCTTCAAGCAGAAGAACCCGTACGACTCCTACAAGCCGTACTGGCAGAACGTGAAGAGCGTGAAGATCAGCGATGTAGAGATGTCGAGTGAGAAGACCGTGTCCTTCGAGATGGAGACGGTCTACAAGGGCTCGGATGAGCCCATCTCGGAGACCAAGAAGCTGCACATGTCGACCGACAACGACCAGGTCTGCATCAACAGCAAGTAGCGCGCGCCGTCATCGTGCGGCGGCCACGGCCGCCGCACGGAGCGCGCGCAGCAGGCCGAGCGTCGCCGGGTTCTCCGCGTCCGCCTCCGTCGTGGCGGCGTAGATGCGGCGCACCGGCTCGGGGTTGCGCAACCTGCGGACCAGGACGTTGGGGTTCACCGCGCCGAGGCCCATCGCCGGGATCAGCGTCACGCCCAGCCCGGCGGCGACGAAGCCCTGTGCGCTGATGTACTCCCCCGCCTGCACGGCGAAGTCCGGCTGGAACCCGGCGGAGCGGCAGGACTCCAGCACCACCTCGCGGCACTGGCCCGGCAGCGGCTCGTTGTCCACCCACGGCTGGTCGGCGAGCTGGGCGAGGTCGAGCACGCGGTGCTTGGCCAGCACGTGCCCACGCGGCAGGACCGCGCGGTAGGGGTCGTCGAGCAGGTGCTCGAACCGCAGGCCCGGCACGCTGGGATCGGTGTCGCCGAGCTGGACCGTGATCGCGAGGTCGGCGCGACCGGCCCGGACCTCCTGCATCGGGTCCTCGGGATCGGTGACGGTGAGGTCCAGCGCGGTGGCGGGGAACTCCTGGCGGAACTCGGCGACGGCGGGCGGCACCAGGACCGCGCCCGCCGTGGTGAAGTAGGTGACCCGCATCCGGCCGGTGCGCCCGGCGCGCAGGTCCGCCAGTGCGGTCTCGGCCTCGGCGAGCTTGTTGGTGATCACCGCGGCGTGCTCGGCGAGCAGGCGGCCCGCGGCGGTGGGGCGCACGCCTCGACCGGCCTTCTGCAACAGCGACAACCCGGCCTCCCGTTCCAGCGCGGTGATCTGCTGGCTGATCGCCGACGGTGTGTAGCCGAGGTTGGCCGCGGCGGAGCTGACCGAACCGGTGCTCACCACGGCGAGGAGCACGCGCAGGCGGCGGACGTCCAACATGCTGGAATCCTACAGTTCCGCTTAACAGTTGTGCAGAAGTATTCACTTGTCCTGACGCTTTCTCCGGCGCACTCTTGGTTCGGCAACTTACGAACTTGGGAGTTCGCGTGACGTCTTCGGGCAGCCTCGTCAGGATCGGCGTGCTGGGCCTGCTGTGGGGCTCCAGCTTCTTGTGGATCAAGCTCGCGCTCGGCGCGCTCTCGCCGGTGCAGATCGTCTTCGTGCGCGTCGGCCTCGGCGCGCTGGTCCTGGTCGCGATCTGCAAGGCGATGCGGCTGCGACTGCCGCGCGGCGGGCGGACCTGGCTGCACCTCGGCGTCGCGGCGCTGTTCGCCAACGTGCTGCCGTTCATCCTCTTCGGAGTCGGGCAGCAGACCGTCGACTCCAGCATGGCCGGCGTGCTCAACGCGACGACCCCGCTGTGGACGCTGCTGATCGCCGTGACGGTCGGCCAGGAGAAGTCCTTCGGGCCACTGCGAATCCTCGGCCTCATGCTCGGCTTCGCGGGCGTCATGCTGATCTTCGCGCCGTGGCGCGACGGCGCGGGCTCCGCCATCCCCGGCAGCATCGCGATCCTGGTCGCCGCGCTCAGCTACGGCATCGGCGCGGTGTACGTGGGCCGCAACCTCAGCGGCAAGGGCATGTCGCCGACCTCGACGGCGGCAGGTCAGATGATCATGGCGACCGCGCTGGTCACCCTGGCCATCCCGGTCGGCGGGATGCAGCCGGTGCACTGGGAGGTCACCGGCGGCCTGCTCGCCGCGGTCATCCTCGGGGTGTTCGGCACCGGCTTCTCGTTCATGCTCTTCGTCCGGCTGATCGCCGACGAGGGCGCGACGGCCACCTCGACGGTGACCTACCTGATGCCGGTGGTCTCGGTGGCGCTCGGCGCCGTCGTGCTCGGCGAGGAGCTGAGCCTGCGGGTCGTGCTCGGCATGCTCGTGGTGCTCGGTGGCGTGATGCTCACCCGGCCAAGGCGACCGAAGGCGCCGGTCGTCGTTCCGCCAGCCGAAACGGCGAAGGTTACCGCGGAGTAGCCGACCCCGCACAGTGGGTGATTGCTCACAGGTGGGTCGCGGATTGGGCCAACGGTTCGCTTTGGCACCCCCTAACGCTCTAGCCTGCCTGACCGTGGATGGCGCAGATCACACGCTCGCTGGTCGGTACCGCCTGGAGGACCGGATCGGCAGCGGGGCGATGGGCATCGTCTGGCGGGCCACCGACGAGCTGCTGAGCCGGACGGTCGCGGTGAAGCAGCTGCTGCTGCCGCCTGGCATGGACGCGGAGGAAGCCGAGGAGGCCACGCTCCGCGCGATGCGCGAGGGCCGGATCGCCGCCCGCCTGCACCACCCGAACGCGATCACCGTCTTCGACGTCGTGCAGTCCCAGGGCGTGCCGTGGCTGGTGATGGAGTACCTGCCGTCGCAGAGCCTGGCCGCCCTGGTGCACGAGCGCGGGCCGCTGGAGCCGCGCGAGGTCGCCAAGATCGGCTTCCAGGTGGCGACCGCGCTCGCGGCCGCGCACGAGGCCGGGATCATGCACCGCGACATCAAACCGGGCAACGTGCTCATCGGCCCCGGGGGCACCGTCAAGATCACCGACTTCGGCATCTCGCGCGCCACCGGGGACGCCACGCTGACCCAGACCGGCATGCTCTCCGGCACCCCCGCGTACCTGGCGCCCGAGGTGGCCGACGGCGAGGAGCCGGGCATGGCCTCGGACGTCTTCTCGCTCGGCTCCACCCTCTACGCGGCGGTCGAGGGCGTGCCGCCGTTCGGGCTCAACGAGAACACCTTCGCGCTGCTGCGGGCGGTCGCCGCGTGCGAGGTCCGCGAGCCGGAGCGCGCCGGGGAGCTCACCGACCTGCTCGCCTGCCTGCTCACCCGCGACCCGAAGGCCCGGCCGACTGCGGCGGAGACGTTGCCGATGCTGGAGGCCATCGCCGGCGGCTCCCGGCCCAAGATCGTGGCGGTGCCGAACTGGAGCTCGCCGCAGGCGCTGGAGGAGAAGACCCAGCGCCGCAAGCGGGCGGGCGTGATCATGGTGGCGACCGCGTTCGCCGCGGTGACCGGCGCGCTGGTGACCTCGCTGCTGGTCAACAACCAGCAGTCGGTGGCCACCGCGGGGCAGCCGGCCAATGACACCAGGACCTCGACGACGGGACCGGCCCTGCCCGGAACGAGCGTCTCACCGGGCGCGCCCGGCCCGGCGGTGCCGGGCGGTCCCACGCAGGGCCCGGGCGGCGTGCCGATCAGCGCCGGCGGCGCCGCGCCGACACAGCCGGGTGGCGCGGGCGGGGCGGTCCAGCCGAGCCAGAGCCAGCAACCAGCCGGTCCGACGACGACCCCGGAGCCACCGGAGCCGCCGAGGAACCGGCTGATCAAGGAGGCCGTGCGGCAGTTCTACGACCTGCTTCCGGGCAACACCACCGCCGCGTACCAGCGGTTCGCGCCGTCCACCCGCCCCGAGCTGGCCGCGTTCCAGGAGGAGTGGGCCGACGTCGAGACGGTGAAGATCCAGGGCAAGCAGCGGGTCACCGGCGACACCGTGCACCTCACCCTGAAGATCAAGAAGAAGGGCGAGAAGGCGACGTCGGCCGCCTACCTGGTCACCGTCGTGGTCAACGGCAACCAGGTGCAGATCGGCACCATCAAGGCAGGCGGCAGCGGCGGCTAGCTAGACCAGGCGGCGGTCCGAGGCCCAGCGGGAGAGCTCGTAGCGGTTGGACAGCTGCGTCTTGCGCAGGACGCTGGACACGTGCGTCTCGACCGTCTTGATCGAGATGAACAGCTCCGAGGCGATCTCCTTGTACGCGTAGCCCCTGGCCAGCAGCCGCAGCACGTCCCGCTCGCGCGGGGTGAGCAGGTCGAGCTCGGGGTCGCGGATGGGCGCCGCCCCCGGACGGTCGGCGAAGGCGTCCAGCACGAACCCGGCCAGTCTCGGCGAGAACACCGCGTCGCCCTCGGCCACCCGGCACACCGCGTCGGCCAGCTCGCGCCCGGAGATCGTCTTGGTGACGTAGCCGCGCGCGCCGTTGCGGATCACCGCGATGACGTCCTCGGCGGCGTCGGAGACCGACAGCGCCAGGAAGACCACCTCGGGCTGGGCGGGCCGGGCCCGGCGCAGCACCTCGGCGCCGCCGCCGTCCGGCATGTGCACGTCCAGCAGCACCACGTCCGGCTTGAAGTGCGCGATGCCCGCGACCGCCTCGTCGACCGAGCCCGCCTCGCCGACCACCTCGACCTGGTCCTTGGCCGCGTCCAGCTCGGCCTTCACCCCGGTGCGGAACAGCGCGTGGTCGTCGACGAGGAAGACCCGGACGGGGCCGGTCCGCGCCGGCGCCGCGGCGTTCTCGGCTGGCTGCTCGGCTCCGGTCTGCTCGTTCTCGCTCACGGCAACACCTCGCGGGCTCGGTGCGCCGCGAGCGGCGCTGCTGTGTTGGACAGTTCGCTCGCGAGCTGGCTCACGTGCGTGCCTCCTTGCTAGGGCTCCTCGGCATGATCAGCTGGAGTTCGGTGCCCTCCCCGAGGGCCGTCCTCAGCCGAACCGAGCCCCCGTGCCGTTCCATCCTGCCGTGGATGGAGTCCGCGAGCCCGTGCCGGTCACCGGGAACCGTAGCGGGGTCGAAGCCCTTGCCCCTGTCGCGCACGAACACGTGCACCCGGTCCTCCTCGACCTCGGCGTAGACGCTGACCTCGCCGACCCCGGCGTGCTTGGCCGCGTTGACCATCGCCTCGCGGGCGGCCTGCACCAGCGCGCCGATCTTCTCGTCCACCGGGCAGTCGCCGACGACGACCTGCTGGACAGTGATCGCGAAGGTGTCCTCGACCTCGCCGCACGCCGCGGGCACGGCCTCGGTCAGGGTGCTGCCGGGAACCGTGGAGAACCCGGGTCCCGTGGTCCCGTCCTCGTCGTCGGCGTCGTTCCTGGTCCGCGCGCCGTAGCCGGAGGGGCCGTACAACCAGCTGCGCAGCTGGCGTTCCTGGCCGCGGGCGAGCCTGCGCACCTCGCGGGCGGTGTCGGCCTGCTTCTGGATCAGCGCGAGGGTCTGGAGCACCGAGTCGTGCAGGTGGGCGGCGATCTCCGCGCGCTCCTCGGTCCGGATGCGGACCCGGCGCTCCTCGTTGAGGTCCCGGACCAGCCGCACCCACCACGGCACGGTCAGCACCGCGACCCCGATCAGCGTGGTGATCACCGCGAGCAGGACGAACTGCACCTGGCCGATGCCCGCGCTGTTGCTCAGGAAGACCGCGAGACCCGCGACCACCAGCGCGACCCCGGCCAGCACGCGGGTCGTGCCGGACCAGCCACCCGTGCCGAGCACCACCCCGGTGATGCCGGAGCGGGCGCCGTCCCGCCAGCGCCTGCGCTGGGCGTCGTCGGCCTCCCGCCAGACCAGCCCGGCTCCGACGAGTGACACGGCGACGGCCCCCGCCAGCAGGGGGTTGATGCTGTTGTTGATCGAGAGCACCGCGATGGAGAGGCCGACGCCGACGGTGATGACGCCGATCGCCTGCTGCCGCTGCTTGGGCGAGTCCTCGACGCCGCCCCACCGCTTCTGCTGCGGCACGAAGATCCACAGCAGCGCGTAGGCGAGCGCACCGGCGCCGAGCATCCCGGAGAGCACCGTGAACCCGATGCGCACCCACAGCACGTCGATGCCGATGTGGTCGGCGACCCCGCCCGCGACGCCCGCGACGATCTTGCCTCGACGTCGGCGGAACAGCTTGGGCGCCTCACCGTGCTGCGCCGCCGTCAGCGCCGACAACCCGGGGACCTTGCCGGTCTCGCCGTTATGGACCTGCGCATTCACACTGGAATGGTCACACGTGCGCGAGCGCGCGGTCATCAGGGAACAACCCCGAAGCACCCGAGCGGAACCCCGAGAGGTGATTTCAGGGGTGCTCCCCGATGTGACCGTGGTGGCGCGGCGGCACTCTTGACCACGTGAACGGGACAGGCGGGAACATGAGCGTCGAGGAGACGCTGCGGGACTTCTGGAAGACGCGGCCACGCCGCCCCAGAACGGGCCGCAAGGTCGCGGGCGTCGCGGCGGCCCTTGGCAACAGGTACGGCATCGACCCGGTTCTGGTGCGGGTCGCCTTCGTCGTGTTCGCCATCTACGGCGGCCTCGGCATCCTGCTGTACCTGCTCGCCGTCCTGCTCTTCCCCCAGGACGGGGACACCGGTTCCCCGGCGGGGGCGCTGCTCGGCAGGGGCACGAGCTCCACGTCGGCGCTGGCTACCATCCTGGTCGCGCTGTCGCTGCTGCCGCTGAGCGGCCTGCTGGCCGCCCTGCACGTCTGGTCGGCTCTGATGATCGCCGCGCTCGGTGCCGGGCTCTACGTGCTGCACAAGAACCGCGGCACGCACCGGCAACCACAAGCTCCGCTCCACCCGACCGGTCCCGTCGTGGTGAGCACCCCGATGACCACCGACAACGGCTACCAGGGCTCCGAGCAGCGCACCGAGGCCTTCCGGACGCCCGGTCACCAGGAGACCGAGACGATGAAGACCGACCAGGTCGGCCACGCCGACGCCGGCGCAGCCCCGGCGAGGCCTGTGAGCAGCGAGAACGCGCAGGAGAACCCGCCGGCGTGGGACCCGCTGGGCGCCGCGCCGTTCGCGTGGGACCTCCCAGAGCCGAGCCGGCAGGTGGAGGACGAGATCGAGCCGCAGCCGCAGCCGCGTTCCAAGGTCACCGGGGTCACCGTCGCGGTGAGCATCATCGTCGCGGGCGTGATGGGCCTCGGCGTGGTCAACGGCTGGGTGGCCGACTACGTCGCGGCGGGCGCCGTGACCGCCGTGCTGGCGGCCGGTCTGATCTTCGGGGCCTTCAACAGGGGTGGCAAGGGCCTGGTGCTGCTGGCCGTCCCGGCCATCGCGGCCACGGTCACCCTGGCCAACGACGCCAACTGGCGGGACTACATGTCCACCTACACCTCGTCGCAGGACTACTACGACAACTACTACGGCAGCCAGACCTGGACGCCGACCACCTGGGAGGAACTGGAGCGGGGCAGCACGGTCGGCGGGTCGTCGTCGGGCTCCTTCACCCTCACCAAGGGCACCGCCCGTCTCGACCTCAGCCAGCTGCCCCCGGCACCGTCCGACCAGCCGGTGCGGATCAACGCCCGGGTCGAGCAGGGCAACCTGCACGTGACGCTGCCGAAGAACAACACCGACGTCGAGGTGAGCTGCACCGCCAGCAGCGGCACGGTGGACTGCCTCGGCCAGGTGGGGCGCGGCAGCGACATCCGGCGCACCGCGCGCAGCCTCGGCGCCGACGACAGCACGGGCGGCGGCATGATCACGCTGTTCGCCTCGATCAACAGCGGAAAGTTGGAGGTCGTCAATGGCTGACGAGCAGCAGCCGCAGGGCGGCGAGCCGAACTCGCGCAGGGGCTTCAGCGTGGTGGTGTTCCTGGTCGGCCTGGTGGCCGCGTGGGCCGCGCTCTACGGCTTCACCAAGGGCGACATTTCCGACATCATCGAGCCGAACTGGCTGCTCGCGGGCGCCGCGGTGCTCGTGGGGTCGCTTATGCTGATCAACACACTCAGGCCACAGCGGAAGCGCTGAAAGCTCAAGACCTGGTCACAGGGAGTGCGCGGTGCCGTTGGTTGGGTGTACAACCCACGACGGCACCTTCGCATAGGTTGCCCGAGATCGAGCAGGCGATAGGGGTGACGGAGCTGTCCAGCACATCGCGAGGGATCAGCCGACCGACGCTGGAGGATGTCGCCAACGCGGCGGGCGTCTCCAGAGCAACGGTCTCCCGAGTAATCAACTCCTCCCCCAAGGTGAGCCCGGGGGTGCGCGAGACAGTGCACGCTGCAGTGCGCAAGCTCGGCTACATCCCCAACCGGGCGGCGAGAACCTTGGTCACCAGGCGCACCGACGCGATCGCGCTGGTGCTGTCGGAGCCGGACAACAAGTTCTTCGCCGACCCGTACTTCGCCACCGTCGTCCGCGGTGCGGCCACCGAGCTGTCCACGCTGGACGTCCAGATGGTGCTGATGCTGGCCGACCAGGGCGACGACCACGGCCGCATCCTGCGCTTCCTCTCCGGTGGACACGTCGACGGGGCGCTGGTGCTCGCACCGCACCGCGACGACCCGCTCCCCGCGCAGATCAGCGAGCTGCCGCTGCCGTCGGTCTACGGCGGCAAGCCGTGGCTGCCGGAGTCCGAGGTGCACTCGGTGGACAACGACAACGTCGCGGGCGGCCGCGTCGCGACGGAGCACCTGCTCGGCCTCGGCCGCCGCACGGTGGTCAGCGTGCTCGGCCCCGCCGACGAGCAGTCCGCCCGGGACCGGTTGCGGGGCTGGCAGGAGGCGACCGGGGCGGACGCCGCGCGCACCGAGGCGTGGACGGCCCAGGGCGACTTCACCCAGGACGGTGGTGAACGCGCCATGGCCGAGCTGCTGGCTCGGGTGCCCGAGCTGGACGCGGTGTTCGTCGCCAGCGACCTGATGGCGGTCGGCGCGCTGCGGGCGCTGCGCGCCGCGGGCAAGCGGGTGCCGGAGGACGTGGCCGTGGTCGGCTTCGACGACCAGCCGACCATCGCTCCCTACACCGACCCGCCGCTGACCTCGATCAAGCAGGACTCGGCGGAGCAGATGCGCGCGATGGTCCAGCGGCTGTTCCAGCTGCTCGCCGGCGAGGACATCGCACCGGGACGCGAGGTGCTGCCGGTCGAGCTCGTCCGCCGCCAGTCGGCCTAGCGCCTGTCCCGCAGGTCGGCCCGATGCTCCGTCCGAGGCAGCGCGCCGACCCATGCCGCCGTGTGTGCGTGGACTGGCTGGCGTGGTCGGGGTTTTCGCGTTTTGTCACCTTGACGTGCGAAAGAGCGCTCTCATTTCGCGTTAAGGCTCCATAACGCGAAATGGGAGGCAGGCGGGTGAGGGCGTCAGGGCGGTGAGGTGGTGTCACCGCTTGCAGGACTCGGCCTCGACCGTTTCAGAAACGACAGCGGGCGGGCCTGGTGGCCCGCCCGCTGCTCGCGTTCACTCCCACTCGATGGTGCCCGGCGGCTTGCTGGTCACGTCGAGCACTACGCGGTTGACCTCGGAGACCTCGTTGGTGATGCGGGTGGAGATCCGCTCAAGCACGTCGTAGGGCAGCCGGGTCCAGTCCGCGGTCATCGCGTCCTCGCTGGAGACCGGGCGCAGCACCACGGGGTGGCCGTAGGTGCGGCCGTCGCCCTGGACGCCCACGGAGCGCACGTCGGCGAGCAGCACCACCGGGCACTGCCAGATGTCGCGGTCCAGTCCGGCCGCGGTCAGCTCCTCGCGGGCGATCGAGTCCGCCGCGCGCAGGATCTCCAGGTTGTGCGCGGTGACCTCGCCGATGATCCGGATGCCGAGGCCGGGGCCCGGGAAGGGCTGGCGGTGCACGATGGTCTCGGGCAGGCCGAGTTCGAGGCCGACCCGCCGCACCTCGTCCTTGAACAGCGCGCGCAGCGGCTCGACCAGGTCGAACTTGAGGTCGTCCGGCAGGCCGCCGACGTTGTGGTGGCTCTTGATGTTCGCGGCGCCGGTGCCTCCGCCGGACTCCACCACGTCCGGGTAGAGCGTGCCCTGCACCAGGTAGTCGAAGTGCTCGCCGGACTCCCCCGCCTCGGCCTGCAGGTCGCGGGCGGCCTGCTCGAAGACGCGGATGAACTCGCGGCCGATGATCTTGCGCTTCTCCTCGGGGTCGGTCACCCCGGCCAGCGCGCTGAGGAAGCGGTCGGCGGCGTCCACGGTCACCAGGCGCACGCCGGTGGCGGCGACGAAGTCCCGCTCGACCTGGGTGCGCTCACCGGCGCGCAGCAGCCCGTGGTCAACGAAGACGCAGGTCAACCGGTCACCGATGGCGCGGTGCACCAGCGCGCCTGCCACGGCGGAGTCCACGCCGCCGGAGAGCGCGCAGATCGCCCGCCCCTCGCCGACCTGGGCGCGCACCGCCTCGACCGAGTCGTCCACGATCGACGAGGTGGTCCACTGTGGACGGAGTCCGGCGACCTCGTGCAGGAAGCGCCGCAGCACCTCCTGGCCGTGCGGGGAGTGCAGCACCTCCGGGTGGTACTGGACACCGGCGAAGCGGCGCGCGGTGTCCTCGAAGGCGGCGACCGGTGCGCCCGCGCTGGTCGCGGTGACCGTGAAGCCCTCGGGCGCCTTGGTCACGCAGTCGCCGTGGCTCATCCACACGGGGTGCCCGGCGGGCAGGTCCTGGTGCAGCGTGCCACCGTCGCCGACGACGCTGAGATCGGTGCGGCCGTACTCGCGGGTGCCGGTGTGCTCGACACCGCCGTCCAGCGCGCGGGCCATGGCCTGGAAGCCGTAGCAGATGCCGAAGACCGGGATGCCCTGGTCGAACAGCGCCGGGTCGATCTGGGGGGCGCCGTCGGCGTAGACGCTGGAGGGGCCACCGGAGAGCACGATCGCGGCGGGGTCGCGGGCGACCATCTCGCTGACCGGCATCGTGTGCGGCACGACCTCGGAGTACACCTGTGCCTCGCGCACCCGGCGCGCGATCAACTGGGCGTACTGCGCCCCGAAGTCGACGACGAGCACTGGACGCTGGTTGCTGCTGGGCACGTCGGGGATACCTCCTGGTCAGAGCCGCACGAGTGGCTCCATCGTCTCAGCACGCCCTTCGCCAGGCCTAATCGGGCCGGTGTCGAAGACGACCGAAGATCACCTGTTGGGGGCGGCGAGCGCGGCATAACGTGGTGCGCATGACAGCCGACGACCCGATGACCGCCGTGACCCCCGCTCCGCGACCGTGCTGGATCGCGGGCCGTTCCGAGCAGGGAACGGGCGTGACGGTGATCAGGCACCCCTACGACGACTCCGAGGTCGCGTCGGTGTCAGTCCCCGGCCCGGAGCAGGTCGAGCGGGCCGTCGCGGCCGCGGCCGCGGCCACCGTCGCCTTCAGGAGCACCCCGGCGCACGTCCGCGCGGGCGCGCTGGAGCACGTGTCGAAGCGCCTGCTCGAACGCACCGAGGAGATCGCCGAGGTGATCACCGCGGAGAACGGCAAGCCGTTGCGGTGGGCGCGGCTGGAGGTGGCGCGCGCGGCGAACACCTTCCGCTTCGCCGCCGAGGAGGCCAAGCGCTTCGCGGGTGAGCTGATGCGGCTGGACACCGACCCCGCCGCCGATGGCCGGATGGCGATGGTCCGACGGGTGCCGCGCGGGCCGGTGCTGGGCATCGCGCCGTTCAACTTCCCGCTGAACCTGGTGGCGCACAAGGTCGCCCCCGCACTCGCCGTCGGCGCCCCGGTGATCATCAAGCCCGCGCCGCGCACGCCGTTGTCCGCGCTGCTGCTCGGCGAGCTGCTGGCGGAGACCAAGCTGCCGGAGGGCGCGTTCTCGGTGCTGCCGGTGGGCAACGAGACCACCATGGAACTGGTCGAGGACGAGCGGCTGCCGGTGGTGTCCTTCACCGGCTCCGGTCCGGTCGGCTGGTCGATCATGGACGCCGCCCCGCGCAAGCACGTGGTGCTGGAGCTCGGCGGCAACGGCGCGGCCGTGGTGTGCGCGGACTGGACGGACCTGGACTTCGCGGCGAAGCGGATCGCGATGTTCTCCAACTACCAGGCGGGCCAGTCCTGCATCGCGGTGCAGCGGGTGATCGTGGACCGGGCGGTCGCCGACGACTTCCTCGGCAGACTCGTCGAGGCGGTGCGCGAGCTCAAGACCGGCAACCCGCACGACCCGGAGGTGGAGGTCGGCCCGCTGGTGGACGAGGCGGCCGCGAAGCGGGTCGAGGAGTGGATCACCGAGGCCGCCTCGGCGGGCGCCAAGGTGCTCGTCGGCGGGGAGCGCGAGGGCTCGACGGTGGCGCCCACGGTGCTCACCGATGTGCCCGCCGACGCGAAGGTGTGGGCGGAGGAGGTCTTCGGCCCGGTGCTCGCGGTCTCCGTGGTCGATGGCGTGGACGAGGCGTTCGCGCAGGTCAACGCCTCGGCATACGGCCTGCAGGCTGGCGTGTTCACCCGTGACGTCCAGGTGGCCTTCCGCGCGTCGTCGGAGCTGGAGGTCGGCGGCGTCGTCATCGGCGACGTGCCGTCCTACCGCGCGGACCAGATGCCCTACGGCGGCGTGAAGTCCTCCGGCTTCGGTCGCGAGGGCGTCTCCTCCACGATGAACGACTTCACCGAGGAGAAGGTCCTGGTCCTCACCGGCATCCAGCTCTGACGGTCTCCGCCGGGGTCAGCGGGTGCGCAGGCCCTGGGCGAAGGCGAAGACCCCGTCGGGGTCGTAGAGGTTGGCGACCTGGCGCAGGCGGTTGAGGTTGTTGCCGTAGTACGCCTGCGGCCAGTCGCGCTGCGCCGGGTCGATGTAGTTCACGTAGGCGCCGCGCCCCGCCTGGTCGGCGATCTCGCGCTGCACGGTGTCCACCTCCGAGGCCGCCGCGCGCTGGTTGGCCGCTTCGGTGTCCACGTAGACCTGGACCGTCGCCAGGGCGGAGCGGTGCGGGAACGCCGTCGCCGATCCGTCCACTGTGGACACCGCACCGCCGAGCGGGTCGAACAGCAGGTCCATCTCCGGGCGGTCGTTCACCAGCGTGGCAAGGGTTCCCGGCTCGTCCATCCGCTTCTCCAGCACGCGGGAGGAGGCCACGAACCCGGTCTTGCCCGAGGTGTTGGCGAAGTGCCGCATGGCGGCGAGGTAGCTCAGCGTCTGCACAGTGCGGCTGGTCGTGCGCGAGCCCGTCCGCCGCACCAGCTGCGTCAGCATTGTGTTCACCCGCGCGGAAGTTCCCACGTAGCAACCACTCACGCGGCACTTCGGCGGGCTTCCGCCCTCCACGACGCAGTTCGCCCACAGCTCGGCGGGCGCCTCGGCGATCCAGTCCTGCCAGGCGCCGAGCACCTCCGCCGACGCCCCCGCCGGGAAGGCGAGGTGGAACACGGTGAGCTGGGACGGGGCCTTCTCGGTGCTGAACTCGAAGGAGGTCACCACGCCGAAGTTGCCGCCGCCGCTGCCGCGCAACGCCCAGTGCAGGTCCGCGTCACCGTCGGCGGACGCCGTGCGCGCGACCCCGTCCGCGGTGACGATCCTCGCCGAGAGCATGTGGTCGGAGGTGAGCCCGAACTTGCGGGTCAGCACGCCGAGCCCACCGCCGAGCGCGAGGCCCGCAATGCCGACGCTCGGACACGTTCCCGCGGGCAGGCAACGCCCCTCGGCGGCGAGCGCGGCGTAGACGTCGGCGAGCTTCGCACCCGCGCCGATCTCCACCACTCCGTCGTCGCGGACCTCCACAGACGCGAGCTGCCGAAGATCGACCACCAGGCCGTTGTCGGGGAAGCTGTAACCCGCGTAGCTGTGGCCACCGCTGCGCGCGGCGATCGGGATGTGCGACCGGCGAGCCAGTTCGATGCACGCCTGCACGTCGTCGACCCCGCGCACCTGGGCCACCGCCGCCGGGGCCGTCTTCGGCAGCGCGGTGTTGAACGGGCGCGCGGCGTTGTAGCCGGACTCGCCGGGCCGCGCGACCCGGCCGTTGAGCCGGGCCTTCAGGTTGTCCCAGTCCGGCGGCACGGCCGTGGTGGTGCTGGGTGGCGCCGTCGTCGTCGGCACCAGCGAGGGTGTCGGTGTCGTGGCCGGGCCACCGTCACCGCAGGCGGTCAGCAGCGCGAACGCGCCGAACCCCCCGGCTGCGCGCAGGAAGTTCCGGCGATCGACCGAGCTCACCCGAATCACCCCCGAGAAGGCGGCACACCGACCGCGAGAGGATAAGCGCCCACCAGAAGCGCAACATCAGGGGGAACTATTCACCATCCCGATGCCCTGCGCAGCGCACTGACCAACGCCGCGCCGAGGTAGCCGTCCCGGAACAGCGCGGCGAGATGCCCGTCGGGGCGCACCAGCGCGGCGGACCCCGGCGAGATGCGCAGCGCGTCCGCGAGCGCGCCGTCGTCATCGGCTTCCTCCAGCGACTGCACCTGCACCGGCGGGCCGTCCACCGGCAACCGGACCGGGGTGTTCAGGGTGAGCAGTGTGAAGACCGGCCCGAACGTCGGCCGCAACCGCCCACCGCCGACCAGCGGCGCGTCCGGGCACAGCACGCCGGGCAACGGCGGCCGCGGGACTCCGGGCTCGCGCGGGAACGCGGCGACCTCGGTCGGTTGCGCGGGTGTGGTCAGCGGGGAGTCGAGGTAGTAGTACGGCTCGGCGAGCTTGCCCGAGTCGATCCAGCTCCGCGCGCCGGGGTCGTCGACGCTGCGTTGCAGCACCTCGTTGCGGTAGGCGCGGTCGGCGGCGGTGCGCGGGACCAGGAACCGCATCGTGTCGCCGGTGACGCGCAGGTTCTCCTGGGCCGCCGCTCGACGCTCGACGTTGTAGGAGTGCAGCAACGCGGGCCCGGCCCAGCCCTGCCGGTCGAAGGCGATCTTCCAGGCGGCGTTCTCCGCGTCCTGTGCCCCGGAGTTCAGCCCGCGCGCCCCGAACGGGCTCATCACGTGCGCGGCGTCGCCCGCCAGCAGCACCCTGCCGACCCGCATCGTCGGGACGCAGCGCTGGTGGAAGCGGTACGCCGAGGCCCACACGACCTCGAAGTCCTTGTCCCCCACCACCTTGCGGATGCGTTCGGTCAGGCCGCCGTTGGCGTCCTCCGCCGCGAGGTCGAACTCCTCGGGCACCTGCCAGTCGATCCGCCACACCCGGCCGGGCTGCGGATGCATCAGCACCTGACGGCCGGGGTTCCACTCCGGGTCGAAGAAGAAGCGGCGCTCCGGCGGCAGGTCGAGGTCGGCCTTGATGTCGGCGATCAGGAACTTGTCCGGGAAGGAGTGGCCGCGGAAGGGCAGCCGCAGCAGCCTGCGGACGGTCGAGTGCGGCCCGTCGGCGGCGATGCAGTGCGTGCCGCGCACCGAGACCAGACCGTCCGAAGTGGACGAAGGGTGCACAGTGGCCGCGCGGACGGTCACCCCTTCCTCGTCCTGGTCGAGCTCGACCACCTGGTGGCCGAACCGCAGGTCGACGAGGGGCTCCTCGGCCACCCGCTCCAGCAGCAGCCGTTCGAGATCGGGCTGCGGCAGGTTCACGAACGGCGGGAACGCGCTGCCCTCAGGATGCGGCAGCGTCAGCGTGAGCAGCTCGTGCTCGCGGTAGTACGTGCGCCCGAGGTACCAGGTCACGCCCTCCCGCGCGGCGCGCGCGCCGACGCCGATCCGCTCCAGCACGTCCAGCACGTCGCGCTGGATGCAGATGGACCGGCTCCCGACCGGGGTGTGCTCCGGCAACGCCTCCAGCACCACGGACGGGATGCCCGCTCTCGCGAGCAGCAGCGCGCCGATCAGGCCGACGGGGCCTCCCCCGACGACGAGTACTGCCTCGTCCTCGCTCATCCCCGGTCCTGCAGCAGCGCCCAGACCTCGCGGTCGCGTTCGGGGGTCCAGATCCGGGGCTTCTCGATGCCCTCCAGCTCGTCCCAGTACCGCTGCACGTTGAAGGGCAGGCAGTGCTCGAAGATCGGCCACTTCCCGTATGCGGGTTCCAGCGCCCGGTGCGCCGCGTCGAACGCCTCGCGCAGGTCACCGCGCCGGTCGTGCACGGCGGCGACCTCGCCGCACATCACGGCGAGGAAGTTCTTGGTCTGCGCGATCGCCGCGGTGACCGCCTCCCGGCCGTGCACCACCGGTCCGCGACCACCGACGAGCACCTCAGCGCGCAGCGAGGCGAGCTTCTCCAACGTCGACATCGCCCACTCGCCGTGGTAGGCGTCGCCGGTGTAGAGCGCGGCCTGCGACTCCACCAGGTCACCGGCGAAGAGGATCTTGTGCTCCGGCAGCCAGGCCACGATGTCGCCGCTGGTGTGCCCACGCCCGCAGTACGCCAGGATCAGGTCGTCCCGGTCCTCGCCGAGCGAGATCGTCATCTTGTCGGTGAAGGTCATGGTCGGCCAGGTCAGGCCGGGGATGGACGCGGGCTCCTTGAACAGCCGCGGCATCCGGTCGCGCTCGCTGGCCCAGTCCGCCCCGCCGCGCTCGGCGATCAGCCTGCGGGTCTCGGAGTGCATGACGACCTCGCGGGCGTCGAACGCGCTCGCGCCGAGCGTCCGCACCGCGTGGTAGTGGCTGAGCACCAGGTACCGCACGGGCTTGTCGGTGTGTTTGCGCAGCTCTGTCAGCCAGTCCCTGGCGGCGACCGGTGTGGCCCTGGCGTCGAAGCAGACGACGAAGTCGTCCCCCTCGACCGCCGCCACGTTGGGATCGCCCTCCGAGGTGAAGGCGTAGACACCGTCGGCGAGCACCTCCAGCGTCTCGGCTTTGGGCGAGTTGTCGGCGCTGGACGCGAACGGCTTAGCCACCCCACTACTGTGCCAGCGATCACGGCGCGTGGGAACTCCGCTACCCGGAGGAAGTGCGAGCGAAGCGCTCCCAGCCCGCTGCCGGGCCCGGCGCCGCCCCCGTGCCCCCGTGCCCGCGTGGGCCAGCTGGCGTGGTCGGAGGTTTTCGCGTTTTGTCACCTTAATGCGCGAAAGAGCGCTCCCATTTCGCATCAAGGTGACAAAACGCGAAAAGAGGGGCACGTGGGTGAGGGCGCCAGGGGTGGTGAGGTGGTGTCACCCCTTGCCGGACACGATCTAGCCCGCTGCCGGGTCCCGACGGTGCCGCACCTCGACGACGGGCAACCGCAGCGCGGCCGGCGCCGACTCCGGCACGACGGGCCTCCCGGGAGCCACCGGCGCGACCCTGCGGTACTCGGCCCCCTGCTCCGGCCGGGGGTCGGCCTCGCCCTTGTTCGGCCACATCGAGAACGCCCGCTCGGCCTGCGCGGTGATCGTCAACGACGGGTTCACCCCCAGGTTGGCGGTGATCGCCGAGCCGTCCACCACGGACAGCGTCGGATAGTTGTGCACCCGGTGGTAGGGGTCGATCACCCCGTGCCCGGCGTCGGTGGAGATCACGCAGCCCCCGATGAAGTGCGCGGTCAGCGGGATGTCGAAGATCTCCGTCCAGGCCCCGCCCGCGATCCCGTCGATGTGCCCGGCCACCCGGTCGGCGGCCTCGGCCCCCTTGGGGATCCAGGTCGGGTTCGGCGCGCCCTCGTTCTGCACCGAGGTCAGCCTGCGCCTGCCGAACAGCCCGCGCCGGGTCTTCGTGGTGATCGAGTTGTCGAGGGCCTGCATGACCAGCAGGATCACCGTCCGCTCGCTCCACCTGCGCACGGAGAGGTTGCGCAGCGCCCGGACCGGGTGCCTGCCCATCTCGCCGAGCAGCTGCTTCCAGCGCGGCGTGGGCTTGTCCCCGTCGGTGGCCAGGGTCTGCAGCAGCCCCATCGCGTTGCTGCCCTTGCCGTAGCGCACCGGCTCGATGTGCGTGCGGTCGTCGGGGTGGAACGACGAGGTGATCGCGACCCCCTCGCTGAAGTCGCGCTCCGGATCGACCCGATCGGCCCGCGCGCCCAGGATCGCCTCGGAGTTCGTCCTGGTCAGCTCGCCGAGCCTCGGCGAGAGCCCGGGCAGCGCCCCGGAGTCCCGCATGCCGTGCAGCAGCTTCTGCGTGCCCCAGGCCCCGGCCGCGAGCACGACCTGACCGGCCCTGAGCACCCGGCGGCGCTTGTCCAGCCACGCGCCGGTCCGTTCGGTGCGGATCGTCCAGCTGCCGTCGGAGCGCTGGCTCAGCCCGGTCACCGTGGTCAGCGGCAGCACCTTCGCCCCGGCCCGCTCCGCGAGGTAGAGGTAGTTCTTGACCAGCGTGTTCTTCGCGCCGACCCGGCACCCGGTCATGCACGAACCGCACTCGGTGCACCCCGTGCGCTCCGGTCCGGCACCGCCGAAGTACGGGTCCTGCGCCGGCCGCCCCGGCTCGTCGAAGAACACCCCGACCGGCGTCGCGTGGTAGGTCCCGCCGACGCCCATCTCCTCGGCGACCTTCCTGATCACCTTGTCGGCGGGGGTGTCGGTGGGGTTGGTGACCACTCCGAGCATCCGGCTGGCCTGGTCGTAGAACGGCGAGAGCTCCGACTCCCAGTCGGTGATGTGCGCCCACTGCCGATCGGTGAAGAACGGTTTGAGGGGGCGGTACAGCGTGTTGGCGTAGACCAACGACCCACCGCCGACCCCGGCACCGGCGAGCACGAGCACGTTGCGGAGCAGGTGGATCCGCTGGATCCCGAAGCAGCCGAGCTTCGGCGCCCAGAGGAACCGCCGCAGGTCCCAGGAGCTCTTGGCGAACTCCGAGTCGGCGAAGCGGCGCCCGGCCTCCAGCACCGCGACCCGGTAGCCCTTCTCGACCAGCCGCAGGGCGGCCACGCTGCCACCGAACCCCGAGCCCACCACGACCACGTCGAAGTCCAGGTCAGCACCCTTGTTACTCGCCAGTCGGGTCATGCAAGGAGGTTAGGCCGAACCCGGCGGCCGCGCCTAGAGGGTGTTACCGCCGGTAACGATTAAGACCCTGATGGCTCAGAGAAGCCGGGACGGGAGGACCACCCGGCAGACCTCCGAGGAGAACGACTCGTCCGGGGCCTGCTCCGCTGCCTGCCACAGCCGCAGGACCGGCTCGAACAAGGCACCGAGACGCGGTCCGACCCGCGCTCCGGCGGACCGGCTCCTCGCCCAGTCGACCGGTCGCCAACCGCCCTTCGGTGTCCTGCGTGCGGAGTTCGCGAGTGGCTTCAGGTGCGACTGAAGGCGATGTTCGAGCCCGAGCCCGATCAGGTCCGGCGCGACGCCAAGATCCCGCGCCTCCGGCAGCAACGGCCAGGACACCACGACGACGCGGTGCCAGATCTCCGGCGGGAACGTGTTGGCGAGGTGGTGGCTCTCCCCCACGGGCAGGTCGCGGAGCCGGCGGGACGCATCGGCTGTCTGCCCGACGTAGAGCAGGCCCCACTCCAGCCACACCCCGTAGATCACGTTCCCCGTGATCGGAGGCAGTCCACTCGTCGTCGCCGAGGCAAGCGCCCGCCCCAGGCGGTGTGCGAACTCGTAGCGACCCGACCGCCAGGCGTCCGCAGCTGCCTCGGTGCCGGTGAGTCGTCGCAGCGCCTCCCGCCAGTCGGGAAAGGCCCCCTCGGCGGACTCGTCGGTCATGGCTCAGCTCAGCGCGGCGAGCAGGGCGATGGCCAGGAAGGCCAGCGGCGCGGTGGCGACACCCCAGCCGGCCAGGTGCTCCTGCTCCTTCTGGTCCCTGTTCGCCCACGCGGTCTTGGCCTTCGTGCTGACCAGACCGGCGAGCCCGACCAGCACGATGCCGACCACGATCAACAACGGGCCGAGCACGACCAGCCCTGGCACCGTGGCCAGGCCGGCGCTCACGCCGTAGTCGAAGGCGGGATGCACACCGCCCTGCGCGCCGATACCCATCATCATCAGGCCGAACGCCGCCCACACGGTGTTGACGACGGTCCACACCGCGCGGCCCCGGTAGCCGAGGAACGGCGCGTAGAGCACGTAGATGCCGATCAGCACGCCCGCTCCGCCGCCGGGCAGCCAGCCCAGCACGACGGCCATCGGGGTGTTGTTGCCGACGATCTTGTCGGCGACCACGAAGTAGGCGGGGACCACCCAGTAGCGGGCGACGGCGAGCACCACCAGCAGCAGGACCAGACCGGTGACCTTGGGCCACTGGGGCTTGCGGCCCATCCACTTGGCGAAGTCGCCGAACGGTGTCGGCGGCTGCGGCTTGCTCTGGGCGCCGACCTGCTGACGCGCGGCAGCCGCGCGCTGCTTGCGCTGCGCGCGGCTGCGACGCTTCTTGTTCGCCATGCCTAGCGGCGGACTGTGAGACCGACCTTCTGGAACTCCTTCAGGTCCGAGTACCCCGTCTTGGCCATGGCTCTGCGCAGCGCGCCGAACAGGTTGACCGTGCCGAACGGGTTGGAGGACGGCCCGAACAGCAGGGTCTCCAGGTCGTAGCTGGAGCCGGAGAAGCCGAAGACGTCGCTGCGCGGCAGCGACGGGTGCGCTGCGGCCGCGGTCCAGTAGAAGCCCTGGCCGGGAGCCTCGTCGGCGTTGGTCAGCGACTCGCCGAGCATCACCGCGTCCGCGCCGCAGGCGATGGCCTTGGCGATGTCACCGGAGTGCTTCATCGACCCGTCGGCGATGATGTGCACGTAGCGGCCACCGGTCTCGTCGAGGTAGTCGCGGCGGGCCGCGGCCGCGTCGGCGATCGCGCTCGCCATCGGCACGCCGATGCCCAGGACCTGGTTGGTGGTGGTCGCGTGCGACTCGCCGAAGCCGACGATCACACCCGCCGCGCCGGTGCGCATCAGGTGCATGGCCGTGCGGTAGTCACCCGCGCCGCCCGCGATCACCGGGACGTCGAGGTCGGCGATGAAGCGCTTGAGGTTCAGCGGCTCGCCGTCGCGCTCCACGTGCTCGGCGGAGATGATCGTGCCCTGCAGGATCAGGATCTCCACGCCCGCGGCGAGCAGGTCCGGGGTCAGCTCCTGGGCGTGCTGCGGACTGACGCGGGCCGCGACGGTGACGCCGGACTCGCGGACCGTGCGGATCGCCTCGGTGAGCAGGTCCACCCGCACCGGCGCGGCGTGCAGCTCCTGGAGCAGCTTGACCGCGGCGTCGCCGTCCTCCTCCTCGGCCGCCTGGACGACCCGGAGCAGCGCCTCCTCGGGATCGGAGTGCCGGGCCCACAGCCCTTCGGCGTTGAGCACGCCGAGCCCACCGAGCTCGCCGACCCGCACCGCGGTGCCCGGGGAGACGATGGCGTCCGTGGGGTGGGTGATCAGCGGGATCTCGAAGCGGTATGCGTCGATCTGCCACGCGAGCGACACGTCCTTAGAGGACCGGGTGCGCCGCGAAGGAACGATCTCCACGTCGTCCAGACCGTAGGCCCGCATGGCCGTACGGTTCATCCCGATCTCGACAAGATCCCGCACGTCAGTCCTTTCTCAGTGTCCACAGTGGACGAATCAACCGCGGACTCGGCAGGGTGGGGTCACCGGGTGGTGTAGTTGGGCGCTTCCACCGTCATGGTGATGTCGTGCGGGTGGCTCTCCTTCAGCCCGGCCGCGGTGATCCGCACCAGCTGGGCCTGCTGGAGCGCGGCGATGCTCGCCGAGCCGGTGTAGCCCATGGCCGAGCGCAGGCCGCCGACCAGCTGGTGCACCACCTGGGACAGCGGGCCACGGAACGGGATGCGGCCCTCGATGCCCTCGGGGACCAGCTTGTCCTCGGAGAGCACGTCGTCCTGGAAGTAGCGGTCCTTGGAGTAGGACTTGGCCTGGCCACGGGACTGCATGGCACCGAGGGAGCCCATCCCGCGATAGGTCTTGAACTGCTTGCCGTTGACCAGGATCAGGTCGCCGGGCGACTCGGCCGTGCCCGCGAGCAGGCTGCCGAGCATGACCGTGCTCGCCCCGGCCGCGATGGCCTTGGCGATGTCACCGGAGTACTGGATGCCGCCGTCGCCCACCAGCGGGACGCCCGCGGCCGCGCACGCCTGGGACGCCTCGTAGATCGCGGTGATCTGCGGGGCGCCGACCCCGGCGACGACGCGGGTGGTGCAGATGGAGCCGGGCCCGACGCCGACCTTGATGGCATCGGCTCCGGCGTCGATCAGGGCCTGGGCGCCCGCGCGGGTCGCCACGTTGCCGCCCATGATGTCGACGCTGTCGCCGAGCTCTCCCTTGAGCTTGGCGACCATCTCCAGCACGTTGCGCTGGTGGCCGTGGGCGCTGTCCACCACGATCACGTCGACGCCCGCCTCGTTGAGCAGCATCGCGCGCTGGTAGGACTCCTCGCCGGTGCCGACCGCGGCGCCGACGACGAGGCGGCCGTCCGGGTCCTTGGTGGCAAGCGGGTACTTCTCGGTCTTGACGAAGTCCTTGACGGTGATCAGCCCGCGCAGCCGGTTGTCGCCGTCCACGATCGGCAGCTTCTCGATCTTGTGGCGGCGCAGCAGGCCGAGCGCGGCCTCGGCTGAGACGCCGATCTGGGCGGTGACCAGCGGCCCCTTGGTCATGACCTCGTGCACCGGCTTGCTGTGGTCCATCTCGAACCGCATGTCGCGGTTGGTGATGATGCCGACCAGGATGCCGTCGTCGTCGGTCACCGGAACGCCGGAGATGCGGAAGCGGGCGCACAGCGCGTCCACCTCGGCGAGCGTGTCGGTCGCGGAGCAGGTCACCGGGTCGGTCACCATGCCCGCCTCGGAGCGCTTGACCACCTCGACCTGGGCGGCCTGGTTCTCGGCGGCGATGTTGCGGTGCAGCACGCCCATGCCACCGGCGCGGGCCATGGCGATCGCCATCCGCGACTCGGTGACGGTGTCCATGGCCGAGGAGACCAGTGGGACTCTCAGGGTGATGTTGCGGGAGATGCGGGTACTGGTGTCGACCTCGTTCGGCACCACGTCCGACGCGGCTGGCAGGAGCAGCACATCGTCGAAGGTCAACCCGAGCATTGCGAACTTGGACGGAACGCCGTGAGCGGTGAGCTCGCTGGTCATGGCGGGTATTAGACCTTCCTGCGGTACCGGTTGGCGCCGGGCGTCGCCTGTCGGTCACGTCACCGGCCTGCTGGTGGAACCAGGTGCCACCATGCTAACCGCACACCCGCGAGGGGAATCGCACCGCCGCTGGTCATACCCGTCACTGTCGGCAGCCCTTCCCTGAGCCCGTGCGAAGGGTCACCGGAGACGGTGTCAAGGGTCCGGCAACCGCTCCCAGCGCGGCATCGCCCTATAGCAGATTCCATCGGACCACCGAGGGACGCCGACCACCCGGGGCGGGTACGGTGCCAGACGTGCCGCACGACGCCTTGCCCCCTGACCCGTTCGCGGGCGACCCGAACGATCCCGCTCGGGCGCTGGACGCGGTCCAGGAGGACCCGGCCGAGCCGCTGACCGAGCACGAGCGCGCGGAGTTGCTCTCCGACCTCACTGACCTCGCCGTCTACCAGGCACTCCTGGAGCCGCGCGAGATCAGGGGCATCGTGGTCGACTGCGGGGACTGCAGCGAGCCGCACTACCACGACTGGGAGCTGCTGCGGGCGAGCCTGCACCAGCTGCTCAAGGACGGCAGGATGCGGCCGCACGAGCCCGCCTTCGACCCCGACCCGTCGGCCTACGTGACCTGGGAGTACTGCCGGGGTTTCGCCGACGGTGTGACCACCATCGAGAGCAGACGCTAGAACCGGGTCAGAAAAAATCCCCGCAGCACGCCAGGCGCTGCGGGGTTGCTTGCTGTCCTCGTTCTGCGAGCCCCTCGGCTCAGCCGCCGACGGACGGGGCGGCCGGCGGCGAGGGCGACTGCGGCAACGAGCCACCGCCGCTGCGCGCGCTGCCCTCCGTGGTGCCGCCGTTGGTCCCCGTCCCGGTCCCGGTGCCCGCCCCGTTGCTCCCGGTGGTCGAGTCGGTGGTGGACGGGGTGGTCGTGGTCGGCACCGTCGTGGTGGTCGGCGGCGTCGTGGTCGTCGTCGCGGGCGGCTGGGTCGTGGTCGTCGGCGACGTGTTGGAGTTGCTCTGCTGCGTCGTGCTCGGCGACGACGGGTTCTGCGTCGGCGGCGGCGGGGACACCGAGGTGTTGTTCACCGGCGGCGGCGGGGGCGTGCCCGGCGAGGAGGTGACCAGCTGCTTGACCAGGCTCTGGTGCTGGTCGATCAGCGCGGCGGCCCCGTCCTCGACCGCCACGGCCTCAAGCTTGCTCACCGCGCGGGTCAGCGCGGCGGCGGCGTCGTTGTAGTTGCCGTGCCGGAGCGCGAGCGCCGCCGTGGTGAGGTCCTCTCTTGCGGAGGCCGCGGCCTCGACCGACCGGGTGTGGTCGGAGTAGAGCACCTTGGCCAGGCCCCAGAGCGCGTCACCGGGCTGGGCGTCGCGGGCGGCGAGGCCGACGCCGGTGAAGGCGATGGCCAGCACGGCGGCCGCGGAGGCCAGCGGAATGAGCAGGCGGTTCCTCGGCCTGCGGCGGGCCTTGGCCGCGTTGATCGTCGCCACGGCGGTGTCCAGGTCCACCAGCTCGCCGATGGACTCGGAGTCGACCTCCCTGCGCCAGGACAGCAACAGCGCGGAGAGCTCCGGGTCGGCGATCCCGCCGTCGACGGAGTCCGACGACCGGAGCGTGTCCAGCAGGGCGTCGTCCGCCTGAACGGCGACGAAGTCGATGGGGTCGTTCTCGCCCGGGGTCCTGTCACCGTCGTCGGCGGACCACGCGGCGTCCGAGGGGAGCAGTGCCGAAGTCCGTCGCTCCCGACCGATCCGGCGCACGGTCGGACCGTCGAGGTCGTTTTCCCGCTCAACCATTCAGTACACCTCCTCCGCCGCTAACGTCTTGCGCAACCTGGCGAGCGCGCGGTGCTGTGCCACCCGCACCGCGCCCGGCGTGGACCCGACGGCGTCCGCGGTCTCCTCCGCGGACAGGCCGACCACCACGCGCAGCATGAGGATCTCGCGCTGCTTGGCCGGGAGGACGCGCATGATCTGCGCCATGCGCTCCGAGAGCTCGCCCTGCATGGCCCGCTGTTCCGGACCGGCGCCGGTCTCCGGGGAGTCCGGCACCTCCGAAACGGGTTCGGACCGGTTGCGTGCGGCCGAGCGGTGCGCGTCCGCCACCTTGTGAGCGGCAATGCCGTACACGAAGGCCAGGAAGGGCCTTCCCTGGTCCCGGTAGTTCGGCAACGCCGTCAACACGGCGAGACACACCTCCTGGGCGACGTCGTCCGCGGAAGCGTACGACCGCTCTTGCCTTCCGACTCTGGCACGGCAGTACCGCACCACGAGGGGACGGATAGCTGCCAGTAGGCGCTCGATCGCCTGGCGGTCGCCATCGAGCGAAGCACCTACTAGGGCGTCCAGCCCGTCCCCCATGTTGGTCATCGTTGAGAGCAGCCCAAGTGTTACGAGTTGGCGGACCGATAGTTGTTTTTCGGTAACCGGTTCCGCCGCTCCGGTCGCTTCTCACCGTACCGGGCGCGGAGCCCGCGTCGGAGCGGCGGGGGAGAATCGGTACCGGATCACATCGGATCCGTGAGCGGAAACGGAAGAGCCCGGCGCGCTGGCCGGGCTCCCCCGTCGTTGACAGTGTCGCTTGTGCGACGCGGAGGTCAGGAGACCAGGCCGCGCCGGAAACCGTGGGCGACCGCCTGGGCACGGTCACGGACGCCGAGCTTGCGGAACAAGCGGCGCGCGTGGGTCTTCACCGTGTCCTCGGACAGGTAGAGCTCGCGCCCGATCTGACCGTTGCTCTTGCCCTGGCTCATGCCCCGCAGCACCTGCAGCTCCCGCTCGGTGAGCTGGACCCCAGGGTCGGAGGGCTGACGCGGAGCCGGCACCGAGGTGCTGGCGAGCGTGTGCGCCAGCGCCGCGACCAGCTCGGGTCGGGAGGCGTCCCACCTCAGGTAGCCACGTGCTCCACCAGCGATGGCGGCGGCGATGCTTCCGGCGTCGTCAGGTGCGCCGAAAACGATCACGTTCGCCTGCGGGTGAGCGGAGACGAGGCGGCGGGTGGCTTCGACGCCCGTTGGCACAGCGCGCTGAGTGCCCACCAGGACGACGTCGACTGCCTGCCGTGAGAAGCGCGCGAGCAGCTCATCACCGTGAGCCACACAATCGATGCGACTCACACCGGGGACAGCCGACATCACGCGGGTGAGACCCTCCCGGACGCTGCGCCGGTCATCACAGATCAGGACCGTCGTCACGGGAACCCCTTCCTACAGCCGAGTGACGTTCAACATCCCTATCGGACGCTTCGAGCCGAACCTTGACACGATCCGGTGCTTTATCCGTCAAGAAATTCGACCACTCGATCGCGGCGCTCGGGCCACCGGAACGGAGCAACCACGAGGGTAGCCACGGAGACCGGTGAATCAACCGCCAAGAGGAAGCATCCGCACGGGTGATGACGAGGGACAATGCCCGTCCGGCCAGCTCACGCCAATGATCTTGATCGACTTCCCGGGTTGACGCGAGGACGAGGGACGCTGGCCACACGAGTGGGGCAAGTCTCATCGCACACGTCCGGTCTACGACCTTTTGGAGCAGTGGGCCCGCCTCCGATGAGCCCAGAGTATTCATCGCGACCCCGAGAACGAGCTCCGACTTCAGGAAGTGCCGTAACGAATCCGAGGGCGACAAAAGATGAAACCCTTTTTGAGCCTCAGTCAGCGCGAGCTCGGGATCGGAGCCGGCGAGGGCGAGCTCGGCGGCGACCCAGCGCAGCCGGAGACGACCGCGCCAGCCGAGCGGGCGGTCCAGGAAGGCGCGCTCCGCGCGCTCGTGCAGCCGCCGCGCCAGCGCGAGCCTGCCGAGGCCGAGCTCGTCGGCCGCCAGGCCCAGCCGCGCGTCCAGCTCCGCCCCGGCGGCGTCGACGCCGTCCGGGTCGACCGTCGAGCCGGAACCGGCAGCGAGGACGAGCGCGAGCGCCCGCGCGTCGAGCTCGCGGGCCGGACCGTGGCAGCCGAGCTGCCGCTGGTGTGAGGCGAGGGTGCTCGCGGCGAGCGAGGCGAACACCGGATCCCCGCAGTGCAGCAGCGGCCGCAGCGCGGTGACGGCCGCCGCGTAGAACCCCTGACCACCCAGTGCCACCCCCGCGAGCCATCGCCGCCGGGGGTCGGCGCTGCGCGCCGCTCCGTGCACGTCCGCGTCGGGACGGGCGCCGAACGCCGCGTCGCGCAGCGTCACCCACTCCCCCACAGGTCCTCCTTGAGGGTTGTTCCGAGAGTGGGATCAGGCTCCGGGCAGGACCGCTCGCACTATGCGCCTGGTCCCGGACTCCAGGTCGTCCAGGTACTGGACGTGCTTGGGCAGGTCGACCGCTGCCCAGCCGGGGCCGCCGACGAAGAGCCTGGTGCGCTGCCGGGTCTTCGGCAGCGCGTCGAAGACCGAGGTGTCGGCGTTGCGCGGCAGGTGCGCCCACAGGACCACGGCGGCGGGCGAGAGGCGGCGGGCCGCCGCGACCAGCGCGTCGACCGGCAGGGACGCGCCGAGCCTGCGCACCGAGACGCCGTTGAGCACCAGTGAGCAGGACAGCGGGTACAGCGGCAGGCTGTGCTGCTCCTCCGGCACGCACGCGAGCAGGACCGGCCGCGGGTTGCGCGGCGGCGGCGCCAGCGCGATCACCCGGCTCAGCGCGACGATGATCTCCTCGCTGAGCAGGCGTTCGATCTCCACGCCGACACCCGCGTGCTCCCAGCGCTCAGCCAGTGCGCACAGCACGGGACGGATCACGTCGTTCCAGGTGGGCACCACGCCGTCGTCGGTGAGCGCCTTGGCCAGGACCTGCTGGATGGCGTCGGCGTCCATCGCCAGCGCCGCCCTGCTCAGCCCGCGCGCCGTCCGGCTCGCCCCCGGCAGCTTGAGCCCGCGACCGCCCTGCCTGCCGCGCGCGCTGATGCCCAGCGGGCCGCCGTCACCGCCACTGATCAGCAGCGGCGCGTCCTCGCCGTCGTCGCACTCGTAGTCCTCGGCTGCGCCTCTGCGCCCGCCGCTGACGAGCAGCTCGACACCAACCGGGAGCGACACCGGCTCGACCGGCGCGCGTTCGGCCGGCAACGGCGCGCTCAACGCGTACCGGGCGGCGTCGGCGGGTGAGGCCCCGCGCAGCAGCGCCCGCTGCATGAGCTCCAGCCGCGCGATGTCCTTGGTGCCGTATCTGCGGTGCCGTCCGCTGGTGTGACCACTCGGCCCGAGGCCGTACCGGCGGTCCCACGTCCGCAGCGTCGCGGGGGCGACGCCGAGCCTGCTGGCGACCGCCGCGACGGTCAACCGGGGCTCCTCCGGGTGAGGTCCTTCACCTTCTCCGACGAAGTCGTCAAGCCCGGCATGAAAGGCGGACCCGAGGGGTACACCGCGCCCAGGCTGAGTCGTCACGTCGCAAATGTTCCGGCTCCATCACCCGGACGGCAACCCGGATCGGGATCTCAAGGCCCTCACCAGGGCACCTTGGTCACCCGCAGTTGAACAAGATGTGACGCGAAAGGTTATTGAACAAGTTTTGACTCGGTTTTACGGTTGATCTCAGCACCGTGCGGGAAAGACCAAGGCAGCAAACCCCAGACTTTGGTGAGGAGGCGGTCGGCGATGGCGGACACTCGGCGACTTCCGGGGCCCAACGCGGACCTGTGGGACTGGCAGCTCGAAGGTTCGTGCCGCGGCATGGACAGCGCGTTCTTCTTCCACCCCGACGGTGAGCGAGGACCGGCACGAGCGCGGCGCGAGGCCAGGGCGAAGGCCGTGTGCCAGCGCTGCCCGGTGCTGGAGATGTGCCGGAAGCACGCGCTCGCGGTGCAGGAGCCCTACGGGATCTGGGGTGGCATGTCGGAGTCCGAGCGGGAGTCGATCATCAGCACCCGCCGCCGCAAGATCGCGCTGGCACCCACTGCCTGAGCGGCCCCCACAGCGCCCCTCACCAGGCCGCAGACAGACGAAAGAGGCCGGACGCACCAAGCGTCCGGCCTCTTTCGCATCCGTACCGGGGACTACCGTCAGTGACGGTGCCCGTGGCCGTGGCCGTGACCGGCGGCGGCCTCCGGGGCCTCCTCCTTCTTCTCCACGACCGCGCTCTCCGTGGTGAGCACCATCCTGGCGATGGAGGCGGCGTTGGCGACCGCGAAGCGGGTCACCTTGACCGGGTCGACGACACCGTCCTCGACGAGGTCACCGTAGGTGAGGTTGGCGGCGTTGAAGCCCTGGCCCCACTCCTGCTCGCGCACCTTGTGCACGACGACGGCACCTTCGAGGCCGGCGTTGGCGGCGATCCAGAACAGCGGCGCGGCCAGCGCCTCCCGCACGATGGCGACGCCGGTCGCGGCGTCACCCTCCAGGCCGAGGCCGTTGTCCAGCACCTTGGCGGCGTGCACCAGCGCGGAACCACCGCCGGGCACGATGCCCTCCTCGACGGCGGCCCTGGTGGCGGCGACCGCGTCCTCGATGCGGTGCTTGCGCTCCTTGGCCTCGGTCTCGGTGGCGGCACCGACCTTGATCACCGCGACGCCGCCGGACAGCTTGGCCAGCCGCTCCTGCAGCTTCTCGCGGTCCCAGTCGGAGTCGGTCGCGGCGATCTCGCGGCGGATCTGCTCGATCCTGCCGTCCACCTCGGCCTTGTCCCCGGCACCGTCCACGAAGGTGGTCGAGTCCTTGGTGACCACGACGCGGCGGACCTTGCCCAGCACGTCGAGGTTGGCCTCGGAGAGCTTGAGCCCGACCTCGGGCGCGATGACCTTGCCGCCGGTGACGATGGCCAGGTCGTCCAGGAATGCCTTGCGGCGGTCACCGAAGAACGGTGCCTTGACCGCGACCACGCGCAGCGTCTTGCGGACGGAGTTGACCACCAGGGTGGACAGCGCCTCGCCCTCGACGTCCTCGGCGACGATCAGCAGCGGCTTGCCCGCCTCGACGACCTTCTCCAGCACCGGGAGCAGGTCGGCGATCGCGCTGATCTTCTCGCGGTGCAGCAGGACGAAGGCGTCCTCCAGCACGGCCTCCTGCGACTCGGCGTCGGTGACGAAGTGCGCCGAGATGAAGCCCTTGTCGAAGTCGAGGCCCTCGGTGATGTCCAGCTCGGTGGTCAGCGTCGAGGACTCCTCGATGGTGATGACACCGTTCTCGCCGACCTTCTCCATGGCCTCGCCGAGCAGCGCGCCGATGGTCTCGTCCCGCGAGGAGACGGTGCCGACCTGCGCGATGTTGTCGCGGCCCTTCACCGGGGTGGCCTTGGCCTTGAGCGCCTCGACCACGGCGTCGGCCGCGGCCTCGATGCCCTTGCCGAGCGCGGTCGGGTTGGCGCCCGCCGCGACGTTGCGCAGACCCACGCGCACCATGGCCTGGGCGAGCACGGTCGCGGTGGTGGTGCCGTCGCCGGCGACGTCGTTGGTCTTGGTGGCGACGGTCTTGGCCAGCTGCGCGCCGAGGTTCTCGTACGCGTCGTCCAGCTCGACCTCACGGGCGATGGTCACACCGTCGTTGGTGACGGTCGGGCCACCGAACTTCTTGTCCAGCACGACGTGCCGACCACGCGGGCCCAGCGTCACCTTGACGACGTCGGCCAGCTGGTTGACACCCCGCTCGAGGGCGCGGCGGGCGTCCTCGTCGAAGCTGATCTGCTTGGGCATGTACCCGTCTCTCTCTCACGCTTAGAACTGTGGCACTGGGTGTCGGACACAGGCTGTGACACGACAACGCCCCGACAACCCCGGATGCGGGGCCGCCGGGGCGGTTGTGCTCTCAGCGGTGCATCACTTCTCGATGACAGCCAGCACGTCGCGAGCCGAGAGGATCAGGTACTCCTCGCCGTTGTACTTGACCTCGGTGCCGCCGTACTTGGAGTAGATGACGGTGTCGCCGACCTGGACGTCCAGCGGGACGCGGTTGCCCTTGTCGTCGATGCGGCCGGGGCCCACGGCGAGGACGGCGCCCTCCTGGGGCTTCTCCTTGGCCGTGTCCGGGATGACGATGCCCGACGCGGTCGTCGTCTCGGCCTCGCTCGCCTGGACGACGATCTTGTCCTCGAGCGGCTTGATGTTCACCTTGACGTTCACGCTCGTCACGGTGTGACCTCCACGGGTCTTGAAAGCGTTGGCAGGTACCGACGGCACCTGCCACCCCGCCGTCGCGGGTGCCGGGGCAGGTCGGCGCCGTGCGACTAGCACTCTACCCATGAGAGTGCCAGCGCTCAACGCAGGGCCGGGAATCTCTGGCGTCCGCCGGGATAACACCGGTTCCCGAGAGGGGTCAACACCCCAAAACAGCGGCGTGTTCCCCGGCGTCCTCGCTGGTCACGATAGCTGGGACAGGTCCTTCTCACAGGAGGTTGACGACATGTCCAAGCTGCGCAGCATCGCCACTGTCGCCGCCGTGACGGGCGCGCTCGCGCTCACCGGTGGCGCCACGGCCTCCGCCGCACCGGCCACCAACTGGTACGACGGCCAGGGCTTCAGCAGCATCAGCTCGCTGGCCGTGATGCAGGCCGAGAACGACGCGTACTGGCGGGCCAGCATCGGTGGCTACAGCCGCTTCCAGTGCTACCGCGTCGGCATCCCGCACATCACCCAGACCGGCACCAGCTACTGGGCCAGGGTGACCATCCTCTGCAACCGTCCCTGAGCACTTCCCGCCCTCCCTGACAAGGGCGAAGACCTGAACCACCGGATGGTTCCGTGTTCACGGAACCATCCGGATGTCGTTCTGGCCCCGGCACCGCGCACGGGTTGAGATCGGCTCATGCGTGAGATCTCCAGGCGCTCCGCCCTGATCGGCGGGGTCGGTGCCCTCGGCGCGGCCACCCTCGGCGGGGTCGCTTCCGCCGCTGCTGGGCGCACCGCCACCCCGTTCACCCTCGGTGTCGCCTCCGGCGACCCGTCCCCCGCCGGCGTGGTCCTGTGGACCCGGTTGGCCACCGACCCCCTCGCCGACGACGGCCTCGGCGGCATGGCCGCCAGGACGGTCCAGGTGGAGTGGGAGCTGGCCACCGACGAGAGGTTCACCAGGATCGAGCGGCGGGGCGTCGAGACGGCCGTCCCCGAGCTCGGGCACAGCGTGCACGTGGAGCTCATCGGGCTCCGGCCGGGCCACTGCTACTACTACCGCTTCCGCGCCGACGGTCACCTCTCACCGGCGGGCCGGACCAGGACCGCACCGGCCGCGCGGTCGATCACCTCGCCGCTGACCATGTGCTTCGCCTCCTGCGCCCAGTACGAGCACGGCTACTTCACCGCCTACCGGCGGCTGGCCGAGGAGTGCCCGGACCTGGTGCTGCACCTCGGCGACTACCAGTACGAGTACGCCCCCAACGTGTACGTGGCGCCCGGGGGCAACGTGCGGGACCACGTCGGGCCGAAGACGACGACGCTGGCCAACTACCGGCAGCGCTACGCGCAGTACAAGACCGACCCTGACCTCCAGGCCGCGCACGCGGTGGCCCCGTGGGTGGTCGTGCTGGACGACCACGAGGTCGAGAACAACTGGGCGGGCATGGTCCCGGAGAAGCCGGACCCCCGGTTCGCCGAGAAGCGGCGCGCGGCGTTCCAGGCGTACTACGAGAACATGCCGCTCCGGCGCTCCGCGCTGCCGACCGGCTCGGAGATGCGGCTCTACCGGCGGATCGGCTGGGGCGGGCTGGCCACCTTCCACATGCTCGACACCAGGCAGTACCGCGACGACCAGGCGTGCGGCGACGGCACGAAGAGCTGCCCCGAGCGGTTCAACCCGAAGCGCACGATCACCGGGGCGGCGCAGGAGGCGTGGCTGCTGGACGGCTTCCGCCGGTCGAGAGCGCGGTGGGACGTGCTCGGGCAGCAGGTGTTCTTCTCGCAGAAGGACGTGCAGGTCGGGCCGGGCGAGCGCAACGACATGGACGCCTGGGACGGCTACGCAGCCAGCCGGGACCGGATCGTGGAGGGCTGGACCTCGGCGGGGGTGCGCAACGCGGTCGTGCTGACCGGGGACGTGCACGCGGCGTGGGCGTCGAACGTGCACAAGCGGTGGAGCGACCCGGACTCGCCGTCCGTCGGCACCGAGCTGGTGACGAGCTCGATCACCAGCGGCGGTGACGGCTCGGAGACCCGCCCGGACACGGAGGGCGTGTTCAAGGAGAACACGCACCTGAAGTTCTTCAACAACCGGCGCGGTTATGTGCGGACCAGGTTCACTCCGCACGAGGTCCTGGTGGACTACCGCGCGGTGCAGAAGGTCTCAACACCGGGGAAACCCGTTCAGACCAAAGCCTCGTTCCGCATCGTCGACCGAATTCCGAAACTGTTCAGGCGCGTTTAGTCGCCGTTCAGGGAACACGCACTCCAGACGGCTAACTTCCGCACAGAGAAATCACGCCGACTGGAGAGTCCGTGAGATTCAGAAAGAAGCGCGGAGCGGTCGCGCTCGCGCTGGGCACGGCGCGGTGCCGACCGCGGGCGCGGCGACCAATCCCGCGAAGTCCTGCTACCGGGCAGTTTTCTGCCAGCTCACGGCGGTGCGTCACCGAATTCGAGGCGAGCGACCCGGCGTGCTCCCGGGGTACCACGACGTACCACCCGGCCGAATCTGGGCCAACACGTCCGAGGCTTATGTGAACACGTACGACTACCGAGCGGGTGCCCGATGGTGAAAACAGGAAAATCCTTCGCAGCCGCCGCGATCGCAATCGGAATCGCATTCGTGACGACACCGGGCGCGAGCGCGGGCGGCTACTCCAAGCGCTGTCCGTCCGAGAACGTCTGCCGGGTCGAGGGGAGCGACTTCCCCGGCGGCACGCTGAGCATCGACGCCGACGTCATCGGCGGCCCCAACACGCTCGTGCGGATGCGGTACAAGGGCGACCACGGCGAGCGCTGCGTCACCGAGTTCTGGGTGAACGACCCGCCCCGCTCCTGGGTGTGCCACAACGTGCCCCCCGGGCACTACCGCGTGATCGTCGACGCGCCCGAGCGGCACGACGCGATGGTGGTCGGTGTCCGCTGGTGAACGGCTCCACGAAGGAGAAGCGATGAGGTTCCGGAAAACGCTGGCCACCGCACTCGCGATCGGCGTCGCGCTCGTGGCCGTGCCCAGCGCGAGCGCGGGGGGCCACTCCAAGCGCTGCGAGTCGGACAGGGCCTGCCTGATCGAGGGGAACGACTTCCCCGGCGGCACACTGAGCATCGACGCCGACGTCATCGGCGGCCCCAACACGCTCGTGCGGATCCGGTACAAGGGCGACCACGGCGAGCGCTGCGTCACCGAGTTCTGGGTGAACGACCCGCCCCGCTCCTGGGTGTGCCACAACGTGCCCCCCGGGCACTACCGCGTGGTCATCGACACGTCCGAGCGGCACGACGTGTTCGTGGTCGGCGTTCGGTGGTGAGCGGCGTGGGGAAGAAGCTCGGGAAGTCCGTCGTGACGGCGGCCTCACCACGGGCATGGCCTTGGTGACCGATCTCCGGCGCTGCGAGGGCAACGTCCGGACCGGCGATCCCGCGACCTCGTGGACCTGCCGCACCATGTCGGCGCCGCACCCCGGCAACTACACCGTCACCGTGACGAGCGCCTACCGCTACGACCGCGTCAAGGTCGGCCTGCGCTGGTGAGCGCTCAGCTCCCGTAGACCAGCGGCAGCGAGGTGTCCGCGGCGAGGGTGGCGGGTGAGGGCTTGGCCCCGCTCGCCACCACGTGCGCGCCGAGCGCCGCGATCATCGCGCCGTTGTCGGTGCACAGCCTGGGCCGTGGGATCCGCAGCGTGATGCCTGCCGCCGCGCAGCGCTCCCGCGCCAGCTCGCCGAGCCGCGAGTTGGCCGCGACACCGCCGGAGATGACCAGCGTGTCCACGTTGTGCTCGCGTGCGGCGCGGATCGCCTTGGCGGTGAGCACGTCGGCGACCGCCTCCTGGAAGCTCGCCGCGACGTCGGCCAGCGGGATCTCCGCTCCGGTCGCCTCGTGCTTCTCCACCCAGCGGGCGACGGCGGTCTTCAGCCCGGAGAAGGAGAAGTCGAACGGCGCGTCCCGCTGCCCGGTCAGACCGCGCGGGAAGGCGATGGCGCGCGGGTCGCCCTGCTTGGCCAGCTTGTCGATGGGCGGCCCGCCCGGGTACGGCAGGCCGAGGATCCTGGCGACCTTGTCGTAGGCCTCCCCCGCCGCGTCGTCGATGGTCGCGCCGATCTCGGTGATCTTCTCGGTCAGCCCCTCGACCAGCAGCAGCTGGCTGTGGCCGCCGGAGACCAGCAGCGCCAGGCAGCGCGACGGCAGCGGACCGTGCTCGATGGTGTCGGCGGCGACGTGACCTGCGAGGTGGTTGACGCCGTAGAGCGGCTTGCCCGACGCGGCCGCGTACGCCTTGGCCGCGGCGACGCCGACCATCAGCGCCCCGGCGAGGCCGGGTCCAGCGGTGACCGCGATGGCGTCCACAGTGGACAGTTCCATCCCTGCGGCGTCCAGTGCCCTGCGCATGGTCGGTGCCATCGCCTGGAGGTGCGCGCGGCTGGCGATCTCGGGCACCACACCGCCGAAGCGGGCGTGCTCCTCGACGCTGGAGGCCACCTCGTCGGCGAGCAGCTCCAGCGTGCCGTCGGCGTTCCTGCGCACGATGCCGACACCGGTCTCGTCGCAGGAGGTCTCGATACCGAGCACGATCATGACGTCCTCCCCTCGCGCTCGGTCAGCGACGGACGGCGCATCGTGTGCGCGTCCGCGCCCGAGGGCTGGTAGTAGCGCTTGCGCAGTCCGACGACCTCGAAGTCGTGCGCGGTGTAGAGCCCCTTCGCGGACTCGTTGTCGGTGCGGACCTCCAGGAAGGTCACGGCGTTCACCGCGTCGGCCTTGGCGAGCAGCTCCCGCAGCAGCGCCTTGCCGATGCCCTCGCCCTGGCGCCTGGGGTCCACGGCGATCGTGTGCACCTCGGCCTCGGCGTTGGGCGGCGCCCCGACCACCGCGAGCCCGGCGTAGCCGACCAGCTCGTCACCGGACTCGAACGCGCCGATGTAGTAGTTGCCCGCCTCGATCTCGCTGACGAACATCGGCACCGTCCACGGGTCCTCCCCGGCGAACAGCTCCTGCTCCAGCTCGGCGCAGCGCGGCACGTCCTTGCGCAGCAGGGTGCCCAGCCGCACGGTCATGCCTGGCTCACCCGCTTCCGCGCACCGGGCTCGACGGCGTCGGGCTGCCGGAGGTAGAGCGGCGTCAACGGTTCGGGCTCGCCGCCCTCGCGCAGCGCCCTCGCGGCGACACCGACGAGGCCGGTCGGTGTGGGGTGGGTGGTGGGCAGCGCGGTCAGCCCGAACAGCTCGGCGTGCTGCTCGGCGACGGGGCCCGACACCTCGGTCACCCCGATGTCCTCCAGCTCGTCGGCCAGCTTCGCGGCCACCTCGTCCGGGCGGTCGACGTGCGGTCCGGCGACGCGCCACCCCTGGTCGCAGTAGACCGACCAGTAGACCTCGCGGCGGCGCGCGTCGGTGACCACGAGCAGCGAGGTGGCGAACGGCGTCGCGTGCGCGATCGCGTCCAATGTGGACACCGGGTGGACCGGGATGCCCAGGGCCTGCCCCAACGCGGCGGCGGTGACCATGCCGACCCGCAGGCCGGTGAAGGGGCCGGGGCCGACGCCGCAGACGATCGCGTCGAGCTGGTCGAGCCGGACGCCCGCCTCGTCGAGCGCGGCCGTCAGGTGCGGGGTGAGCAGCTCGGTGTGCGCCCGCGGGTCGACGGTCACCCGCTCGGCGAGCAACCGTGGCGGGCCGTCGCCGTCCAGGGCGACCACGCCGGCCATGACGGCGGGAGTTGCGGTGTCCAACGCGAGCACGAGCACGACGAACGAGTCTACGACCGCCCTGGTCGCGACCGTTGAGCACCCTGAAGGAGTCCTTCAGCTCATGACTGGAGGGCCTTCAGGACGCGGGGGAGGCCGGTGAGGGTGACCTCGCGGACGTCGTCCGGGCGGCGGTCCAGGCGGACCAGGAGGTGGTCGTCGGCCAGGCGCTCCGCGAAGCCTTCGCCCCACTCGATCACCACGACCGCGTCCTCAAGGTCCGTGTCCAGGTCGAGGTCGTCCAGCTCCAGGGCATCGCCGCCGAGGCGGTAGGCGTCCACGTGCACCAGCGGGGCCCTGCCTCCCGGGGCGGGCTGGTGCACTCGGGAGATCACGAACGTCGGCGAGCTGACCCGGCCCTGGACGCCGAGGCCCTCCGCGATGCCCTTGACCAGGACCGTCTTCCCCGCGCCGAGCGGCCCCGCCAGCAGGACCAGGTCCCCCGCGCCGAGCAGGGCGCCGAGGCGGCGGCCCAGGGCCATTGTGTCCTCGGGCTCCTGCAGCCGCGCCGTCCACTCCGACACCGTGTTCACGCCCGCTTCCACCAGCGCTTCCTCTTCCCAGTCCGGCCAACGCACCTGCCGAGCAGCTCCGCGAGCCGCTCGTTGACCAGTGCGGGCTGCTCCAGCATCATCACGTGTCCCGCGCCCTCGGCCAGCACCAGCTCGGCGTCGGGCAGCTCGGCCGCGATCACCTCGGAGTGCGAGTACGGGGTCAGCCGGTCCGCGTCCGCGCCGATCACCAGAACGTGGGTGTGCCGGAGCCCGGCGAGCGCGGAGACCCGGTTGTGCGTGCCGAGGGTCTCCAGGAACTCGGTCAGCACCTGCACCGAGGTTCCCGAGATCATGTCGTCGACCAGGTCGACCAGGGCGGGGCTGACCTTGCGGTCGCCGAAGGCCAGCGTGCGGATCAGGCTCCACACGATCTGCCCGCTGACGCCGCGCACCCGCTCCACCAGCCCCGGCTGCCAGCTCGCCAGCCTGCCGAGGCCGAGGGTGACCGGGTTGTGCCTGGACAGCACGGGCCGGGGCAGGCCGGAGCGACCGATCTCGCCCGCCGAGGTGCCGATGAAGGCGACTCCCGCCACCCGGTCGCGGAACAGCTCCGGGCGCTGCTCGGCCAGCGCCATGATCGTCATGCCGCCCATCGAGTGGCCGACCAGCACCATCTGCCCCTGCGGCACCATCGCGCGCAGCACCGCGTCGAGGTCGTGGCCGAGCTGGTCGATCGTGGCGGTCCCGGTCGGGCCGCGACCGGACCGGCCGTGGCTGCGCTGGTCGTAGATGACCAGCCGCACCCTGGGGTCGGCCAGCTGGGGAAAGTCCCGCCGCTGGAAGTGCCAGGTCCTGCGGTCCAGCGCGAAGCCGTGCACCAGCACCACGGTCAGCTCCGGCTTGCCGCCGTCGGTCGGCGCGACCTCCTCCACGTAGATCGGCACGCCGTCGTCGGCGGCGACCGTGGAGGTGCGGTCGGGTTTCAGCTCGCCGAGCGGCTCGTCGGCGTAGCGGTCCAGGATCGCCGCGCCCTCGCGGCGCTGCTTGATCTGGGAGCTCTTCGCCGCCGCGCCCACGGCGGTGCCCGCGACGGCAGCGCCGAGGACGCCACCGGCGACCCCGACGGCTCTCCAGATGCGGTTCATGCTCCTCCGACCGGGACGGCGGTCCTGGTGACGCGGGGGCGGGACATGCCGGTGACGATCTCGTAGTGGATCGTGCCGAGCGTGTCGGCCCACTCCCGCGCGGTCGGTTCTCCCCTGGTCCCCGGGCCGAACAGCACGACCTCGTCGCCCTCGTGGACCTCGTCGTCGCCGCAGTCGACCATGACCTGGTCCATGCAGATCCTGCCGACGACGGGGCGCCGCTTCCCGCCGAGCAGGACCTCCATCCGCCCGGACAGCGCGCGCGGGACCCCGTCGGCGTAGCCGGTCGGCACCAGGGCGACCGTGGTCTCCCTGGGCGCCGTCCAGGTCAGCCCGTACGAGACGCCCTCACCCGCGGCGATGCGCTTGGTCAGCGCGACGCGGGCGCGGAAGGTCATGGCCGGGCGCAGGTCCTCGCCGCCGTGGCCGGGCGGCATCGGGTTGAGGCCGTACATCGCGATGCCCGTGCGGACCAGCTCGAAGTGCAGGTCAGGGCGGCTGAGCACGGCCGCGGAGTTGGCGATGTGCCGGATCGGCCGCAGGCCCGCGTCCACGGCGATGGCGTGCGCCTCGGTCAGCCGCTTCGCCTGGGCGTCGATCGACGGGTGGCCGGGCTCGTCCGCGCAGGCCAGGTGCGACCAGACGCCGACGACCTGGACCGAGCCCGTGCACTGCGCACCGGCGGCGGCCCGGACCAGCTCGGGCCAGTCCTGCGGCGCGCAGCCGTTGCGGGAGAGCCCGGTGTCGATCTTGAGATGGATCCGCGCGGTGGTTCCGGTCCTGCGCACCGCGTCGAGCACGCCGTCGAGCGCGGCGAGCGAGGAGACCGACAGGTCGATCCCGGCGGTGAGGGCGGGCGCGAAGTCCTCGTCCGGCACGTGCAGCCAGGAGAAGACCGGCGCGGTGATCCCGCCAGCGCGCAGCGCTAGGGCCTCGTCGATGTGGCAGACGCCCACCCAGGTGGCTCCGGCCTCCAGCGCGGTTCTGGCCACGTGCAGTGCCCCGTGCCCGTAACCGTCGGCTTTGACGATCGCCATCGTTTGTGCGCCCGAGGCGGCAGCGAGGCCGCTGAGCAGGGCGATGTTGTGCCGGAGTGCGTCGGTGTCGACAAGCACTTCGGCACGCGGCAGGTGCGGGTTCTGAGCAGCCATAACGCCGTTCATGGTGTCACAGGCTCCGCGGCGGCCCGTAGGACGCGGATCGCGTCGGGCACTTGCCGCAACAACGCGCCCGCCGGGATCGGAGCACCCTCGGCGGCCAGTTCCCCTGCCAGCTCGTGCGCCATCGCCGCGCATCCGGCGGCCAGCCACGGGTCCATGCCGCTGGCCAGCAACGATCCGATCAGCCCGGACAGCACGTCGCCGGAGCCCGCGGTCGCCGCCCACGAGGAGCGCGCCGGGTTGACCAGCGCACGGCCGTCGGGCGCGGCCACCACCGTGCTGTGCCCCTTGAGCAGCACGACGACGCCGAAGCGCTTCGCCGCTCGCAGCGCCGCCGCCACCCGGTCGTCGCCGACTTCGCCCGCCAGCCTGGCGAACTCGCGGTCGTGCGGCGTCAGCACCATCGGAGTCGCGGGGTCGCGCGCGTCCCACAGGTCCTCGTGCTTGGCCAGCAAAGTGATCGCGTCCGCGTCCGCGCACACCGGGACCTCGGCTTCGAGCACCTGGGCCAGCACCTCCTTCGCGCTGGCGCCGGTGCCCATGCCCGGCCCGACGACCCACGCCTGCACCCGCCCGGCGTCGGCGACCGAGCCGGTGGTGATCACTTCCGGCCAGCTGGCGCGGATCGCCTCGGCGGCGGGACCGGCGTAGCGGACCATGCCCGAGGTGGCCAGCGTCGCGGCCCCGGTGGACAGCCAGGCGGCTCCCGGATATGCGGAGGAACCGGCGGAGATCCCCGTGACGCCCTGCGTGTACTTGTCGTCGGTCGGCCCTGGCACCGGCCACAGCCGCCCCACGTCCGCGTGTTCGAGCACCGTGATGTCGGGTTCGCCGAGCTCGGGGCGGAGGCCGATGTCCACCAGGTGAACCTCGCCGCAGCGCTTCGCGCCCTCGCCGAGCACGTGCACCGGCTTGTGGCAGCCGAAGGTCACGGTGGCCGTCGCGGTGACCGCCGGGCCGTTCACCGCGCCGGTGTCCGGCTCGACCCCGCTGGGCAGGTCCACGGCCAGCACGGGTGCGCTGACCTGCTCGACCAGCTCGGCGGCGGCCGGGCGCAGCGGTCCACGGGCCGAAAGGCCGACGATGCCGTCGATCACCAGGTCGGCGGCGCGCACGGCCTCGCGAGCGTCCTCGGTGATCACACGACCGCCGGTTTTCCTCAGCGCCGCAAGGCCTTCCGGATGTGCGCGGTCTGGGGCGAGCAGCACGGCGGTGACCGCGACACCACGCCTGCGCAGGAAGGCACCAGCCCACAACGCGTCGCCGCCGTTGTTGCCCGCACCGACGAGAAGCGTGACGCGGCGGCCCGTGACGCGCGGGGCGAGCATGCGCAGCGCGACCGTGGCGAGCCCGAACGCGGCCTTGCGCATCAGTGAGCCGTCCGGGACCCGCGCCAGCAGGCGGTTCTCCGCTTCGCGCACGTGGTCGGTTGTCCACACGCCCTTCACGCTCAGCTCCTCCCGGAGTGCTCGGCGACCACGAAGGCGGCCGCGATGTCGGCGTCGTGGGTGAGTGAGAGGTGCCAAGAGCCAACACCGGCGGCCTCGGCGGCGGCGGCGAGCACACCGGTGAGCCGCACCGAGGGCCGATTGTCCGCTGCCGCAACGACTTCGCAGTCCAGCAGCCGGTAGCCGTGCGGCGCGCCGAGCGCCTTCACCACGGCCTCCTTCGCCGCGAACCGCGCCGCCAGCGACGACGGCCGCCTCAGTTCTCCTTTGCCTGTGCGGCGTTCCGCCTCGGTGAACAGCCGGTCGAGCATGCGCGGGGTCCGCGCGAGCAACCGCTCGAACCGCTGCACGCCGACGATGTCGGTGCCTATGCCCACGATCACGATGCACAGGCTCCCACGCTCAGCCCGTCTCGACAGCCAGGAAGTTGTTCAGTTCAGCCGCGAAGGCGTCCTTCGCGGCCCCGGCCTCGATGTCGGTGACCACGGACGCCGACCACTCCCCCGTGACCGACCGCCGCCACGGCCGCAGCGTCCACTCCAGCTCGATGTGGCCGCGCGAGCCCCACCGCGCCGCCACGGCGATGTCGCGATCGGCGCTGCGCCACCGCTTCTCGCCCTCCCAGCCGCGGAAGTCCAGCCCGTCCAGGAACCGGGGCAGCGCCGTGCCGTCGACCAGGTTCGTCACGCCTTCCAACCGCACGTGCAACCCCGGTGCGACGATCTCCGCGAGGAAGAACAAGCGCTCGTCACGCCGGTCCGCGGCCAGGTGCCGCTCCGCGAAGCGCAGCCGCCCCAGCCGGACCTCGGTGTCGTCCAGGCAGGTCGTCTCCACCTCGGGGAACGCCCACCCGTGTTCGCAGCTCATTCGACGGTGACCGACTTCGCCAGGTTGCGGGGCTTGTCGACGTCGTAGCCGCGGGCCTTGGCCACCTCGGCGGCGAAGACCTGCAACGGGATCGTGGACACCAGCGGCTGGAGCAGCGTGGGCACGGCGGGCACCTCGACGAGGTGGTCGGCGAACGGGCGCACGGTCTCGTCGCCCTCCTCCGCGATCACGATGGTGCGCGCGCCACGGGCCTTGATCTCCTGGATGTTGGAGACCAGCTTCGAGTGCAGCACGGCGCGCCCTCTCGGCGACGGCACGACGACCACCACGGGCAGGCCCTCCTCGATCAGCGCGATCGGGCCGTGCTTGAGCTCACCGGCGGCGAAGCCCTCGGCGTGCATGTACGCCAGCTCCTTGAGCTTGAGCGCGCCCTCCAGCGCCACCGGGTAGCCGACATGGCGGCCGAGGAACAGCACCGCCTTGGAGTCGGCCAGCTCCCTCGCCAGCTTCCGCACACTGTCCGAAGTGGACAGAACGCGGTCCACGGCCGAGGTCATGGACTCCAGCTCGTGGAACTCGCGAGCGACCTCGTCGGGGTACTTGGTGCCGCGGGCCTGCGCCAGTGCGAGGCCGACCAGGTAGTTCGCCGCGATCTGCGCCAGGAACGCCTTGGTCGAGGCGACACCGATCTCCGGGCCCGCGTGGGTGTAGAGCACCGCGTCGGACTCGCGGGGGATCTGCGCGCCGTTGGTGTTGCAGACCGCGAGCACCCTGGCCTTCTGCTCACGCGCGTGGCGGACCGCCTCCAGCGTGTCGGCGGTCTCTCCGGACTGCGACACCGCGACGACCAGGGTGTCGCGGTCCAGAACGGGGTCGCGGTAGCGGAACTCGCTGGCGAGTTCGACCTCGACGGGCAGCCGTGTCCAGTGCTCGATCGCGTACTTGGCGACGAGCCCGGAGTGGTAGGCGGAACCGCAGGCCACCACGAAGACCTTGTCCACGTCGCGGAGGTCCTGGTCGGACAGGCGCTGCTCGTCGAGCACGATCCGACCGTCCTGGAAGTGCCCGCGCAGCGTGTTGGCCAGCGCGTCGGGCTGCTCCTCGATCTCCTTGAGCATGAAGTACTCGTGGCCGCCCTTCTCGGCGGCGGCGAGGTCCCAGGTCACCCGGAACGGGGTCACGGCGACGGGCTCGCCGTGGAAGTCGGTGACGCGGTAGCCCTCGCGGTCGAGCACGACGACCTGGTCCTGGCCCAGCTCGACGGCGTCCTTGGTGTACTCGATGAACGCGGCCACGTCGGAGGCCAGGAACATCTCGCTCTCGCCGACGCCGAGCACCAGCGGTGAGGAGCGGCGGGCGGCGACGATCTGGTCCGGGTGGTCGGCGTGCGTGACCACGAGGGTGAACGCGCCTTCGAGGCGTCGGCACACCGCGCGCACGGACGCGGCGAGGTCCTTCGCGGTCTCCCCGCCGTCGTACGCGCGGGCGATGAGGTGCGCGGCGCTCTCGGAGTCGGTGTCGCTGGCCGGCTCGACGCCCTCGGCCTCCAGCTCGGCGCGCAGCTGCGCGAAGTTCTCGATGATCCCGTTGTGGACCACCGCGAGCCTTCCCGAGGCGTCGCGGTGCGGGTGGGCGTTGCGGTCGGTGGGCGGCCCGTGCGTGGCCCAGCGGGTGTGGCCCATGCCCGCGGTCCCGGTGAACCGGCCTCTGCCCGCCTCGTCGAGCCGGTTCTCCAGGTTCACCAGCGGCCCGGCCTTGCGCTCGACGGCCAGCTCACCGGCGCCGTTGAGAACCGAGACGCCCGCGGAGTCGTAGCCCCGGTACTCCAGCCTGCTCAGCCCGTTCAGCACCACGTCCAGGGCGGGGCGATGGCCCACGTATCCCACGATTCCACACACGCGGCCAGAGTATGGCGTTGGACCAATGCCTGTCGGATTGGTCTGGACACGCCTGCCATCGCAGTTCGGGGGCCGATCCACTAACGTCTGCGCTCATGGCACTCACCGCCAAGCAGGCGTTCAAGGAGCTGTCTCGCCCCGGCCCGTACCGGGTGATGCGAGGGGACTTGGCGCTGGTGGGCCTCCCCGGCGCGGTGCTCACCCCGGAGTCGGGCCAGAACCTCCCCGCGGTGGTGTTCGGCCACGGCTGGCTCCAGCCGATCAAGCGCTACCACGGGTTCATGCGGCACCTGGCCTCGTGGGGCTTCGTCGTCGCGGCGCCAGCCACGCAGAACGGTCCGCTGCCGTCGCACAGGCTGTTCACCGCCGACCTGCGCACCACGCTGGACATCTGCACCGGCGTGCGCCTGGGTGAGGGCAAGATCAGCGTCAACCCGGAGCAGCTCGGCCTCGCCGGGCACTCCCTCGGCGGCGGCTGCGCGGTGCTGGCGGCGGCCGAGGACGACCGGGTCCGAGCGGTCGGCACGATGGGGCTGTCGGAGACCAGGCCCTCCGCACTGGACGCCGCGCGCGAGTGCACGATGCCCGCGCTGCACCTCTCCGGCGACGAGGACCTGATCTCCCCGCCGATCGGGCACGCGGAGCCGGTGGCGCAGGCGTGGGCCGGTCCGGTGCAGCTGCGCGGCGTGCAGAAGGCGACGCACCTCGGCTTCACCGAGAACTGGCAGTGGACCGACCTGCTGCTGGACGGCAAGCCACAGCGGGCGACGCACAAGATCTCCCGGGTCCTGCTGACCGCGTTCTTCCTGCGCGTGCTCAGCGGCAACCGCAAGTACAGCGCGTTGCTGGAGGACGAGATCAAGGGCTGCTCGATCGACTACACCCGAGGTCCCGCCGTCCCCAGCCTCGCCTGATTCCCTTTCAGCGCAACCAGGTCTGCGTCGAGTAGTCCTCGTCGTCGTCCATCGGCTGTTGCCGCTGCTGCGGCTGCTGCGGCGGCCACCCGGTGTCACGGCGGTCCTGGAGCCGTTCCACCACCTTGGCCGCGTGCTCCGTGATCGCCTTCGCGGCGCGCTCGGACTCGGCGACGGCCTCGTCCCTGCGCCTGGTGGCCAGCTCCATCTGCTCGGCGTGCTCGCGCATCACCAGGTCCAGCCTTCGCTGCGCCGCGGCGACGTCATCGCTCACCGCTGGTCCTCCTCGTCGTCAAGGCCGCCGAGCACCCGCGCGAGCCTGCTCACCGTCTCGGCGGCACCGCCGTCGTCCACGACGGGAGCCGGGGTGCGCCAAGGGTTTCCACTGCGCTCCTGATCTCCTCCACCGCCCGCCTGCGCAGCGGGGGGCATCGCCATGCCGGAGCTCTGCGGCTGCGGAGCGTCCGGCACCCGTTGCCCGTCACCGGGCATCGAGCCGAGCGCGGCTTCGCCCGGCCGCGGCCCGGCTCCGCCCGGTCGGTACTCGGCGGGCTCTTCGAACTCACCCGAGCTCCGGTAACCGTCCACAGTGGAGCTTGCGTGTTCGACCTGCCCGTCGGTGAAGTCGAGGTCGTAGGTCGTTGGCCTGCCGTCCGCGCCCGGCACGGTCACCTTCAGATGACCGGAGTCACCAGGCACCCGCTCCGCGACGATCGAACGGTCGCCGTCCTGGATGGTCGCCTTGCCGTTCTCGTCCGCCTTGGTGACCGGAATCTCTTGCGGCGCACCGGGAGGCGCATTGATCGGCTGCACGGGGACGCCGCCGGGCTGCGGCATCGGCTTCACCTCAGGACCGGTCGGTCCGAAGTCGACCTCGTAGCTCTTCGGCTTGCCGTCCGGGCCTTCCACGGTGATCGTCACGTGGCCGTCTCGGGTCGGGCTGGTGACGGAGATCTTGCGCCCGCCGTCCTCGAAGCTCACCGACTCGCGCGGCTGGTTTCCGCCTGGCACAGGCATTCCGGGAACGGCGGAGGGCTCCGTCCCGGCAGGCGGTGTCTCGACGGGCGGCATCACCGGCGGTGTGATCGGTGGTGGCGGAGCGATCGGCGGGATTCGTCCGCCACCACCGCCACCACCGCCAGGGCCGCCACCGCCACCGATACCGCCCCCTCCACCACCGCCGCCTCCCCCGCCGCCGGAACCACCACCACCACCACCGGGCTTACCGCCACCGCCGGGCGGAGTCCCGCCGATCAGCTCCTTGAACGGGTTGTCATTGAGCTGGTTGAGGTGGTCGGTCATCACCTGCCAGATGTTGTCCACGTTGGCACGGGTCTTTTTGCACATATCAACAAACTTCGCGTGGTGCGACTCGAAGTCCCGACAGAACGACTCCGCCCACTTCAGCGCCGCGGCCTCGATGAACCGGAGGGTCTCCTCGTTCAGCTCGCAGGCGTCCTCCGCGACACGCTTCGCCACATCGGGGGGCAGCAGCCGGGCGACGTTGCGAGCATCCGCGTCGCGCCTGCCTTTGGCCATCCGCATGATGATCAAGCCTTCGGCGACCGTGCGATCCGGCATCCGCTCACGATGCGAGGTGAGCGCGAACTCCGCCTTGTCCCGGCACATCTGCGCGACCTTCGCCGACGCACTGCGGATCACCTCGGCCGCCCCTTGCAACGACTGCGTCAGGTGACCCACCTCCACCCGGAACCGGTCGGAGAAGACCCGCGAACGGTCAGCGGCCTTGCCTGTCCAGTGCCCGTAAAGCCCGGAGAGACTGCTTGAGGACTTGGCCGCAGACGCTTCGATCGCGCCCTTCGCCTCTACCAGCACCCGCGCGTGGGCCTCGAGCTGGTCGAACCGGATGTCTCGCTGCTGTTCGTAGTGCGCCTTCGCCAGCGCGTAGGGGTCACCGTCGATGGCCTTGGGATTGAAGGAGCCGCGGGGTGCTTCGGCATAGACCTGGCCGAAGCGCTTGAACACATCGAGTCCGGGCAGTCCCACGTCAAGGATCTCGTTGGAGTTGGTCGCCCCGGTGCCGCCCGTGGCACCTTTGCGCTTGAGGTCCTCCAGCTTCTCCTTGCCCGAGCGAACACCACCGTTGACCCGCTGCTCGACGGCCTCCTTGTAGCGCTTGTGGACATCCAGCAAACCCAAGTCGCGGTAGCCGAAATGACGGAGTTGGCTTGCCCGGATCTCGAAGGCGCCGAGGTTGAGCTCTCTCTCGTACCTCGCCATCACATCGTCGCTGGTGGAGTCGTACCGGCGGTAGGCGAGCAGCAGGTCTCGTTTCTCGGCCTTGGTGAGCTCCGGGCTGCCGAGCATCTCGACAACTTCGTCCCGGCTGGGCAGGTCGGCCATCACTTACCCCCGACGGTGCCGGTGTTCTTGTTCTCCACCCACTGGTAGCCGCCCTTGGTCTTCTCCAGGCGGCCAGCGAAGTCGTTGGTGGCGGCCACGAAGCTGTTCGCGGCGGTGACGAGCCTGCGCAGCCCATCGTTGTACTTCTTCGCCGCCTCAACGTGCGCCAAGCCAAGATTGCCGACCTCGTTGGCCGCCACCTCGACCGGCTTGATCTTCGGAGCGGCAGCTTCCGCCGCGGAGCGCAACGCTCCCGCGACGGTCGACATCTCGTCGGTGTTGGTGCCGAAACCCACCTGAACGTCCCCCTCGACTCTCCCCTGATCGGGCAGAGGCTATCGAGACGCCCGGATGCCGACGCCCGCCTCTTCCGCGATCCACCCCATGGTGGACCAGCGGCGAAGCGGGCGCGGGCCGAACAGGGGAACTGCTCAGCGAATGCCGGAGACGACCCCGGCGAGGCGCTTGGCGGCGGCGTCGGCGGCGTCCTGGCTCGGGGCCTCCACCATCACCCGGACCAGCTGCTCGGTGCCGGAGGGGCGCAGCAGCACCCGGCCGCTGCCCGCCAGCTCGGCCTCGACGGCGGCGACGGCCTCGGCGACCGACGGGGAGGCGGCGACCGCGGCCTTGTCACTGACCTTGACGTTGACCAGGACCTGCGGCAGGCGGCGCATCACCCCGGCCAGGTCGGCGAGGGAGCGACCGCTGGAGACCACGCGGGCCATCAGGCGCAGCGCGGTGAGCAGGCCGTCGCCGGTGGTGGCGTGGGTGGGCAGGACCACGTGGCCGGACTGCTCGCCGCCGAGGGAGAAGCCGCCGGAGCGCAGCTCCTCCAGCACGTAGCGGTCGCCGACCGAGGTGGTGCGCACGGCGACGCCGTGGTCGCGCATGGCCAGGTGCAGGCCGAGGTTGCTCATCACCGTGGCGACGAGGGTGTCGTCGGCGAGCTCGCCGCCCTCCTTCATGGCCAGGGCGAGCACCGCGAGGATCTGGTCGCCGTCGACCTCGGCGCCGGTGTTGTCCACGGCGAGGCAGCGGTCGGCATCGCCGTCGTGCGCGATGCCCATGTCCGCGCCGTGCTCACGGACCGCGTCGCGGAGCACGTCGAGGTGGGTGGAGCCACAGCCGTCGTTGATGTTGATGCCGTCCGGGGACGCGTGCACCGCGATGACCTCGGCGCCCGCTCGGCGGTAGGCCTCGGGGGCGGCGATGGAGGCCGCGCCGTTCGCGCAGTCCACGACGACGCGCAGGCCCTCAAGCGGCTGCGGGGTGGCCAGCAGCAGGTGGTCGACGTAGCGCTGGACCGCGTCATCGATGTCGCGGACGCGGCCAATGGAGCCACCGGTGGGGCGGGCGACGCCGGCACCGCCGGCCATCAGCTGCTCGATCTGGTTCTCCACGGCGTCGGGCAGCTTGTGCCCGTCGCCGGAGAACAGCTTGATGCCGTTGTCCGGCATCGGGTTGTGCGAGGCGGAGATCATCACGCCGAGCCCGGCGCCCAGGTCGCTGACCAGGTGCGCGACCGCGGGAGTGGGCAGCACACCCGCCCGGAGCACGTCCACGCCCGCCGAGGCCAGACCGGCCGCGACGGCCGCCTCCAGCATCTCGCCGCTGGCTCGCGGGTCCCGGCCGACGACCGCGACCGGGCGGTCCGGACCGTTGCGCTCACCGAGCACCCGCGCCGCCGCGACCGCGATGGACATCGCGAGCTCGGGGGTGAGGTCGGAGTTGGCGAGACCACGCACACCATCGGTGCCGAAGAGGCGAGCCATGTCGAGAAGTCCTCCGAGTGACGGGCCCGGACGAGGGCCGGACGCAACTACGGGAGCAGACATCCGTAGGACGGACATCTGCTCCCGTAGGTTGTCTTGCGACGTAAGGCCGAGGTCAGCGCTTGCTGTACTGCGGGGCCTTACGGGCCTTCTTGAGACCGTACTTCTTCCGCTCCTTGGCCCGCGGGTCACGAGTGAGGAAGCCGGCCTTCTTCAGCACGGGGCGGTCGTCGGCGTCCAGCGAGATCAGCGCACGCGCGATCGCCAGGCGCAGCGCGCCGGCCTGGCCGGAGACGCCGCCACCGGAGAGGGTGCCGAACACGTCGAACTTGTCGAGCTTGTCCGTCGTGGTGAACGGGTCCCGGATCAGCTGCTGGTGCACCTTGTTCGGGAAGTAGGCGTCGATGTCCTTGCCGTTGAGCAGGAACTTGCCGGTGCCGGGCACCAGGCGGACGCGGACGATGGCCTGCTTGCGGCGGCCCACCGTCTGGATCAGGCGGCCGGTGCCGAGCGGCGCGACGGCGACCTCGTCAGAGGTGGCCTCGGCGACGACCTCGTCAGAGGTGGCCTCGGCAACGGCCTCGTCAGAGGTGGCCTCGGCGACGACCTCGTCGGTGGCAACGGCCTCGTCGGCAACGGTCTCGTCGACGGCGGGAGTGGTCTCGTCAGCGGGAGTGGTCACGCGGTTTTCCTCTGAGTTCTGGTTGTCCGACACCGGCGAGGTCACTGGCTGACCTTGGGGAGCTCGAACGACTGCGGCTGCTGGGCCGCGTGCGGGTGGTTCGGACCGGCGTAGACCTTGAGCTTCTTGCCCATGGCGTTGCCGAGCTTGTTCTTCGGCAGCATCCCCTTGATGGCCTTCTCGACCAGCTTGGTGGGGTACTTGTCCAGCATCTCGCCGAACGAGCGCTTCTTCAGTCCGCCCGGGTGGCCACTGTGCCGGTAGACGAACTCCTGGTCGCGCTTGTTACCGGTCAGCGCGACCTTCTCGGCGTTGATGACGACGACGAAGTCACCGGTGTCGATGTGCGGCGCGTACGTCGGCTTGTGCTTTCCGCGCAGCAGGGTTGCGGCGTGGGTCGCGAGGCGGCCGAGCACCAAGTCCTGGGCGTCGATGACATGCCAGGCTCGCTTCACCTCGCTGGGCTTCGGGCTGTACGTGCGCACGGATCTACCTCGTCGTCACTCGCGTCTGGGGTGGCGTTGGGGCGGCAGAGTCCGGCACCTGCTCTTCAGGGCGCGAAAACGCGCGGCCGACTTGGCGCCGCACGATATACCGCTTCAACAGCGATCGAGGTTACCCGCCGCTGTGCGGCAGGGTCAAAACGGCCCCCGGTGACGAGCGCCATGTTCGGCATCATGCCAGGTCGGGGGCCTGCCGCCGGCTCGGACACGCAAGAAGGCCCCGGCAGGAGCCGGGGCCTTCGAGCACCTCACGCGCTGGTCACCACAGGTCGGCGGCCTTGCGCTCGCCGTCCTGGTAGTTCTCGTTGGCGTGGCCGAGCGCGGTGCCGACCTTGGCCAGGATCTCCTGGAGCGCCTTGGCCGACTCGTCCCACTCGCGCTGGGCGCGCTTGTAGTTGTCGGCTGCCGCACCGGTCCACGTCGCCGTGAGCGGAGCCAGGTCGGACTTGAGGTCCGCGAGCTGGGTCTGCAGCTTGGTGGCCGCGGAGGCGATGTTGCCCTGCGCCTCGGCGAGGGAACCGAACTGAACCTTGATGTCCATGCTGATCAGAGCCCTTCGAGGCCGGCGCGGATGGTGGACATGCCCTCGGAGGCCTGCTGCTCCCGGCGGATGTAGGACTTGCCGGACTGGCCGAGCTGGTCGGAGATCACCCCGAGCGCGTTGTTCAGCCGGACGGTCTGCTCGTTCCAGTTGCGCATCAGCGTCTGGAACGCCTTCGACGCGTCGCCCCTCCACTGCGACTGCAGCGGCTCCAGCTGCCCGCGCAGGCTGTTGAGCTGGCCGACGAGCTGGTCCCGAACTCTGGCCACGTCGCCGGAGGCCTTACCCATGGCCTCGGCATTGACCTCGTACTGAGTCATCGAACGACTCCCCCTTCGATCGGTGTCACAGCCCAAGACCCTGCCACGACCGGTTCACGCGGGGCGACTTAACGCCGCAAGTTGTTGCGGGTGTGAACGCCGTCCACCTGATTGGTGGGCCCGGCCGGATTCGGATAGGGAAAATCACTCTGGCATTTGCCGGGAATTCACTCAGCTTGTCACGGCAAGGGTGCGCACCACGTGCTCGCAGGCCCGCCCGACCTCTTCCCCGGTACTTCCAGTGCTCTGGCAGCCGACTGTGAGCTGGGTCGCCCCCTCGAAGACCACATACCACTCGACGACCGATCCTGGCAGGTCACGGCGGTAGCGGACGACGTCGCGGCCCCCGAACCGCACCGAGGGCTCAAATCCCGAGTAACCGTGCTCGCGCTCGGCGTCGAAGGCCGTCCGGAGTTCGCCGAGTGCGCGTTCGGGTTCCACCGAGGCGTTGTAGGACAACTGCCGCTGTTCGACGCCGATCACATCGCCCGCGTCCGGGGTCGCGGTTCTGCGGAGTTGGACCTTGCGTTTCGCCGGGTCGCCCCCGCTGTGTTCCCAGCCGTCCGGAACTCGGAATCGGTAGTCGTACTGAGCGAGTTCCTTACCGCCCGATCCGGTGAACACGACAAGTGCTGTGACCGCCGCCACCACCGCAAGAACCACTGCCACCAGCACGAGCGCCTTCGACCGGCGAGGCCGTGCCCTGGCCGGGACCGCGGCGGGCGGCACGGGCGTTACCGCCGGAGGTGGGACGGCGCCGGCGGTACCAAGAGCTCCGACGGCGCGAAGAGCACCGCGCGCCACCACGGTCTCCGGCTGGTCCAGCGCGGTCGGAACCACGCCGAGGCGGTCGTGGACGAGTTGACCGAGCAACGGGATGCGGCTGGACCCACCAACGAGGAACACGGCGCCCACCTGCGCCCCGGAGTCACGCACGGTCGCCGCCAGCATCTCCACGGCTCGGGCGAGCCGCCCGCGCACCAGCCGCTCCAGCTCCCCCCTGGGCACGTGCGCGTCGGAGAAGGGCGGCGGCATCGGGATGTCGGTGTACGCGTGCCGGGAAAGGGTCTCCTTGGCGCTGCGGACGTCCTCGTGCAGCACTCGGCGGCGACGGCGGTCGGGCAGGTCCCGGCCTTCGACGAGCCGCCGCCACGCCTCGGGGTCCTCACCGGAGACGAGCGTGCCGACGTGCTCCAGCAGCGCCTGGTCGATGTCAGCGCCGCCGAACCCGGGGTCACCCCGGCTGGCGAGGACCTCGAAACCGGAACCGCCGCGTCGCACCACGCTGGCGTCGACGGTGCCACCGCCGACGTCCAGCACCGCGAGCGCGCCGCCGGTGAATCCCGTGTTGGCGACGTGGAACACCGCTGCCGCAACGGGTTCGGACACCAGGACGACGCGGGCGGCGAGCCCGGAGGCCGCCTGGCGGAGCACGCTGAGGCGCACCGATCCCCAGTCGGCCGGGTGGGTCAGCACGAGCACGTCGACCGGTGCGCCGCCCGCGACCCGGCGGGCCTCGGCGACCACCATCGCGAGCACCGCGCCGACGACGCGGGCGACCGGGACGACGGCGTTGCCCAGCAGCAGCTCGCCCTCGTCCATGCGGCGCTTGGGGTGCGGCTCGTAGCGGGCCGGGTCGATCGCGGCCTGGCGCTCCGCCTCGCGGCCGACGAACACCGTGCCGTCGATGGCGACGAAGACCGCCGAGGGCACCAGCGGGCTGCCGTCGACAAGGACCACGGCCGGCTCGCCGCCGTCAACCGACAGCGCGGCACAGGTGCTGGACGTGCCGAAGTCGACGGCGAGCCGGACCCGTCCGGTCATGACCACCTCGCAGGCTCGGCCGCAACGACCGAAGCCGCTGTGCCGAACGGCTCGCTCACTCCGGGTCCAGCCAGGCCAGCTGCACGACGCGCTGGCCGGACCTGCGGTTGACCAGGGTGCCCCGGCCCGGCGGCATCGAGGACGGCTTCACCGTGCCGACGAGCGCGCCCTCGTCCCGGTTGCCGCTCATCACGATGCCGGGCGCGGACTGCTCGCGGAGCTTGCCGAGCACCGGGTCGTAGAGCGCCCTGCTGGCACCGCCCGAGGCCCGCGCGACGACCAGGTGCAGGCCGATGTCCCTTGCCTGGGCGAGGAAGTCGCCGAGCGGGGCGAGCGGGTTGTTGCCCGACGTCGCGACCAGGTCGTAGTCGTCGACGACGAGGAACAGCTCGGGGCCGGACCACCACGACCGGTCCTTGAGCTGTTCCTGGGTGACGTCGGGGCCGGGCAGCCGCTTGGTCAGCGACGCGTGGATGTCCTCGACCATGCCGGTGAACTGCTGCGACCCCGCCGCGTACGCCAGCAGGTGCTCGGAGGTGACGAAGCCGAGCATCGAGCGCCGGTAGTCGACCAGGATGATCCGCGCCTGCTTCGGCGTGAAGCGGTCGACGATGCCCTGGACGATCGTCCGCAGCAGGTTGGTCTTGCCGGACTCCTGCTCGGCGAAGGCGACGAAGTGCGGCTCGGACTCGAAGTCCAGGTACACCGGCTTGAGCTCGTCCTCGTCGATCCCGATCGGGATGGCGTGCCTCGGCAGGTCCTCGGTGTGCGCGGGCAGCCGCGAGTACGGGAAGGAGTCGGGCAGCATCCGGACCGGCGGGGCGGAACGCCCGCGCCACGCCGCCGCGATCCTGGCCACCGCGTCGGAGATGCCGGTGCCCACGTCCTCTGCGGTCATCGGCACCCCGGAGGAAGCCTTCGCCGCGCCGTCGATCCTGGGCAGCGCGGTGAGGAAGTGCAGCCGCTCCCGCGAGACGCCTCGACCGGGCCGCTCGGCGGGCACGTTGACGGCGACTCGTCTGTCCACATCGGACTCACTGGGATCGCCCAGCTTGAGCTCGAAGCGCGTGCCGAGCAGGTCCTTCAGTGACGGGCGGATCTCCGCCCACCGGGTCGCGGCGATCACCAGGTGCACGCCGTAGGACAGGCCCTGCGCGGCGATGTTCACCACGTCCGGCTCCAGCAGCTCGAACTCCTGCCGGAACGCCGCCCAGCCGTCCACCAGGAGGAAGACGTCGCCGAACGGGTCGTCCACGACCTCCTTGCGGCGCTTGCGGGCGCGGAACTCCGCCATCGACTCCACACCGAGCTCGCGGAAGCGCTGCTCCCGCTCGGCGAGCAGGGTCTTGAGCTCGGCGACCATGCGCCGCACCAGGTCCGGCGAGAACCGGCCGCCGTAGCCGCCGACGTGCGGCAGCCCCTGCAACGACGCGAGCGTGCCGCCACCGAAGTCCAGGCAGTAGAACTGCGCCTCCTCCGCGGTGTGCGTCAGCGCCATCGACATCACCAGCGACCGCATGAGCATCGACTTGCCCGCGCGTGGCGCGCCGACGACGACCGCGTGCCCGCCGCTGCCGGAGAAGTCGGCCCACAGGGTGTCCCTGCGCTGCTCGTACGGCCGGTCGACGATGCCGACCGGCGCGATCAGCTTCCCGGCGCCGAAGTAGTCCACAGGGGACAGTCCGCGCTCCTCGGTCACGGAGAGGTTGGGCAGCAACAGGTCCAGCGAGGGCGGCTCGTTCAGCGGCGGCAGCCACACCGCGTGCGCCTCCGGCCCCTTGCGCTGCACCCGGCGCACCACGATGTCCAGCTCGCTCGGCTCCGTCGGCTGCTCCGGCTTGGCGGGCTCGTTCTCCGAGACCGGGGTGTCCGGGACCACCGGGATCTCGACGAAGTCCGGGACGAACAGCTTCGGCCTGCGGTCGCCGGTGACCGGCGCGGTTGCCCGGACCGCCTGCATGCCGGGCGGCCGGTGCGGCCCCGAGACGTAGCAGGCCTTGAAGCGGACCAAGGTGTTCGTGTCGAACTTCAGGTAGCCGGAGCCAGGGACCGGCGGCAGCTCGTAGGCGTCGGGAACACCGAGCACGGACCTGGACTCCGATGCGGAGAAGGTCTTCAGGCCGATCCGGTAGGACAGGTGGCTGTCGAGGCCGCGCAGCCTCCCTTCCTCAAGCTGTTGCGAGGCGAGGAGGAGGTGGATCTGCAAGGACCGGCCGAGACGGCCGATGGCGACGAAGAGCTCGATGAAGTCCGGCTTTGCCGACAGCAGCTCGGAGAACTCGTCGACCACGATGAACAAGGCGGGCAACGGGTCCAGGTCCGCGCCGTTCTCCCGCGCCCGCTCGTACTCCCAGACGTTCTTGAAGTTCCCGCCGTCGCGCAACGCCTCCTGGCGGCGGTTCATCTCACCGGCGATCGCGTCCTGCATGCGGTCGACCAGCGTCAGGTCGTCGGCCAGGTTGGTGATCACCGCGGCCACGTGCGGGGCTCCGTCCAGGCCCGCGAAGGTCGCGCCGCCCTTGAAGTCCACCAGGATCAGGTTCAGCGTCGCCGAGGAGTGCGTGGCGATCATGCCGAGCACCAGGGTGCGCAGGAACTCCGACTTGCCGGAGCCGGTCGCGCCGATGCACAGGCCGTGCGGGCCCATGCCGCCGACCGCGGCCTCCTTGATGTCCAGCTCCACCGGCTGACCGTGCTCGCCGACGCCGAAGGCCACCTTGAAGCGGTCGCTGATCGGCTTGGGCCGCCACGCGTGGGCGATCTCGAAGCTCATCGGGTCGCCGAGCCCGAGCAGCTCGAACAGGCCGGTGTCGGAGGTCAGCAGCGGCTCGTCCACGAGCTCCGCGCCCGCGCCGGTGACGATCCGGTAGGGCGAGATCCGCCGGGCCAGCGCCTCGGCCTCCGTCACGGTCATGGCGTCCGGCCCGCCGAACCACTCCACCCCGCCGGTTCCGCTGAGCGCGCCGAGCCTGCCGTCCTGGACGGTCAGCCGGATGCCACGCCGCTTGGACAGGGTGCCGATGGAGTCCGACAGGTCGAGCAGCGTGACCCCGGACAGGCCCTCGGTGAGCAGGACGTGCTCGTCCCCCGCGACCTCACCGTCGTCGATGACGACCACGATGTGCGGCAGCTCCGGCTGCTGCTGGCCGCCCTTGGTGAAGCGCGGGCGGTCGCGCATCTCCTCGGCCAGCCAGGTCTCCACCTGCTTGAGCGAGCCGGTGATCATGCGCAGCGCGCCGATGCCGTCGGTGAGCCTGGGGTGCTGCACGTGCGGCAGCCACTTCGTCCACTCCCACTCAGCGCGGGCCCGTCCGCTGGTGACCACGGCGACCAGCACGTCGTCCGGCGCGTGGAAGGTGACCAGCTGGGCCAGCAGCGAACGCGCCAGCGCCCGGGTGACCTCGCGCTCGCCGTGCAGCGCGACCGCGGCGAAGGCGCGCAGGGTGAACACCGACGGCAGGTTCGGCACGATCGAGTGAGCGCGGATGAACCGGCGCAGCGCCAGCGTGGTGATCGGTTCGAGCTCGTCGACCGGGCCGGTCTCCGGCGGGCGCAGCCTGGTCTCCAGGCGCTGCGGTCCTCGGCCCATCCGCAGGTGGCAGAAGTCCGGGTCGCTCGCGCGGCGCTCCCACATCCTGCGGGTGGCGGCCAGCGACCACAGCGCCTGCGGGTCGGGGTGCACCCACTCGCGCGCGTCGCGCTGGTCGCGACCCGCCTGGCGTGCGCGTTCCCGCATTTGCCCGAGATACCGCAGGTAATCCTTGCGGTCCTCGTTCATCTCGGCTTTCTTCTTGCCCGTTCCGCCGAATCCGCCGCCCGCCATCATCCCGATGGTGGACAGCAGGAACATCCCGCCGAAGATCAGTGAGCTCGGATTCTGCCCCCCTGTCATGAAGACCAGGCCCATCATCAGCACGGACGCCGCGATCATCACCGCGGGCAGCATCTTCATCAGGATGTTGGCCGGAATGACGCGGGGCACCTCGGGTGGCGCTTCGAGAAGCAGCTCACCGCCTGGCATGCGGGGCGGGCTCAGTCGCGCGGTCCGCTTGAACTGAAGCGTGCTCACCGAAGCAGTACCTCTTAGCTCGTCAGGGTCGGCAATTCTCTGGCGGTCCCCCAAGACTGCCCTAGTCCTCTTGTGGCGGATTCACCGAACCCGAAGTCCCGCCGGATGAGGCCCGGCCATACTAGGGGCGCTCAGGACTTCGTTCCGGACGATTCACCGATCACGCACCGGGACGGGCTAACAAACCGCAGGGGGTGCTGGTGGCGACCGCAACGACGGTGTTCAGCAGGGTGACGGTGCTCGCGCCGCGAACGCGGATCGACGTGGCGTTGCCTTCGGACGTCGCGGTGGCCGACCTGCTGCCGATGCTGCTCAACCTCGCGGGCCAGGCGAGCCCGGACGGCGGCGCGCGGCACGGCGGCTGGTGCCTCGGCAAGCTCGGGGAGGCACCGCTCGACCCGAGCCGCACGCTCGCGTCGCTCGGCGTCGTCGACGGCGACCTGCTCCAGCTGCGCCGCCGCAGCGAGAACCCGCCGCCGCCGCTCTACGACGACGTGGTGGACGCGATCGCCGACGCCGAGCCGGGCGGGCTGCGGCCGTGGACCGGGGAGACCGCGCGCAGGCTCGGCAACATCGCGTGCGTGCTGGCCCTGGTCACCGCGGCCGCCGCGGTCCACTTGGCCGGCGGGCGCTTCCCGCTCGCGGCGGCGATCACCGCGGGCGTGGCCGCGCTGGTGGCCATCGCGGCGGGCTCGACGGTCACCCGGGTGCACCAGGCGCCCGACTCCGGGATCGCGGTCGCGGCGGCCGGTGCCCTGCCCTTCGCCTTCGTGTGCGGGCTGCACGCGGTACCCGGCCGCTTCGGACCTGCGAGCTTGATCCTGGCGTTCGCGCTGCTGGCCGTGGTCGCGGTGATCGGCCTGCTGGTGCTCGGCGGAGGCATCACGGTGTTCGTCGCAGGAGCCGGGATCGGCGCGGCGGGCGCGCTCGCCGCCCTGGTCACCGTGTTCGTGCCGCACTCCGTCGCCGGGGTCGCGGCGGGCGCGTCGGCCGTCGCACTCGCGGCGCTCTCCGGCTTGCCCAGGTTGACCATCCAGCTCGCCAAGCTGCCGCTGCCGCAGGTCCCCGGCAGTGCCGCCGAGCTCAAGGAAGACGACGAGTTCCCGGACTACGCGGTGATCGAGCGCCGCGCGGGCCTGGCCCACGAGTACATGACCGGCATGATCATCGCTTGTGGGCTCGTCGCCGCGGCGGGCGCGGTGATCGCGGCCGCGGGCGGTTCGTGGTTCGGCCCACTCTTCGGCGGTGTGGTCTCGGCGGTGCTGCTGCTGCGCGCCCGCACCTACGCCAACGGCGGTCAGGCGATCGCGCTGCTGGTGACGGGCTTGCTCTCGGCGACCGGACTGATGGTCGGCTGGCTGCTCCGCGCGAACCCGTTCCACCAGCTGCTGTGGGTGTTCGGCTCGCTCGTGGTGCTCGCGGGCGCGGCGATCACGCTCGGGGTCGTCTTCCCGAAGCAGCGCTTCTCCCCGGTTCTGCGCCGTTCCGTGGACGTGGCGGAGGCGGTGCTGATCGCGGCCGTGCTGCCGCTCGCGCTGGCCGTGATGGACCTCTACAGCGTGGTGAGGCACCTGTGAGAAGCCCAATCGCCGCTGTCGCGAGCGTGATCGCGCTCGCCCAGCCGACAGTCGAGTTCACCCCGGTTCCGAGCTATCCGACGCCGCCCCCGGTCAGCTTCGACGCGAGTTCGCTGAGTGGTCATCCCCCTGCCCCGGACCAGACCTACCAACGGGACAAGGAGTGCGTGAAGGCCGGATCGGGTGCCAGCGTCGAGGCCCGGCCGTGGGGCCAGATGGACCTCAACTTCGAGCAGGTGTGGCGTTTCGGGAGGGGTGACGGCCAGCTCGTCGCGGTGATCGACACCGGCGTCAACAAGCACCCGCGCTTCGACGGGCGGTTGCGGGCGGGCGGCGACTACGTGAGCAGCGACGGGGACGGCACCACGGACTGCGACGGCCACGGCACGCTGGTCGCGGGCATCATCGCGGCCAACGACGAGGTCGAGAAGGAAGGCTTCAAGGGTGTCGCCCCCGGTGCGCGCATCCTCGCGATCCGGCAGTCCAGCAAGGCGTACGGCGGTCAGAAGAACAACACACCGGTCCGCGCGGGCGACCACCTGTCGCTGGCCAAGGCGATCGTGCGCGCGACGGACGAGAAGGCCGGGGTCATCAACATCTCCTCGGTCATCTGCACCACTCCGAACTCGAAGGACTGGCCCGAGCTCCGGGCAGCGGTGCGCTACGCCCGCGACCACAACTCCGTGGTCGTCGCGGCGGCGGGAAACGTCAACGACAAGGAAGGCAGCAACTGCCGCAACGGAAACCGCCCGGACGCGCTGGCGACCGTGCCCAGCCCCGCCTGGTACGACGAGGACGTGCTGACCGTGGGCGCGCTCGACAAGGACGGGTCGCCCGCGAGCTTCACGCTCGGCGGACCGTGGGTGGACGTCGCGGCCCCGGGGACGCAGCACACCTCGCTCGATCCCGGTGATGGAGCGAAAGGGCTGGCCAACCGCGTTGTCGAAGCGGACGGACAGCTCTACTCGATCAACGGCACCAGCTTCGCCACGCCGTACGTCAGCGGTGTCGTCGCCCTGGTCCGCGCCAGGTACCCGCAGCTGAGCCCGGTGCAGGTGATGGAGCGGATCAAGAAGACCGCCCGGCAGCCGCAGGGCAGGTCCGGCCGGGACTTCCACGTCGGCTACGGCATGGTCGACCCGGTCGCCGCGTTGACCGCGGTGCTGCCGGAGGAGCAGGGCATCAACCCGCTCCCACCCGTTCGGTCCACTGTGGACATAGCGGCGCCCGCGCCCGCCGACACCCGGCCGCTGACGGTGGCGCTGGTCGGCTCCGGCATCGGCCTGGGCGTGCTCGCACTGACCCACCTCGCCGTCCGCGCCCTCCGCCGACGCCGCACCGCCTAGGACCCGCCCCGACGCGGCGACTCACCAGACACCACCTGGAGTCGCCGCGGCCCACGGCGCGCCCTGCAACCAGCAACACACCACCCACCCGGAGCCACCACCACACGCCGCCTCGTTTCGCGTTTTGTCACCTTGACGCGAAACGAGAGCGCTCTCTCTCGCATTAAGGGAGTGTCTTATTTGGGGAGTCTTTTGAAGCAGGTCAGGGCCGCTGCG